>CAYUCL010000001.1:0-41118 GCA_964443325.1 uncultured Dehalococcoidales bacterium
GGATGACATTTTCCCAGAACAGTTAGACGGTGACAAAATCGTAGAACATCAACAATAAGGTTTTAAAACTCTTTACAAATGGCATTATAGCCTTTATAATATAGGTTGAGTAACATTCAATAGTTTAGTGGTATGTGACTGAGGGTTGTTGGCCTTCAGTCTTTTTACTAGTGGCGGAAGGAGGTGGAGTATGCCTCAGAATGAAAATTTCCTTACCCCAGAGGGTCTGGCAAAGCTAGCGCAGGAACTGGAATACCTGCGCACAGTTCGCCGCCCAGAGGTAACGGAAAGAATCCAGCGAGCCAAGGAATTGCGTAGCGCTGTGAACTCCCCGGAATATGAGGAGGCGAAGAATGAGCAGGGCTTCGTGGAGGGTAAGATCCTCGACCTCGAAAACATAATCGCCAACGCAAAGATCATTCGTCCTGAGGCTTTGTCATTGGATTCGGTACAGTTAGGGTCAAAAGTGACTGTTCGCCATCAGGACAGCAATGAAGACTACTATATTATCGTAGGAAGTGCCGAGGCAAACCCGAGCGAGGGGAAGATCTCTAACGCATCGCCTGTGGGAAAGGCGCTGCTGGGCAAGCGAGTGGGTGATGAGGTGGAGGTTCCGGTGCCAGCAGGTATGCGCAAGCTGACGATCGTGGAGATCAAGTAGGAGGATGGCTCGCATCGATGACATAATCCACCAGCGCCTGGAAAAGCTCCGTAGGATTCGCCAGCAAGACATCGACCCGTATCCACATCGTTACCATCGTAGCCACACTATAAAAGAAGCCATCGCCCTCTTTGAGCCAGGCGAGAACGCCCAGGTAAACCTTGCCGGTCGCATCATGGCTTCTCGACCTATGGGAAAAGCAGCCTTCATCGATATCCGCGACTCCTCCGGAAAAATCCAGGTCTATTTCCGTAGCGACCACCTTGGTGAGAAGTATGCTTTTCTCAAGGAGTTCGACATCGGAGACATCATCGGGGTGAGCGGCAATCTCTTCAAGACACATACCGAAGAGATAACATTAGGAGCTACCGACTTCACCATGCTCTCCAAGTCCCTGCAGTCACTACCAGAGAAATGGCACGGGCTTGTCGATGTGGAGAAGCGCTACAGACAGAGATATCTTGATCTCATCTCTAATGAGGAGGTGAGGCATCTATTCTTGGTACGTAGCAGGACAATCGCTCATATTCGACGCTACCTCGACGAAAGAGGCTTTATCGAGGTAGAGACGCCTGTGCTCAATCCTATTCCAGGCGGAGCCAGGGCTCGACCTTTTATAACCCACCATCACGCCTTAGACCAAGACCTGTACCTCAGGATCGCCACCGAACTCTACCTTAAGAGGCTCATTGTGGGCGGCCTCGAAAAGGTGTATGAGATTGGGCGCATATTCAGAAACGAGGGCATATCCATCAAGCACAACCCTGAGTTCACCATGCTTGAAAGCTACGAAGCCTATGCCGACTACAACGATGTGATGAAGATGGTGGAGGAGATGATATCCCATGTGGCCCAGGAGGTTCTGGGCACAACCAGGGTCGACTTCGCCGGGGATACCATTGATTTTACGCCACCATGGCAGCGCATTACACTCAGAGAAGCCATCAAGGAAGGCTGCGGCATCGACTTTCTCCAATATGACGATGCCTATTCACTGCGTGACGCAATTCGACAGTTGGGAATCGAAATGGAGGAAACACTTAGCCCGGCTTATCTCATCGACAAATTGGTTTCCGCCTTCGTGGAGCCTAAGCTTGTTCAGCCAACCTTTATACTGGATTATCCGGTGGAAACGTCGCCCTTAGCCAAGCGGAAGCCAGAGGATAAGCGCTTGGTGGAGCGCTTTGAAGCCTTTGCTGGGGGAATAGAGATCGCCAACGCCTTCACCGAGCTAAACGACCCCGAGGAGCAGAAAAAACGGTTTATAAGTCAAGAGGAATGGCGGGCCCAGTTTGGCGATGAAGAGGCAGAGAGATACCAGGCTGACTTCATTCTCGCCCTGGAGCACGGCATGCCTCCAACTGGAGGGCTGGGACTGGGCATCGACCGGCTGGTGATGCTGTTCACCAACCAACAATCGATCAGAGAGGTTATACTGTTCCCCCAACTGCGTACCAAGTAGAAGGAAAACCTATGCTTAGCCTGCAGTTTATCCGCGAAAACCCCGACCTTGTTCGCGACGCCCTTGAGAAGCGCCACGACAGCGCGCCCATTGATGAAATCCTTTCCCTGGACAAACAGCGCCGCAATCTGCTAGCCGAGGTGGAGGCACTCAGGGCACGGCGAAACGAGGTAAGCAAGGAGATCGGCAAGACGGGCGAGAAGCCTCCTCAGCTTATCGAGGAGATGCGCCACATCGGTGAACAAATCAAGACCCTCGATGAACAGGTGAAGTCAACCGATGAGCGATTAAACGACCTCTTGTTACGTGTGCCCAACATCCCTCATCCCAGCGTGCCAGAGGGCATGGGCGAAAGCGAAAACAGGATTGTTCGAAGTTGGGGGGAGGCTCGAAAATTCGATTTTAAGCCCCTTCCCCACTGGGAGCTCGGCGAAAAACTGGGGATCATCGATTTTGAGCGGGGCGTCAAGCTCTCAGGAACCCGCTTCTACGTGCTCAAGGGGCTGGGGGCACACCTTCAGAGAGCCCTCATCTCCTTTATGCTTGACCTCCATATCCTGGAGCACGGCTATATCGAGATTTATCCCCCCTTTATGGTGAAACAGGAATGCATGGTGGGGTCGGGAAACCTGCCCAAGTTCGCTGACAACCTGTATCACGATGAGGAGGACGACCTGTGGTTCGTGCCCACGGCTGAGGTGCCACTGACCAACCTTCACCGCGATGAAGTCCTCCACCCAGGCACCATGCCCCTCTACTATGCAGCCTATACCGCCTGTTTTCGCCGCGAGAAGATGTCGGCTGGCAAGGACACAAGGGGGATTAAAAGGGGACATCAATTCGATAAAGTGGAGCTTTACAAGTTTGCCACACCCGATTCGTCGGAAGAAGAGCTGGGAAAGATGGTGAGCGACGCCGAGGAGGTATGCCAAAGGCTGGGCATCCCCTATCGGGTGCTCCAGCTTTGCACTGGAGACCTTGGGTTTGCTTCCACCAAATCCTACGACATAGAGATGTGGGCCCCTGGCTGCGAGGAATGGCTGGAGGTCAGTTCCTGTTCCAACTGTGGCGATTTTCAAGCGCGACGCGCCAACATTCGATTTCGCCCCAAGCAAGGTGCCAGGCTACAGTTTGTCCACACCCTAAACGGCTCAGGGCTTGCTCTGCCCCGCGTGCTCATCGCTGTAATGGAGAACTATCAGCAACCCGATGGCAGCATAGCCATACCACAGGCGCTCCACCCCTACACCAGGTTTGAGGTTATAAAATAGCGGATGTATACTAATTCTGGGAGGGGTGACCGAGCGGCTTATGGTGACGGTCTTGAAAACCGTTGTCTCGATTTCCGGGACCGTGGGTTCGAATCCCACCCCCTCCGCTTGTTCGAACTTTTGGCTACACCTGTGGGAGCCCATAGCCACGATTTATACGTGCAGCTTCCAAGTAGAAGGGCTTATTAAATATCAGAGGCTGTTTAGAAATGTAGTTGCCCAATTCATTGGGCGACTGTGCCTGATGCTGCAAAGCAGAAAACCGTGGGTAGGTAGGAGCATCTGCTCCTACGGTGCCTAGAGCACCCCGATATAATCGGGGCAGAATACCCCTACACAAATCTGGGGGTGCGGAACCCTCACCCTAGACCTCTCCCGTCAAGGGAGAGGGGAATATACCTAAAATATAACGGGGAATCAAAATTAAGCATCCTCTAGTACGAAGTAAGGAGGTTATATGAAAATCCACGAGTATCAATCAAAAGAAATCTTCGCCAGCTATGGCATCCCGGTGCCCAAAGGAGGTGTAGCGGCAACGCCAGCGGAAGCAAAAGAGATCGCCTCCACACTTGGAGAGAAAGTAGTTATTAAAGCACAGGTGTATGCTGGCGGTCGCGGCAAGGCAGGCGGGATCAAGACCGCATCATCACCCGAAGAGGCGGAAAAACTGGCGAGCCAAATCATCGGTACGAAGCTGGTTACTCACCAAACATCGCCTGAAGGGGTACCAGTGGATAAAGTCCTTGTCGAGGAGGCAGCACCAATTGAGCGTGAATTGTATCTTAGCATCATCATCGATTCGGCACAGGGCATACCGGCGATTATGGCCAGCGAATCTGGCGGTATGGACATCGAGGAGGTGGCTACCAAGACCCCGGAGAAGATCCTTAAGGCATATGTCGATCCGATAACTGGGTTTCAGCCCTTTATGGGACGCAGGCTTGCCTATAGCTTGAACCTGGCACCAGACCAAATCAGGCCGGCGACCCAGTTGATAGGAAACCTCTACCGACTATTCCAGGAGAAGGACTGCTCCCTGGTGGAGATCAATCCTCTAATAGTTACTACGGACGGCAGGTTACTGGCGCTGGATGCCAAGGTGAACTTCGACGATAACGGCCTTTTCCGTCATCGCGATTATACCGAACTCCGCGACCCCAGCCAGGAGGATGCGCTTGAGCTGGAAGCATCACAACATAACATCTCCTACATAAAGCTGGATGGCGATGTTGGCTGCATGGTCAACGGAGCAGGGCTTGCTATGGCCACCATGGATATTATCAAGCTCACGGGCGCCGAGCCGGCAAACTTCCTCGATGTAGGCGGCGGCGCCAGCGAGGAGATGGTGACCAGGGCTTTTACTATTATGCTTTCCGACCCCAAGGTCAAAGCAGCGCTGGTGAACATCTTTGGCGGTATCCTTCGGTGTGACATCGTCGCCCAGGGAATGATTGAGGCCTCAAAACAATTGGACATTAAGGTGCCGGTAGTGGTCAGGATGAGAGGAACAAATGTTGACGAGGGGATGAGGATCCTTGGCGAATCAGGACTGCCTATGATCCTGGCCAAAGACTTTACCCAGGCTGCCGAGAAAGTAGTGGCAGCCAGAAAGAACTAATAGGCGGTTGGCTATCAACGAATTATTAAAAGCTATGTGCCATTTACCAGTTGTGGTGAGCCCTTCGGCTCAGCTCAGGATAGGACTGTCGAACCATGAATGGCCCTTCGGTTAACTCAGGACAGGCCCTTCGACAGGCTAAGGGTAAACGGAGCAAATCTATTTTCGGAGCAAATGAAGAATTAGGGAGGTTTGAATGAGTATCCTTGTCGATGAGAATACCAGGCTTCTGGTTCAGGGAATCACAGGAAGTGAGGGCAGTTTCCATACCAGAAGATGTATCGAATATGGAACAAATGTTGTTGCCGGGGTCACCCCGGGGAAGGGGGGCTCTAGCTTCGATGGGGTGCCGGTGTTCAATAGCATAGAACAGGCGGTAAAGAAAACGGGGGCAAATGCCAGTATGATCTTCGTTCCTCCTCCATTCGCTGCTGACGCCATCCTGGAGGCTGCTGACGCTGGCCTTTCTCCAGTGGCGTGCATCACCGAAGGCATCCCAACATTGGACATGGTTACCGTTCTTAGCTATCTAAGAGGGAAGAAGACTCGCCTCATTGGGCCTAACTGCCCAGGGATCATTACTCCAGGCAGATGCAAGGCAGGTATTATGCCAGGGGACGTCCACATGCCTGGAGAGGTTGGCGTGGTGTCAAGAAGTGGAACTCTCACCTACGAGGCGGTGGCGCAATTGACAGATCTAGGGATTGGACAGTCCACCTGCATTGGCGTCGGTGGCGACCCGCTTATCGGCACCACTCCCGTCGATTTATTGAGGCTCTTTGAGGAAGATGCCAACACCAAGATGGTGGTCCTCATTGGGGAAATCGGTGGAGTTGCTGAACAGAACGCAGCAGAGTATATCAAGGAAATGACCAAACCCGTGGTCGCCTTCGTTTGTGGAGCCACCGCCCCGCCGGGGAGAAGGATGGGACACGCCGGCGCCATCATCACCGGAAGCTCGGGCACCGCCCGAGAAAAGATCGCTGCTCTTAGCGCCGCTGGTGCAACCATAGTCCCAAGCCCCGGCGAGATCGGCGTCACCGCGAAAAGTGTACTGGAGAGCATGGCTTGACGATACTGGTAACCAATGACGACGGCATCCATGCCAGTGGGCTATGGGCCCTCGTTGCAGCGCTCAAAGAGATTGGCGAAGTAGTGGTGGTAGCACCGGACCGGGAGCAGAGCGCTGTAGGAACCTCGGTGACGCTGCATCAACCACTGAGGGCAATGGAGATAAAGCCCCTGGTTAAGGGTGTGAAGACCTACTCGGTGGAGGGAACCCCCGGTGACTGCGTCATCCTCGGCTTGGGATATCTTATTGAAGATGAGGTAACTCTGGTAGCCTCCGGCATCAACGAGGGGGCAAATCTTGGCGACGATGTGCTCATCTCTGGTACCGTAGCCGCCGCCTTCCAGGGACACCTTAATGGCATCCCCTCTATAGCCATATCGGTGGGCGCCATGGAGGACATCCACACCGAGCCGGCGGCCCGGCTGGCAACGCTGCTGGTAAGACGAATCGAGGCATATCCCGTCCTGAAAGAAACACTGCTCAACATCAATCTACCCAATTTGCCCCTTGACCAGATCGAGGGGATCGAGGTCACCCAACTGGGGCGTAGAAGCTACAAGGACGTGATCCAGGAGGGGCACGACGGCAAGAGGACATACTACTGGATCGTGCGGGGGAAGGCTCAGTGGCAATACGATGAAGGCACCGATGTGTGGGCATTAAATAAGCACAGAATCTCAATTACCCCGCTTCACGCTGACTTAACAAATACCCTACCCCTCGCACCGCTCAGGGATTTGTCGGAAGCGATTCTCCAGGAGCTAATCACGCTCTAATAGCTTATTAGTAATTGTCCCACTGTGCTTCTGTCTGAGACTCGTGATACTGAATAAGTTTCGCCATGGCGCGACTCGCCCTCTCCAGAGAGGAATAAACGGGGATTCCAGCCTCCAGGAACCCCTGCTGGATCCGTTCCTGCAGCCCAGGGGAAAAACCACCCGCGGATTGCTGCAACACTATAACTATTGGCTTGCGAAAAGCATTCTCGCGATCGAACTTGACCAAATTGCTAAAAACCCCCTGGCGTAGCTCCTTCCATACCACGCCCATCCTGCCCAACTGTGTATCATCTGCCTGACCATCAGTGATACTCCTGGGCAGCATCCCCAGAGGCAACGCGAAGATGATCGAGTCGATTAAGGGGTCGGCGGCAATGGGTTCCAGGGAACGCAGTAACATGTTGATATCCATCAATACTACGCCTATATCTAAGGGGTTTTTGATGATAGTCCCTTCTGGTGGTATAAAACTTGATAATTCCTTTATAGTTGCCTCGGTCAGGGTGGGCAGGTCCAGCCCCGATCGGGCGCAACTATCGGCGCCGGCAACACTGTTGCCCCCTCCCGCCCCGATAAGCGCAACCCGGCGGCTGGCTGGGGTGCGAAGATAGAGGAAGGCCATGGTCACATCGAGAAGCTCCTCCATACTGCCAACACTTACCGCCCCGGTTTGCTTGTAGAAAGCATTCCACACCTCCCTCTCGCCCCCAAGGGACCCAGTATGGGAAGCTACAGCCCTAGAGCCTGACTCAGTCAGTCCACCCTTCCACACGATCACCGGCTTTATGTTATTAATCTCCTTCACCAGGCTGGTAAACCTGCTCCCGTCCTTAACACCCTCAAGATACATGCAGATCAACTTCGTCTCCGGGTCGGTGGCGAGGTATTCCAGAAAATCGGTGCTATCGAGCACCGCGGCATTGCCAAAGCTGATCACCTTGCTGAAGCGAATTCCACAGCGGGCACCTTCACGCACAAACTGACCAGCATGACCACCACTCTGAGAGACGAAGGCTACAGGGCCACTCTGGGGATCAAGTTCCTCCCATGTAGTTATCCTGGAGGAGGGTACATGAAGCCCCATGCAGTTGGGACCTAAAATACGCAGCCCACCCCTTTTCGCTATCTCAACCACCTGCTTCTCCAGCTTAATCCCTCTGGCATCTCCAACCTCTCTAAACCCAGCAGCAAATATATGTATGTTCTTAGCATTGGCCGCAATGCAATCCTCGAGCACCGCGGGGACAGTCTCGCGCGGAGTGGATATAATCACCAAATCGATAGGCTCAGGAACCGAGACAAGGTTGGGATAGAACTTTAAGCCTCGATGCTCTTCACCCTCTGCCCTGGGGTTAATGGGATAGATACGCCCCTCGTACCCGGCGTTTTGAAGATTGGCTACGAAATCAAAAAGATGAGCCTTTCTAGATACCCCCACTATCGCTATCGTCTTGGGGTGAAAGGCGACCTCGAACTCAGGGTCCCATACCATGCCACGCTCCCATTTCTGGTGCCGAGGGCGGGACTCGAACCCGCATGGGTTAAACACCCAACGGATTTTAAGTCCGTCGCGTCTACCGATTCCGCCACCTCGGCTTCCTGCAACTTTAAGACAAAATCGGGGCTATTTCAATCCCCGATTTTCAGTAGAGATTAAATTCAAAAAAAGGCGACGGGCGGATTCGAACCGCCGCATAGAGGTTTTGCAGACCTCCGCCTTAACCACTTGGCTACGTCGCCATAATCACCAGCAAGAATCCCCGACTCCTTGCGGTTTTCGATTTCCTTGGAGCGGAAGATGGGATTCGAACCCACGACCTTCTGCTTGGCAAGCAGACGTTCTACCCCTGAACTACTTCCGCTTATGGTGCCGAGGAGGAGATTTGAACTCCTACGGGCTTTCGCCCACCACCCCCTCAAGATGGCGTGTCTACCGATTCCACCACCTCGGCGTATGGCAGGGGTGGCAGGGATCGAACCCGCGACCTGCGGTTTTGGAGACCGCCGCTCTCCCTAACTGAGCTACACCCCTATTTTAAACTGCCTTTCCTTTATATGGTACCCCTGGGGCGACTCGAACGCCCGACACGCGGTTTAGGAAACCGCTGCTCTATCCACTGAGCTACAGGGGCTTTTTTCGTACTCTGGCTGATGTACCCTCCCATTTTACTCGCCTAACAACCGGATAAATTCCTCCCTGCTAAGCCCAGCGTCTTTAATCAGCGCCCGCAACAACCCTGGTCCCAGCTCTTTGTGTCGGGGCACTGACAGCCTGTGCCCGGAAGGATGGATCAAAATCATGTGACTACCTTCAGTATGATCCCAAATATATCCTATCCTACGCATAACCTTAACAAAATCATCACCTGATAACACAGGAAGGCGTGTACTCATGAGCTATCAATTCTACTAAGGCATAATGCCCCTAACAGCATCATGCTATGATAGGGCGATATACTACTAAACCGCCACCTCCACCTCCTCAACATCGGTCATAGGTAGCGCCTCTCCATGTTTACGCATACTGGCTATGCAGCCTCTAATAGCCTCCGTGATATTAGAAATGGCTTCTTCTCTAGTTCTGCCTTGAGAGTGGCACCCAGGCAGCGCAGGGCAACTGGCTACAATGAAGCCATCCTCGTCTTCTTCAAGGGTCACAGTAAATTTAAGAGTTTTGCGCCCCATTAAATTGATATCAAGAAACAGCGGAAATGGCTTACCCGATATGGCCATAGACTCGAATTGGAGAGCATTAAGCTTCACGCTGTCCTCCTATGGGAATTCGTTGTATTGCCCGCACTTTGGGCAGTGGATAACGATATTTGTTATTTGCCCCCGTCGCACTTTCTCCGCTAGAATGGCTCCGCATTCTCCACAAAGATAGTCCACGTCTGCCTCACCTTTGAATGCAGGGCTAACCTTAGATTCTATGACTGTGCGACTCCCCTCGCGAGGTTTAGGAATGACGTTCAATTTTATTTCCATTGGCTTCTTACTTAGCCCTTGCTCCCCAAGACAAACGCCGACTTAAAAATGGTGGAGATAGGGGGATTCGAACCCCCAACCTCTGCGATGCGAACGCAGCGCTCTCCCAACTGAGCTATATCCCCATTTGTAGTTGAAATTATACTAACCGCCCTCTCTCCCTGTCAAGCAAAAAGACTGCTGCGAGTGTTGACAGGGTCACGTCAGGCGACCTTAGACGAGAGTCGACTGGTGGAATAATCGCAACATCTTTCTCACTTGCCGATGCAGAAGCTGCTGAATATGGTCTCCAGTAGCTCGTCGCTGACCGTCTCACCGGTGACCTCGCCAAGGGCATTCAGGGCAGCGGTGAGGTCGATGGTTACGAAGTCATCGGGCATTTGCGCCTCAATGCTCGATAACGCCTGCTCAAGGTGAGCCTCCGCCCGCTCCAGGCAAGCCTTGTGGCGAGGGTTAGAAATCAGCAGGGCATCGGAGGTAACTATCTTCCCCCCAAGAACGCTTGCTACCATCGTCTCTTCTAATTCCTCAAGCCCTTCCCCGGTTAGGGCGGAAATCGAGGCCATGGCCCACGGCAGATGGTCAATGCCTACCTCTCGGGGGAGATCGCACTTGTTGGCCACCACCAGCACTTCCTTATCAGAGAGAAGGGCGATTATCTCCTCATCGGAGGACTTCAAGGACGTGCTGGCATCAATCACCAGTAGAACGAAATCCGCCTGCTCGATAGCCCTGCGGCTGCGCTCCACCCCGAGGGACTCCACCAGGTCCTTGCTCTGCACAATGCCCGCCGTATCGACAAGGACGAAGGGCACCCCCTTCAGGTTCACCACCTCCTCCAGTGTATCTCTGGTAGTGCCGGCAACAGGGGAGACAATGGCGCGACTCTGCCGGAGCAGGCGATTCAGCAGACTTGACTTGCCCACATTGCGCCGCCCCACGATGGCGGTCCTCACCCCCTGACGATAGACCATTCCAGCATCGGCGCTGGAGATGAGTTCCCCTATCCTGTGGCGCGCCTCCTCCAGTGGAGGGATTACATCCTGCTCTTCCACCTCATCCTCAGGGAAATCGATCCTCACTGTGAGATACGCCAGAACGGACATAAGCTCGCTGCGCACTGCCCTTAGCGACTGAGACAAGCCCCCACCAAGCCCCTTCACCGCAACCCGTAAGCTGGCCGCTGTCTTAGCCTGAACTACGTCCAAAACCGACTCCGCCTGAGCCAGATCAATGCGGCCATTGAGGAATGCCCTTAAGGTAAACTCTCCTGGGTTCGCCATCCGAGCCCCATACCGTAGCGTCAGCCCAAGGATGCGCTGAAGGGGCAAGGGGCCACCGTGGCAATTGATTTCCACAATGTCCTCCCTGGTATAGGTGTGAGGCGCTGCCATATAGGACACCAGCACCTCATCGACGACCTCCCCATTAGAAGGGTCGGTGATCTTCCCGTAGACCAATCGCCGGTCTGACAGGCAGCGGTTGAACAGTTTTTGGGCGATGGGCAAAGCATCCTTGCCGCTGAGGCGGACGATACCGATCCCTCCCTGACCAAGGGGTGTGGAGATGGCAGCAATGGTGTCTTTATACATGGCGCAGGTAGTATACATCTTTTGCTTTGGCCCCAAAAGCGTTCCTGGGGGACAACTCCCAGACTTCCACCAGAGAGTTGACCACCTATCCCCTCCTCCTTGAGGTCGAAGACTCGACTCTGGCGAGGGGAGGGTTAGGTGGGCGGTGAAGCTCCCCTCCCTCTAACTCCCTCCTGCCAGGGGAGGGAGGATTTCCTATCTCAATTTTTATAGTTGCTTCGACAGGTCGGAGAGCCCCGCCAGGGGGAACTCCCCTCTGGACCCCCCTGTTTTATTCCCTTTCTCCCTGAGCGTAGCTGAATGGCCTATCATAAAAAGGGTAGCCCAGAGCATCTGCTCCGGGCACGGTTGGAGCGGATGCTCCAACCTACCCAGATTTTTACCCGTTCTCCCTGAGTTAACCGAAGGGCCGTTCATGGTTCGACAAGCTCACCACGAATGGTGGAGGCTCACCACGAACGGATTTACAAACCTGTCCTGAGCCCTTCGATGCACAAAGGGCCCTTCAGAACGGCAAAGGGCTTCGTTTGGCTCGAAATGACAGTTGAAATACAGGATGTGACTGTTCACGGAGGGTTGATAAGTTCCACAAAATAGCTACAATGTAGTTCATTATGTCTGAAGGAGAGTTGTCTTGGAGTATTTCTTGACCGAACAGCAGGAGCTAATCAGGAGCCTGGCTCGAAGGGTTGCCGAGGAGAGGATACTCCCGGTTCGAGCGGAGCTGGACGAGAAAGAGGAGTTTCCCTGGGCACTAATGAAAGACCTCGCCGATGCCGACCTGTTTAGAATCTTCATACCCGAAGAGTTCGATGGATTGGGAGAAGGGGTCTTTACGCTATGCCTGGCAGTTGAAGAGCTAAGCCGGGCTTGCGGCGGCGTCGCCGTTACCTTCGCCGCCGATGCACTGGGAGCCGTGCCCATACTACTCTATGGAAATGAGGAACAGAAGCGTAAATACCTCCCTGACATAGCCAGTGGGGCCAAGCTCACCGCCTTTGGCCTGACCGAGCCGGGGGCCGGCAGCGACGCCGGCGGCATAAGGACCGCCGCTATCCGCGATGGGGATGACTACATCATCAACGGCACCAAGCAGTTCATCACCAACGGCGGCGAAGCGGAAATTTATACAGTTATTGCTCTGACTGACCCTTCCCGGGGCAGCCGCGGCGCCAGCGCCTTTATAGTGGAGAAAGATACCCCCGGCTTCACCTTCGGCAAGAAAGAGAAGAAGATGGGCATGCGCACCTCCGCTACCCGTGAGCTCGTTTTCCATAATTGTAGCGTGCCCAAAGAGAACATGTTGGGCAGGGAGGGCATAGGGTTTATCGTGACCATGAAAACCCTGGACTCAACTCGCCCTGGCGTTGGTGCCGTCGCCGTCGGACTCGCCCAGGGAGCTCTAGAGGCAGCGGTGGCCTATGCCCAGCAGCGTGAACAGTTCGGTCACCCGATCTCGGCCATTCAAGCCATTCAGCATATACTGGCCAATATGGCCATGGAGCTGGAAGCAGCCAGGGCCCTGATCTACGCCACAGCCAGGACCATTGACAGCGGAGCCAAGAACATCTCCGAGATAGGTGCAATGGCCAAGGTCTTCGCCACCGATATGGCGATGAAAGTAACCACCGACGCAGTGCAGGTCTTTGGCGGCCCAGGCTACATGCGCGACTACCCGGTGGAGAAGATGATGCGGGACGCCAAGATCAATCAGATATGGGAGGGCACCAACCAGGTGCTGAGAAACGTTATCGCGCTTGAGCTGTTGAAAAGGAAGGCGCTGCGGGATTGAACATCGTCGTTTGCATAAAGCAGGTGCCAGGCACCACTGACATCAAGATCGACCCCGAGACCAATACTCTGGTCCGAGAGGGAGTGGAAAGCATCGTCAACCCCTTCGATGCCTATGCATTGGAGGAAGGCGTTCGCCTCAAGGAGAGGTGTGGCGGCAAAGTGACCTCCATCAGCATGGGCCCCCCCCAGGCAGAGCAGGCGCTCAGGGAGACGATATCCCTCGGCGCCGATGAGGCCATCCTGCTCAGCGACCGCGCCTTTGCCGGCTCCGATACGTGGGCTACCTCCTATGTCCTCTCCAAAGCGATATCCAGGATATCGAATTACGATGTCATAATCTGCGGCCGGCAGACACTGGACGGCGACACCGGCCAGGTAGGGCCTGAGCTTGCTGAGATGATGAAGATACCTTTTGTGGCCTATGTGAGCAAGGTCGAGGAGATACAAGAGGGCTATATGAAGGTGCAGCGGATGGTTGAAGAGGGCTACGAGGTCATCGAAATGCCCCTGCCCGCCGTAATCACCGTGGTCAAGGAGATAAACGTGCCCCGCCTGCCATCGATACGCGGCACCATGAAATCCAAGAGCGCCCAAATACCTGTTTGGACAGCCGAGGACATAGGTGTGGATGCAAACAAGGCTGGCATCGCTGGCTCGCCCACTCGCGTGGTAAAGATCTTCTTCCCCAAGCGAGAGCATAAGAGCGAGATGCTCCAGGGGAACCCTGAACAGCAGGTAGACCAGCTACTTGAGAAGCTGGAGGAAGTAATCTAGGGTATGTCAAAGAATACTCAACATACTAGCACTATGCGCATCTCCCCTCAGTATAGCATCGCTGATTGGAACGCTCTGACCTTCTCACATGAGGAGGAATGGCAGAAAGCTATAGACATTTTTGAAGATCGCATTCGGGGCCGATTTTTCAAGTTCATTGACCTCATCAAAGACTGCGAATACTCTGGATTTGCAGTGCTCGCGTTGGATTGCCTGCTCATCGAGACACTACAACAATCTCGGGAAGGAGAAGAGAATACCCCGGACGGAAAGTCAAAGGAATACTTTGTTCACTTCTTGACCAAAACTTCGTTCCGCGACTTCTTCAAAGAGAAGACAGCAACGAAATTCTACGACCAAATCCGCTGTGGTATTCTCCACCAGGCAGAGGTCAAAGGTAATTCGCTTGTGCGTATTGGCCAAAGTGTGCCATTGGTTGAGTTGACTCAAGACGGTGAAGGGATCATCGTTAACCGAAAGTTGTTTCATGAACAGTTAGTCAAAGTGTTTGAGGAGTATTTATCTTGTCTTCGAGACCCTTCAAGTGAAGATCAGCGCGACAAATTCAAAAGGAAAATGGATTACATTTGTCGATGTCCACTCTCGTTAGGCGATTGACGAAGGCCAAGCTATGTATCCAAATGTTGTGTATTTTGCGTACGGGGCCAACATGAGCATAGGGCGATTGTGTTCACATGTCTGCTCTGCAAAAGTGGTCGGGCTAGCCAAATTATTGGACAAACGCATGGTGTGCAATAAAAAAGGTGCAGACGGTTCAGGCAAGGCCAATTTGACTGAAAGCCTTGGTGCTGTTGTCTGGGGTGTTCTGTACGAAGTCGAGTCAGCAGAGCTAGACAAACTTGATAGAGCGGAGGGAGGTTATCAGCGAATGAGCACGCAAGCTCTGACCGAGGGCGACAATCCTGTTAAAGTCGAAATCTATGTTTCAGAGAAACTGACTGCTGACCCCACACCATATGATTGGTATAAAGAGCTCATACTCAGGGGAGCACGTGAACACGAATTGCCAACGGCCTACTTGCAATACTTGGAGCAACTCCCATCAAAGCCTGACCCGAAAAAGCAAAGAAGATGAGCATTCAGATAGATCTTGAGAAATGCACCGGCTGCGGCTCATGCGAGCCGGTCTGCCCCTTCGGCGCCATAGAGATAGTCGATGACAAGGCGCATGTCGGGGAGGGCTGCAATCTGTGTGGCGCCTGCGTGGACGCCTGCGACTTCGATGCCATAACCATCGAGGAAGTCGAGCAGGCGGTCAGCGAGGGCTTCCAGGGAGTGTGGGTTTTCGCAGAGCAGAGAGATGGCAGGCTGAAAGGCGTGGCCTACGAACTTGTATCAGAGGGGCGAAAACTGGCGGACAAGCTGGAGACCGAGCTGTGCGCCGTATGTATCGGCCACAATGTCGAAGCAGCCGAACAACTTGTTGCCTATGGTGCTGACAAAGTCTATCTGGCGGACGATCCTGCACTTGCAGACCACCAGGAAGATTTCTACACCAGGGTGCTCGTTGACTTAATCCGCAAGCACAAGCCGGAGATACTGCTCGCCGGTGCCACCGCAATGGGTCGCTCGTTCATCCCCAGGGTGGCCTCCATCCTCTATACCGGGCTCACCGCTGACTGCACCGGTCTCGATATCGATCATGAAAGCAAGCTCCTGCTGCAGACGCGCCCTACCTTCGGCGGCAACGTCATGGCCACCATCATGTGCCAGGCAAGGAGGCCCCAGATGGCTACCGTCCGCCCTCACGTATTTAAAAGGTCAGCACCGGACGAAGGCCGACAGGGTGAGACAATAAAGGTGGACTTCGATAAGGAAGCTATCACTTCCAGAACCAAACTTCTTGATTTCATTGAGGACCTGACTGAAAAGGTCAAGCTCGATGACGCCGATATCATCGTTTCTGGCGGCCGCGGCTTGGGGAAGCCGGAGAATTTCCAAATAGTGAAAGAACTGGCAGACGTCCTGGGAGCGGCTTTGGCATCGTCGCGGCCGCCGGTAGATGATGGCTGGATTCCCTATTCGCATCAGGTCGGTCAGACGGGGAAGACCGTCTGCCCCAAGCTCTATATCGCCTGCGGCATCTCTGGGGCAGTCCAGCACCTGGCCGGCATGCAGACGGCTGATGTCATTGTCGCCATCAACGAAGACCCCAACGCACCTATTTTCCAGGTGGCAACCTATGGAATTGTCGGCGACCTGTTCGAAGTGGTGCCGATGATGACCGACAGGTTCAAGAAAGCGCGTGGGCTAGCATAGCCAGGCAGCCCATTTTCAAGCTATATAACCACCGCCGTATCCATTCTGGTCGATTGCGATTGACACTTATATAACTTCTTACTATACTTCGGGCAACTAACACCTGTCAGGAGGTTATGACCATGGCCTCATTACTGAAACTCGTGTTTGGCGGCCTTATTGTCTGTGGCGCTCTAGCGCTCTTCGTTCTGGGCATCCTCGCCTTCTTCGACATAGGACCTGTAGCCGGTCTGTATGATGCGCCAGCGTGGTTCATCTTTGTTATGGCACTCGCTTTTTCTATTCTGATATGCTGGATCGGAGTGGCCATACTCAGAAGCCGTGAGATCGTCTAGTTCCTGCTTATTCGGTGTCCTTGTCCTTAATGAACGGCAACAACCACCTTCGAACAGAAGCGGCGAGTACAACAGCCCATAGTTTCCCACCATTCTGGCTAAAATGGCCTCCCGATTCCCTGGAACACAATTTCAGGAACAGAAAGGAAGAGGGAAAAGCAGCATATCACGCCAAGTTCCAAGCACATGAGAAACGACTGAAAAATTCTAGAACGAAAAGGGAGGTTCAAAGAATGGACTTCGAACTGACTGAAGAACAAAAGATGTTCCAAACAATGGTACGCGGTTTTTGTGCCAAAGAAGTCGAACCATACGCTGCCGAATGGGATGAGACCGGGGAATTCCCATACGAAACTGTCAAGAAGATGGCCGATGCTGGACTCTACAGCGTTGGCTTTCCCGAAGAATATGGAGGAACCCTGGATGAGGTAGCATTTGTCATAGCCTGTGAGGAGATAGCCCGTGTTTCCGCTGGCTTAAGCGTGTCATATATATGCAGCCTTGGCTTGGGTATGTATCCCATTACTATGCACGGTACTGAGCAGCAAAAAAGTCACTACATTCCTCGCGTGACTAAGGGAGCCACGGTTGCCTTCGGCTTAACCGAGGCAATGGCTGGCAGTGATGTAGCCGCTTTGGAAACAAGGTACACCGAAGAAGGCGAATACTACCTTCTCACCGGCAATAAGATTTTCATAAGCAATGGCGCTGAAGCTGATTTTGTTACCACCTTTGCCACCAAGGATAGATCGCTGGGATATCGAGGCATCAGCGCTTTTGTTGTAGACAAGGACACCCCCGGCTTCTCCGTAGGCAAGATAGAAAAAAAGATGGGGTTACACCCTGCTTCAGCGACAGAGCTGATTTTTGAGGATTGCAAAATACCCCGTGCCAATATGGTAGGCGAAGAGGGAAGGGGATTTAGAACGGCGCTGGAAGCCATAGATGCCAGCCGGGTAACCATAGCCGCCCAGGCCATAGGTATAGCCGAGGCAGCTTTTGATGCCGCCGTCGCCTATGCTAAGGAAAGAAAGCAATTTGGTACGGAACTCGCTCAAATGCAAGCGATTCAGTGGATGATAGCTGATATGGCCACGGACATCGATGCCGCTCGGCTACTGACATACAGGGTTGCCTGGCTAACACAGCAAGAAGGGCGTGCTCCTCTCAAGGAATCCGCTATGGCAAAACTCTTCGCCAGTGAGGCATCTCATCGGGTTTGCCACAAGGCGGTTCAGATTTTCGGTGGTTATGGCTATACCACAGATTTTGCCGTGGAACGGTACTATCGTGACCAGAGAATAACCGAACTTTATGAAGGGACCTCAGAAATGCAGAGGATGACGATTGCCCGCCAGGTATTAGGTGCTAGTAAGCATACTTGACAGAAAGCAACATTGTATTTATAATAATCCATCTTTTAATAATATAATAATAAGAACTTAAGATGATAATTGATGTATCGA
The DNA here is from genome assembly GCA_964443325.1 of uncultured Dehalococcoidales bacterium. Lineage (GTDB taxonomy): Bacteria > Chloroflexota > Dehalococcoidia > E44-bin15 > E44-bin15 > DAOUVR01. The sequence continues at coordinate 18,090 of CAYUCL010000001.1, forward strand.
AGCTTACCAGCGAGCCTATAGGTACAACTTGGCGTTATGGTTTCCGTGAGACTGGCGAATCGCCATTTTCCGGGGAGGTCACTCTCCTCCGCACTGATAAGGGGATCTTCGTTAGCGGCACCGTCGACACAATGTTCAAGGCTGTTTGCAGTAGGTGCCTCGTTCCCATGGAACAACCATTGACCCTTCACATCGAAGAAGAGTATTCATCCGATGCTGATGAGAGCGCTTTCACTATCAGTGGGGGCAAGGAGATCGACCTGAGCGAGGCGGTGCGCCAGTACTTGCTTCTTGCTATTCCTATGAAACCCCTTTGTCGGGAGGATTGCGCCGGGCTATGTCCCACCTGCGGGCATAACCTAAACCTCGGTCCATGCAATTGTCCACCAAGAGACATAGACCCCAGGCTTGCTAAGCTTGCGATGCTGGTTTCTGATAAAGAAGGATAGTATAGATATGGCAGTTCCTAAAAGGAAGACTACCAGGTCCCGTCGGGGAAACAGGCGCGCTCACGACGCGGTGACTGTGCCTGCCATCGATTATTGCCCTCAATGTCATAGTCCCAAGCTTGCTCATCACGTTTGCCTTATCTGCGGAACTTACGCAGGTAGGCAAGCAATCGAAGTAAAATCAAAGAAGGGGGCATAGACTAAACAAGGGGCGGCCGTTTGACTCAGACGAAGTGGCCTTCGACGCAGAACACAGCCTATGTCTTCCCCGGGCAGGGTTCCCAGTGGGTAGGCATGGGACGATACCTCTATGATGCCTTCCCCCAGGCCAGGATGGCGTTCGAGGAAGCGGACGATGCGCTGGACTTCTCCCTGTCCCGCCTTTGTTTTGAGGGTCCCGAAGAAGAGCTCTCTCAGACAATTAATGCTCAACCAGCCATCCTTACAGTGAGCGTTGCCTGCCTCAGGGCTGCTGCGGAGGCGAATGGAGGGCTAGTTAATCCTGCCTTCATGGCCGGGCATAGCCTGGGAGAGTATAGCGCATTGGTTGCCGCCAAAGTGCTTGACTTCGCCGATGCGGTCCGCCTCACCAGAGAGAGGGGAAGGTTGATGCATGAGGCGGGGCAAAGAACCCCAGGTGGCATGGCTGCTATCATCGGTCTCGATGAGATCTCTATGGAGGAGATATGCCAGGAGACCGGCGTCCAGATCGCTAACCTGAACTCTCCTGGTCAGGTCGTGTTCAGCGGACCCAAGGAGGCCATCATCCGTGCCGTAGACCTGGCAACGGCGATGGGTGCACGCTACACCATACCCCTCAAGGTGAGTGGTGCTTTTCATTCCTCCTTGATGGAACCCGCTGTTGAGGGAATGGCTCAGGAGATCTCTCAGCTTAGCTTTGAAAACCCCAGCGTACCCATCGTGGTGAATTGTACCGCCCAGCCCACGATCACCGCCGATGAGATCAAAGAGGAGCTAATCAATCAGATCTCCAGTTGTGTTCAGTGGCAGAGGAGCGTGGAGTACATGGTGGGTGCCGGTGTGTCCACCTTCATTGAGGTAGGTCCCGGTAAGGTCTTGAGCGGGCTGATTAAAAGGATAGATAGGAATGCTCAGATCTTCAATATGGGGGATACCGGGTCTATCAGCCCTATAAAGTCTTAGGTCCGATTGCTTTACGCTACATTCCCCGCCTTTTAGAACAAGCCTCTTTTTTCTTTGGTAAGAACCGCTACTTTCTCAGCAAAATATGATTTTCCTCAATTTCATTGCGTGACTCATTCTTTTTGTTGCCATACTCGTCCCGAATAATATAGGCGCTCGTTCAAGTAGGGGCGTTCAATCCTTCTTAGAAGGACGCCCCTACATTCTTGTCATTGCGAGCGCGCCAGCGACGAAGCAATCTCGGGGAGGTAGCGAGGGGAGCAAGTCCTCCCTCCCCTGGCGGGAGGGAGTTAGAGGGAGGGGGAGCTCTACCCTCACCCTCACCCTCACCCTCACCCTTCAAGGGAGAGGGGATGAGATTCTTCGCCTTCGGCTCTAGGGAGCTGGCGGGGGCCTGGGGGTGCCCCCCAGTTATGTTTGTTCCCCCCTCTCCTTGTCGAATGATCCGACACTGACGGGAGGAGAGTCCTTCAGCGGAAGGAAGGGGGTAAGGTGATACAACCCCGCACTCCCCAGGGCACGAAGGATGAATCGAGACTTGATAGTCGGGTTCTGATAAACCAACAGACTATTGACAAACAAAGTATCCAGTGTTATCCTTATTAGAACAAAAGTTCGATAGAAGGGGTAGCAAATGAAAGCACTTTCCGTCAAGCAGAGTCGCATTCTCGACTTCCTCCGCCGATTCCTCGATGACCGGGGCTATCCCCCTACAATTAGAGACATTGTTCGGGGATGTAGTATAAGCTCCACCTCTGTTGTTGAATACAACCTCAGGATTCTGGAGAGAGAGGGCCATATCCGAAGAGACCGGGAGGTTTCCCGGGGCATCGGGCTGGGCGCCAAGCGCATACTGCGCGTGCCAGTTATCGGTACTATCGCTGCTGGCGAGCCGATTCCCGTGCCCACCCCGGAGACGTGGAGCGTGGAGGGCTCAGCGGAATCTCTGGAGCTCCCCGAGCAGTTCACCAAGTATAAAGAGGGGATCTACGCCCTTAAGGTGAAAGGGACATCGATGATCGATGCCCTTATCGTCGAAGGCGACCTGGTGCTGATGCAACAGGCAGCTACGGTAGAGAACGGGGAGATGGTCGCCGTTTGGCTCAAGCGAGAGCAGGAAGCAACTTTGAAGAGGTTCTATCTAGAGAACGGTAAGGTCCGCCTTCAGCCGGCCAATGAGAGTATGGCCCCAATCTACGCCGACCCCAAGAACGTGGCAATCCAGGGCAAGGTCGTCGGCGTCATCAGAAAACTCGCATAGAATCCACTCATAAAAAGGCTCGTTGCCAATAAGTGGGGGCCGACTTGTACCTCAGCTATCGCTGGGGCTCGATGATGACCTTGATACAGTTGTGCTCCGTTGGATGGGTGACTAGGTTGAAACCCAGGCCGATCTCATCCAGGTTCAGACGGTGGGTGATCATGTCGCGCACCGGCACGCGGCGAGCGCGGATCAACTCCAGCGCCGTGGCCGAGTCCTCAGGGGGGCCGGCGTAGGTGCTGGTGATGGTAATTTCGCTGCGCCAGAACAGTTCGTTTACCGGAATGGGGATGGTAACGCCCTCCCTGGTGGCGGCGAAGATGAGGGCAGTGCCCCCACGCTCCACCGATTGCAACGCCTGAGCCAGCCATGCCCCGCGGCATAGTATCACCAGGTCGGCCAATCGGCCGTCATTCACCTCACGCAGCCGAGCCGGCACATCATCCTCTGAGTCTACTACAGCATCAGCACCAAAGCGCCGCGCCTGTTCCAGCCGATAGTTAATGGTATCCATCGCTATTACGCGCCCTGCCCCCAGCGCACGTGCCAATGCTACATGGAGCAAGCCGGTCATGCCGCTGCCGACGACGAATACGCTCTGGCCCGGTTGCATATGCGCTAGCCTTTGCCCGCGCACCACGCAGGCCAGCGGCTCTGTGAACGCACCCTCTTCAAAAGATAACTCTTCGGGGAGCAGGAACACCCCGCGGTCAACGTTTATGGCGGGCACGCGAACGTACTCGGCGAAGCCACCGGGGTCGAAATTGGTGCTGCGCAGGGTATCACAGACGCTGTGATGTCCGCTGAGGCAGTAATGACAGGTGTTGCACGGGACATGATGAGCCACGGTGACGCGGTCGCCCTCCTTGTACTTTTCCACTCCCTCCCCTACTTTGACAACCTCGCCGGCGATCTCGTGGCCCAGTACCAGCGGCGCCCTGTGGATGCGATACCATTCCATCACATCGCTGCCGCAGATACCGCTGGCAATGATCTTGACCAGAATCTCACCGCGACCGATCTGCGGCACAGGCATCTCTTCAACCCGCACATCCTGATTGTTGTACCACACTGCAACGCGCATATCGCTTTCCCACCCCTATTATTGCCCTATTCAAACTTTCTGGCAAGCAGTTTCGTCGCTGGGAAGATGAAAAGGATGAAGAAGCCCACCAGCACCAAAACATCCACAAGAAACATGATGCTCGAAGTTGCCGAAAAAGAGTGCTTCAGTCCATCAACAGTATAGGTAAGGGGTATTATATACGAAACATACTGTAAGGCGACCGGCATAGCTGAGACAGGGTAAACAACGCCACAAAGAAATATCATTATAAAGCGAGGCAAATTGAGCAAGGTTTGAGCTTCAAATACCTCCTTCACCAAAACACACAAAAGGGCACCGAGAGATGAGAATACCAGGAGCGATGGAATGAGAATAAGTATAAGATAGAGTATGTTGGGATGGAGTCCGAAAATTAGTACCGAACCCACCGTTACTATGGTTGCCATGATAAGTCCGAAAACAGTGCCTCCCAATACCTTCCCGAGAAGCACTGTGGGCAAACTGATAGGTGCCAATAGCAGTCTTTCCAGAGAGCCAAGCCGAAGCTCAAAATTGATGACCACAGCCTCTGCAGCGGTGGTGCTGAACAAAACTGTCATCGCAATGAGTCCAGGCACCAGCTCTTCAAAGCTGTGGGGACTTCTTAGATAGAATGCCAGAATCCAGGCGGTGGGAAAGACGATGCCCCAACTGACCGAAGGCGGCTTGAGGTAGTACGTCTTCATATCTTTTAAGACGATGTAGTAAATGCCTCGTAGGTTATCGCGCCACATCTACCTTCTGCCTTTCTCAATCGCCATTACGGCCGGGCTCAAACCGGTGATCTTGATAAAGGCATCTTCAAGACTGGGTTTAATACTGTTCACTGACTGTATTTCAATATCTCTGTCCCCAGCGAATCCGAACAACTTTCCATATATATCGGCAGGAATACCGCCATAAATCCTTACTTTATCACGGTCTACCGCTACTATCTTAGCTCCATGAAGTCTATTAGATAGGTCTTCTATTAACCTGGATATCTCCCTATTAAAAGAGATTTCAATTACCGATTCCTCTTCCGCCGCAGCCTTCAGATTTTTAGGGGTATCGATCTTTACGATTCGCCCCTTAACCAGAATAGCAACACGGTCACACAGAAGGTCTGCCTCCTCCAGGTAGTGAGTTGTAAGGAAGATGGTTATCCCTTGCTGGCGGAGGTTGCCGATCAAATTGCGCAAAGAGCGAGCAGCCACCGCATCTAAACCAACTGTGGGCTCGTCCAGAAAGAGTATTTCAGGGTTGTGAATCAAGGCTGCAGCAATCGTCAAGGCACGCTTCATGCCACGGGAGAATGTACTAGAAGAGCTATCTTTCCGCTCATAAAGCCCGAAGTTCCTTAACAAGTCTTCTGCCCTTTTCCTGCGCTGAGCGCGGGGAACACCGTAGAGTTGTGCCATGTATAGCAGATTGCCAACGCCCGACAGCTCATCATACAGGTTCGAAATCTCGGGGACGACCCCTATATGCTTCTTAGCCTGCACGATTTGTGAGTCGACATCGAAACCCAAAACGGAGGCTTTCCCATCCGTGGGTTTGGAAAGCCCGGTAAGCATCCTTATGGTAGTGGTTTTCCCCGCACCATTCGGACCGAGAAATCCAAAAACCTCGCCTTTCTCAACCTCAAAGCTGATATGGTCAACGGCCAGAAGCTCCCCATAGTACTTAGTCAGGTTGAACGCTTCAACCGCAAACCCGTTTTCCATCTTTTCTCCCTTGAAAAAATAGGCCTAAATCCATCCGCCCTCCTAATCTCGTAAAAGGCTACACTTCTACTTAACTGTGCTCCCTGTTAGCAAGAACTTCGCAAGATCTGACACCCAGTCGGCTATCTTCGCATCAGGGACCGAATCGTAGTAAGGCATGTATGGCTTGATATCTATAATGGGAGTGCCATCAAAGGTATCCAGCCTCTTCACCCTGAGCACATTGTCCCTACGTTCCAGTAGCTCAACCGCTGTGACGCCGATAGGGTTGGGCCGCACTGGGCTGCGGGTGGCGAATACGCCCACCAGAGGGAACTCCTCTCTCCCACCGGGGTGGAACTTGGTCATGAACCGTTGGTACCAGGGAAGCGTCTCCGACTTCTTGCCAGTCCAGTAGTACACCAGAACGTGCGAGTACTCCTCAATCCCGTCTAGACCCTCAGCCAGCCTCTTGTGTATGACGAGTTCAGACACCGTCTCTCCCCATGAGGCTGGATTCCGCCATTTCTGCCCCCTTCTTGCCAGTGGGCTGTCCTGAAGCGGCCTTTCTTGCGGCTCGATCTTATTTCTCACTCTCCCTATTGGTTTCACCTGTATTACATTTGAGCTTTCAGTACTCCTAGAGCGCGCCATAATACCTCCTCTCGATACAAAAGGGCTGCCTGGCGATCAAGTATATTCTTATGCTGGACGCTTTCAGCCTGTTTTTTTTATTTCCTCGATGCGCTTTTCCACTGTCAACGTATCCGAGACGAGGTCGCGCAAATATCCGAGAACCTCAGGGTTTACGAAGTAATGAACCCGATAGCCCGTCCTTTGACCCTTGACCAGCCCAATACTTCTGAGAACGCGCAGGTGCTGAGACACCGCTGACTGGCTGACTCCAAGACGCCACGCCAGAGCATTGACACACAACGCATGGGGGTCGCGTTGTCTGCAGAGCAACTTTAGCAGCTTCAGCCTAGTAGGGTCGGCAAGGGCGGCAAATAAAGCCGCCTGCTCCTCAACGTTTTCTATGGGGCTCTCTTCCATAGTTAGTATAAGTCTCCGCTAATATACTTATTAGCATATAAACAGGGCTTTGTCAAGAGGGCCATGCCCCTTCGGAGTAATGTTAGGGTACAATGGAAAACATCACCTTGAGATGACTTAGGGCACGGACTGTTTATAGTCCGGCGGTTTACCTGAAAATATGCGGCAAATCCATCAACCCCTCATCCACAGCCTTATGTAGGATCATTCTCGTCTCAAAGAGCTATCTCAGCAGGAATAGGCTGACCGCCATAACCAGCATACCCGCTCCTATGCCTATGACTACAAGCTGATGCTTGCCATATCGATGTGCCAGAGGTAGGAGTTCAACCAAGCTGATATAAACCATGATACCAGCCACGAAGGCAAGGAGGGTTGAGAGCACGGTTGGTGTTAGAAAGGGAAGTAGAATTGCATAGCCGATGAGTGCTCCTAGAGGCTCAGCCAGTCCAGATGAGAAGGAGTACAGGAAGGCTCGTCGCCTACTGCCGGTGGCATAGTATATGGGCACTGACACGGCCATGCCCTCCGGGATGTTATGGATGGCAATAGCAACAGCGACTGCTACTCCAAGAGTTACGTCCCCTGTAGCTGCACTGCTAAAGGTGACGAGTCCTTCAGGAAAATTGTGTATGGCGATTCCCACAGCGGTAAGAACGCCAGCCCGCATAAGGATCGAAGACTTGCCTGTGGTGTACAAGACAGACAATCCTTTTCCCTTTTCTTGCCTTGAATTGTCTTGGCCAGCAACTGAGGGCTGTGCCCTCTCACGTCGTTCCTCCTCGTATTCATGAGGAACAAGTATGTCTACTACGGCAATGAAGGCTATGCCAATGAAGAAGCCCAAATTGGCAGTGGCGAAGCCTACCTGGTCGATAGCAGTCTTGAGCAGTTCGGCGAACGAGATATAGATCATCACGCCGGCAGAGAAGCCCAGCATTACTGTCAGGTAGGAGTACTTCGGCGTGCGTATAAAGTAGGCAATGGCACTGCCTATCCCTGTTGACAGTCCTGCCAGAGTGGTCAGCAATAGCGCAAAGCCTACATCAACCTGCATAATACTGCTCAGTGACGGGAAGTCTGTTCCTGCGGTTTCCCCGTACGCCTACCTGCAATAAGCGTAGGGACGGACATCATCCGAGCCTAGACTACTAGCTCATACGCCTTGCCCAACAGAACGCCAACTTTTAATTGGGCGCAACTGAAACGGCCGGTGCAATGAGAGCAAGCCTCTGCAATAGGGCCAACTTCACGCAGTCGACCCTTACGTACAAGGAACTGGAGCATTCCATCCAAGGCTCTTCGCTCCACACCCAGACGCCGGCTCATCTCATTCAGGTCTAGCGGCCCTTTGGCCTCCCTAAGCTCCTCCAATATCCTCGAAAGCATCGCCTGACCTCTTCTCCAGATGTGCTATTTTCTTCGTCCCGTCAGTGAGATGACAATGGTTCCGAGCAGAACAACTGTAAGCCCAAGAGTAAAGACTATTTGCCAGTATGGAGGCGACTCTTCCTCTTCTTCCTCAACATCGAACAGCTCGTCTGATTCCAATGTCAGGAACTTGTCTCTGACCTCCTCCCACTGCTGCGTAAAATCGGCTTCTTCAGCCGCCGTTGCGGTTTCGGTCTTCACCTTTGTCCTCAGCTCGAAGAAGCCGTCAGGAAAGACGCCCTCAAGGACGCGAGTTTCAAAGGATTCACCGGTGTCCGTGTTGATGATTTCGTACCAAAAGACATCCAGATCGAAATTCCTCTTCGTTACCCCCTCTGCCAGCTCAAGCTCGGCTGCTCCATGGGTGAACGCCCGGGTAACGTACTCAAAGGTGGCCTTGCTGCCATTACTGGGGTGGCCGTATCTGACAGCGAAATCCAACATGTTAGGCACATCCTCCGGCCATAGCTGGGAGAATGCCAACTGCAACACCCTGAAGGTGAGAACCTCGCAGACCGATAGGCTGCCATCGGGAATACTCTCGCCATCAACCTCGATCTCGATCAGCTCCATCCCTCTGCCATAGCCCACGAGGTCGTCTTCCTCGATAGCGAACTTGTATAATTCACCGTCCTCATCGAAGATCCAGATGGGCATAAGGTCCGTTTCCTCAACCGAGCCGCTGGCGCCAGATGGCGCGTGAGCATAGACCGGTGCGGCCAGAAGAGACACTGCCATTGCGAGCATCACAGCAAGTATCAATACAAGGCCAGAACCCCTCGCTTTAGAGATTCCACGTAACTTGATTTTACTCATGTCATTGCCTCCTTATCCTATGACCGGGCGGTAGGCAGGCTCCCGCCCGGTTCGATTTTTCTTCAAGTATCAGGTGAAGAGCCTGCCAATTTGATAGATGAGCGTCGCCACAATCCAGCCCAGGACTAGCGTGTAACCGATAACGAAGCCAGTCCATCTCCAGGAGTTTGTCTCCCGTCTGATGATTGCGATAACCGCCATACAAGGGACGTATATCAGTGACATGGCCATGAAGGCGAAAGCGACGAGCGATGTCCAGCCCAGCTCAAAGCCGATGACATTCCCCAGACCACCAAGCTCTTCAACACCGGTAAACAGGACGCCAAATGTGCCTACCACCACCTCTTTAGCCAGTATACCGAAGATTAGGGTCACCCCTGCTTGCCACTGGCCAAAGCCGGCGGTGCTGAATATGGGGGCGATCGCTCTTCCTATTGGCTCCAAGGCACCAACGTAGTCCAAGAGCCAGATTAGCACAACTACGCTGAAGATGATGGTTCCCGCCCTGACCAAGAACACCCTCCCTCTCTCCCACATATGCACCACGACTCCAGTGACCGTAGGCAAGCGGTATGGAGGAAGCTCCATAACAAAGTGGCCGCTTTCGCCGCGTACCAGTCTTTTACGGAATAGCCACGCCATTAGGATGGCAAGGACAATTCCTATAGCGTACATGGAGAAGACCACTAGCCCCTGGTAAGCTACAAAGAAGGCGGCCGCAAACAGCACATACACCGGCAGCCGGGCCCCGCAGGACATCAGTGGGTTAACCAGAATGGTTACCAGCCTGTCCTTGGGGTTCTCTATGGTCCTGGTGGCCATGATGGCTGGGACGTTGCAGCCAAAACCCAGCATCATAGGAACGAATGACCTGCCGTGAAGCCCGATCCTGTGCATCAGCCGGTCCATCACAAAGGCGGCGCGGGCCAGGTAGCCGCTGTCCTCAAGTATCGATAGGGCGATGAAGAGCAGGAATATCACCGGCACAAAGACGAGCACCGAGCCCACTCCACCGATTATCCCATCGGCGATAAGAGAGCCGAACCACCCTGGAGAGATGCCCGCCGCTGGACCAGCCAGCCAGCCGAATCCTTCGTCGATCCAGTCCATGAAGGGGCCAGATACCACGAAGGTGAACTGAAACACCCCGTACAGTATGGCTAAAAATAGAGGGATGCCCAGCCACCTGTTGAGCACTAATTTATCTATCTTGTCGGACAGCATTAGCCTCTCGATGGAAGGCTTTTTGAGGACATCGTGCATCAGCCCGCTGATGAAGCCGTATCTGGCATCGGCAATCACCGTCTCAGCCTCATCCCGGTAAACGCTCTTAAGATGCGAGAGGCTCTCTCGCCAGGCACGGCTGAGGCTTTTGTCACCAGGCTCATCTGGTAGCACTTGTTCGTTGTCCACCCTTCACCTCCTTGAATCTCTTGATTATCTCCTCGTCCTCCTCCAGGAGCTTTATCGCCAGCCACCTTGAGGAGTAACGGCGAGCAAGGGGATTGCCGTTGATGATTTGCTCCAACTTTGCCAGCTCTTCCTCTACCTCGCGACCATAATCCAGCCGCAGGCCAGGCACCTCGACCTTGCCCTCGGCAACATCGACTATGGTCTGCAGAAGCTCCGCTGTCCCCCTGTTGCGATTAGCCACCATCGGCACCACAGGTACCCCAATAAGGCGGGACATCTCCTTAACGTCGATCTGATACTTCCTGGACTCAGCCATGTCCATCATGTTGAGGGCTATTATCAGCTTTGCCCCCATCTCCAACAGTTGCACTGCAAGGTAGAGATTCCGCTCCAGGTTCGAGGCGTCGACGATGTCAACCACTACATCCGGTTTCTCGTCCACTATGAAGTCCCTGGCAATGACCTCGTCCAGAGAATAGGCAGTCAGGCTGTAGACACCGGGAAGATCGACAACACTTATGTTGTAGCCATCATGGCTACAACTTCCCTCCTTCTTCTCCACTGTGACCCCGGGCCAGTTGCCCACGTGCTGCCTGGCCCCGGTCAAATTGTTGAACACCGTAGTCTTGCCTGAATTGGGGTTCCCCGCTAAGGCAACAGTTATCTCTTTAGCCAATTCTCTCCGCCCTCCTTTCTGTTTTCATTGTGCTTAATTCTATAAGCTACCGCATTCTGGCCAACTCACATTTAGCCTTCGCCTTGAGACCGGTGCTGCAGACCGCCTCAGTTCATTCAGGATGCGTGATAGCACAACTTTCTCCTTTACTCGACAGAGCTACTTAACCATGATTTTGTGAGCCACACCATAACCCAGACACAACCTCGACCCCCTGAGGTCCAGGACCACAGGACCGCGCCCTTGGCTATTGATCACCCTTACTTGTACGCCTGGGGTCAGCCCCATGTCGGCAAGCCTTCTCTGTAGCCCCCAGCCAGCCCTAACGCCGACCACGTGGACAACTTCGCCAGCGCCTACCATGCTTAGCGGCATCATAGGCCCCTCTCTAACTTACCTCCACGAAGATATTGGATGCTTCTTCTTTGCGCAGAGTGAGGCAATAACCCTTTACCTTTATCTCGATCGGGTCCCCCAAGGGGGCAACCCGCTGCATCTCAACCTCTGTACCAGTTACCACTCCCATGTCGATGATGCGCCTGTGCACACTACCTTTACCTCGCACCCTGACGATTTTGCCTTTCTCTCCTGGCTTCAATTCAGCTAAGGATTTCGCCGCCATATAACACCTCCTATCAATTCCTAACTCGGCTCATTCTTTCATTTCTGTTTTCGACAGCCCGGACAGTAGCCATCCATGCTGAGTTCAATTCCTGTTATGTCAAACCCGCTTTCCTGCCCGACCTTGCTTTTCAACTGCTCAACAAGGGGACATCGGAACTCGACGAGTCGCCCACAACCGAGGCAAACAAGATGATAGTGTTCGATAGCTCCCTTAATCTCGTAATGGCGATATCTGTTCTTTCCAATTCTTACTTCGTCAATTAAGCCGAGTCTCGCGAAAAGCCGAAGGTTACGATAAACTGTGGATAGGCTGAGTTCTGGCATCATTTCCTTTGCCTCGCGATACAGCTCATCGGCATTGATATGGCCCCCTCTTCGGATTAAATCCAGAAGGAGCGATCTATTACGCGTAATCCGTTGGCCATTCAAACTGAAAGGAGGGGCTTTCGCACCTTGCAATTTCTCACTCATTTCCTTTGTTATTACAACATTGTTAGACGTATCTAACTCGCTTATTAAAAAAAAATTAATGCTTATCTCTCTTCCTCAAGGCATTTTGCCACTAGCTCTTCAATACGCTCACCATTTTCAAAGTAGTAATTGAACCCTTCTAGCAACACAGCTTCTCCTCTAGGACATGTCAAGATAAATTCCACAAACTTGGTTAGCCTCAGTATGCTGCTCTCACTCAGCCAGTGCTCCAACTTGCAGGCATCCACCTGAGCTATTTCACGATCTACACCTAGTATTTCGGATAGAAAGCGAAACAGCACCTCATGACGGTGTATAACGTCTTCAGCTATCCTCTGGCCTTCTCCAGTAAGCTCCACGTGTCCATATTTCCGATGCTCCACAAGGCCGTCTTCGGAAAGCTTGTAAAGAGCGGCGCTAACGCTGGGTTTCTTAACACCCAGCCTTTTGCTTATCTCGGTTACCCTCACCTCAGTTTCCACTTCGCCAAGCTTGGCTATCGCCTCAAGGTAGTCTTCCATGCTGGCCGTCTGTCCAGTTATCATTTAATTCTCCGAAAAATGATCCCGCCCCTGACTTTTGTTAGACTAGCCTAACTATTACTATTATAAGGATATTTCCGGTTTTGTCAAGAGGGTATGTGAGGAGTTTGTCGTTCTTGGGTGAAATTGTCGTTTTTGAGTAGAAAGGGAAAGGCGTCACGGATAGAACCTGTCAGGAAGCACTTATACCGATGTCTTGCGTCTTTAATCTAGCAAAGCACTTTTCCGTCAATGAATGAACAACATACTAAAATGGACTAATGTATGCTGTTGGTTTGGCTCGATAGTCTCCAGTTGAATCGTTTCCTGAACCTCTCCATTATAGCGATGGTTTTCATGCCAAACAGCCCGAGGAAAAGGGTATTCCCTAAAGCATGAAAGGTATCAAACCATGCGCTGGTGAACTGATAGGTAATAAAGGTTCTAAATGTGAGTGGATAGACGAAGGAGGCCCAGTACCAGGTGTTCATTATCCAGCCGTACAGGTAACCCCAGATGATGCCAAAGATCACAAGCCCTACTGTTCCAAGGTTGAATCGCCTGACAAAGGCGGCCGAGACCCCAGCCAGCCCCCAGGCCAACATCTGATATGGTGTCCATGGCCCTTGTCCCAGGAAGAAGTTTGATACCAGCGCTGTTATCGCTCCTACCATAAAGCCAGCCACCGGCCCGAATACATACCCGGAACAGATCACGAGAAAGGTACACGGCTGCACGCTAGGTATTGCAGCAAACGGGACCCTTAGCACAGCGGATATGGTTCCCAGCATTGCCACCAGTGCTATCTCCTTTGAACCTACCGCTGCCGCCTCAAACTCGAAGAAGAAAGCTACTATGGCTAGGATGACCAGAATGGTTGCTATCAGTCCCCAGTTCAGAAAGGCATTTAACGGACAGGAGGGGAACATGGCGATAGCAATAGCGGCTACGCCTATGGCGAATATGAGCACTAAGAAAATGTAGCTCTTTCTCACATGAAAATATCTTGACCTCATCGCCTTTCCCTGTCATTGCGAGGAGCATAGCGACGAAGCAATCTCCAGAAAGGGATTGCTTCGCTCCGCTCGCAATAACGGCATAAAGGTATCATTTCAATATGTTAAGGGCTTCCTCAACGGTTAGTATCTTGTCGGAAACGCCATATTTTTCAAAAGCCTGAACCAGACGGTTTATCTGTGGCGAGAACAACAGCGCCTGCGAAAGAACGTCGTGCCTTGGGCCATCGACTACAATGCTACCCTCGCTCAGCAGTATCACCCTGTCGGCGTGCTCCGCGACCGTCTCCACATCATGGGTGACCAGGATGACGGCGTTGCCCCTATCGCGGTAATCCTTCACGAATCTCATCAGCTCGCCCTTAAGCCTGTGTTCCATTCCTCTGGTCGGTTCGTCCAGTATGAGGACCTTGGGGTGGGCAGCGAGGACAGATGCCAGAGCAACCCTTTGCCTTTCCCCACCACTCAAAGAGCGCGGATACTGCCTTCTATAATCTTTCAATTTGAACATCTCCAGCATGTCATCAACCCTCGATGCTGCCTCCTTGCCCTCATAGCCCAGGTTCTTCAGGGTAAAGGCAATCTCCTCCTCAACGGTGTCTGCAAAAAGGTGGTCGTTGGGATTCTGGAAAACGAAGCCCACCTCCTGAGCCAGCTCGGCTATGGTAGCCTTCCGGGTATCGATTCCATCCACAATCACCTGTCCCTTCGTTGGCTTCAACAGGCCGTTTATATGCTTGACCAGCGTTGTCTTGCCAGAGGCGTTCCTTCCCATGACTGCTATGAACTCCCCCTCAAATATCTTCAGGCTAATGTTCTTCACCGCAGTGGGCCCCTCGGCATAGACATACCACAGCCTCTCTATGTCGACTATCGGCTTTCCCTTAGCGGTCTCCACCCGGGACAGAGCACTTTTGTCCACGTCCCGGAAAACCCCATCCAGCATCGACCTCGCCTCCTTGACGGTGAGGGGGATATCTCCAACGCTGAGTCCCTTGGCTCTCAGACCTTGAACCACCCTGATTATGGGTGGCACGCCAACACCGACTTTGGCGGTCTCTATTCTATCCAGAACATCCCTGGGGTTTCCGTCAGCAACAATGCTTCCCCCATCTAGCACTATCATCCTATCCACGAGGTGAACAACTCTATCCAGGCGGTGCTCGATCAATACAACCGTTATGCCCAGCTCATCGTTCAGCCGTTCCACTATGGAGAGGACTTCTTCGGCGCCTTTGGGATCCAACTCCGAGGTAGGCTCATCCAGCACAAGAATATCAGGGTGTAGCGCGAGAACGGAGGCGATGGCCACCTTCTGCTTCTCGCCACCTGAGAGCTCGTGTACCTGCCGATAGCGAAGGTGTGGGATGCCGAGTGTATCCAGCGACTCCTCCATCCTCTTTGCAATAACATCCCGTGAAAAGGCAAGGTTCTCCAGGCCGAAGGCGATCTCCCGCTCTACGTCCATAGCTATCAACTGGTTCTCCGGGTCCTGAAACACCATGCCTACCATGGTGGCTAGCTCTTTGGTCGAATGTTTTGTTACATCCAGCCCCTGTACCTCCACTCTGCCTGCTATCTTGCCCCCATAGAAATGGGGTATCAGGCCGTTGAGGCAGCGGCAGAGACTCGACTTACCGCACCCGGATGGACCGGTCACCAGGATGAACTCGCCGTCATCAATCTCCAGATTCACATCTTGTAACGCCGATTTCGTAGCGTCACCGTAGTAAAAGGTTAAGCCTCTTAGCCTAATCAAGATCGAACCTTCTCTTCATAAATGCCAGTAGTACCACTGTCGATAGAAGAAGCGTCAGCATGAGCAACATAGCCCACTCAAGACCGCTGAGATTCATTCTCTCCAGAGTTGGGTAATATTGATAATCCCCATATCCTGAAAAACGCATGAAGATGCCGAAAGCGAGGGGGAGAAATCCAAATATCAGGGTGACGACATCGGTGGGGCTCGTCCTTATCTCCTTATAGAAGGATCTCCTTGTTCCACTGCCAAAGGCTCTCGATTCCATCGCTTCAGCAACCTGAACTGTTCGGTTCAGGGAATTAGACAGCAAGGGGATTATGATAGCCATTCGGCCTCTTATTCTTTGCGGCAATCTCCCCTTGTCGAGCTCAAGCCCCCTTGAGCGTTGAACATCGGTAATTCGTTCCACATCGTCAAACAGGGTAGGAATAAACCTGGTGGAGAGCGAAGTTACCAGTACTGACCTATAGGGCAGCTTCATCTTTATCATCGAGAGCATCATGTCATCGGGATGGACGGTAAAGGTGAGTATAGCAAAGGCAGAGATTATCGTTAGAAGACGCAGGCACATCGCTACACCGTAGACTATGGCCTCCAAGGTTATTTTCGGCGTACCCATCACCGGGATACGAAGGGGGGCCTCCGCCAGGATGTGTGTGCCGTGATAGCTCACCAGGGCATTAATCACTATTATGGCGACGCAGAGATATAGGGCGAACCTCATAAATGAGGTCCATTCTTTGCATACCTTTGCCGTCACCACCAGCGGCAGCGTTGATAGGAATAGCAAGAGGAGAAACAGCGGATTATCAAGAATCAGCGCGAGGACTGAGACGCTGCCGACCCACACCAGCTTGCAGAACGGGTTGAGTCTGTGGATAACGGTTCCCTTTTCCCTGTACCTGAAGCTTATCACTGAGGCACCTTGACTGTTTCCCCATTCGCTACCACTATGGCGTAGGCATATTTATACTCATCATTGTGGCTGATCAGGGCATCTACAGCGCTTTTCACCCCGGCCTCGTCTGTACCCGACACCATCCACACAATGTTCTCGCAGACCCCAGTGCCCTTCGGGTTCCACGGGCTCTGGGTTGCCTGGACCACTCCACATCCGGCTCCATATTCGGCCTCAATGTCGCCTTCTGAATCGTAGACCACCATAGCTCCATCCTCAAAGTGTACAAAGAATCCCAGCCTGTCCCATGCTTGATTTAACTCCGATACCATGCTGCAATCCATGGTTTCGACGAGAATAATGTTGAAATTTTGCTTGTCGTTCTCTGTTAGCTCAGTGGCATGGTGAATGGAGACGTTTCCCACCCCAAAGTCAGACAGAATACCCTCTAAAGCCTTGGCGTATTCTTGCAGCCCGTCTGTATATACGACCACCAGGGGGTAAACTTCCCCCCGATAACCGTGAACGAAGGGCTCAGGAAAGTCGCCGATTAGTGCGGGAATGAACATGCGGAAGCCCCAGTTGTGAAAGTCCCAGTGCTCTATATCGCCATCGTGGAGGGTGTAATCCATCGCCCCTACGTTGCTCATGATGCCGTTGACACAGATAAACCAGTCCTGCGTCGTCCCGTGGCTGTATTCGGAGCGAACGCCATTTATGGCGTTGACGAACCCTCCGCCGTATGCCGTCTCCACCTGCGCTACCTGGTGGAGCGCCTCCATCGCTGAGGTTCCTGGTGCCACCTCCAGTGTCTCATTGAACATCAACTCCTGGCCGAAGTCCTGGGTCGCCACCACCCTGACTGTTATGTCTGCGCCTGTCTCCCCAGGCGGCCGGGGCGAGCAGCCGCCCAGAGCGAGAGCAAGAATAAGCAGCACTATGACCAAGGCCAGCAGGCAGCTACGCTTCATGTCGCACTCCCTTTCACTTGTCTTTTGTCTATCATCCTTGGCGGCGGTGGCCCTGCTATACTACATTTTCGCTTATCCACCCCGCTTCTTCTTTGCGACAAGGCGGGGTATCAAGATTGCTCCGAGAAGGACAATTGCACCAGCTATGATCGCTGGCAGCCACCTCATTATCGAGAAACCAGAATTGTCGCCGCCATCTAGAATGGTCTCGGTGGAATCCGTTGCCTCGGACACAACTGTGACGGAAAACTCAAAATCCCTTGCTTGTTTGATCGAAGCCGACCCGCTTTGCTCCAACCATTCAGCCTCGCCAGCGATAACTATCTCGCCAGTGGCGCCTGTTGCCTCCGAGTTTGGTACTCGAACGACGATATGGGCCGGTTTCGCCAGGGCATAGCCCCTGCCAGGGATGGTGATACACACCATGTCCTCTGGGACATCTTCCAGCTCTTCGGATAATACCTCGGATGGCTCAATATGCAAATTCTCGATGACGGTAACCACCGCGCCTCCGATTTCGACCTCTATTTCGTGCTGTGCCGGCTCTATCTCCACTTCCCAGTTGTCTGGAGCTTCGCTTATTTCTAAAGTAATGTGGGTGATGCGGTTGCCGTCGATGTTATAAAAGTAAATCACCACCCAGTTCTCATCACCGGGCACGACCCGTATCTGTTCGCTTCCCTGGGCGCTGGCAAAGTTATACTTAGGTTCCTCATCAGCCAGAACAGGCGATAGCATGACTAGGAACGCGGCTATTGCTAGCAATACAACTATAAGCCTTCTCATACTCTGCGCTCGGCAATCCTCCCTTGTCTGTTACTCTGGGCTAAAGGGGGAGTCCCCTAGTGACTCCCCCTTTACCGTTCAACTACTACGGGGCTGCTTGGGTCTTGTAGGTGAATGTGCTTGTGTAGCTGGCAGCAGCCTGCTCAGCCGGAATTGACAGCCAGTGATAGATATCTAGCGTCGCCCCAGCGCCAAGTGTCTTCCACGCACTCCCTGCGTAGTCGCTCGGCATCGCTGCGGCAGACCCGGAATCATCGGAGTCATGGTAGAACGCATTACTGATGGCAAAGCTGTTTGTCCCACCGTCGCTGAAGTTCTCGCCCTTCAGGAAGACATCAACGTCACTGTTGTTTTCCACTGCCGTCGTTATAGTGATTGCAGGCGTATTTACCTCCGCCTGTTTCACTGCCCCCGGATTCAGGTTGCCAAATTGCAAGCCAGCCGGGGCATGGTCAGTAAAAGTCACCGACACATACTCCTTTACCGTCACTGTAGCTTCCGACGTATCCTCTACAGCCATTGCCGGCGCTGCCACAACGGCTACCAGCACCAGAGCCAGCACCAGACTAATTAATACCCTTTTCATCTTTCACCTCCTTTCTAGTTCGGATTCTCTTCCTCAGAAGACTCACCCCTTGGTGCACTACTCTTGCCACTCCAAAAACCTCAGCCCATTTGCCATCTCGCTAGGCATCACCTCCTTTATTACTGGAGCTTCCCAATTTTATTTTCCGCTTGATTCTCGATGTTGGAGGTGTGTACACCAGAGTGTTTGTGGCTACTTGATTCATCAGGCATAATCATCCAATAACCTGGGTATACACATTCTCAAACGGCTTCTAAAAAAATACCATTATTCCATGACAACGCTCTTACTGGCTTCTAGCCCATACTGCATCGATTAGCAGCAACGACCATCGTGGTCCATAACGCTTCACCCCGATATATCTCACATCTCCAAAATCTCCATCAAAGTCGTTACGGGTATAGCTTCTGGATGCGCAGCTAACACCACCGATCTCTACCCATGTGCTACCATCGGCAGAGACGTACACAATGAAACTGGGAGCCCCCCAACCCAGCTTCGCTGCCCAGGTACTGATACCACTACACCCCGTAAGCGCGTGCTCCAGTTCGATACTGACCCAGCCACCACGGAACATCACCGCACCTCTGCCATCTGGTTCACCTAATGCAGCCCGGGCGAAAATGCAGCGATGTGATGCAGCGATACTCCCTCCGTAGCTTTCTGTAAAGGGTGGTACGACATTGACGCTAGCACCGAGAGAAGACTCAGTATTTGATCCATAAACTGGAAGAGCATATTGCACTGCGATACAAACGATGGACAACAGCAAAATGCCAGCGATGAGAATGGGTTTCCTATTCATCGTTCTACCATTGTTCTCTTTGACGCTGGTCATCCCTCTTCACTCCGACTTGATCGCCTGATAATAAAAGGTGCTGGTATAATCTCCAGCCGCTTGAGCATTGGGTATGGAAATCCAGTGATAAACCTGCGTAACATGGTCTCCAGTTTGCACCGGCACTGAGTACCATATAACGTAGTTTGTGGTCAGGGTGGGAGCGCCGCTGGGGGTGTTAGTGTCGTTATACTTAACGTTCCCGATGACTACAGTGCCAGGGCCGGTGAAGTCACCGCCCTTGAGCTGGACATTAACATCCACAGTGGTCTCGCTGCCGACAGTAAGAGTAATGGCACCCTGCTCCCCTCCCCAATCGGCTGGCTGGTCGTCCTCTCCGGGGTAAACGACGCCAAATCTGACGCCATCGTTGCCATAGTCGGTGACAGTAAAGGAGATAACCTCTGGAGTTGGCGTAGGTGTGGGTGTGGGTGTAGGAGCACCAGCCTCGGTGAAGGTAATGCCCACCTTGCTCAGGGTAGGTGTATTACCTGCCTCAGTGGTGCTGAAGAAGGCTTTGTACTTGATGTAGCGGTCACCATCATGCCCCGACCAGATATCGGCGCCACTCGTCGCGTAGCATGTGCCTGCTGTCCCATCAGGCCCCTTGAAGTCCCAGGTTGAGTTGTCGTCGTTAGTGGCGATCTGGAACCTCACCTCCGTGCCTGATGGCGCAGTGGCACACCAGCGCAGCTTTCTGAAGTCAGCATTGTTATATCCAGTATCATAAGCACTGGAGACCAAAGTGCCCGAACCGTAGTAGGGCAGTATCGGCGAGTAGGTCTCACCATTGTACAGGTAGTCGTACCAGTACGTGCGCTGGCTACCGCTTCCGTTCTGGCCGTTACTACCGTCGTATGGGTCGCCGTCTCCGCCATAGCCCCTGCCAGTATGATGGCCGCTCGAGTTGTTACAGCTCTCATAGAAGACCTTGATGTGTCCGCCGGTGCCACCTCCGCCTCCACCGCCACCTGTTCCTCCCTTATCTCCTCCGTCTCCTGCCTCAACGCTCAGCGCGCCATTACCTATGCTAAGGTTCTTGCCTTTTATCAATATCGTGCCGCCGCTGCCGCCACCACCTCCACCACATCCGGCAGCAACGCCATCGGAGCCATCGTTCCCATCTGCTGTAATACTGCCATTGATTACCACGGTGGGGTCGCTGCTTTCCGTGTCCATGCCTTCTAGCACCACCGCGCTGCCTCCATTGCCCCCCGCTCCACCGGCATCAGTGCCACTTCCAGCGCCGCCGCCACCGCCAGAACCCATATAGAAGGTGTCATCACCTGTTCGGCAGATTTGCCCGTACTTGTAGCCACCGTCTCCCCCCTCTGCATCCGGGATTGTCCCATAAGAACCGCCGCCCCCGTCTTTGTTATGTCCGGCACCGCCCCCGCCGCCACCATAACTGCCGCTATGTACGCCCCTGGAGCCAGCGCCCGCTCCAAACCCATCGTTCCCGTGTCCCGTGCTGCCAGTGCCGCCGGCGTAGCCCCTGCCATCGGCGTTTATCGTCGATGCGGCGTCTACTTCTATGTAGTTGGCGTGCACCCTGAGGATTTCACCCTGGGGGACAATCAAGGTCGCCCCGCCAAGAATCTTGAACTCATCATAGAAATGCTCTCCCGCGAGTGTGTCGCTGCCGCCATTCAGGATGTAATCATCGGTCACGGAGCCTCCTCTGGCCAGCAAGACATCCCCGGCGCTGACCGAGGTATCCACCTGATCGGGTGTCCCGCTGCTGAAGTGGGCTTGGGTGGTCTGAGTCCACCAGCTAGAGGTTTCCCCTCCGGAAACGCTCACCTCCGTCCGGTTGTCGCTGGGGATATAGTAGGAGCTTCCATCGAAGCCCTTCGTGGCTGTTATGTCGTAGGTGCCCTCGCTCTCAAGGTAGACCTTTGCCTCCCCGTTATCGTCAGTGGTGAAAGTCTCGCCGGCGACATCCACGGTGGCTCCAGCGAGGGTCTCCCAGCTTCCCGAGCCGCTCCACCCCTGGTCCTGATAGTATTTGACGGTAGCGGTGAACTCCTCGGCAACGCCTACTGTTGCTTTGTCTGAGGTTACCTTCAGGGGGTAGCAGCTACCCGTGCCGCCCCAGTACCACAGTACCTGCTCGTGGGGAAGGGAGAGGGGCATGGAGCTGTAGCCCAACAGGAACATATCGCTGGCGAAATTTGGCATATAGGCATCCGTTGGATTCCACACGCGGTAGCTCCACCCTACAGCTCCAGAACCGCTGTAGCCGCCTATGGCCCCTATAAACATACCCATGCCCGGGAACCAGTTGTCACTCACTTCGTAGGTGAAACTGCCCTGCTGGCTGGCTTGGTGTAGCGCCGCCAGGACACTGGTGGCCCCTATGCTCTGGTCCGCTGCTCCTCGGTCATGGCTTTCGCCAGTACGAGAGCCGGCGGTACAATCAGCCCAATAATGGCCGTCTGAGGCTTTGACATATAGATGCCAGGTGTTACCAGTGACTGTTGTAATAGTGACCTCGGTAGGAACAGTTACATCCCCGGCAAAGATGGTCTGGTATTCGCCGGTTTCGGCGAAAGTGTCCTCGTCGGCGGGGCCCTCGACCCTGAAGCAAACGACTACTGAATCATCTGCTGGCACTGACTGAACAGACAGCGCAGGTATGATAAACGCACAAACAAACGATATGATAAATAGAAAATGGACGAGCTTCCTCTTCATATTATTCGTCCTTCATCCTGTACCTACCTGTTCATAATCGACCTGAGTTTTGATCCGTTTTAGCACACTGCGGACAAGAAGCCCCGTCAATACCACTATTAGCGCAGCTAGCAGTCCGACAACTGGCCAAAGCCACAAGGGCGGTAACTCACCCGTCATTGATGCCAGTATCGCCCACTCGCTCAGGTGATTTACGTCGGTACAGGCAGTACCGGTGTCGGTATCCACTGTTGTGTTCAGCACCACCCACTCGTGTGCCGCCTCATCGTAATATGCCAGTTTTAAAAGGCTGGGGTCGCCGCCGGCAGCATGTACATCGTCATCTGTGTAATGGACACAAATGGTTATGGTCGTTCCGAAATCGGTGATTGGCGCGCCATCGCTAACCGCCGTTATGCAGAAGCAGGTCTTGCCTAGCCTAAACCCGTCTGGAGCATCACAACCCGAAGCGGGCTGAATGGTTACGGTTGTGTCCTCATCTACCGCGCCTGGGGGGAGATCCACGGTGATCCTGTCATCCTCTGTCGTCACAACTCCGCCTGCCGATGCGATATTGCCTTCACCAGCAAGCTCCGAAGCGGGTGTCGGCGTAGCGGTAGTGGCAGGTGTGACCGTTGGTGTCTGCGTAGGCGCAGGGGTTGAAGTTGGTGTATGCATTGGTGTCTGTGTGGGTGTAGGCGTAGGTGTGGGCGTGGGTGCAGGCGTGGGTGTCGGTGTAGGTGCAGGCGTGGGCGTGGGTGTAGGTGTGGGCGTGGGTGCAGGCGTGGGCGTAGGCGTAGGTGTCGGCGTTGGCGTAGGCGTTGGTG
>CAYUCL010000001.1:41218-158258 GCA_964443325.1 uncultured Dehalococcoidales bacterium
TAGGCGTCGGTGTGGGTGCAGGCGTAGGCGTGGGTTTAGGTGTGGGCGTCGGCGTAGGCGTGGGTGTAGGTGTGGGCGTAGGCGTGGGCGTAGGCGTGGGCGTAGGCGTAGGTGTCGGCGTTGGCGTAGGCGTTGGTGTAGGCGTCGGTGTGGGTGCAGGCGTAGGCGTGGGTTTAGGTGTGGGCGTCGGCGTGGGCGGAGGCGTGGGCGTAGGCGTAGGTGTCGGCGTTGGCGTCGGCGGGGGTGGAAAGTCTGCCTCCACCGGGTAAGGCTCGCCTAGGAGTGCCGGCAGGGCATAGGCAGTCATGAACTCTGGATTGGCTGAGCTAAACTCGGTCCACTTGAAGGAGCCATTTACATCGTCCTGCAGGCTCAGCAGGAAATCAATAGGGTTCTTGTCATCTTGGCTGGTCCACTCGGTGGGATCCTGCCCTACGGCCACTATGGCGTCGATAGCCCATGATGTTGAGGCCGTATTTGGTGGGTCCCATCGAGAGGCAAATCCCCCATCAGCATCCTGCTCCCAAATAAGATAATCTAGGCCCCACAGTATGGCATCCGATGAACTCGGGTCCTCCCCGGCTGCAATGAGAGCCATTATGGCAGCCGCGGTATTATCGACATCACTCTCACCGAAGACAGCAGCCCAGCTCCACCCTCCATCTTCGTCCTGCCATAGCTTGATGAAATCGACTGTGTTTATGATGATTGGTGAGTCCTGGGGCTCGCCAGCAGCGATGAGGGCCAGGATTCCCCAGAAATCATCATTCAAGGTATCCACGTACCCTATCTGAGTGCCGTCATAGAGACTTTTCAGCCCCGTCACGTAGTCAATCCCACCGAAGTTGGAGGGGTCTTCACCGGCGGCGACTATCGCCAGGATAGACCTCTCCAGGTCTGTTGCCTTGTCCCAGTCCAGTAGATCCGAATTGTTCTTCAGGTAGTCAACGATGGAAGGCCCGCCAGCGTTCCAACCATGGGGGTCCTCCCCGGCAGCCGATATGGCCATCACCGCCCAGGCTGATATGGCGAACCCTGCTATGTTGCCATCAGCCTGCTGGGCATCTCTGAGATAATCCAGGGCGTCTTGTATTTCAGCGTCGCCTGGCTGTAGCGGATAGGAAGATGCCAGGGCTGACATAGCCAGCCCTGGCATTACGAGGGCAAAGGCAAGCGATATGATAAGAATCGCGGAGGCGAGCTTATTCTTCACACTATCTATGCCCCTTCCTTACAGTTGATTCGGTGGCGCCTACTCCACCCCCCATGGGTCGTAGATAAGGTACCTGGTCCACGTCGCCTTATCGAGAAGCAGGCCAAAGCAAAAGTCCCTGTTGATGTTAGCGCGACTGGCGAAGCGGAGGTCGGCATCGTTATGCCAGATAGTGATTCTGCCATGTCTTACCCTCATGTGGTCGGCCTGAACCGTTCCCGAGTCGTAGCCGTCAGGGGCGGTGAAGCGGAATGTCTTGCACTTAGTGTTGATTGTGAGCGTGGTCCCTCGCCATGGATCCTCGAAGGTGTAGACTTGGCGCACCTTGACCGGATAGGGCTTATCAAGGAGCGCTACGATGGCGTCAGATGTCATCTTCTCCCGCATCGGCAAATATCCTTCTGGGAGGGGATCAGCGTAGACAAAGGATCCTTCTTCTTCCTGAAGTGTCAGGAGGAAGTCAACCGGATTCCCCCCTGTAGTCCATTCCGCACTGGTGGGGTCTTGCCCTGCGGCCACTATGGCATCGATGGCCCATGTAGTCGAACCTGCGTTTTCCACACCCCAGGAGGCGAAACCGCCACTGGGCATCTGTTCATACTCGAGGTACTCCAGGCCCCAAACTATGGAATCTGCCGTCGGGTCTACTCCGGCAGCCACGAGGGCCATGATGGCGGCGGCGGTGTCGTCAACATCGCTCTCCCAGTACCAGGGGTTTTCAAAGGTAGCCCATGACCATCCACCGTCCTCACCCTGGTTATCCAGGATAAAGGCGACCGTACTGGTGACCATGGGCGAGTCCTGGGGCTCTCCCGTAGCGATCAAAGCCATCAGCCCCCAGAAATCCTCATTAAGGGTATCGTTGGTTCCAAACCCATCCTCAAACTGGGTGCCGTTATGTAGCTCCTTCATTTTGGAGAGATAGTCCCCGTCAGGAGCATAGGTTGGGTCGCCGCCACCGAAGGCCGAAGGGTCTTCACAGGCGGCCACAATTGCCAGCACTAACCTGGCATAGGCGGTACCTAGATTCCACTCACCCGACAGCAGAGCCGCATTGTCCTTAAGGTAGTCAACGATCGAAGCATCGCCGCCGTTCCAGTTGTGGGGGTCCTCTCCAGCAGTGGCGATGGCCATCACCGCCCAGGCTGAGTCGGCATAGCCACCGATGCTGCCATCCACAGCCTGTATCCCATCGAGATAGCATAAAGCGTCAGCTACCTCTGCGTCCTCCGGCTGGAGAGGATACGTTGTGTATGCTAGGGCAAGCCCGGGCATTACTGCAGTCACCATCAATGCTAGGGCCAGTACTGCACCTACCATTGCGCCTACCATTCGCGCTTTAGCTTTGTTCATACTTGTCCTCCTTTCTGAACTTTTTCGAGTTACTCAGACATAAGCTTGTTGTCTAAGTCTGTTTCTGTTGCTATACACCTCCTGTTTCCTATAAATTTGAAATCCACTGCAGCGGATTATTATCCAGTATAATAGATTATGGACGTGAGGTGAGCAAAAGTCAATACCCTAATGGGCATTTATCACAGATGTTCCAGGTTTATGCCGTCATCGGAGGAAAGAAAAAATCGGCGTTTGAGGAAGCGATTTACGCCAACGCCGATCCAGTCACTTATCGAAATTGCTACAGTTAATGAAGCCCTGTATTGTTTCGAGCATCCAGGAGTTCATAGTCTACGTTCTTCTCATCCAGCTTGCGGATCAGATCTGTAGTATCATCATCGACACACACCACCATAGGGAACAGCCCGCTATAGGCTGCCTCGACCATTGCATCAGCTACTCCATAGAAATAGGCAGGCTCAACACCTATACGCCTCAGTGCGACCAAGGCCTCCAGCCCAATAGCGCCGACCATCCTCTCCGCTCTGGTTGCGTCCTTCAATTTGCTAAGGTCAGCGTTTTTGGACCCGCCTCTGCCGATGCTGGGCACTTTGAAGATAGTAACGGTGCCTACCTCCAAGGGTACAATTCCGTCTATCTCTGAGACACCCACGTCCTGCCCTGCCTTGGCATCGGACATGGCTATGCCGCTGGCCGTGATGTTTCGCCCATCGGTGGCATACAGAAGGCCATCCCTCATCACTAGCCCGACTTTCTGGCCCGGTGCAAGGTCGCAATCTGCCACTGCAGCGCAGACCGCTATGTTGGCCACTGCCTTCTGAATGGTGTCGGATAGCCTCTGCAATTCCTTTAGCTCCTTGATTATCCAGCCCACACCCTCGTTTGTCACCCGGTATCTGGACCGTCTGTCTGATGTAAGCCAGCCGTCTGCCACCAACTCCTTAATGTAATCTGAGACTGCCTGGGGGCTGAGCTCGAGCCTTTTGGCAATGTCTCTCTGTTGTATATCCGGTTGATTTGCCGCCACCTCTGCCAGAATCTGAAACTTTGTAGCCAGATTCTTTTTTCTCAGTAATTCGGTCATGTCTTCATCCCCAGCATCTCAGTCTGCCCCCTTTACGTAAATTAGAACGACAACGAGTCTTTGTCAAGGGGGTGTATTCAGCGTATAATTTGCCAAGTCAATGGAATTGACAAGGTGATGGAGCGAACCTCAAACACGCTGTGAGAAGTCGTTCTTCATTGTACTTTTCTACGACGCAACAGCCGTATAACGCCAAGGATGATATTCATCCTTGACACCCTTTGCATATAGTGTCTATAGTCATCTCCAAACTTCTCAATGCTTGACCGTTCCTCTAAAAGCATACTCCAGTACATGGTCACTAGACCCACTAATGCTACAACAGCGACTGCCCAGTGTTGACCAACGAGTATTCCTCCGCAAAAGAATATAATAACGCCCAAATATAACGGATGACGGACGACCCCGTAGAGACCGGTGTCTACAAGGACTGCAGCATAACCCCAACCCTTCCTTCTTCTCGGGATAACGAGATTATATGCATGTAGTACGAAAAGGACACCAGCGGCAGCGAAGAACGCCAAACCAACGTATTGCACCGCTTCAATACCACATGGATTGTCGAACAGGATCAGGAACACCACGGTCAAGACTGAACAGGCGCTGCCGACAAATGTCGCGACAAAATCCTTGAATTGCGACCTGTCAATCTTCTTTGGTCTCATTCAATCCACCTCCTTTAGCAATGCTTGGCCGCGTCCCATGCCTTGCCAGCCGTATGAATCCCACCAAGAAATTCGCCCTTGGTACAGATTCCATATAACGTTTGTAGTCATCGCCAAACTTCTCGATAAGGCGCCCGTCCTCCTCTCGTATGGCAAGGTAGACTGATACCATAGCCGCAACGCCAATAACTGCCACGACCCAGTGTTGAGAAATGAGGATGAGTGCCAGACTCAACAGTATCATTGCCAGATATTGGGGATGGCGGACAACTGCGTATATCCCACTGTCAACCAGAACCGTAGTATGAATGTAGCCTTCCCCTTTTTGCACACCAGCCCTACGGCGAAAAATGAAGATGGGCATCCAGCCCAAGACGAAGGATGCTGCCCATATTGCCCACCCAATGTATAGCAGCGCATCAAGGCCAGCACAGTTATACAGGAAGAAAAGCCCCAACACAAATTGAGCGATTATCCCAATACAGACGACGGACCAGAAGCCCAAGCCCATCCACTTGCTCATATTCAGCCTCCTTTTGTGTCATACAACCGTGGTAGCCAACGTTGTGTGCTTCGTCATTGAGTCAGGTGCATGGTGGCGAGCGCAAGCAGCCAGCAAAGTGGCCGGACGCCGCGGCCATACATCAAGGGCGCTTTATGCATACCAGCATCGGATAACACTCGCCCTCCCGACCCGCAGGCTTGAACTCCATTTGCTTGACTTCAAACCCCACCCCCTCCAAAAGACCACGCCACGTTTCAAGACCGAAGATGCCACACACGTGGCGATCGGTTTCGATGTCCAGCCGCCCATCACGCCGGATCAAGTACACGAAGGTTACCTCGTAGGTAGTATCCGTTGAGTCAGGATCATATACATTCTCAATAAAAGCAATCTCGATATCCCCTCTGGAGTGTGTGGTGCATTGAGTCCTGTTTTGCTGGAAGTGCTCTGGAGTCTCTTCTACAAGAGTGAGAAAAACCCCTCCTGGCTTGAGGTGCTTGTAAGCGGTCAAAAACGCCACCTGCAAGTCTGCCACCGTGAGCATATAGTTGATCGAATCGAAGATCGTCACAGCATCAAAGAGCTTCCCCAACCGCAAGTTTCGCATATCGCCAAGGGAATACGTGACCTCTGGGTTCAACTGCCTTGCCAGACCCAGCATAGCCTCGCTGGTGTCGACGCCCGTGACTCTGAAGTGTTTCTTCAATGTGCAATCGTTGTGGCCTCCGCCGCAGCCCAGGTTTAAAAGCTTTTTTACCTCAAGCTGAGAGTGCTCTCGGATGATTCTACAGAGCTGTTCGGCCTCTTCGATGTAGTCTTGCGGCGGGCTGATGATGGGCCAAACCCAGGCAAGGTCACTGTATAAGCGCTGCCGATCATTCACTGAATATGGTTGCAACCTCCTGCCTCCAGTCATACAGATCCAAGTATCAGATATGTTTTCTGGGCTTTGTAAAATGCGAGGCTTAGGCAAATCATATGTGCTATGTGATAAGCTGTTGTTAGACTATCATATTTCGATTTCCTGTGGCCACGCTTCTTTCATAGCAATAGACCACATTTTATCAATATACTTGAGCGCAAAGTAATTCTGCATCAGGTGCAGCCAGAAAGCCCCCCTCTCGGTCAGGCAGATCTGCTCTGCATCCTCCTCATACAGTCCGAATAGTCCAGCTAACCACAATAGCGGTCGAATTCTCTTGTCTTTATCGATAAATATTTCAAAGAGTCGCTTCTCGGGGATATAAGTCTCATAGATCCGCCAGTAAAGCCAATAGTACTGAGCCATCGATTCGTTAAAGTCCATCTTGAATGCTACTGGCAGCCTATCGTTGAGGCAAGTTTTGATATACTCTTCAACGGAGAACGTATTAAAATAGAACGCACCCGGTATATACGAACCAGCACCAGCACCAAGACCAACGTAATTATCTCGGGTGACCGAGGAATATATCGGATCATCGCCTCGCTTAAACCCCCAGACAGACACCCGTTGGAAACCGTTTTCGAGACAAAAATCATGTATCGCCCGATACATTCTCCTTCTGGTAAATATATTTGGTATTTTGACCCTTTTTAGCTTGAGGTACCTCCCCGCTGCAGAATAGGGAAAAGTAAAAAGCGGATAGAGAGTTACTTGATTTACACCAGAAGCGATGGCTTTCCGTAAGTCCGATACCACCTCTTTGACCGACTGGCCTGGCAGGGCAAACATGAGATCCAGATTGACGGACTTAAAACCGGAAGACAAAAGCGATGCTATCGTTGGATGTAAGATGTCTGCCGTATAGTTCCTACCAATTAACTGAAGATATCTGTCATCGAAACTTTGCACTCCCAGGCTGACCATACCAACTCCGTAGTCGACCAATTTTCTCACCGTTTCTTCGTTTATATCCGACGGATTGGTCTCAATGCAGATATCGCCAGTTACAACGAAACGGTCCCTGATCCTTCTAAGAATCACTCCCAACTCGTCTATGAGATTTGTTGGGGTCCCACCGCCTATGTAAATGGACG
The DNA here is from genome assembly GCA_964443325.1 of uncultured Dehalococcoidales bacterium. GTDB lineage: Bacteria > Chloroflexota > Dehalococcoidia > E44-bin15 > E44-bin15 > DAOUVR01. Next base: position 48,061 of record CAYUCL010000001.1, read on the forward strand.
AGATTTCAATTCCACCCAAATGAGCATGGTACCGTTCAATCTCTATCAGCATCGCCTCCAGGTATGGCTCAACAAGCCTGCTATCGTATGCTATTTTATTATAGGGACAGTAGGGGCAAGTGTTTTTGCAAAAAGGGATGTGGATATAGAGACCCGTTTTATCGATCGCCGGGAACTCAACCGCGTCTATCGCGTGAAAAACAAATCGTGAATCGGAGCCTACAAGATATCGTCTCAGTACTTTTGTGATGATCTCACTAATCATTCTGGAACTCCTCATACACCCTAATATCATAAGGCGAACAACGTTTCAACCGTATCCAAAGTATGCCTAAGGTTAGAGAAACAAATCCTGTGGAAGTGTCGAAAACACAAAGCCAAATACGCTCAGTCAGTTAACCGCGTGACGTTTTCTATGAATTCATATTTCCTGTCTTCCAGCCACTTTCTTCCCATGCCTCTCTCATCACGGGATTGCGCTTGAGAAACTCATCAACAACCTCTTTTGGCACCCGGTTCAAAACACAGGAGAAGTTGACGCACTGAGAACAGTGGAATTTTTGCAAAGTCCAGCCCGATATTGCTATACCCAACGCCGTGAGAAAAGCCAGAATGTATTGCCCCCCGAGAATCAGAAAGGGGAAGGGATAGCAAGTCAGCAGGATAAGAATGATTACAAACTGGATCTTACCTGACCTGCTAATGGGTCCGGGATGGTATCTCCACAATTTATACAGACCATAATTAGCAAAACAGCGCAGCATTGAGCCCTTTTCAGCAAAATAAGGGCAATGACTGCAAAGAACGCGATTCTCCCAGATTCCAAGAAGAATGGCAAGCAGCACAAGCCAGCCCAGAATATACCAGCTATAGCCACCCAGCACCATTCCGATAATGGCTGGAAGCACAATAGATAGGAACAGACCCATAAAATGAAGAAGGTCTCCCAATTTGAAATGACATTTCAGGCGACCAGCAATGGTGCAATCTGTACACTCGGAAACTGGTCGCCAAATGCAAATGTTGTATGGGTTGGTCATCTATCCTCCTCTTGTCATAATAATACACTTTATTCAGGAAATGGATACGCCCCGTTCGGCCTGAGCCTGTCGAAGGGCCGTTCTTGGTTCGACAAGCTCACCACGAACGGTGTTGCAAACAGAGCAAGCTGTGACACGGGCATTCGGCCGAACGCCCCTACGATGTTCATGATGAGCCTCGCAACAATAAGTAAGCCTGTCGGGTGGGTGCAGCCCTTCAGCGCAAGGGCGAACCCTACCATTTTACCGCCATAAAGCGTAGTGCGAGGCTTTAGCCTCGCTTAAAGCGACCCTTTAGGGTCGCGCTACATCACCCCAACAGCCTCATCCCCCTTGACCTGCCGCCACAAATCTTCTATCGTTAGTTCGGTCGGGTCTTTGATCTGTGCCATGGGGCGTGTCCTCCTTTCTAAGTATTCTTTCTTGTACCGGAAAGGACACGCCCCCTCCTTTTTACACGCAATACGTCACACTACCCAGCGCATAAAACCTCTTGACAGGCGTTTTGGTTCTATGTTATTATAATATAACCAGCGACCCCGAATAGTTCGGGGCGGTGAGTTGAAACTGGTAAGGCTTAACAAGAAACAAAAAGGTCGCTTGGATCGGTGACGACCGAGACGGCAGAGAGCGGTTCAGCTTGTCATTACGCCTTCTCGGGTACGCCCGAGAAGGTTTTTTTCGTTTTAGGAACATAGATTGTGAATAATGCAATCACCGATGTGCAAGGGATAAAGGTGGGTCATTACACCGATAAAGAGGCAGCCACTGGCTGCACCGTGGTCCTCTGTGAGGAGGGTGTGGTGGCCGGTGTGGACGTGCGCGGCTCGGCGCCGGGAACAAGGGAGACCGACGCTTTGCGGATGACGAGCCTGGTGGGGAGGGTGCATGCCATTCTTATCAGCGGTGGCAGTGCCTTCGGACTCGATGCTGCTGGTGGGGTGATGCGCTATCTGGAAGAGAGAGGCTTCGGCTTCGATGTTGGTGTGGCCAAGGTGCCTATCGTCCCTGCCGCCATTCTGTTCGACCTGCGTTTGGGCAGCGCAAAGGTGAGACCTGGAGCGGAGGAGGGCTATAAGGCGTGCCTCGCCGCCACTGATGGCCCGGTGGCTGAGGGGAGCGTTGGCGCCGGCACTGGGGCGACGGTGGGCAAGATTATGGGGCCTGAGCGAATGACCAAGAGCGGCCTGGGTACGGCGAGCCAGAGGACGGGCAATTTCACCGTCGGCGCTATCTTTGCCGTTAACGCTTTTGGAGATGTGGTTGAACCAGAGACGGGAGTGGTCATCGCTGGCCCTCGTGACATAGAGAAGGGCGGTTTTATCGGCACCATCGAGGTCCTGAAAGAACTCAGGGAATCGAAAAGCCTTACCCCCATCAATACAGTCATCGGGGTTGTGGCCACCGATGCCTCGCTAGACAAAGAGCAGGCGATCAAGGTGTCACAGATGGCACACGATGGCCTGGCGAGGGCCGTTCGCCCGGCTCATACTATGTTCGACGGCGATGCCATCTTTACCCTCGCCACTAGGCGAGAAGAGCAGGGGGATGTCACTTTGATTGGCTCGATAGCGGCAGAGGTAGCAACAACGGCGATCGTCAGGGCGATAAGGGAGGCTGAGGGGCTTTGCGGTATACCAGCCGCCAGGGATGTGAGCTAAGATGGTAAATATAGGTTTCATCGGAGCTGGGACTGTGGGCACGGCGCTGGCGGTGAGGCTAAGTGGTAAGGACTATCCCGTGGTCGCCGTTTACAGCCGCACCAAAGCATCCGCCCAGAGGCTTGCCGACGCTGTTGGTGGCTGTCGGGTGTGCGATACCGCCCAGGCGGTGGCTGATTCTGCTCAGCTTGTTTTCGTTACCACCCCTGACGACGCCATTGAGGTGGTTGTGGCCGAACTTTATTGGCACAAAGGGCAAAGCGTGGTTCATTGTAGTGGGGCGGACTCCACGGATATTCTTGAGCAGGCGAGGGAGGATGGCGCTTATGTTGGTGGCTTTCATCCTCTTCAAACCTTTGCCAGCGTGACCCATGCTATAGAGAACATACCAGGCTCTATGTTTGCCATTGAAGCTGAGGAGCCTTTGCTCACCACGTTGAAGGAGATGGCTTTAGCTCTCGATGGGACTTGGGTTAGGCTGAATGCCGACGACAAGGTGCTTTATCACGCTGCAGCAGTGATCGCCTGTAACTACTTTGTCACCCTGGTGAAGCAGTCCACTGACCTGTGGGAGACATTCGGGGTTCCATCTCAGCAGGCAACCAAGGCGCTTTTACCCCTGATCAGGGGAACGTTGAATAATATCGATAATATTGGCTTGCCTGACTGTCTCACCGGGCCCATAGCCCGGGGGGACTTAGGCACGATTAAGAAACATCTGTCTGCTCTAAAAAGAGCGGCGCCGCAGGTGCTCTCCATGTATCGTGAGTTGGGACTTCAGACCATCCCCATAGCCTTAGCAAAGGGGAGGATCGATGAAGAGAGAGCAAATGAGTTGAGAGAGCTTTTAAAGGAGGAGAATCTATGAGAACTATGTTGAAGGGGAAGATCCACCGTGCTCGAGTCACCGATGTTTGCGTTGACTACGAGGGTAGCATCGGAATTGATGGGCTGCTTCTAGAGGCGGCAGGCATCCTTCCCTATGAAAAGGTTCAGGTGCTCGATATTAACAATGGTGCTCGTCTTGAGACCTACGCCGTCGAGGCGGAGAAGGGCTCAGGGGAGATTAGTCTCCTTGGTGCCGCTGCCAGGCTGGTGTCGGTAGGTGACAAGGTTATCGTCCTTGCCTATGATGTTGTCACCGAGGAGGAAGCACAACACTGGCACCCCAAATTGGTCTATGTCGATGAGAAAAATACGATAGTGAAGGTAAAAGAGGGAGTGCTCTCCTTCTAAGGAGGAAAGCGATGCGGGTTACCGTAAATGAAATCAGAGAGATGAAGCAGAAGGGCGAGAAAATCGCCATGATAACCGCCTATGATTACTCCACAGCAAAGCTCATCGACGAGGCGGGGATGCCCCTGATCCTGGTTGGCGATAGCCTGGGAATGGTTATGCTGGGGTATGAAACTACCATACCGGTGACTATGGATGAGATGATCCATCACACCAAGGCGGTGGTCCGCGGTACGCAGCGCGCCATGGTGATCGGCGATATGCCGTTTATGACCTATCACGTCTCCACGGAGGATGCGCTGCGCAATGCAGCGCGCTTTATTCAGGAGGGAGGAGCCCAGGCGGTGAAGTTGGAGGGGGGTGTGAATGTTGCCGAGAAGGTGAAAAGGATGGTGGAGTGTGGCATCCCGGTACAGGGTCATATCGGGCTAACCCCTCAATCGGTACATCAGTTCGGCGGCTTTAAAGTGGTGGGGAAAACCCCGGAGGCTGCGGTGCAATTACTCAAGGATGCCAGGGCACTGGATGAGGCGGGAGTCTTCTCAATCGTTCTGGAGACTGTGCCCGCCCCACTTTCGAAGCTAATCACTGAGAGGGTGAGCGTGCCTACCATTGGCATTGGCGCAGGTCCCGATTGTGATGGCCAGGTTCAGGTGGTGCATGATCTCCTCGGTCTTTTCACCGATTTTGTGCCCAAGCACGCCAAGCAGTATGCCGTGCTTTGCGACACCATCAGGGCTGCTGTATCTGACTACATCTCTGAGGTGAAGGAAGGAAGCTTCCCCACCGAAAAACAGAGCTACAAAATGGATGAAAGCGTTATCGCCGAGCTTTCTCGCTCGTCCTAGGAAACGGTGTGAGGGTAGTAACTGCAGTCGCAGAGATGAAGCGGTTGCGGAGCCAGCTTCCCGGCTCCATTGGCCTGGTTCCCACCATGGGCTACCTTCACCAAGGGCATCTTGAGCTGGTGCGCCAGGCCCGCCTGGAAAACCTCACCGTCGTCGCCAGCATCTTTGTCAATCCCACTCAATTCGGTCGTGGGGAGGATTTAGCAGCATATCCTCGTGACCCCGAGCGGGACCTCGCGCTTCTTGAAGATGAGAAGGTGGCTGTGGTGTTTATGCCCAGCGACCAGGAGATATATCCTGAAGGATTCAGCTCCTGGGTTGAGGTGGAGAAGGTAACTGAAAGGCTGGAGGGCGCATATCGCCCCGGTCATTTCAGGGGGGTAGCTACCGTGGTGGCCAAGCTGTTCAACGTCGTTCAGCCCCACCGGGCTTATTTCGGGCAGAAGGATGCCCAGCAATTAGCGGTTATAAAGAAGATGGTCTCTGACCTGAATATGAACCTTGAAATCGTTGCCGTGCCTACGGTTCGCGAGAGCGATGGCCTGGCGATGAGCAGCCGCAATACCTATCTCAATCCAAAGGAGCGAAAGGCAGCCCTGGTGCTGTGGAGAGCGCTTTGCCATGCTAAGGAGCTATGGGATAAGGGCGAAAGAAACGCTGAGCGCCTGCGACAGGAGATGACCGGATTGATTGAGAGCGAACCGCTGGCGAAGATTGACTACGTGAGCATAGCAGACACCGATTCGCTGGAGGAGCTTGAGGACATCGACCGCTCGGCGCTGGTGTCTATGGCGGTCATGATTGGGAAAACGCGGCTTATAGACAATATAACATTGGGTTTTTAAGAAGAGCCTACCGCATAGCGGGGGCACCGATACAGGGGCAAACGCATGTGTTGCGTTTGCCCCTCTTTGATGCATATAACGCCTCTCGACGGCTAACGCATTATTTGGGTGCAATGAATCCTGGCAGAGAGGAAATGGTTTCTTCGGCCTCTTTCACTATCCTGGCCACCAGCTCTTTCACAGTAGGTAGGTCTTCGACCCTGCCGGCTACCTCACCCCCATAAAAAAGCATTTTCTCATCATCGTCTCCCGCCAGGCTTTTCATGCCCTGCGCTTCTATTTTAAATATATCGGGGTCAAGGCTAGCATCTGGCTCACCCAAGTAAATCCTGGGGGTCTTCTTCAAGGTGATCTCGGTCAGTTCAATAGAGACCCTGTTCTTCAGGTACCTCAGCGGCCCAACGAATCCCCTGGACGCCAAGGTGTCCCTCTCTCCACTTTGCAATATTCGCTTCTTATATAGCGGCACAAAATCGCTCTCCTGAGTAGCTATAAATCTGGTGCCCATCTGAATGCCACAGGCCCCCAGTGCCAGGGCAGCCACCAGGGTGGCCCCATCACAGTATCCACCCGCTCCAACGACGGGGACACTTACCGCCCTGGCCACGGCTGGCAAAAGGATCATGCTATGAACCGGCTCCCAGGCGGTATGTCCACCGGCCTCCTGCCCTGAGGCAACTATCACATCCACTCCGGCCCGTTCGCACCGCTGGGCATGGCGCACCGAGGGAACGACATGAAACCACTTTACCCCTGAAGGCTTTATTATCTCTGTCCAGGGCAAAGGGTCGCCGGCTGAGGTGATTATCACTCTCAATCTCTCCTTGACCTCCGGGTCTTCCTCTCTGGCATCGAGTGTCCCTCTAATAAGGTCCCTGGCCCCCTGCATCATCTCTGCCGACACCATACAGTTGATGCCGAAGATGCCCTTTGAATCCCGGGTTGCCTCCTTTACCCTGTGGATGAGTGGCTTAACCATATCGTATGGCGTCTTCGGGCCCTCTGCGGGTGTTTGTGGCTCTCCCAGCATGTCCAAGCCCATTGCCTCGACGATTACGCCACTGGTGCTGATGATCCCCAATGCACCGGCATTGGAAACCGCTATAGCCAGTTTCTCCGTCTTCCACGGTCCCATGCCCGCCTGGATTATGGGGTATTTTATTCCCACCAGCTCACACAGTTTCGTCGCTATCATCCTTTATCTCCCTTCATGGCCACATCACGGCCCATAAGTCATAGTCCCGTCTTATGTCAACAAGGAGGTCCTTGGTCAGATGTATCCTATTTTGCTACCCTTTGGCAAGATTTGCCTCGCCCTAATCTACTATTTCGCCGTGAACCTGTCAAACGACTGTGCTGAGATTTATAGCAACGTAGCGCGAGGCTTTAGCCTCGCTATGACAAAACGACCCTAAGGGAGTAGGGTGGGTGCAGCCCTTCAGCGGAAGGGCGAAACCCACCATTTACATATCGTGTGGCAAGGTGGGTTCCATTTCATTCCACCCACCCTACTCCCTTGTTCCATGTCCCCTTCAATTCGTCGCCACAGAGTGGCGACGCTACCTCACGCCATAACCCAATTGTCATTCTTACCCTGCACAGAGTGAAGGGGAAGAATCTCATCCCCTCTCCCTTGAAGGGAGAGGTAAGGGAGAGAGTGAGAGTGGTGGCATAGCCCCCCATCCTTCTAAATCCTACGCCTCAATTTTTGTAATTGCCTGATTTATCAGGCCACGCTGCCCAATCCTTCAAAGAAGGATGGGCAACTACATTTTTAGAGGACAAGCCGCGCAATAACTGGAACATCTAAGTATTGACGTTCTTCTCCCATAAGGGCTATTGTAGTACTGCCAAACATTTTCGACTCGTTACAAGTCGAAAGCGAAATCCAGCCTTATTGGATAACGTTGAAAGGAGGTTTTCCATGAGCCGCTTAGAGCAAAGAACCGTTTTCAGTCAAATGGGGGATGTGCAGGACCAGGAATGTACGCCAGATGTAGTCATGGTAGCAGGATTCGGAAACACCGGTGTTGTAATCACTGAAGAAGGAGTGGTGGTTGTAGATACCACGCCACTGACAAGTTCCAAGGTAATTGAGTCAATAAGGACAAGGACTCAGGCGCCCATCCACACCATTATCTACACTCATGGGCACGCTGACCATGCCTTTGCCGCTGGCCCCTTCATTGAGGATGCAAAGGAAAGAGGACATGCAAAACCCAGAATCATAGCGCATGAACTGGTGCCACAGCGGTTCGATCGGTATGAGAAGCTTAACAGGTACAACTGGTACATAAATTCAATTCAATCCGGACGAGGGTATAGTCGCCCCAAAGGAGACGAGCGGTTTATGCCCTCTGATGTCGTATATCCCGACATCACCTACTCAGATGCCATGCAATTCAAGCTGGGAGGTCTTACCTTCGAGCTTTATCACTACATGGGGGAGACCGATGACGGCACATGGGTCTGGATTCCTGAACGGAAGACGGCTATTGCCGGCGATGTGATGATAGGGGTCTGCCCCAACATCGGCAATCCGTTCAAGGTTCAGCGCTATGAGTTGGAATGGGCTGAGGCCCTGGAGCGAATAGCCGGTAAAAATCCCGATTTTCTAATACCAGGTCATGGACGACTCATCCGTGGAGAGCTAGTTCAAGAGGTGTGCATGAATCAAGCAAAGTGGCTGCGCCATATGCACGATGAAGTCATAAAGCTGCTGAATGAAGGCTGCTGGATAGAGGAGATCCTGGAACGAGTTAACATACCGGAAGAGTTGGCCAGTATGCGGGGGCTCGCCCCAGTTTACGGCTGCCCCACTTTTGTCATCCACGGCATACACCGCAGGTATGCCGGTTGGTACAATGGGAATCCGAGCGAGCTATTTCCTTCCAAAAGCTCAGACATAGCGGCGGAGATTGCCGGACTTGTTGGCGCTGAACAGCTTATTGAGCGCACCAGGAAGCTGCAGCAGGAAGGCAAAATTCAGCTTGCCTTGCATCTGGTGGATTTTGTAGTCAAGGGGACTGAAGACGCACCGAAGCGCAAGGAAGCTTTACTTCTGAAGGCTGAATTGCTGGACGCCAGGGCAGAAGCTGAAACGAACTCGATCGCCCGCAACATCCTGCTGGTCGGCGCCGAAGCATCGGAGCAAGAAGCTAACTCGCTTTAGCCAGGCTTGGTTATAGTAATGGCATGCCAGCAGTTGGGGCTGGCAGAAAAGGGCTGTGCCTTATGCCCCCCTCGTCTCTCGGAGAATTGCGAGCCTATTGGCCCTTTTTCCTTTTACTCTCGTCTATTTTTTCTTGCATGAACTTGAAGCCTGGTGTAATATCTGCGGTCATGCTTTGAGAAAGCATAGTCCTGACCGGCTGCCCCATGTTCATGAGCCCGCCAGTTGCAAACAGATACTCCATGACAGTGAACAGTAGAATTGCCGGTAAGCCAATTGCAAGCTCATGGTCATAGGTGCCGGCAAGCATTCGGTCTCCTGTACCGGGCATGACAATTTGTGGTTTCTGAGTTATGAACGGCAACAAGGCTCCCTTGGAACACGATTCCCGATACCCCCAAAAGGAGGAGATGGGGACATTCTCACCGTCATAGGCTAAGGCGTGAATGATATGGGTTATGTTTGCCGCGGTACCATACACCAGCACCGAATCCGGGACTACCACTGACTCGGGCAGTGGTGAACAGATGAAACCTTTGTGCCCTGTTGAGGCAACCCTGTCGTGACTGGAAACTTTCTCTTCCGCTTCCCGGTCTTTATGCCAGCCCTGTAAGACCTGACTTTGAATGAAGTCTTCATAGGATACGTCTTCCCACCCCTGCGCCACAGTTGAGGGTGTGCAGAAATTGTCGTCGGATGTCATGGCGACCGACAAACCCGCCCGGCGGGCATAAGTGAAAGCCTGACATAAGCTCCATTTTTGTCCAAGGAGCGATGGCCTTTGTACCCCTTGGGGAATCTCCGAAACATCCTTTATATATTTTATCGCTATCGGGTAGGTGGAAAGATGCAGTTTGTGGTACAACTCCCGACCCGCCTCCTTATAATCCTCCAATGTCTTCATAACGAACCTCCTTTCAATGCCTGTATTATGGTTATGCCCCGAGGGAATACCGTAGGGCTTATCAAAGTTTAACTCTATTCGGTGCCATGAACAACCTGGCGCCAAAGACCACCAGCCACACCGACAACGGAAGGCCTGCAAGGAGCTGGGAAATTGCCGTACTACCCCACGGCCAGGGGATGAGCTGAAGAACGACCATTAGCACACCGCATGCCAAAGTGAATAGACCAGACGCCAATTTGGACGAGGCCAACTGCGCCGCCCCGATAAGAAATAGAGCCACGGGGATAAGACAGAAGAAGGATACCGACGCATAGTCATGTGGAGCGCCGGTGGTCCGTGGGAATATGCCTATAGCACACAAAGCGCATGCGCCAAGGACAAGGATTATGGTCCCAAGTCGTACCAGCAGCCGCCTGGAAGGGATACTATGCCCAAAGCCGATGGCAAATACAATGTCGAGAACTCCATTTGTTATGAGGCTGGCGTTAAACAAAGCTCGAGCCGGTCCCTCGACCCCTAGAAGGCTCATATAGTTCTGCGTCCAGGAGAAAGATGGGTGATAATAAATGGAAACCGCTATCAATATGAAGCCCAGAAATGGGGAAACCACGCCACAAAGACCGGCCATTCTCTGGTAGACGGCCCACCTCGAAGTCAGACTCCCTATTTTCATCCTAGAGCATACCAATGATTATATGCCATATATGCAACACTATACACATCATGAAGATGCAAAACAATTCCAATATAAGGCGAGCTTTCCCTCTTCTACTGTAACCAGAGAAGGAACGATGTCAAGTGTCCATTCCGATGGGTAAATCCACAGGTCTAAGTCACATAAGATGGCCAAGTGGTCGTGGCTTTTGCATATAAATTACGTTTCCACAGTGATATGGTCGCTCTTGCGCTGGGTTGCCCCGCTATGTTTGACAAAATGGGACAAATGCGAGAGGATGAAGGGTGCAACTGAGTGAATTAAGCGTATTACCGGCAAGGAGCAAGAGCAATGAGCCAGAGCCAGATGGACGAAGAGAAGATGGCTGGCGAGAGGATTGCCGAAGAGGACAAGGTTCAGGAAAAGGTGGACGCCAGAGGGAACAGGTGGAGGAAAGTCTATTTCGGTGGTGGGTCACACTTTAGAAACTGGTACAACCAGATCGTGGAGTTAAAGGGAGAGGGCAACGTAGAGGTAGAGGAGGTCGACTCACATGGCTTTCAGTGCTTTGAGGAAAGCGGTGAGATACTCTACCGAATCTGGGTAAAGGAGACTAGTAAAGAGGGAATAGAGTAACTATCCCAAGAGTTTATATATGTAGTTGCCTGATTCATCAGGCATGCCGCCCAATCCTTCAAAGATAGAATCAAAATTGGACAGCCCAGAAATCAACAAAGTGAGGTAAAAAATGTGCTTGAGTACAGTCTATCTTGAAAAAGGTGATCAAAAGGAAATGATAATGGAGGAAGTGGCTGAAGTCGAAGCTGAAGAAAATGGATTTCGGTTAATTAGCTTGATGGGAGATGAAAAATTCCTCACAGGCAAGGTAAAACGTATCGATTTCATAGCCGAGCATTCATTGGTAATTGAAAGCGAAGAGGGAAGTTGACAATGGAACCCGGTGGGCTGGAACGGCGGCCGGAGATACTCTACGGAACACCGGGTACCGCCATCTATAGAGACAACAGGCTTATTCTCTGGATCCCTGACGATTTTGGGTCTATGACCAAGAACCTTCCGCCCAAAGAGCTTGAAGCGCTACTTAAGGAGCTTAGAAAATACTTTGAACCTGATAGTGCTGATGACGCTTGAGCGAGCTAGATACCAACTTTGTAGTAGAGTAAACTCTCATCAACAGCTTACCATCAACAAATCATGAAAAGTGATATGCTATGTAGCCTTCATAGTTACTCCATCGAACCACCCTTCGACAGGCCTGTCCTGAGTTTATCGAAGGGCTCAGGATGAGCGGGGAAAAATCTGGGTAGGTTGGAGCATCCGCTCCAATCGTGCCCGGAGCAGATGCTCCGGGCTACCCTGTTTATGATAGGCTGTTCAGCTATGCTTAGGAAAGGCTTTAAAATCCGTTCGTGGTGAGCCTGTCGAACCATGAACGGAAACATAGTTGCAAAGACCATTCGCCCTTCGACAGGGTCAGGGCGAACGGATCGGCCCCCGTTTTCTAAACAATGAATGGCCACATAGTTTGATAATAGATAACGGGGATTTGATGATAAAACTATTAAAGCCCAAGTCACGTAGCAAGGTTATCTGAAACCATATCTACGCCAATAAGCTACCCAGGTTTCCCCCTTGGCCGAGTATCTGCTCAGCTTCTAGAATGATGTTATAGATGAGTTCCTTTACGCTCATTACACTGTCAATGACACCGACTGCCAGCGAGCCTCCAGTTACCCTTAGTGCCACCTCGGGATCGTCATTCCGAAAGTCGCTCTGCCAGTCTCTCGGAACGTCTGGAGACTCTTTGAGGAGCACCCTTTCCAGACTCATAAGCCACTCACCGGTTACTTTATCACTCTTTCCCTTCATCACCTTTTCATACTCCTCGGCCTTGGGAGGCGCCAGAGCGCGGTCGCGGTACTTGGGGTCCCAGGATTTGGCATCCACCATCGCCTGCTTGTAGCGCTCGGAGATGGGGCACTCAATGGTGGCCATAAAGCGTGTCCCCATATAGATGCCTTCCGCCCCCATACCCAGGGCAGCCAGAAAACCGCGGGCATCGCCAATGCCGCCAGCGGCGATAACCGGCACCTTCATCATCCTGACAACGGTGGTAATGGCGATCAAGGTGGGAAGCTGGGAGATGCTCTTGAAGCCAGCTCCCTCCAGGCCTACCAGTACCACTGCATCAGCCCCCTGACGCTCGGCGGCAAGGGCATGGTGTACCGTTGCCACTTTATGCACCCACTTCAGGCCAGCTTCGTGTACCCTCCGCCCATGGTCGTCACCACGATAAGCGGCGGTAAAGATAACCGGCACCCTCTCCTCGATTGCCACCTCGCGCATCTCGTCGATTTGAGGGCAAAGCCCCACCGATAGATTAACGCCAAAAGGCTTGTCCGTTATAGAACGTGCCTTCCTGATATCGTCCTTCAGTTTCTCTGGAGTGTGCAGGGCGCTAGCGGTGATAATGCCAAAGCCCCCCGCATCAGAAACGGGGGCAGCCAGGGCTGAGGTGCCAAAGCCAGCAAAGGCACCCTGGATTATGGGATACTGGCTGCCCAGGATATCGGTCACTCTGTTTTTCCAGTTCATCAACATCCCTCCATCCTGATTATCGCAGCCAGTGGTTTCGCCGTCAACTCGCCATACTGAGGCTGTTTGGCAACGTAGCGCGAGGCTTTAGCCTCGCTATGAGAAGGCGACCCTAAAGGGTCGCGCTACATCAGATATTGGAAGCAAAATTACTCACTGATCTCTGTGCTTGTCTGGTCATTTTGGCAGGCTCAGGTTAAAATGGCCATGATTCCAAGATTGGCCAGACTTTTCGCGAGGCAAGGGCAACTTATCGAAAATTGCAGGGACATCCGGCCTGCGTCGCCCAGGCAGAAAGACATCGGCAAGGAGAAACGTATGGAAAGCATCATGGCAAAGGCAATAGCTCTCAAACACGAGCCGGTGGCTATAGTTCTCACCGACGAGAAGCCGAAAAAGGCCAGGCAGTTCAAGAAGGGCAAGTTTAGCTGCGTCATGTTCATGCTGGCGGTAGCCGTCCGCGGCCAGACAGCCGTGTTCGACCGCAAGACATTCGGGTGCCCCGGCGGAGGTACCGGCCTTGGCTTTGGAAACCAGTATAAGAACATGCCCGGGGGAGAGGAGGGCTTCAGCTACTTCCTGTCAGTGGGTAACGAGCAGTGGGAGGCAGGTATGACGCTGACCGAACTGATAAAGCCGTACGTATCGGAACAACTCTATGATGACATTGTTCATGGCGAGAGATACCTCAAGACACCCGAGCTGGTGATGAAGTTCATCGAGTGCCTGCCGATAACCGATGTGCCCTTTGAGTACGTCGTGTTCAAGCCGCTCAGGGAGGTGGACCCGGAACAGGAGAGGCCTGAGGTAATAGTCTTCCTTGCCGATATGGACCAGCTCTCCGCCCTGGTCGTCCTGGCCAACTACGGCAGGGACTACAACGAGAGCGTGATCATTCCGCAAGCCGCCGGCTGCCAGTCTATCGGCATCTACCCTTTTAAGGAGGCCCGGTCAGAAAGACCAAGGGCAGTAGTGGGGCTTGTTGACCTCACTGCCAGGGTCGCCATAAAGCGCCAGCTCAAGGACGACGTTATGAGCTTCGCCGTCCCCTTTGCAATGTTTAAGGAGATGGAAGCTAACGTCCCCGGATGCTTCCTGGAGAGAAATGACTGGAAGGAGCTGATGAAGCTGAAGAGGTAGCGAGCCTAGCTTCTCTATCAGCGGGGGCTTTGCTCGGTCAATGTGATCGCCTTGCCTCCAGATTTCGATGTAAGGAAAGTGACTATTTACATCGGCGAGAGGATGGCATATTATAGCAAACCTATTTGACTGAATTGTTCCTGGCTTGCAAGCGCAAATGCGCCAACCCTATAGGAAACGTAGCGAGACATAAGTCACATACATAATATTCACTAAGGGCATATAATCGCTCTGAACCAGTACGGCAAAGCCGGCGAGTCGAGAGGTGCATGGAGGCAATGCAAATGACGGAGATAAAGGTAGATTGCACCAATGAAACATGTCCGGTTCCTCTGGTTGAGACGCGCAAGGCGTTAAGGAAAGCACAACCGGGTGACATAGTCGAGGTAGTTGGAAACCACCCCGCTTCGAAGAAAGAGATACCAATGGCTGTTGAGGCTCTCGGGCTGGAACTGCTGGACGTCCAAGAGGAGGCGGGTGTGTGGAGAATAAGGATACGGCGGTAGAGGAGGGAGACACCATGGCTGACAAGGCTACAATAATAGTTCACAGCGGTGATATGGACAAGATATATAGTGCGCTTATCATAGCCAACGGGGCGCTTGCAATGGGGATGGAAGTGTCACTGTTCTTCACCTTCTGGGGACTCCAGCGTCTTAAGAAAGGCGGGCTGGAAAAAGGGCCTCTCTCAAAAATGCACATGCTGGGGCTCGGCAAGTGGATGGTGAAGCGCAAGATGACGAAAGTCGGCGTGGCCTCCCTGGAGAAGCTCCTGCAGGACTTCAATGAACTGGGAGGCAAGATCCTCGCCTGTGACATGACAATGGAGATAATGGGGATAAGAAAAGAAGACCTCCGCGACGACTTGATATCGGATTACTGCGCCGTCGGCACCTACGTTAATGAGGCCCGGGAATCATCGATAACATTGTTTATATGATGGGGGATACCATGCTGGATAGATTTGTGTACCTGGACAATGCAGCAGCCACCCGGCTGGACGAGCGCGTGCTGGAGGCGATAAAGCCATACTTCTTCGATATTTACGCCGTTGCAACCTCCGAGTTTGGCTACTCGCAGGGCATAGAGGCTCAAGAAGCCCTGGGTGAGGCCAGGAAGGTTCTTGCTGCTGCTCTGGGGGCGGAGGCTGAGGAGTTCATCTTTACCTCAGGAAGCACCGAGTCTTCCAACATTGCCATTAAAGGGGTGGCGCAGGCTCTTGGACAGAAAAAGGGGAGACACATTGTGGTCTCCAAAATCGAGGATTTCCCCGTACTTAATAGCGCCAGGGCTTTGGAGAAACAGGGTTTCCATGTAACCTATCTGGACGTCGATAGCGATGGCTTCGTGGACCTTGATAATCTCAGGAATTCCATCACAGATGAGACCATTCTGGTCTCCATCCAGCACGCCAACCAGGAAATAGGCACCATCCAGGATATCGAAAATATCGGTGGTATCTGCAAGGAGAAAGGGGTGCTTTTCCACACCGATGCCACCCATACATTTACCCGCGTTCCTCTTGATGTGAAGAAGGTACCTGTGGACTTGATCACGGTATCCGCCCACACCATCCACGGACCAAAGGGCATAGGAGGCCTGTATATCCGAAGCGGAACGCCCCTGAGCAAGTGGGTAGATGGTGGCTTTCAGGAATTCAACCTGCGCGCTGGCTTGGAGAACATACCGGGTGCAGCGGGGTTTGCCAGAGCAGTAGAGCTGGTCACTGTCGAGGAAACCGAACGGCTACGGGCGATGCGTGACCACCTCATTGATCGTGTACTCACCGAGATACCGGACACTACCCTCAATGGCCACCGCTGGAACCGGCTTCCGCAAAACGCCAATATTACATTCCATTTTGTGGAGGGTGAATCCATCACTCTGCACCTCGACATGCGCGGTTTTGCCGTGAGCACCGGTTCTGCCTGCTTCAGCCGCTCCCTGGAGGGCAGCCATGTTATCTTCGGCATAGGCGGCGATCACGAACGGGCGCACGGCTCAATACGCTTTACTTTCGGACGGTACAATACCATGGAAGACGTGGGCAACATGGTCGGCACGGTAGCTGAGGTAATACAGGAACTAAGGAAGATTAGTCCACTGGGCAGGAACAAGTAAGTAGAGGAGGCTCCGAAATGAAATTCCCATATAGTGAAACGGTGCTGGAACACTTTCGCCATCCCCGGAACGTGGGCAGGATTGAGAATCCCGATGGCAAGGCCATCGAGGGCAGCCCGGCCTGTGGTGATATGGTATCGGTCTATATAAACGTTGACCCCGAGACGAGTAAAATCGCAGACATTAAGTTTGAATCCTATGGCTGCGCTTCCAACATCGCTACCGGCTCTATCATCACAGAAATGGCCAAGGGTAAGACCCTGGAAGAAGCCAAGAAAATCACTTGGAAGCAGGCTGCGGATGCGTTGGGGGGGCTTCCCAAGCTCAAGGCCCACTGCTCGGTGCTGGCGATAGAGGGTTTGCGGGCAGCGATACAGAACTACGAAGAGCGCCACGGCCTGGTCAAGGAGCAGAAGCCGACGACGGTCGAGGTGGTGCGTAAACGCCTCAAGAAAGTCATGAACCCGTTGACCGGGCTGGATGTGGTACGCACGAATTTGGTCACAGACATCGAGTTGAGGAACGGGACCGTCCGCGTAGTCATGGATTTGCCTGCGGACCACCAGTTCGCACCTGCCATGAAGGAAGAAATCATGGAGAAGATAGAGCCCCTTTGGGATGTGCAAGAAGTAGTGGTCGAATTCTCCGAATAGAATCTCAGCAACGCTATGGTGTTTCCACGAACAATCAGGCGACATTACAAGGCAATGGCTATCAAGTCATGACACAAGCTCAGAGGTAGAGCAGCTGTTTTATAATCTCGAGCCCGCAGTGCCGTCCCATCGTGTCCCATATCATCTGGTACAATCACCCTACCTCTAAAACCGCGATTGGTGTTGTGTGTTTTAAACTACTATGCCTCGCAGTAAACGTCAAAGCATACGTCAAAGCAGAGAGGGGAGCGATGAAGCTCCCCTCTCTTTATTTACCAGGTTGATTGCTATGTGTGCCGTCCTGTAAAGTCAAATAAAGATCATGACTTTTGCGACCGACCATTTAGTAGCTGGAGTGCCTTTTGTTTGCGACCCGTCTAGCTCCATGGATAACTGTCGCCCTTCCTGTGCTTTTATACATTCAATTTCATCAAATTTCCAAGAACTGGACTCTAAATAGCATTGACTCATGCAGAAGCTGTTTCGCCATCTGCTATTCCACATACGAGCAGAGCCTTGTTGATAACGGTCAACTATATTTTTAACAGGCTGCGCTAGCTTCCTATGTATCTCTTTTTTTTTGGTTACAGGAGTCAGAACTGTTCTGAAGCAGCCTATCAGCAAATCTGTGAGTTGTAAAATTTGGCAATCGTCGTACTCTTGACATTCAGCTTTCTTATGGTTGCCAGATCTATCATCGATTACATCAGCCGCTGTTGAGATTGAGCAGTAGTTGCGCAGTCCTTTCAGCCTTTCTATAATTCGATCATGATTTAAATGTCTATGGTAGTGTGCATACCCATCAAAATGCATTCTTGTGATATGGATCCCTTCGGACTTATCTCCAAGCAAATGAAGGCCTCCCTTCAAACCCATCCTGAAAGTAGTTTCGACTTTGCTCCCATAATCTAAATGACCTGTCATCTCTTCTAGATTGTCACGGTTTTTGAACAGAATGAATTTGGCGCCAACGACTATATTAAACAGAGAATACTGCTTCTGTCCTCTAATACTGCTGCCCAGAAATATGGGGTAAGGTTGGGTTTTGGTTCGTGACATTAAAGCTGCTACACCGATTTGAACCCAAGAATCAGCACAATTATAGATGCGATTGTAATTTTTGATTTTCTTGATGCCTAGGGGTTCTATATAGTTCGTGTTTTGCCTAGCTTGGAACAAGAGTTGAAGTAGCGCTTGTTTCTTTGCTGCCGGGACAAGCAGGATTGCGTGCCAGTACCCCTCTACTTTCGACTCGTCATGATATAGCTCATAATCCATGACCTATCTCCAACAGTGTACCACTCAAAATGTTATAGCTCCTGGATATTTAGTCAACTGCATTCCAGAGTCGCTTTTCTATTACTTCGATGTTCTCAAGTTGAGCCATAAGTATCTCCTTGCTGGAATATCCGAAGCTATCTTAATCTTCCCAAAAGGCAGTCTTTTTTATCACGCCGATTATACGCTCATGTTCGCTTATGAACAAGAAGGTACCCTTTTGGAGCATATCAGCAATTCGACTAGAAACAGGATGATGGCAACAATGTAGCGAATCGTATAAAGGGGGACATATGAGCATAGCCAAGACAAGGGAATTTCTCTACTGGTTGAAACGACTACTGGGTGACGGTAGGCTAATAAGGCAAACTAACCCCGCTCTCTGGTGGCAGAATCAATTTAATCTTCCGGCTAACAAATAAAAATGATGGGGCTCCTTGACATATTTACGAACATGCTATATTGTTTTTTGCAAAGATATGCAACATTATGCAATCCTTGCAGGAGGTGACTTGATATGGCAAATGCAAAGATAGATTTCACAATAGGTAGTATATCATTCTCAGGTGAGGGTGAAGAGTCTTGGCTTGCCAATCAACTGGACAAAATTATTGAAAAGGCTGCAGATCTTATTAAAATCACACCTAGTCCACAAGTTATCACTGAAGGTGCTGGTACCACTGCAACACATGCAGCAGCAAAGGAAGATGCTGCTATTGCTGCCCATACACTCCCAAGTTTCTTAAAGGAGAAAAACGCTACTAAGATTCAAGCAAGGAAATTCCTGGCTACCACGCTTTGGCTTCAAGCAAGGGGTCAAGAACGTATGATGACAAGAGACATAGTACGAGCATTAAAAGGTAGTAGTCAAAGTCGCTTGGCTAACGCATCGAGTGAACTAGGGAAAAATGTTAGTAATGGATTCATTGCCCGCGATGGCGACCGATTTTTCGTGACCGATCAGGGTAAAGCTTCCTTATTATAGGCGTATTTGAACAATGTCACAGACTGCCCAAGCCATAATTGATATACCTGATTGTCTATATAAACCTTTAATTGATGAATATAGAAATATCATACGTAACTACATGGAACGAAAATGGACGCCCTCTGAACTCAGTGGTGGCAAATTTTGTGAGATTGTATATACCATTCTTGATGGATTTTCGTCAGGGAATTACGCGCCCTATCCGATAAAACCAGACAACTTTGTCGCTGCCTGCCGTAGACTAGAAACCAACACCTCTAACCCTAGAAGCTTTCAGATACTAATTCCGAGGATTCTTCCTGCTATA
The DNA here is from genome assembly GCA_964443325.1 of uncultured Dehalococcoidales bacterium. Taxonomy (GTDB): domain Bacteria; phylum Chloroflexota; class Dehalococcoidia; order E44-bin15; family E44-bin15; genus DAOUVR01. Next base: position 67,528 of record CAYUCL010000001.1, read on the forward strand.
TACGATATTCGGAATAGTAGAGGAGTTGGTCACGTTGGAGGTGATGTTGACCCTAATTATATAGATGCATCGGCGGTACTCTCAATGACTAGCTGGGTTATGGCTGAGCTGATAAGAGTATTTCATAATATGCCAATCCATGATGCACAGAAACTAGCTGATAGCCTCGTAGACCGTCGAACACCATTGGTATGGCAATCGGGCGACATTCGCAGAGTTCTTAAACCTGACTTGACCATTAGATACCAAATACTTTTATTGTTGTCATCCAGTTCAACACCAATCGCCACGGCTGACCTTCTACGTTGGATTGAACCTTCTAACCGCTCTTATTTCTACAGGATTCTCCGTGATATGCATAGTTCACGTCTCATTGAGCTATCTTCTGATGAAACTATACTTGAACTTCTACCACCTGGCATGATAGCTGTCGAACAATTCATTACTAGCATAAGTCAATAGACTTTACAATCTAATTGGATTTTCTTACGTCCTACCTTGATTACATTGTTATGACCTAATTAAGCTTGTTCAGTATGCAGAACCAGTGATTCATTCTCTGCTGGCTGCTGCCACCAAGGTAGCTCAGGTCTGCCAGACCGCTGCCATGCTCACACTGCATCCTGTGACGCTCCCGTTATGTTTCGGCTATGTAGCCCCTGGCCTCCAGGAGGCAGCCTCGCATCATCCTTACGTCGCAGCCGGTATTACTGGCAAATCGATATGTGAGGGATAGTCTGACTGATGATAGACAGTCTGTACCGCCGGCACACCCTGGGCGTCTTCACCAAACGCGTTGCCTGTATTCATGTTGCGGTCGATCCGAGGGAAATTGCTGCTCGAAATGTCTATTCGGATGCGATGCCCTCGGCGAAAGACAACACTTGTGACTGCCAGGTCAATGCAATACTCGTAAACCTCTCCAGGATTGACAAGCTCAGGTTGGATGATGGACTTGCGGTATCGAGCTCGAATGCATCCTTCTGCCACGTTGTAAGCCGAGCCATCTGGATAGACGTCGATCAGTTTTGCCGTGAAATCGGTATCTCTCGCCGATGTGGCGGCAAAGAGATGGAGGACAAGAGGTCCCGTAACCTCGATATCCTCGTTAAGCTCAGGTGTCGTATAGCATAGTACGTCGCTACGTTTCTCAACGGGAGTCTGGTCAAAGGGCCCCGGCACCAGCCTGCCTATAGTAAGATTCCGGCCTCCTAGAGTCGGAACGGGGAATCGCGGGTCATAAACGAATATATCCGGTGGTTCTGAGTCGGGCTCGTCCCTGCTTAACAGGCCATCGCCAGCAGCGGTATTTGACCGCCCCCTGCTGTGAAAGAAGAAGCGCTGCCATTCGGTTTGGGGCAGGGGCCAGGTATCGGCATTCTGCCATCTATCCCTGCCCATTACAAAGTAACGTACAGCGGGTATGTCAACGTCCATCCCCCGCAGATACTTGTCAAAGAACGCCATGTGCCTCTCATGTAGAGCCGGTACCATAGTAGGAGTTACAGGGCCAAAATTGAGACCGCCAAGGAAAGGCGGCAAGATGAACCCGTGGGCCCAGGGCCCGCAGAGTAGGTGTTGCCCCTCTCGGGCACGCTCCGAGCCTCCCTTCTCACGCATGTTGAGGAAATTCTTGAACATGCTTCCGGCACTGACGTCATACCAGCCGGTGCAATGGAAACAGGGAACTTTCACCTTAGCGTAAGACCAGTAGAGATACTCTTCGGAATCCAGGGCAGCGAAGGCACCATCTGACGCTACCCAGGCTCCTAGAAGCTGAGAGAGGCCCTCGAACTGAAAATGCGGAATGTCTTTGAGTGGGAGGTAATTGCACACTTCGTCAGGATTGAATTGGGCTCGTTCAGTCATCTCCCGCATTTTGGAGACATCTTTGCCCTGCTTCTCCATCCTATCGATTATGTCAGGAGCCAGGAACGCAAGCATGCTTACAGTGAGTTCCAACTCCATCGGGCCGCTCCTCCTCGTTTCGCTAACGCGACCTGCCTGGACCATAGAAGGGGCGACGGCCTTCAGGTGGGGGGGGCCTTCCATTGCGGTTCGCCATTGGACAGCGCCAAGGAAGGAAGCACCAAACATACCGACATTTCCATCACACCATGGTTCGGCTGCCACCCATTCTACCGTGTCGTGACCGTCGGCACCCTTCGGCAACCTGAGGGGTGTGTATTCACCTTCCGAAGCGAACCGGCCTCGGACATCCTGTATGACTACGGCGTATCCTGCAAAAGCGGCGTTCACAACTGATAGGAAATCGCCACTTCCAGGCATCCCCAATTTATCGTACTGGGTACGAGCTACGATGGCGGGGTGTTTTTCAGCGTCATCTGGCCTGTAAATATCAGCTCGCAAAATGACACCGTCCCGCATTGCCATAGGGACATCTCTATCGATACGGATTGAATTACTCATGGTTTCCTCCTTTGTAGCCGAACTTGTACGGATTTCTTGTTTCGCTACCTGCTTTCCTCCCCATCCACTCCCGATAACACAAGATCCGACGCTGTCTTCGCTGTGATTCCAAATATAAATCCGGTCAAGGGGACAACCCTTAACCCCCCGGGCCTCCTTTCCGACACACGATAAGTTTTTGGTCCGTGTCCTCATGGATTCTCAGGCTGGTCAGCCCTAGCATCACTACCTCCTCTCTAAATCCGCCTGGATGCGCCCATGGAGTCGTGTCAGCCAGGCGTGAAAATGGGGCTGTTGGAAAAGTTGGTTAGCTATTTGTTAGCTATTTTTGGTTATGTCTACTTGGCGAAGGTCATTTTAGCTTCAAAAAGCGTAGTATATACATGATTGGTGGCGCATGCGGGATTCGAACCCGCGATCTCCTCCTTGAGAGGGAGGTGTCCTAAACCCCTAGACGAATGCGCCACTTTGTCCTATTGAGTATATCACGTTAAAGAAGCTCAGGGAAACCCTCGCGGCCTGGCGGCCACAACCAGGCTACCGACATAAGCTGTCATTCTGAGGAGCGAAGCGACGAAGAATCTGGAGCAAATCAGCCTAGGAGTCAACTTCTGCAGGTATATCGAGATTCTTCGCCAGAGCCTGCACTGAGTACCATGAGATTCTTCCCCTTCACTCGGTGAAGGGTCAGAATTACAATTGGGTTATGGCAGGAGGTAGCGTCGCCACTCTGTGGCGACGAAACAAATGTAGTTGCCCATCCTTCCTTGAAGGATTGGGCAGGTGAGCCTGATCCTTCAGCTGAAGGACAGGCAACTAGCAAAATTGAGGCAGAGGAGTTATATGGAGGGGAACTCTGCCACCACCTTCACTCTCTCCCTTACCTCTCCCTTCAAGGGAGAGGGGATGAGATTCTTCCCCTTCACTCGATGAAGGGTCAGAATGACAGGAAGCGAAAGGTGCAGGGTCAGAATGGCAACTGTGGCCTAATGTAGCGCGACCCTTCAGGGTCGCCCTTTCGTTGCGAGGCTAAAGCCTCGCGCTACGAAAGAAACAGCAATGTAGGGTGGGTGGAATGAAATGAAACCCACCTTCACAATTGATATGCAAATGGTGGGTTTCGCCCTTCCGCTTAAGGGCTGCACCCACCCTACTGAGGCTACATAGAGTCCAACCTCATCTCGCTAAAACATTACAATGTGATTGTAGTGTGTTACATCAACAATATCCATCTGGCTAAAACTCAATGGCTGGCTACCAAAGGCAATGGAGAATCCGTAGTCTGCCAGGCTCAGGTGTTGAAACTGCCCTCCAGTATGCTGTTGAAGATCTCCATCTGCTTTCTTGCCACCCCTGGCCAGCTATAGTTTCGTAAGGCGTTCTCCCTACCCGCCTTAGAAAATTTCGCCCACAGCGCATGATCCCGCAACAGCCTTTTGATGGCAGCTTGCATCTCTTTCAGGTCTCTAACATCCACGAGAAACCCGTTCTCCCCATCTGTAATTATCTCCTGAGGGCCTCCAGCATCGGTTGCAACCACGGGTAACCCACAGGACGCCGCCTCTATGATGGACAGCCCAAAGGGTTCTATAAAGGCAGGATTGACAAATATGCCTCCGGTTCTGGCGACTATGCGATAGAACTCAGCAACTTCCGTTTCGAAATCTACATACCTACGTATGTAGACCTTTCCTTCGAGGCGGTATCTATCAATAAGGCATTGCATCTTCTTCACGACAAGACGAGCTTCCTCACTCAGGTCATCCCCTGCCATGCCGCCCGCAATTACCAGGTTTGATAGTTCTTGTACACCCGTGTCCGTACCGTAGGCCTCGATTAGACCGGGAATGTTCTTTCGCCGTTCAGGTCTGGTAAGTGTATAAACTATCGGCTTCTCCGCCTCCACCAGTGCCTCTTTCAGTTCCTTCTCCAGCCTCTCATACCTGCTGCTTTCCTCTCGACGATCATAGAACGGGTAGAATCTCTCCAAATCCGTCCCCGGCGGAACAACTACAAATCTCCCATCGTCTATGTCGACGTTGTACATACCGTACTGCTCTCTTCGCTCCTGATCGGTACTGACAACAATGCAATCAGCATGATCAAGGGTCTCCTGCTCAGCCCTGAGCCGGTGCGAGAAACTGTAAATCCTGTCCATTTCCTCAAAATTGTGCTCATCGATGCCCAGTGACCTCATCTTGGGCTTACCCAGGGAGTGAGCGGTATGAACCTGAGGTATTCTTAGCTCCCTGGAAAGCGTGGTGCATACAAGCCCAGAATCGGCGTAGTTACTATGCAATATGTCGGGAGCCCTCCCCATCTCCTCCATATATTTTTTGACATTCGCCACGAACTCAGCTATATGCGGCCAAAGGTTCACCTTCCTTAGATATCCGTCCCCTCCACAGGGAATGCGCACAATGTTCACCTTTTCGGCCAGTGGATCGACACTTTCGGAATAGCCAGGATAGTCTTTGTCCCTTATCATCCTCGTCACGACATCCACCTTTTCGACTTCATCCAACTTGCCAAATTCTCTAGCAAGGCTGAGCACATATAGTACCTGGCCGCCGGTATCTTCATCGCGGCCTAGCTCGAGGCCACGGCTTCTTAAAAGCCCGTGCATGCTGTGCATCTGGATGTACAGGCGGTTAGGGTTCGACTCTGCGCTCATTCTTCGCCTTCCCATAGAAGTCGTCCAGGTCGAGGAAATCCTTCCTGACTATTATATCCGCCAAGCCCTTATGCCCTGAAATTATTCGGTGTTCAATCTCGAGCACCTCGGCGACGAAATCCTCTATTACGTCTCTTGCCCTCTCCAGCCTCTCCTGTTCGGTATCCTGATAAGTCCGGTCAATGAAAACCCTCTTGTCGACGAAGTTGAGCCTCGTGGTATAGGCTCCTTCAACGATCAGAACGGACGTGTCTCCAACCTCGAGTAGCTCTGTAACTATCCTGTCCTCGTCATACAGTGCCAGGGGCTTGTAGACCCATCCATCCCCTTGTTTGAACGACCTTAGGTTTGCTTCAATGAAATCCAGTTTTACCTCGTACTCTCCTACTTGTCTGATGTTTATTCGCCTCATCTCATGGTTTGTCTTAGGTGGAAACACGAAGTAGTCGTCCTGCTGAATAATCTTTGACCTGATCCCATTCTCTGTCAACAGTCTTGCCAACTCGGCCGCCAGCTCTGACTTTCCCGACCCTGACTCGCCACCTATCGATACTACATACTTATCCTGAATCTGTCCTCTAAGGAGGTTAAGAATGCGTTGCGCCATGCTGGTGTGATAGTCCCTTATCACCAACTTATCGCCTTTCATCGGCCCCTCCCTAAAACCAAACATGCGCTATGCAACGTTGTTTTCACCACAATCCCAATTCCAACCGCCTGGCAGCAACGATGCGTGTCCATCCAACATCCGCTGAGAATAACTCTTTTTACATCCTTTTAGCCCAATGACACTTCATCTCTATGGCTCGTGCTTGATCGCGCCCCACAGTGCGGGGCCTAGGTAATCAGGTGCCACCGGCCGTGACATGTCATCGAACGCAGCTTGTAGCTAGTGGATAGTAATGGTTCTCAGGTCTTTTGTTTTTCGATGTATCCCACGAAGCCAGTAATAGCGTTGATAATGAAGTAGTGTTCCCGTTGGTATTGATCCTTTGGGAGTTCTTTTAAACCATTCAGAGTTGCATCTTCAGCCAGCAGCTTGGAAAATATGTCCTCGTATTCTGCCCCGTGCTCAAGGGCTTCACTGATCACCTCTCGCCATAGCTCAACCTGCTCTTTGTGGCGCTGGAGTTTGGTCCGTGCATCTCCGCCAGGACCATAATGGGCGTAATAGATACCTGTTGCATCACGTCGAAGAAGCTTATCAATGGATTCCATATAGTGCTCCAACAACAATGGTGGGGGTGTGGCCGGACGTAGCAAGTTGACCTTAACGGTGTAAGCCCCTGCAGCTTCCCCGGCAAATAGCTTCCCGCTTCGCCTATCGAAAAAACTCATGTGATGTGCAGCATGACCTGGAGTGTGTATTATCTCCAGTTCAAACTCATCCCCTAATGGGATTATCGTTCCCTCCTCGGCTGCTATTATCCGTTCCGGAGCAACATTTTGCGGACGCCCTTGCTTCTTTGCCAGATCACCCAGCGTCTTCAAGCTTCCTTCCCATAGCTTGTCAGGATTTGCCAGATGGGACGCTCCCCTGGGGTGAACAACAACCATTGCGTTTGGCAAGTGCTGTAAAAGCTCACCTGCGGCTCCTGCATGGTCAATATGGATATGTGTGAGGAAGATATAGCTAACATTCTCTCGTTCTATCCCCAGTTTATCGAGGCCATTTATAAGATTCCCTGCGGAACAATAGGGGCCAGCATCTATCAACGCCATCCGCTCTCTACCGAGCACATACACGCCAACGAATTCATTCCAGCCAGATATAGGCGGCTGAACATCGATCATGCTTAAGTGTTCGGATAGATGATATGCCTGCATTCTCAGGGTCCAAATTTGCTCATTTCAAAGTGCCGCTTTACTTCCAAATAGAGGAAAAAGCTATTAAGAAACTGAGCCCTTATTGATAGAGATTGCTGAGATAGTCTTAATCAACCCCCTAAATCCCCCAATCTTGGGGGACTTTTGAAGCTGGGGGACACCCCCAGACCCCTGGCAGGAAGTATCCTGCACCTCTTTTCCAGCGGTCTTCTAATGGCTATTTTCGTAGACTCCTCATTCAAAGTCAAGATGGACTGTTAGCCGGAATAGTTGCCTTTGGGATGGGCAAGGGGTTTTCGCTTAAACCAAAAACCACCCATACACGACCGCTGGGCGCTGCGTCAAGCACGAGCCTGTGAATTGACAACTGGGTGAAATATACATACTATCGGTACCAAGAACAATGAGGATTACTATTGCGAGCTCGAATAAGTAATCCTGAATACTAGGAGGTGAAAAATGTGGGATGCGTCGAAGTGCGACCTGTGTGGCGACTGCCTGGTGAAATGCTTGTACGTTGACTACGACAAGGAGAAGGCTGTCGCCGATATAAAGGCGCTCATGGAGGGCAAAGAGGCCGACATTCTGCATAAGTGCATCACCTGCTGCGCCTGCAGCGAGTACTGCCCCACCGGCGCCGATCCCTTCGACCTTATCCTCAAGATGCTGGAGAAAACACACGCCTTCCCGGTAAGCCAGGAGATGATAAGTATGTTCGATGGCACTTCCGCCATCCCCAACGAGGTGATACCGGGCGATCCCGATAAACCGGCACTTTCTCTATGCATCATGGAGCACTGGATACCCGATGGAGCCCTCGATGGCCAGTTGTTCAAAGGCCTCACCGTGGTCAAGGGAGGTGAATACTTCTGCCTCATCGGCTATGTGCATCTCGGCCTGGAGAGCCCCATCGAGAAGAAGGCCCAGGAGTTCATCGACAAGATAGCCAGCCTGGGGAAGGACATAGTTTTCCTCCATGACGACTGCTACGCTATGGTGAACGCCAAGGTCAAGGACTACGGCATCACCGTACCTTTCAACTACATGCACCTCTTCGAGTACCTTCGCAACTACCTCAGGGACCATCAAAGCAGCATCACCAAGCTGGGCAAAAAGGTCGCATATCACCGTCCCTGCGCCTCGAGGTACACTCCAGAGAAAGACGCTTTCCTCGATGAAATCTTTGAGCTCATCGGTGTCGAGCGACCACCGCGAAAATACGAGCGGGAGACCGCCCTCTGCTGCACTGCGTCCATCATTCGCGTTTACCCTGAATTGGCAGCGGGAGTTCAGGCGAAAAACATGAACGATGCCATCGAGTGTGGCGCTGACGCTCTGATAACGCTTTGCCCCATATGTGACCGCGTTCTGAGGCGGCCGACCTCCCAGTACGGCCTGCGGAAGATTTTTATTACCGATCTCTGTCGCATGGCCCTGGGGGAGGAGCCCTGGCCAGAGTTAGCAGCGTAGAGCAGGGGATTCCAGCCTGATATGCCTCAGGTGACAGCAGCTAATCACCGCCAACATCTATATCCCCCCTTTTCTAAAGGGGCTAAGACCGCCATCTCCCCCCTTTGGTAAAGGGGGCAAAGGGGGATTACGTTACTCTACAATGAGAGCCTCAAAGCTCATCACTGCCAACATCTATCCCCCCCTTTCTAAAGGGGTCAAGGGGGATTACGTTACTCTACAATGAGAGCCTCGAAGCTCGTCTTTGCCCACGTTTATCCCCCCTTTTCTAAAAAGGGGGACTTCATAGGTGATTATATAAACTGCCATTTTCTGCATCTGAGTGAACGCAATGGACTTTCGTTTAGCGCACGAACCTGCTGCGCCGTGCCCGAGACTATTCACTAAGGTCGCGATACGCAGGGATTTATGATAAATCGCTTGCTTAGGAAGTTTGACACGGTTGGCTTTTTCAGATATGTCCCTAATGCTGTGGACGAATATGAACTACGTCAATAAGTGTGAAACTCTATCAGTCTTGCCTGCCTCCGATGTAAAGCGGCTCATCAACTTACGAGCGACTATAGGGTGAAGGACTGGCTCACCGGCGTAGACTGCTCGAATAGCATGGATTAGCTCATCGCCGCTCACAGCCTTTAGCAGATAGCCAGCAGCGCCTGCTTCCATCAGTCCAAAAATATACTCGTCATAATCATATCCGGTGAGTACGAGCACCGCTACCGAGGGCAAAAAAGCCTTGATCTGTATAGTAGCCTCAATGCCAGTTAGTTTCGGCATAACGATATCCATGATGACCAAATCAGGCCGAAGTTGGCTCGCCAAATACACTGCCTCCTCGCCATCGCCAGCCTCACAGATGACCTCGAGTTAAACGGTTAGCCAGACGGCTGGGCTTATTGCGTAAAAGCAACGGTAAAGATAGGCATAAATGCCGATGACATTAGGCATAAATGCCGATGACATTACATTTCCACTACTGTTAAATAGGGGTGGAGAATGGGGTGTGGTGAAGAGGAAATGAATAGAATAACGATAAAAGGGAGGGGAAGGAAAATGAAAGTAGGGGATAGGGAGGTGATGTTGTAATAAGAGCCTGTTGACAAAGCGCTGAAGGGTCAAAACATTACGATATTGCCATTGCAGAGAAGGGGAGAAGTGAAAGGGAGAAAAAAAAGAATACAAATTGCACTAGCGGTGTTGATGATTGTTTCGGCGGTGAGTCTGGTTTTTGTTGGCTGTGGAGGAGGCGGGGGTCCCGCAGGCAATGAGACCATCAAGATCAAAGTCGGTCGAACGTATCCTCTATTACCGGGTTATTGGGGGGCGCCTTCTGCCAATGACAGCGCATACAAATGGGAGGAGGCCGTTGAGACGGTAACCGAGGGCAGGCTCGACATAGAGTTCTACCCTTCAGAGACTCTGTTCAAGGAAAATTTGGCCTTCGACGCCGTCGATGCGGGGGTAGCTGACATAGGCTGGACTATTCCGGCCTACCAGCCGGAATGGATACCACTGGAGCTTGTCTTCTACCTCCCGATTGACATGGATAGCTTGGAGATGAATTATCAGGTTCACTGGCAGGCCTATGATAAATACCTTTTGCCGGAATACGAGTCGAGGGACATGATCTGCGTCACCGCTAATGGTCGTGAGAAGTACATCGTTTTCTCACCATATAAGCGCATCGACACCGTGGAGGACTTTAAGGGCGTTACCATCATGACCTCGGGTAAATCAATGGAGCAACTCGTTTCCAAGCTTGGGGCATTGTCGATTACGCTTCCATGGAACGATTGCTATGAGGCGTTGGAGAAGGGCACACTGGATTGTTCCGCTCTGGACATAACCCTTCCCATCTTATTCGGCTGGCATGAGGTGGGCAAACCGGGGTATATCATTAAGGTTGGTGGCATAGGCAATGCCATGCCCGTATGGATCGCCAGGGAGGATCTCCTCACCAGGCTGCGACCTGAGGACGCGTACGCACTCATCAAGTTGACCGATTACTGGTTCGGTGTTGCTCAGTCTAAGGGTAACGATGCACTCAACTATCTTTTCTGGTATGAGGTCCCCAGGTTGGGCATGGAGATCATCGACTGGCCCGAGTCGGAGAAGGAGAAACTGCGAGGGATGAAGCGGGAGGTCTATGACTGGTGGATTGGGTGGATGGAGGACGAGTACGGCGTGGGTGAGCAGGCAGAGGCATTGCTTAATGACGTGCTGCAATGGATGGAGGACTACGAGCCCGGCAATCCCGTTGCATTTTCCCCAGATTCCTACCCGAAAGAGCAACAAGAGTTACTGATAAAGGCCGGATACTGGATCGACGAGGAAGCTAGGCAGGAAGTGATCGGTCCCGACGGCCATTGGGGCATGGACTATGTCTACAAGGACGACTGGGAGCCGTGGTACGAGAAGTGGTGGGACGAGCAGAACATGGAGCACCCGTGGTACTCAGCGTGGAAGGCGCGGCACGGAAAATAAGACAGTAAATATAAAGATTAGGTGAGGCTGAAAAAAAGCGGCTCGGCTACGGTTTCCTATGTAGCCGAGCCGTACTTTTGGAAGGGAAACGAGAGTAGTGCATGTAGCCTCAAGCTCCCTTACAGGTGAGTGTCCCGAGTTCCGCTTTGCCCTTGCGATACCATCTGGATACGCCGCCGAGTCACCCCCCTGCAAGTGATACCCTGGCTTACCGCTCTCCTATCAAGTCCCGTAGTCTCATTCTTCGCACGGCGACACCCTGTGGAGGACTCTTTGCCTGACGAGAATACCATGTGGGCTTGGACGCAGCGTTTCAGGAGTAACAGGGTGAGAAAAGGCATACTATAGTTTGCACGGTATGTTATCGCCCAGTATTGCACAAGAAAAACGTCCGTAAGAACCAACGAGTACAGCGCCTTGACATAGCATCCAAAGCGTGGTAACTTTCACACGCCTCGCCGGAGGCGATTTTCTCAGATTAGCATTCCCAATTGATCGTCCCTTTGGTAGCCAGAATATGGCTCACGTGGAAAAAGCGATAGCGGAGGTGAGATGCGCCTCTAGATGGTTATCTGATTTGAAGATTTCATCCACTTTCCCCACCGTTGGTAACATGTCGTCAAGCACAAATCTGCTTAGTATCGTGGTAACATTGAACAAGGGAAGGAGACAGTAACATGACAGAGCCAACAACAATTGAAAATAGAGATTTCAGGTTTGCTAGCGCATTGGTTTCCGATGAAGCTCTCATGCTAGCGGCTGTTGCTCGTGACTTTGTGGATAGGGAGATTATGCCGATTCGTCGAGAGATCGATCAGGATACCCGCAAAGACTTCGAGCTCGTTGAAGAATTGCAGAAAAAGATGGCGGCGCTTGGTACCCAAAAGGCGAATATTCCCACAGAATACGGGGGCCTGGGCATAATGCCCCTGGTCGACCTCTGTGTACAGCTTGAGGAGTGGGCACGAGGCGACGTTGGATTCATATGCGCTGTAGGGGGCAGCGCGTGGTCTTTTCTGCCGGCTGCGCTGGCTGGAAACAAAGCGATACTGGAGGAGTTTGCGCCCAAACTTTGCGGGGATGAGATTTATATCGGATGTTTTGCCATGACAGAACCAGGTGGCGGCTGTAACATAGAGAACATTGACATGCATGGCAGCGGAATAGCAACCACAGCCACTCTCGATGGTGACGAATGGGTAATAAACGGCGCCAAAATGTGGTGCACCAATTCGGGCATTGCGCATAACTATACCGTGGTCTGCAATACGAATCCGGAACTGGGCGACGAGGGCATCGCCCTTATCCATGTACCATCCCCTATCGAAGGATTGACTTTCGGCAAATTCGAAGATAAGGTGGGATTCAGGGCCAGCAGGGAGTGCGAGTTTTACTTTGACAATGTGCGTGTGCCCAAAGAATGGCGTGTGGCTGGGCCGGGAAGAGATGCCGAGCTGTTCCACAACAATCTGGTATATGCCCGAATCTTAAGCGCTCCATATGCTTTAGGGCCGGCTCAAGGTGCATTTGATGAGGTTCTGGCGTTTACAAAAGATAGGCCGGCGGCTGGAAAACCCATAAGGCAACACTCAGTCTGTGCCAATATGTTAGCTGATATGGCCATTGGAATTCAGGTGGGCAGAGATACCTATGTGACTGCTGCCTATATGTACGACCACCCTGAAATATATGGCCCAACATGGTCCAAGTTCATGCTCTCCAGAGGTTCCATTGCTAAAATGTATTGTTGCGATGTGGCTGTCATGGTAACAAACAAAGCCATGGAGCTCATGGGCTCCTATGGCTATGTGACCGACCACAATGTGGAGAAATACTGGCGAGACGTCAAGATAATTCAACTATGGGAAGGCGGCGCTCAACTGGGAAGGCTGGACGTAGTACGTGGCTACTACGACTATAGTCAGTTCTATCCCAACATACTTCACGGGAGGGTGTAGCAGCCAACAAAGTGAAGGCCAGCCCTAGTGGACTTCTCATAGCGGAAGAGTCGATCTGGTGAGATAGTCAACTACAAACAAGAGAGGTCAAAGATGTACGGATATGCAGGCCAAATTCTAACGGTTGATCTGACCGACGGAAGGGTGAGAAAAGAACCGCTAAGAGACGACCTGATGCAGGACTGGATCGGGGGCGAGGGTTTTGGTGCCAGATTGCTGTGGGAGAAAGTGAAGCCGGGAACCGATCCCCTGTCTCCGGAAAACGTGATGATAATTACGACCACTGCCTTCAGTGGATCGGTATTCCCTCCCGGCTCACGAACATTCGTCAACTATAAGTCACCTCTCACTGGATTCTATGGAACGAATGCTATGGGCGGGAGCTTTGCACCATATCTCAAATTCGCCGGCTATGATGCGTTAGTAGTTGAAGGGAAAGCGGAGAAGCCGGTATACATATTTATCGATGGCGAGGACGTAGAGATAAGGAACGCAACCGACCTCTGGGGCAAGCTGACAGGCGAGACAGACGAGCTTTTGATGGAGGAGATTGGCGATACCAATATTCAAATCCTTCGCATCGGACCGGCGGGCGAAACACTGAACCGGCTGGCATCAGTCACCTCTGGATATAACCGGGCCTTTGGTAAGGGGGGTAACGGAGCGGTAATGGGGTCGAAGAACCTCAAGGCAATTGTCGTCCGCAGCAGAGGCAGCATTCCTGCTTATGACCCGGCGGCATTGAAGGAGCTTGCCGCCACAGTCTATAGGAAATGCCGGGTACCATGGTTAGACTTATTCAGGGAATACCATATGCACCCTCTTAGCTCGGTCTTTGCCCCCACTGTAGGCATCCCAAGCCGTCACTTTCAGCAGGCTAGCTGGGATAAGGGGGAGAACCTGTTCCATGAGCCGATCAAGGAGCAGCTATTTACCGGTGAAAATGCCTATTGCTGGGGGTGCCCTGTAAAAAGCGGAAAGGTTATGTCACCAAAGAAAGGCCCCTACCAGGGGCATAAAATTGATGCCAAGGTAGAGGCAATCTGGTCCTGGGGCTACAACATGATGATCGATGACCTGGATGTGCTCTGTGAGATTCTCTACCAATGCGCTCAGAATGGGGTCGATATCAACGGCAGCGCTGAATGGGCAGGATGGCTTGCCGAGTGTCTGGAGCGGGGGCTCATAACCCCTGAGGATATAGGAGGGCTGGAAGTAAGGTTTGGTGATGGCGAGTCCTGCCTCAGGCTGCTGAAAGCTACCTTTGCCCGAGAGGGGTTTGGCGACATACTGGCTGAGGGGCCGAAGATAGCGGCGGAGAAGCTGGGCAAAGGAACGGAGAAATACGTCATGCATGTTAAAGGTTCGCCATTGGAAGCTGAGGAGTTCAGGTCAGATAAGGCGCTCTTGCTTGGCACCGCTACCCAGGAGAGAGGCGGTAGCGTGAACAGAAACTGGACTTACGCCGTGACCCATCTGGGTATGCTTCAGCCAGACGTTACAGGGCTTCAGCAACCGCCCGATCCGCTCAACGAGAAGGGCATAGCAAAATGGTTAAAACCCTACAGGGAAGTGGTCCCAGGGATATTGAACACCATGGGAGGATGCCTTATTCTGTGGTGGGTCATGGCAACGGAGACTGCCGCTGTACTGGAAGGCTATAAGTATTTGACCGGACGTGACATAAGCCTTGAGCAAGGTCTGAAGGTTGGTGAGAGGATTATCGCTCTGGCAAGAGCGTTTAACGCCAGGGAAGGATTCAGCCGCAAAGATGATACCATGCCACAGAGGTTTCTAACCGAACCGGTGACAGGAGGGCCGACTGATGGTGCCCGGGTGCAGAACTTCGACGCCATGATAGATGAGTATTACACCGAGTGCGGGTACGACCTGAAAACCGGGTGGCCAACTCAGGCCAAACTCGAGGAGTTGGGGCTGAAGGATGTCGCAGATGAGCTCTATCCGAAGTAGAGTGGGGGCCAATTTGGATGCAGGGAAAGCCCTCAAACGGGCAGCGATACAAATACAGCGGGCTGACGGGAGGGATGGATGATCAAGGAAGAAAGGTATGATTTCATAATTGTGGGTGGGGGGCCCAATGGGGTGGCGCTGGCAGCGTATCTGGCCAAGTGCGGAGACAGCGTTTGCGTGCTGGAAGCAAGGCCGGAAGCTGGAGGAGCGTGTGAGAACACGGAGCCCATCCCAGGGGTACGCATTAACCCACATGCCATATACATGTACGCGGGACCAGCCCCTGGATTCGAGCAGTTGGAGCTATGGAAGTATGGCTTCCGCATGGACTGGAGTCCCATGTCAAAAAACCTGGCTGACCAGCAGGCGAGAGGCGTGGCTACCAGCGAGGGCATGGCGCCGATCACCGACAAGGACGCGATGGGCTGGGCCAAAATAAGCGGCCTGCTTACCAGTCCGCCGTTCATCAAGGACCTCCTGCGTGCCACCTTCTGGTGCCCACCTCATCCTCCCGAAGTAGAGGTAACGGCCGACAACATCCCCTATATGCAGGTGTATAAGCAGCACCAGCCTGACGTCTGGAGCGAAGAGCTGCTCGATATGACACTGTTTGACCTCATGGACGAGCATTGTGAGACCGAGCCGTTCAAGGTACTGCACGCCGTCGCAGCCTGGTACTCGGGAGCCGCCGGTCACTGGGAGGGAGTGGCTATCCCGGCTCTAGCTTGCGACATAGCGCTGACAATCTACGGTGGGCTCAGTGTTCCTCGTGGCGGCATGCATGGCTACTTCCACTCAATGATACGGTGCGCGCTGGCGCATGGCGCGGTAGTGCGGACCTGCTGCCCCGTTGATGAGATCATTATTGAGAATGGTCGAGCGGTAGGGGTGCGATTGAACGAGACCGCTACCACGGATGAAAAGAAGATCTGGGCGAACAAGGCGGTAGTCAGCGACGTTGATGTCAGGCAGACCTTCAGCAAACTGGTCGGTCCCCGGCATCTGGGTTTCAACTTCAAAAACAAAGTAGAGGCCATCAGTCTCAAGGGGGGTAGCATCTACGTGTCCCATATCCTCACCCGTGAGCGCCTTCGCTGCCGTCCCCAGTTCGTTAACGAACCGCAGGGGGATGATCCCGGGATTGGCCCGTACCCCTGCGACTCCCGCGACATCTACTATGAGCATGTAGCCGATGTCGATGGGCGGAGAGGTAACCCCACCGTGCCGCCGGAAAGGTTGCTGTGGGTCTCGACTCCGACCATAAGATTCGACGACACGGACCCGCAGTGCACCATTCCCAATCGCCACCTGGTCTCTCCTTTGTACACCCTGGTTCCCCCGCCGGAGTATCATGTGGAAAGCCCCGATGCGGTGAACAAGGTAAAGGATGAACTGAACGCCTATATGCGCAAAGCCTTCAGTCAGGTGATTGAGAATCTCGACGATGACAACATTGTCTACCATTGGGCAAATACCCCCTGGGAATCGGAGTTCCGCAACACCGGTCTCATCGGTGGCACATGGTGCGGTACCCGCCTCTGCGCTGACCAGTGGGGGGAAAACCGCCCCATTCCTGAACTGGCCCGATACCGTACGCCCATCGAAGGGCTTTACCTGTGCAACCAGACGGCTTGCCACCCCGGCGGTCTGGCATTAATGGCTATCCCCTATAACCTGATGCATATATTGATTGAGGATGGCCTCGTTGAGCCCGGCGCATGGTGGTATCCGTCCCCGTGGTACATACCACAGCAAGGAAAGATATCCGCGATACCGCGTTGAGGAGAGGACAAATACTATGCCGGACCCGTTGATTGGCAAGATATTCGATGAGTTCCCCGATGAGAGCGATTGGGATGTGGTCATTATAGGCGGTGGGCCCAACGGCCTGATCGCAGGAGCCTATCTATCGAAGGCCGGGTTGAAGGTGGCTGTGGTAGAGCGCCGCTACGAGATCGGCGGTGGGCTGGCCACTGAGGAGGTCATGTTTCCTGGCTACTACACCAATATACATGCCATTTATCATCTGCTGGTTGACCTCATGCCTGTGCTCAGAGACTTCGACCTGGACCGCCATGCGCTGATGTGGACTAAGCCCAATGCCCAGGCAGGCATGGTGTTCGAGGATGGAACATCGCTGCTCCTGACACGTATGATAGAGGACACTAAGGATTCCCTGATGAAGCTCTCTGTCAAGGATGCCGTCACCTTTGGCAAGCTGATGAGGGGTTGGCGTCGCATCGTGACCGAGATAATAGGCCCGGCTACCTTTATACCTCCCATGCCCCCTTTGGATATGATTATGGCTATGCAGCGCACCAAAACCGGAAACGAGATGCTGGAGCTTGTTGAGCGCAGCCCTCTGGACATCATCACCGATAGCTTTGAGAACGACCGTGTGCGCACTCTTATGTTATATGTCTGTTGCATGTGGGGGCTCGACCCCAGGGAAACCGGGGTAGGGATGTTCGTCCCCCTGTATCTGGACCGGGCGATGAACAAGTGCTACTGCGTTGGAGGGTCACACAAGCTTGCTGGTGCGCTGACAAGGGAGATCTTGGGCAACGGAGGAACAATTCTGGATGCAGCCGATGTAACCAAGGTCACCATGCGGAACGGCCGCGCCACCGGTGTCGAGATTGCCGAGGGTCGTGCCCTGCGCAGCAAAGTGGTCATGTCCACACTGGACCCCCAGACAACGTTCTTCGATCTTGTCGGCGCAGAGCATCTACCAGAGGCGCTGAGGGAGTCGGTCGAGGGCTGGAAGCTGGACAAGTGGAGCTTCAACACCCTGCACGTTGCCACCAGGGAGCCTCCGCGCTATGCGTGCGATGACCCCTGGATCAACGAGGCGTTCATGGTCATCTCTGGCTTTGAGAGCCCCGACCAGCTTCTGGCGCACTGGGATAGCGTGGTCGCTGGCAAGATCGATGATAAC
Organism: uncultured Dehalococcoidales bacterium; assembly: GCA_964443325.1. Classification (GTDB taxonomy): domain Bacteria; phylum Chloroflexota; class Dehalococcoidia; order E44-bin15; family E44-bin15; genus DAOUVR01. The sequence continues at coordinate 85,280 of CAYUCL010000001.1, forward strand.
TTCGGCGGGCACGCCACCTGCGAGAGCCTCTTCGACCCCCATCTCGTCCGCTCTCCGTGGGGGGGGCATGTCTCCTTCTTCCAGATGCATGCTCCGTACGAAATTGAGGGCGGCTGGGAGAAGCGGGGTGAGGAGCTAGAGGAAGCGATATTGGCCAAGTGGCGGAAGGCAGCTCCAAACATGACACCGGAGAACATCATCGCCACCAGCCAGGAGACCCCTGAGGGCATCGAGACCCGTTTCCCCAACATGCGCCGCGGCGCAATAAAGCACGGTGACTACACGCCCATGCAATTGGGCTGTTTCCGCCCCAACCAGGAGTGCTCCGATACCAGGACGCCCATCGAGGGGCTTTATACCTGTGGCGCATCCACCTACCCGGGAGGGCTGGTACTCGGGGGGCCTGGCTATCTCGGTGCAAACAGGGTGGCCGAGGACCTGGGCGTTGCTAAGTGGTGGAAACCTACAAGAGAGATGGAACACTACATTAAGACGTACGTGGAATAACCAAGTCACATACTTCAAACCGCCGATACTGGGCGGCTGCTACACAGGTTCTCTGAACAAGCCTACAGCGCACGAGGAGCGCTTCGATCGTCTTCGAGCAGCGATGCTACGTGGAATGGACAAGAAGGATTGGTAGAAGAGGAGCCTACCAGAGACGAAGCCCCCGGCCTGTTGCGAGGCATTAGGCGGGGGCAGCCCTTTCGAGCCCTGCACAATCGCGATTACAGTCTGTTGTGGACCGGGCAGTTCGGCCATTCAGCAGCCCTGTGGATGGAAGCGATAGCCCGAAGCTGGCTGATATGGCAGTTGACCGGTTCGGCCACTCTTCTGGCGACGGTCAGTCTCCTGAGAGCCATGCCAATGCTCTTCTTCGGCCTTCTCGGCGGGGTCCTCGCCGACCGCTTCGATAAGCGCAAGATCCTCATCGTCTGCCAGACCACTACCCTGATCAACTATCTGATTATCGCAACGCTCATAGCTACGGGGGTTGTACAGGTGTGGCACGTCCTCCTCTCTGCTTTCGTCATGGGCTGCTCCATGTCCTTCAACCAGCCGGCGCGGACCGCCCTTGTCCCCAGCCTGGTGAGAGAGGACGAATTGCACAGTGCTGTTGCCTTGAACTCCGCTGCCATGAACGTGACTCGCGTTGTCGGTCCTGGAATGGCTGGCCTGCTCATAGCTCCACTTGGTATCAGCGGGGTGTACTACATCTCGGCTGGTGTCTACGTGTTGACGCTCGCCACTACCATCATGATGAGGGTACCTCCCGTCATCGTCAGGGCGGAAAGAACGTCACTGCACGCTGACATGCGCGAGACCTTTCGCTACGTCTACAGGACGAAGACTATCCTTGCTCTGGTGCTTCTGGCTCTCGTTCCAATGGTCTTCGGTATGCCCTACATGATTGTCATGCCGGTTATGGCTGACCAGGTCCTTCACGTGGGCGCCTCGGGTTACGGCTGGCTCCTGTCGGTAGCAGGCGTAGGCGCTCTCGTAGTCGTCTTGCTCATTGCCGCACTGACGAGGGTTGTCCGCAAGGGTCTGCTCATACTCATCGGTATCTTCGGCTTCGGTGCTCTTCTCATGGCGTTTTCCCAATCAACGTGGTTCCCTCTTTCCCTGGTCATCATAGCGTTCATCGGTCTTACCAGCACCGCCTCGAGGGTATTCATCAACACCAGCATGCTGGAGATTGCCCCTCCAGAGATGCGTGGCCGGGTCATGTCAGTCTATACGCTTGACCGCGGGCTCGTACCTCTGGGGACAATGGTCATAGGACCGCTGGCTGACGCCTTTGGCGCGCCACTGGCGTTGCTTGCCATGGGTGGCGTGTGCATGGTGCTCCCTCTCGTCATGGGGCTGAGGTTCCCCTTCGTGCGGCGGATGCCTTGAGCCAATGGAGCACTGCATCAAGGCGTACACGCAATAACCAGGTCACGTACTTCAAACCGCTGGGTTGGGCCTGACCAAGCAGTTGGCCCCTTTTACTGCTTCAGCTTTTAGTTTAGTGGCCGCTCCGTCAGGCATATTATAATCGCCCACCCCTGTTGAGTGGCGTTCGCACAATACCCGCTTTAATTGAACTGTTGTTGTCTATATACCAGAAGACTTCTCAGGGGAGGTTTTACTCTCAATCATAAATGGCCTAAAAGTTATCAGGAATCTGTAGAACAGAGTGGCAGCATCCTGTACATTCAACTTCAGCAAGTTCACCGGTAGCGGGATAATGCCAGCAGTTCGAAAGGAATTTTATACGCTCTTCTTCTTGTGTGTTATCAATGGATATGAATATCTCGTATAAGTATTGTCGACGTTTTCTTCCCATGGCTTTATCCTCAGCTAGAAACGGTAACAATTTCAGTAACATGTTATAATGACGAATATGAAGCGTTTTTCCCAATGGTTACAAAAAAATATAAAGTATATCACGCTCTTTTTGGTGTTTTTGGTTCTAATTTCTATCTTCATTCTTATTTACATTATAGCTAATCCAACAAAATATGAGGGATATACGAATTTCAGAGAATCGACGCTAGTTATCGCCACAGCAGCAACTGTTTTCGGTACGTTGTTATTGGCTTTTGCTACTTTCAACCTTGCCGATAGGAGTAAAGAACAAGAGGAACTACGCCTGCAAGAGGAGAGAGAGAGAGAAAATCGCGATAGAAAAGAAAGATGGCTTAACGAAATAATTGAATGGGTGATTAGCGTTTCTTCCCTTGATTCTGACATCAATAGATTAACCGATTCGGTAAGGTTAACTATCTATCCAGTTAAGAATGTGTCAATGGGAAAGTTACATAACCAGACTTTAGTTCTAAGAGACCGTGGTTTATATATAGAAAAGATTGCCATATTCACCAAAGATAAAACTCGTCAATCAATTAACAACCTCCGAGATGAATTAACTAGAATTGAAAGCCTTTTTGATGCCTTCTATATGTTATCTGAACTTGGAGAACCTCCGATTGATTCGATAACAACAGAGGATGCTCTTTTGGAAAAACGTGATGATAACAAGGATACAATAGAAGGACACCGTAAAAAATTGTCATCCTTATGCGATGTCATTATTGAAGAAGTGGCAAAGGAAAAAGTTGACCTTATCAACAAAGAAGAATTGGCTTGATTAATATAAGACAAATAAAAAATGGCAGCGGTAGGATTCGAACCTACGACCAAGGGCGCAATTCCCCCTTGATTTACCTTGATGGAAATCAATTACGATTAGATTCTACTAATAAGGCCTTGGCTGCTAGAGCCAGTTGTATTTCGAATCAAGTTGAATTTGAATATCGCTGGGAACACATAGGATATTCAGTGCTTGCGACTTCCTCTTGTGATTACTGAGATATTCACGTAGCTGTTGGTAGTAATCCTTCATATACTTAGATTTGAAGTCCAACTGAACGAAGTTTAAGAAATACGCATTCTCTATATTGTTCGGCGTATCAGTTAGCTTCTGAATATCCCAATCTGCTCGTTCTGCCATGCTTTCCAGACGTAACCTGGACAGCCATAATTTGATCTCGATCGCTATATCAATTTTAACTAATTCTAGGTATTTCTGCCATGGAGCATTGGCTTTCATATTCTGCACTTCAGGCTTGAAGTAAGACTTGGCATCCAGTAGTACTAAATCATAATGTCCTCTAGCCGGTTTCTTGCCGGGAAACACCTTAAGTGTCGGAAATTCAGCACGTATTAACTGTGTTGGATAAGCTTCGTTACCTACTTGTTTATGCTTTATATAATAAAAGAGACTCCAATGTATATCTCGTTCGTTCCAGAAACGCTCCGGATTATTCTGAAAATCAGATACTACACGAGATATTGCTTTTTCTAGTGCTGAACGTAGTGAACTAGAAGACACTAGCAAATCTCCCTTATTTCTATTGCTATCTCTCTATATCCCCCATAAGCTTAATATGGTTGGATTCTATTACCCGCAGTAGTTGGTGTCAATGAGGTTGCTCTTTTAATTCTAAAGCGCAAATTAGCCAAAGGCTTGACAATCACTTGTTTTACCATGCGGAAACCAATATAGAGATTTTATCTCTTCAATAACAATGATTTTTACTAGCTATTTCCCTCCCACCATGGTCTTACCTTCATCATTAATTCTGTTGTCAGATTTCACGGTAATAACAGTTGTATTATGACTTAGATTTGATGTCTGACTCATACCCACAGGCGATATGGTATATAAATAACGCAGCGGGTTCATTTGAATAGGGGGCTACTCGTTGTTTATACAGCTAACCAATGTTATGATTTAGCATACCCTTAATAAAATGGAAAAATCATGAATCCCGGAGATGTTATATCATATCTGGAGATGTGCAGCGAAGAAGGAGTCAATCTCCAACGTGGTATGAATTACCATTTACGTAGAGATTATAGTGTTATTCTAATGAGCCTACGGCCAAATGCTCCATATTCGGATAGAATAGAAAATGATGGCCGTTTTTTAATATATGAGGGTCATGATGTCCCAAAGACAACCGATAATCCAATTCCTAAGGTTGTTAATCAACCAATGTATAATCCTGGCGGGACACTGACTCAGAATGGTCTATTTTACGAGGCAGCACAAAAATTAAAACGCACGAAACAGGGCCAAGAATTGGTTAGAGTGTATGAGAAACTTCATGCAGGTATATGGGTATATAATGGCTTTTTTAGATTAGTTGATGCCTGGCAAGAGGAAAGCAACACCAGGAAAGTATTTAAGTTTAAACTGGAATTGGCGGAGGATACACTACCCGGTCATAAACATGCTAAACGCGAAGTATCACTTGTACATGACAGGTTAATACCACCGCAAGTTAAATTAGTAGTATGGAAACGTGATAGGGGTAGGTGTGTTATGTGTGGCAGTACTGATAACCTACATTTTGACCATATCATACCTTATTCAAAAGGTGGGTCTTCGTTAGTAGCCGAGAATATTCAGTTACTATGTGCTAGACACAATCTAGCTAAGAGAGATAAGATAGAATAGTAATGTGTAAATACACCAGGCCTGCTATTTAAATACAATAATCTACCAATTAATAGCTATGATATTAATAGAGCATCTGAGAAAGACTGCACGAGCACACTTACAAGATTCCGAAATATTGTTTCAGAATAAAAGATATAACGGGTCTATTTATCTTTGTGGTTATGCAGTTGAAATAGCTTTAAAATTGAGAATGTGCAAAACACTTCGATGGACTGGATTTCCTGAGAATAATAAGGAATTCACGAAGTTCTCTAGTTTTAGAACTCATGACCTAGATGTACTACTTCAGTTATCAGGTAAAGAAAAAGACATAAAAAGCAGCCACTTAGCGGATTGGTCAGTTATTGCAAAATGGGACCCAGCAGTGAGGTACAAGTCAGCCGGTGGTGCTAAAAAAACTGATGCTCAACAAATGATTTCGTCTTCAAAGACTATAATACGTGTTCTAGGGATAAAGGTGTAAGGTGAAAAATCTATTTGATAAATTCAGAGTAGTCGAAAGAACCATTTCTAATGAAAGAGACAACTTTACTCTTTTTGGTTTATTCTTAAGAGAAGATGCGCAGGATAAATGGGATTTGATTGTCAGTGCCAGCTGGCTTACAGGGGATTACTTTAAAAACTTAGAATATATTACAGAAAAACTGAAATCACAAATAGAGCCTAATGAAATGACTGGGATATCTAGGATTATTCTCCTTAGTCCTAGTGATAAATTTGTGCGGAATATAAATAGCGCTATAAATATCGAACATGGAAAAGTAGAACTTGAGGATTGTCTTTTTAATGACGTTTTTATTAAGCAAGCAATACTGATAACTTCCAAGAAAATGCAAACAAAATTGGTTTGGGACGACCAGTGGATTTCTAAACACAAGAATTTGGCTATGTCGGGTTTGAATAAGTTAGGTCAAGTGGGATTTATGGAAATACGCTTGGCTCTAATGGATTCTAGATTCAAAGCGACGCAAGCCGAGTTACTGCGACAGGCAGAGCCGGCACAAATTGAGACGTTTGGTTGGCCTATCGGCATAGTTATTGATAGAGAAGGAGATCGACCAAAACCAACTAATGATGGTATTGTAACCGAGATTCTTATACAAGATACCGAGGAACTAAACAGCTATGACTATTGGACTCTTCGAAAAGATGGCGCATTCTATTTATTAAAGAGTCTATTCGAAGATGAACGGCGACCAGGATATATCTTCTTTAATACAAGGATTGTTCGGATAACTGAAACTTTGCTTTATGCTGCTCGTCTATATTCCGGTTTACACGTCCCTCGTAATCAAAGCTTTATGATTGGTATACGGCATGGAGGATTGAAAGGACGTATTCTTTCTGTCTCAAGCCTGACCCGCAGGTTTCCTCCATCAGAGACAAACATCTCTAATGTAGATGAGCAATACAATGAAGTGGAGACTACTATAGACGAGATTGAATCCACTTTGGTAGACGTAGTAGAAAAGTTCACTCAACCACTATTCGTAGTATTTAGTTTCTTTGAGCTTAGCAGAGCGATACTTGAAGAAATAGTCAATAAATATGTCACAGGAGAAGTTACTTAACCGGACATGAGGTATTTAAATGACTAAATCTACTTTGCCTTAATGTATTATCTACTGGACTATACCTCTTATATGCCTCCACCGCATCATAATAATGAACAGCTTGACAATACCGATTTATCATTATTAACGTTGTATGCCCCCATAGTCTCTGTAATATAAGGCTATAACCACCATTCTGTTTACCTCTTTTTGTAGTGAGCTAAAGTACTACACCCCTATCTGGACTGCCAAGCAGAATGGAAATGATTGGGTTATATTGTTAACATTCCATTTTAATACTGCGACAGGGGATCCAGCCCTGAGCCGTGCAGGCTTGACGTCACGGTGCCCCGCGAATACAATCAGTAGCTAGGGCAATGAATGACCAGAGTTGCCCTATTGTGCGTGAAAGTGGTAAACGACGACTATAGAATGCATAGAAGTTGCGATTGCCATTAAAATTGGCTCAGAATAGGGTCTATTTAGAGTAGATATGAGTCCACCGCAGGAAAACATACCGCTTGTTGACCTCATCAAGCTCACCGGAAAGGTAGCTATCGTTACCGGTGGCGCTATGGGTATTGGCTTCGCCATTTCCTACCGACTTGCTGAGGCAGGCGCCACCATCGCTATTGCTGATACCAACGAGGAGAGGGCTCAGCAGGCCAGCCAGGAACTCAAGCATTACGGATACCGCAATCACCTCACATGCTTCGTGTGTTCCTAGTCTGTCCGAACCAGATCACTTTACTCGTTCAGGTGATTAGTTGCCCCTGACTACCTGTAGAGCGGCAGTGGCAGCGTTGCGGACGTAAGCATCTTCGTCCTCCAGCAGTTTGACGAGCCTGGGGACGGCGTCCTTCACTATATCCGCATTGCTTCGGCCGATCTGGTTAATTGCCGCAGCAGCAGCGCCACGAAAATAAGGGTCGTCACTCTGGAGCAACTCAATTAACTTGGGCACGGCCCCTGCAACGGCGGAAGCATTGCTTTCACCGATGAATCCCAAAGTATTGATAGCATGTGCACACACGGTGTAATCTTGGTCGCTCAGCAGTGTTGTCAGCTTGGGTATCGCACTCTCCACGGCTACAGGGTCAGCTTCGGCGATCACACCAAGAGCCGATATAGTATGACCACGGACGCCGCCATCAGGGTCATCCAGTAGTGCCACCAGCCTGGGAACAGCTTGTTTCACCATGTCAAGCCGATTCCGGCCAATAGCCGCCATAGCTGCGGTGACGTTGCGGCGGACATTGGCGTCTTCGTCATCGGCTAAGGCGATCAATTTGGGCATGGCATCCTCTACAGGTTCGACATCATGTTCCGCAATCACTCCGAGGTTAGCGGCTGCTGCGCCGCGCACCAGAGCGAACTGGTCATCGAGAAGAGCCTTTAGCTTGGGTACAGCCTGTTTCACTGCCTCAGGATCACTTCTGCCAATCACCCATAGAGCAGCGCTGACCGCACCGCGGGTGACATCAACAGCATCGTCAAGAAGTGCGATCAGACTGGGGACGGCACCTTTCACGGCGTTGGCGTCATTCTCTGCCACCAGCCATATAACCCAGGCTGCGTTTCGGCGCACGTTTTCATCTATATCGTCAAGCAGCGCAATCAACCGTGGAGCAGCCTGTTTTACTGCACCAGCATCAGTTTCGGCAATTGCACCCAGAGCCGCTGTGGCTCCGCCACGCATGAACGCATCTTCTTCACTGAGGAGAATCATAAGCTCCTCGACTACAGGTCTGCCATTATGATACTGCTCCACAAGCGCAGCGTAGTTGCTCTGCAGAAGTAGAGTCTCCGTTCGTTGTCCAAATTGCTCCATCTGTCCTCCTCCTTGCCTATGTCCAGCCTCTCTTTGTGCTCACGCTTTTACATTCGCAGCCTTCGCTCAAAGGAGCATAATGCACAAGGATAAGGCCCGGCCTCGATGACCACACCACATTTGATGGAAGATCCTCGGTAAATGAGCGTGCAAAGCTTCGAGTAGAGGCATTTATATCACAACCCACCCTGGGTGTCAACTGTCCGGCCGATGGCTGTACGTGTGGCAGGAAAACGTCGCCTGATGGACTTCCCAGTGCTTGAATCAAAGCTAGTAAGCTCCGCAAGAGGATTTCATTCGAACCCCACGCAATCGTAAAAATGCGGTATATCGGGAATGCTGGATTGGGTACATGCCAGCATCCGTACCTGTACAAACGTGATATGAGCAGAAGGGGCTTCAGCTTTGCTCAGCCTCGATTTTGGAGCAAAAGGCTTTTCTCAAGTCGTTTGTTAAGAGGATCGACGTTTCAAATTCAGAGGTCAAAATCGACTATATCTTGCTGATGCCACCGATTGAGGGTGATACCGATACCGATCCGGTTATTGCTATCATGCAAAATGGCTGGGGAACTAGGATTCGAACCTAGCCTTGCAGATCCAGAGTCTGCCGTCCTACCACTAGACGATTCCCCAGCGCCTTACCATTATACAAAAGAACGCCGTATCTGGCAAACCAATTGGCAAGCTCCGTTCATCTATGGCTTGCATCACCCGGCTGGCCAGTCAGTACGCAAACAGGTGGTATTGCCCGGTATGTACTGACCCGCTACAGTGGCTTTACTTCCAACCCCCGTTCATGTCATACTTGTTTGACAATGCTCGCAGCAACGATGGTGAGGGGAGCGGGCTCGGGATTTGCTGCGCGAGAAGGAGGCACGAATGAAGGTACTTGTGGGCTACATGTCGCAGACAGGGAACACGAAAAAAGTGGCTGAAGCCATCTTCAGCCAGATCCAGGCCGACAAAGAAATCAAGAGCCTGGACGAGATCCAGAGTCTTGAGGGCTACGACCTGGCGTTTATCGGCTTTCCCATTCAGGCTTTCGCGCCGATCAATGACGCGAAGGTATTCTTGGAGCAACACAGCGCCGGCAGGAAGCTGGCTCTCTTCGTGACCCACGCTACGCCGGAGGATTATGAGGAGCTGCCGGGGTGGCTGGACAAATGCAAAGAGGCTGCCGCTGCGGGGAATTTGGTCGGGTTCTTCGACTGCCAGGGCGAGCTGGCGGAGGCCATTGCGGAGATGCTGAAGCAGAGCGATGACCCGAAGATGGTATGGTTTGGAAATCTGCGCCCCTCAACGATAGGGCAACCGGACGAAGCGAGGCTGGAGCGGGCACGTGCATTCGCCCGCGACATGATGGCGAAATAGACGACGTCCCGGGGGCTACAAGCAAGGATCGATCTGCACTCTGAGCTGGGAGCACGGACGTGCGCCTGTGACTGGCACAGTGGTTATTGAGCATGCGCCGGACGATTCCCCAGTAGTTTACCATCATACAAAAGAACGCTATATGTGGCAAATTTCGCTACTGAGGCTGTTTAGAAATGTAGCGCGAGGCTTTAGCCTCGCTCAAAGCGACCCTAAAGGGTCGCGCTACGGAAATCTTTGGATGAAACATCTCTGAATTAGTAAAAATCAAACAGGAAATTAGTAGTAAACAGCCTCCTAACCGTCGAAGCCATTAGTGAATAATCACGTTTTTCCCATTATGTCTGCTTCGCTGCGTCACCCTGAACCCTTCGCTATCTGTCATTCTGAGGGAGCGGAGCGACCGAAGAATCTCACTCAGTGTAAACTCCGTGAGGGGTCTAGATTCTTCGCTTCGCTCAGAATGACATAGGTAAGGCGCTCAGAATGACATAGGTGAGGCGCTCAGAATGACATAGGTGAGGCGCTCAGAATGACAGATAGACATTGCTAGGTGAACTTACTATTTCAACTTGCCCAATGCTGCCTCGATGCGCTTGAGGCATCGCTCTTTGCCAAGAACAGTCATGGTCTGAAAGAGAGGTGGCGCTGCGGTGCGGCCGGTGACAGCCACCCTGAGCAGCCCAAAGAGGGCACCAGTCTTGAGCCCCAGCTCCGCTGCCAGAGGACGGAGAAGATCCTCCAACGACGCAGCATCAAAGGGGCAGGCTTCCAGCCGTTCCCTGCTCACCTCGAGTGCGGCTATCGCACCCGCCTTATCCATACCCTTCTTTTGGAGCAATTCGACATTATAATCTAGCTCTTCCACGAAGAAGAAGTCGGCAAGCTCGGATACCTCGCCCAGCACCCTCACCCGCTCCTGGAGCAAAGGCACTATCTGGCGAAAATAGTCTGGTGATATGGGACGCTTCACTTCCTTAGGGAGGTCTGCCTCCAGAAACGGCATCGCCTGCTGCACCATATCCTCGGTGCTCAACTTGCGGATATAAACCCCGTTCATCCAGGCAAGCTTCTCATGATTGAAGATTGCCCCGGTCTTTCCTACACGGTCAAGGGAGAAGTTTGCCACCAGTTCCTCACGGCTAATAATGTCTGTCTTGTCATCCAGAGACCAGCCTAACAGGGCGAGGAAGTTCACTACGGCATCTGGAAGGTACCCTTGCTTCTGGTACTCCATAACCGAGGTTGCCCCGTGGCGCTTGCTCAATTTGGCGCGGTCGCTCCCCAGTATCATCGGGAGATGGGCGAATAGCGGCGGCTCATATCCCAAAGCACCGTAAAGCGGGATATGGCGCGGGGTGCTGGAGAGCCACTCATCGGCCCTCAGAACATGGGAGATCTTCATCAGATGGTCGTCGATTACGTTAGCGAGGTGATAGGTGGGGTAGCCATCCGACTTCAGCAGTACAAAATCATCCAGGGTAGCTGCCTCGAAGAATACCTCTCCACGAATCAGATCCTGGAATTTGATCTGGCCCTCAAGGGGCATCCTAAAGCGTACAACGGGGGTGATGCCTTGAGCTTCAAATGCCGCCCGCTCTTTTTCGGTAAGGTCACGGCAGCGGCGGTCATAGCCGGGCGGCTGCTTCCTTTTTGTCTGCTCCCTTCGCATCTCCTCGAGGCGCTGCGGGGAGCAGTAACAGAAATAGGCATAGCCCCCCTCCACCAGCCGTTTTGCTACGTCCTGGTATATCTCCAGGCGCTGCGATTGAAAATAGGGGCCGTAATCACCACCTACACCTGGCCCCTCGTCCCAGTCCAGCCCCAGCCAGGTGAGGCTATCGAGGATAGCCTCGGCAGCACCTTCAACTTTCCTGGTGACATCGGTGTCCTCGATGCGCAAAATGAAGCTTCCCTTGTAGTGCCTGGCGAAGAGCCAGTTAAAGAGGGCTGTTCTGATGTTGCCTACATGGGGGATACCGGTAGGACTGGGTGCAAAGCGAACGCGTACCGAATCGCTCATTTCAATTTCCTTCATAGGCCTCGGGCAATAGCGCTTTCTTTAACGGCAGCTTTATTACGCAGGTACCGGCAATCCTATCATGAATGCCCCGCTTACGGCTATCAAAGGCAATCCACAGAAAGAGGAGCCCGAAGGTGACCCAGCAGATAATGTACCCCAAAAACCTCAATGCGGCATCACGCCAGCTTAGAGGCGAACCACTGGTGCGGATTATCTTTATCCCCAGCGCCATCTTCCCTGGCGTCTGGCCGCGCCACCGCCAGAAGCAAACTGGATAGGCAATGCTTACTGTGACGCACAGCACAAGAATTACCACAGCGAAAGCACTCGACACTATCTTAAGGCTCCCAAGCTCCCAGGTAATGGTAAAATAAGCAAACCCGGGGACAAAATAGATGGCATAATTAATAGCTGCAAGGATTATTCCATCAATGATGTATGCCCCAAGCCTCATCCAGAACCCGGCGTATTCAGCAACAAAGCCTTCTTGACTTTCCATCATTTCAAATCACCTTTATGAGGGCTGAGGGAGTCCTCTCCCTCAGCTTTTCCATGAAGGAATCCTTCACTGAAGGACCTTCACACCTCAGACTATTTCCATGATTCGTTGTTCGGCAGCCGCCCATGAGGGTTTGTTTTCCTTCATTTAAAATCAGCTTTAAGAGGTTTCGGGCAGTATCGCTCGCTTTCGCGGCAGTATTATCATGTAGGTATCGGCCATCCTGTCATGGAGCCCTTGCTTACGGCCGTCGAAGGCAATCCATAGAAAGAGAAGCCCCAGGGTGATCCAGCAGATGATGAAGCCTAAAAACCTCACCACGGCAGCGCCCCAACATACAGACGAGCCATCAGTGTGGATTAGCTTTATCCGCAATGCCATCATCCCCGGGGTCTGACCGCGCAGCACCCACAAGAAGATGAAATAAACAGCGGGGATTATGAGCCAGATAAAGGACCACAGCCCGCGGTAAAAGAACCAGAAGGGATGGAAGGGTGTAAATTCCCCCCCGATTATAAAGGGAAGGGTAATTAAGCCGATGACAGCCAAAAGAAACCAGCCTATGACCCAAACAGCAATAAAGTCTATGAGATAAGCTCCAAGCCTCATCCAGAACCCGGCGTACTCAACTACAGTGCCCTCTTGCTTTTCATCCATTTCCGACCTCTGCTATTCCCGCCATTTTATCATCCTGCTCAGACCTCTACAACAACGAAAGGCGTTCCAGTGCCTCCTCAAGGTCCGATGGCAGCTCTGAGTCGAATTCTACGTACTCCCCGGTTGATGGCAGCCTGAAACCGAGATGGCAAGCATGAACAAACTGCCGTTTTAGGACGGGCGACCTCCTGCCGTAGACCTCATCACCCACCACCGGGAAGCCGATGGCGGCAAGATGTACCCTTATCTGATGTGTGCGCCCCGTCTCCAGCGTTACCTCAACAAGGGTATAGTTATCCAAATACTTGATAACTCGATATTGGGTGCGAGATTCCCTGCCTACTGAGACGACTGCCATTTTCTTTCTGTTGCGAGGATTCCGCCCGATGGGAGCTTCGATAGTCCCCGTCGCTGGGGATAGGTGCCCCTGAACCAGCACCGAGTATTGCTTCACCACGGAGCGTGCTTTCATCTGACTCGAGAGGTTTTGCTGCGCGGTATTGTTCTTAGCGACTACCATGAGTCCAGAGGTATCCTTATCCAGGCGATGCACAATCCCCGGTCGCATTGAGCCGCCAATGCCCTGCAGGTCGGGGTAGTGGGCTAGGATGGCGTTGACCAGGGTGTGGCTGGGGTGACCGGGGGCGGGATGAACCGTAAGCCCTGCCGGCTTATCCACCACTAGAAGGTCGCTATCCTCATAAACGATGTTCAGGGGAATTTCTTCCGGTATCAGAGAGGAAGGAGCTGGTGGCGGAACCAGGATGGTGATTTTGTCGCCGTTACTGACTTTCAAGCTGCCCTTGGCAGGATGTTCATTGACGTTGACAAGACCATCGCTGATCAACCTCTGGACATAGGAACGAGAGAACTCCGGGTACTCCTCGGCGATGTACTTATCAAGCCGAATACCCGCTCCAGTGGCAATGAACTCAAGCTTTCTATTCACTTCTTCGCTTGACAGGTTCGTGTATTCTGAGTCGAAATAGTATGTAGTAGATAAAAATAATGGTGCTGATGACGATAACGGAATCGGCGATATTAAAGGTAGGCCAGCGGTATTGACCGAAGCCGATGTCAATAAAGTCGACCACCCGCCCGAAGGATATGCGGTCTATCAGATTACCTGCAGTGCCCCCCAGAAGAAGCCCAAGGGCAATCCTGATAGGCATTTGGTTAAGCGGGGAGTAGCGAACATAAATAAGGATGGTAATGATGCCGGCGATAGCAATAATGGTGATGAGAAAGGCTTGATTGGCAAAGATACCGAAAGCGCCCCCTGTATTGGTAGAGTAGGTGATCCTGAAAAAACCTTCCTCTGGTATTGATTGCCATAGCGTCATGTTCGTTTTAATGAAGAACTTGCTTATCTGGTCCAAACTGACAACTACCAGAGCAGCAAGGAAAAAGGCCACTTCTTTGGTAAGCTTATGATGAGACTTTTCTTGCATGGCAAATACCCTGTTAGCTGATCCAGGAGTCTATTCCAGTATCATCTTTATTTGGCGGATGGTGGTGACTGCTTGTCCCTGCCAGTGGTTGTTGGCGAATACAAAGGTTCTTTCCGCTTGCTGATCAAGATGGCGGATCTTGGGCAGCCATTCCTCAAGCTCCTCACGCGAGTAGGAGTAGTCGTATCTCTCGTAAGCGTGCTCATGGTTCCACCACTTCTGCCTGTTACGTCCGTGAAAGCGAACATAGGCTATCTTGCTCGTAGCCTCAGCGATGGGCGGCATAAGGTTTGGCAGTTGCGGTTCATCGACGCAGCAGAAGCCAATCTCGTTCCGACGCAACCAGTCGAAGACCTCCGGCCTCAGCCACTTGGAATTACGAAATTCGATGACGATCGGCAGGTCTCGCAGACGTTCCACAGAGGTATCCAGATAGCGGAGGTTTTCAGTGTTGAATCTAAAGCTGTAGGGGAATTGGGCGAGCACGCAACCCAGCTTCCCCCTATCGACCAGCGGGACGAGCAGCTCACGGAAAGCCTTAAAAACCGCTTCATTGTCTCGCTGCTCATGGGTCATACGCTGATTTGCCTTGAAAACAAAAAGGAAGCCCTCCCCAGCTTTATCGACCATAGACTCTATAGTCGATGCTTTGGGTAAGGCGTAGTATGTGGAATTGACTTCGCAAATGTTGAATTCACGGGCATAATATACCAGCCATTCTCTATTGGGCATACCCTGTGGATAGAAAGGCCCTACCCAATCGTTATAGCTAAACCCGGAGGTGCCAAAGTAAATCATGATGTCAGTCTATCATATCGGCCTCAAGTGGACAAATACTAGCTTGTTATGATGGATGGGGATGCTTCACCCTCTCCCTTCGGCATCCTTCCGCAGAAGGACAGGACAGGCCCTAGCCTTCCCCTCGACAGTCTCCAGAGGCGACTCGCCTTGGCGAGAGTCGAGTCTTCGACCTCAAGGGGGAGGGGGTAGGTTGGAGCCCTTCCGCTGAAGGGCTCCAACCGGGCCTAGAGCATCTGCTCTAGGCTAACCTGTACCTGTATTTGTAGGCGCCTGATGAATCAGGCAACTACAATAATTGATGGTCGAGCGTGGGAACAGAAACAAGGAGAGTCCGGTCGGGGCTTCCCTCTGGCAGAGGCCAGGGGGTGTTACCCAGAGATACATGTCAGTGCGGCTGGGCAGCAAAAAATGGCAGCCATATCGGGGGAAAGGTTCTCTTGCATAGGGTGTTGACATATGGCCCCATTTGTGGTACATTTAGGTATGAATGAAGGGTGTTACCTGAAGGGAGGACAATCGATGGTTTCGAAAGTGACGGTGTGCCTACCAGATGAACTGCTCCGATTTGCCGATGACTCAGCTCAGAGACAGCGTACCAGTCGAAGCGCCTTCATTGCACGGCTCCTGAAGAAGGAGGCCGAGCTCGAAGAGGAACTCCTGATGGCCCAGGGTTATATCGCGATGGCTCGAGAACGCCAAGCGTTCGCAGAGAGCGCAGTGCCTCTGGCAAGCGAAATGCTGCCACCGTGGGAGTGAAATGCCCGTCAAGCGTGGAGAAGTATATTGGTTGGACTGGAGCCCAGGACGAGGTAGCGAGCAGGCTGGTCGGCGGCCAGCTCTCGTGATTCAGAATGACATAGGCAATAAGTACAGCGTGACAACCATCGTCGCCTCTCTTACTACTGCCCAAGTCAAACTATACCCCGTCATCGTGCCCGTCACTGCCATGGAAAGTGGACTGCCTAAGGACAGCTATATTGACCTCGGTGCAATAATGACCATTTGGACGGACAGACTGGAGAGGAAGTGTGGGGAACTCTCCGCCGAGAAGATGGCTGAGGTAAACGTCGCAATCAAAAAGAGCTTGGCGCTAGATTGAGACGCACCATACCGCAAGGCATCGGAATAGAGTAATGGAGATGAAGGGAACTATAGGTATTGCGCTGTCATTCTTCATCGGCTTCGGTCTCGTGCTGGGCTGCGACCCCGTCACTGCTTTTGCGCAAGCTGTTTTCCCAGTAGTCGAGAGCCTCCAGCACGGTTGGGGCTACTTGATTCTCGCAATACCGATCGTAGGTCTAGTAGCACTATTCCTGCAGGCGAGCAAGGAGGGACTCGTCTATCTGGTCTTGGTCGCCGCCGCATTCATTGGGGGTATGATCTTCGCCTACCACGCCAGCGCATAGGTGTCCAAACGGCAAGTATTGCTAGTTCACACTTGAGGCACATCTGTCAACTCTGATTCAATGCTATTCACTATTTGAGTATGTACCTCTATACATTCAGGTCATCCTCTTGCAAGAGAACCGGGACAAAATATTGATTGACAAAAGAAAACCGCTTATACTACAGCTTGTATTAAGGGAAAGGAGGGGGTTCTTATGGCGGAAGAAGAGATTGGTCAGGTTATGGATTTCTTCGCCAGGCCGGTTGTGGCAGGGATCGACCTCACTGCCTCGGTCAAGGCCGGGGACAAGATCCACATCAAGGGTGCTACCACCGATATGGAGCTTACCGTAGAGTCGATGCAAATAGATAACGTAGATGTTCGGGAAGCCAAAGCAGGAGATGAGATCGGTATCAAGGTCTCCGACCGAGTGAGACGAGGCGACAGAGTCTACAAGGTTACCGAGTAATTGACCGGCTCAGGTTCGCCATCTCGATGGCGCTTACCGCTGCATCAAAGCCAGCGTTCCCCATCTTTGTTCCCGCCCGCTCGATGGCCTGCTCCAGAGTGTCCGCGGTGATTACACCATAGATCACCGGCATACCTGTCTGTAAACTTACCTGTGCAACTCCCTTGGTTACCTCGGAGGCAATGTACTCAAAGTGAGGTGTTCCACCTCTTATCACCGCCCCAAGACAGATGATAGCAGCATACTTTCCCGATTCTGCCATCTTCTTGGCAATAAGCGGGATCTCGAAGGCGCCCGGGGTGCGGGCAACTTCAATATCGTCCTCCTTGACCCCGTGACGCACTAGAGCATCCTGAGCCCCCTCTAAGAGCCTCGTGGCAATGAACTCGTTGAAGCGGGAGAGCACAATCCCAAACCTCAGGCCTTCGCCTAGAAGCGTGCCTTCATAGCTTTTGCTCAATGCTTCATCCTCCTTTCACAGGCAAGTCTAGCCGCCAAAAATCTCATCGCTGCTCTTGCCGAAGGCGGCATGAAGGTCGAAACGGACTGAGCCAACGGCAGCCTTCCCTCTCACCGCATCAGCAATCTTACCCGTCATGCTGTGGCCAAAACCGCCGCATAGTTCAATTACGCTACATCCTTGGTCTGCCAGTTGCTTGGCCATGTCAATAGCCTGATTCATATTGGCAACAAACAGAACGACAAACTCAACAAGTCCGGTTTCCAACGTGCAACGATGCTTTTCAGGGTCGGCATCGGGCACCAGGGCCATAAAGGCCATTTTCGCTGCTGGTGACATTTTACGCCTCCTTTTTCCAGTTTCTAGTCCACCGTCTGCTCTATCTCCAGAAGATGGCCCAGCTTGGACTGCTTTGTCTTCAGGTAGTCGATGTTCAGCGGGTTCGGTTTGCAGACGATGGGCAATGTCTCCACAACCCTGAGCCCATAGCCTTCAAGCCCCACCACCTTCTTGGGATTGTTGGTGAGGAGTCGAATGTTGGTAAGACCGAGGTCAACCAATATCTGGGCACCAATGCCGTAGTCGCGAAGGTCGGCGGGGAAGCCCAGCGACTCATTGGCCTCCACGGTGTCCAGTCCATTATCCTGGAGGGCATAGGCCCGGATCTTGTTGTGCAGTCCTATGCCTCTCCCCTCCTGCCTCATATAGAGGAGAACCCCTCTTCCCTCATCGGCGATAGCCTGCATCGCCAGGTCGATTTGTTCGCCACAATCGCACCTCAAGCTACCGAAGACATCTCCAGTCAGGCACTCGCTATGCACCCGAACCAGCACTGGCTCTTCTCCCGATATGTCTCCTTTTACCAAAGCAACGTGCTGGTCGGGGTCGGTCACACTCTTGTAGGCTATGGCAGTAAAATCGCCATACCTCGTTGGCAAACTCGCCTCGGCTACACGCTTTACCAGCTTTTCGGTTCTCCTTCGATAGGCGATGAGATCGGCGACAGTCACTATTTTCAGCCCGTGTTGCTGGGCTACCACCTCAAGCTGGGGAAGGCGTGCCATGGTTCCATCCTCGTTCATGACCTCGCAGATGACCCCCGCAGGGTACAGCCCAGCTAGCCTCACCAGGTCCACAATAGCCTCCGTCTGTCCCGCCCTGACCAGCACTCCCCCGTCCTTGGCACGCAACGGAAAGGTGTGCCCCGGCGAGACAAAGTCCTGAGGTTTGGAAGCCGGGTCGACCACCGATTTGATAGTGGCCGCACGGTCATGCGCCGAGATACCCGTGGTAACCTTCTGCTTTGCTTCAATGGATACAGTAAAGGCAGTTTCGAACCTTGAGGTATTCTTCTGAACCATCATCGGGATTCTGAGTTCATCCAGCCTCTCTCCGATGACAGGCGTACAGATCAACCCGCGGCCATATTTTGCCATGAAATTGATGGCCGCAGGGGTGACCTTCTCGGCCGCCATGGCGAGGTCGCCCTCATTCTCACGGTCCTCATCATCGACGATGATGACCATCTTTCCAGCTTTGATATCCTCGATTGCCTCTGGTATTGTTGCTAGCCTCATATTATCCCCTCCAAATTATCGTCGTGGCGTGGAAAGGAAGCCATGCTCAGCTAAGAACTCCTCGGTTATCGCCGTGCCTGCTTCCCCACTAAGTCGCTCCACGTATTTTGCAATGATGTCCACCTCTAAATTTACCACATCCCCCGGTCTCTTGCCGACGAGGTTGGTAGTCTGCTGCGTATAGACCACCAACGAGACATCGAAATAACTGTTGATACATTCTACCACAGTGAGGCTAACTCCATCGACAGCGATAAAGCCTTTGCGAACTATATACCTCATTATCTCCTGAGGGGCTTCGAATCTTACCAGAATAGCATCTTCCTCTGGCGTTGCTGATATAACCCTTCCCATATCATCGATATGGCCCTGGACGAAGTGTCCTCCCAGGCGACCGCTAACGTCAAGGGCGCGCTCCAGGTTCACCTTGTCGCTGGGCTGGAGAATACCCAGGTTGGTGCGCCTTAGAGTCTCAGGCATTACATCTACAGAAAAGAAGTCTTCAGAAATCTCGGTTACAGTGAGGCAGGCTCCATTTATCGAGATGCTATCGCCTTTTTTCGTATCCTCAGTGACCTTGGTGGCGGAAATCGTAAGTTTGCCGGGGTGTGCTGCCCTGACAGTCCCTACCTCTTCCACTATTCCGGTAAACATTTCTTCGCCCTCTGATTACAATTGAACACTGTCGCCGTAGCGCATCCCATCATGTAGCTCAACGTAGACATCAGCGATGCCCGCGAAGGGACAGTCCACAGCTAGCCCATAGGCTGTTATTCAATAACAGTGGAATTGATGATAGTATCAAAGGTATCCTTAAATGTGTTGTAATCTTCCTCATTGGCGGTACATACGATAAAATAGGCTGTGGTGTCGACGATAAAAATAGCCGCTCTCATCGTTACTGTTATTTCCTCATTGGAGAGGGTGAGCACCAGTTCATATCCTGCCCGATTATTGACTTCAATCGGCCCCTCACTGAGGATGATCGCCCCTGCCGCTATAGCGCCATCCTTACTCTCCATCACATATGCCTCCAGAGTGGTGTTTGAAGAAACCGATTCGACCCCGATTGCAACATCTGTCTTGTTCCCGGGATCGCCGATGGTCACCGCACTGGCGGTCTCCATCAACATCACCCAACCTTCGGGATGACCCACGCTACAACCAAAATCATCGTTGTGGTACCACACATACCCTGAAGGCAGGGTTGGCTGCCCCTCTGTCGCTGGGCAACAGGCAACCGTCACCGTAGTTACTACCAGAGCTAACAGAGCTATAATGACAACATTCCTCTTCATGTTACTCCATTTCGGTGTTTTTCTTCTCGAAATCCTTATAGTACTTGCTGGCCGTCGCCTCGGTCTGCCCCTGGTATTTGCTACCCAGACTCTCATCTCCATATAGTCTTCCCGCAGCAGAGGTGAGGCGAACAAACGATATCTGACCGATTTTCATCCCATAATAGAGGGTAACGGGCAGCTTTGCCACATTGGATAGCTCCAGCGTCAAGTGCCCTTGCCAACCAGGGTCAACATAGCCCGCAGTGGAGTGAATGAGAAGCCCAATGCGCCCCAGGGAGCTTTTCCCCTCCAGCCGACCGACTATATCATCAGGTAGGGCTATATCCTCAACGGTGCTTCCGAGGACGAACTCACCAGGCGGTAAAAGGAAAGGCTCATCCCCTTCTATCTCAACCAGCTCGGTCAAATCATCCTGGCTCTGTTTTACATCGACATAAAAGGGGGAGCGCCATGTTCTGAAGACGAGGAGCTTTCTGTCAAGGTGAACATCGACGCTGGCAGGCTGGATGCAAGACAGGTCTAGAGGCTCTATGACAATTCTGCCCTTATCGATCTCTTCCTTGATCGTTCTGTCACTCAGAACCATATTGAAACCGCCTTTTTCG
The DNA here is from genome assembly GCA_964443325.1 of uncultured Dehalococcoidales bacterium. Taxonomy (GTDB): domain Bacteria; phylum Chloroflexota; class Dehalococcoidia; order E44-bin15; family E44-bin15; genus DAOUVR01. Next base: position 106,281 of record CAYUCL010000001.1, read on the forward strand.
CATTCTATCACCTCACCTGGCAAAGCGCAATATAAGGTGAGAGCCCTTAATCCGTGGATTCTCCTTGAGGACCGAGGGAGTCCTCTCCCTCAGCTTTCGTGAAGGAAAGGATTCCTTCACGCCTCCCAAAAAACCAGCTAATAAACGAGTCTTTTGAATCTGTACTTATGGATTAACGAGAGCCCCGATACATCGGGGCCCTCACTAGCCCTGTTGAGCATCCTACTGGATGGCAAAGGCCATTTGAACCGTGAGAGTTATCTCAGTTTCTCCCGGGCTGATAGAGGTGGGGACTCGCTCCGCCTCCATCGCCCCCATCCCATAGTCCTGGTAGATGGGGAAAAAGCCGCCGCTCTCCGAGATGTAGAATGGACTTCCCAGATGTACGCCGGCAAAACTGGCTAACTGCTGGGCCTTGGATCTGGCATTGGCTATGGCCTGCGCCCTGGCCTCGCCTTCGTAGGTCGAAGGATCGTCCACGGTAAAGCTTACCCCATGAATTCGGATGAGGTCTCCGCCCGCCTTTGCTGCTGCATCGATAATCTGGCCGGTGGCCTCGACGTCCCTGATCGTAACGGTCAACATATTGGTCACCCGGTAGCCGATTAAAACTTCATAATCGTCCTCTATCCAGCTTTTCATCGGATAGTCGAAATCTACCCACTCTTTTATCGGATAGATATCGAACCACTGCGTTTTGATGTCATTCTCAGCAACCCCATTGGCATGCAGCGAAGTGATTATTCGGTCCATGGCCGCAGCAGCTTCATCCATCGCCTGCTCCACCGTTGATGCCTCAGCTTCGACACCCATGTTGAGGATGGCGACGTCGGGAATAACGGTTACCTTCCCCTGACCACTCACCCATATTCCCGTCGACTGCGAATTGTAGACCACCTGCTCACTTGACAGATTTTGAGTGTTTGTTTCGTAAGGTACGGTAACAGAGGCGCTGGCGCCTGTCGATGAAACATAACCGATTGTCCCCAACAAAGCGACCCCGACAAGCAAACCTACCACCAGCAATATAACGTTCTTCATCCTAAGCCTCCTTCATGCGCTTACGCCGAATACAGACAACCGCGGCGATAGCAACCAACGATACCAATCCGCCGAGCACTAATGACTTTTTCATTCTGTCTACCTCCATATAAGCAAGGCTGCTTTATTTTGATTCCTTGTTCAACTTTAGACATTTTAGGAATGCTTCAACCCCAAGTAGCGCGACCCTTCAGGGTCGCATTAAGCGAGGCTAAAGCCTCGCGCTACATTTTCAAACAGCCCTCTAAGAATTGGCTTTAGTGATGTGAACGTTATAGATTGCCTTCTCAATATAGCCCTCTTCCCAGCTTCTCTCATATACCATCGTGATTACAGTATCGCCCTCTTGTAGCGCCTGAAACTCAAAACTCTCAACACCACCTGCGCCAATAAGGTCTGAGGATGGCTCATATTCGGTGTCTGCCAGCTCGAGATACTCCGGATCGAAATGAGCCGACCACGCGTAGCCTGTGGTGGGATTGGAGTCCAGTGAGAAACTGAAGCTATCACCGACCGCTACCTCGGTTACCTCGCCCCCTACACTCGAGGTGCAACCCAACATCCCCGACAAGGCAAGCGCAGCAACCAGACCAATAGCTACAAACAGCATCTTCTTCACTTTGGCACCTCCTGTGTTAACTTTCATTAGCACTTGGGTTAACTCTTTAGGGTCTTTTCAGACCCTCTCCTCTCCTTCTTTTTTGCCACAAGATAACCGTCGTACCCCCTAACACTACCACCACTCCTATCAAGGCCAATTCGACAGAGCGCACTGGCCAGGTGGATTCCGAGGCGTTTAAGGCCTCTGGCTGTACATCTGACGCATCTGGTGCCTCAAGGGCTTCTCCACCCGTGGGGGTATATGTTGTGACGTTTTCCTGTCGAAAGGCTTTGTCTTCAGCAGGCCCAGCCCCGATGAAATTGAGTGCATCGCTGGTGAAGACAAATGCCAGCAGCAATACAGCAACGGCGGTGGCAACGCGCAGCGCCCGTAGCGCAACGGGGTATCTTCGCGGCGCCCTTGCGGCGATAGTGAAAGAACGTCGCGGTGCAGCCATCGGCACCCGATGAAGCAGGCTCACCACCGCCCTGAGTGACTCAAGTTCACGACGGCAAGCATCGCACTCCTCGATGTGGCGTTCTATCCTCTCCATCTCAGAGGGGCTAAGCTGTCCATCGATATACGGGGAAAGCATCCCCTTCAGTTTTTTGCACTCTCTCTTTCTGTTAAACATCTCTCTAATAATAAAGACGAAATCTCTAGGGGAAAAGTTCCATATGTTTCTTCAGATGCTCGCGAAGCCGGGCCCTTCCCCGGCTGATTCTGGACTTCACCGTGCCGAGGGAGCTAGCGGTAGCCTGGGCGATCTCCTCATAATCGAGCCCCATGATGTCACGAAGAATGACTGCCAGCCGTTGATCGGCAGGGAGACTGGCCAAAGCGCGCCTGATCTCCTCCCCCAGCTCCTGATTTATAGCATACTGTTCAGGGGATATGGCACGCCGATCTTCTAATTCGAGATCAAGCGGCAGGGCGTCGAGGGAGCTGGCAGGGCGACGGCGAAGTAGGCGAAGCTGGTCACGGCATGCATTGGCAGCAATACGAAACAGCCATGCCTTGAAATTACCTCCCTTGAACCTGCCTATACCTTTAAAAGCGGAGATAAAGGCACCTTGAGTGACATCCTCAGCATCGTGGGTGTTGCCCAGCATCCTCAAACAGAGGTTATATACCTGCCGTTGATACCTCTCGACAAGCTGATTAAAGCAGTCAAGGTCGCCACCTTTGCTGCACTTTACGAGCTCTTCTTCTTCCATCGAGCACATTCTATCAGAAATTACCCTCTCCTCCAATCAAACACGCATGCGTGGATACCCACCAACGAATCATGTAAATGGTCTGAGGCGTGAAGGAATCCTTCCTTCACGGAAAAGCTGAGGGAGAGGACTCCCTCAGCCCTCATGAAGTCTATTCTCGGAGCAAAGGTGGAAGATAGCCTACAGGTAGGGTATAATAGCTAACCAAGAGAAAAGATGTCTACACTTCGTGATGTTATAATAACACTCTTGTTAGCGCTGTGTATCTTCTTCGCAGTTCAAGTTACAATTCAGAGCTGCCAGGTTGACGGGGAGTCCATGGAGCCCAGCTTTGAGGAGGCTCAACGCCTGTTGGTTATTAAGGCGGTTTATTGGTTCGGTGACCCTCAGCGTGGTGATGTAATCATTTTTCACTCCGTGGAAAACTCTGATCAGAACCTCATAAAGAGGGTGATTGCTCTGCCCGGGGAAACGGTGGAGATAACGGACGGCACAGTTTATGTCGATGGCACGCCGCTCGAGGAGCCTTATATTGCAGAGCCTCCCAGTAGTGATTACCCTTCCACGCAGGTGCCGGAGGGCTATTACTTCGTCATGGGCGACAACCGTAATCACAGCAACGATTCTCGTAGCTGGGGAGTGCTGCCTAACGAAAACATCATCGGAAAGGTATGGCTCTGCTACTGGCCGTTCAGCGATTGGCATCTCATCCCAAGCTACTCCTATGCCCAACAGTGATCGCTCTTGGCGAGGGCAAAGCCTCAGGCTACTATTGTACATTACCGAGACCCTTCACGCCGCTCAGTGTAATAGGCCAAGTTGTCCTGCTGAGTGAAGCGAAAAATCTGGGTGGGATAGGTTGAAAGGAGCCCTTTTGTCACGAGAGGTTGAGGGCATTTTTAGGGAGGCAGGCGCGATTCTGGAGGGGCATTTCGAGCTCGCCTCAGGCTTGCACTCGCCTGTCTATTGGGAGAAGTTCAGGGTGCTGAGCTCTCCACACCACACCGAGAGGCTCTGCAAGATGATTGCCCAACACTTCGAAGGAGCAGCGGTCGAGGTGGTGACTGGACCCACATTGGGGGGCATCATCATCGCCTTCGAAGTTGCAAGGCAACTGGGAGTTAGGAGCATCTATGCGGAGCGAGTGGGTGATGGTAGAGACTTCAGACGCGGATTCTCCATCAATCATGGGGAAAGAGTGCTCGTTGTTGACGATGTATTGACCACGGGAACATCCACCCTTGAGGTAATCAAGGCAGTCAAGAGACATGGCGGCGAAATCGCTGGGGTGGGAGTACTGGTTGACCGTTCATCAGGAGGAGTCACCGATATAGAAGGATACCCTGTTTTCAGTTGCCATCAGGTTTCCACCCCCACCTATGCCCCTGATGAGTGCCCGCTTTGCGCTCAGGGGATTCCTCTCACCAAGCTAGGCTCTTCCTAGGCGCTCTGAGACTTATAAAGATCGTTATCACACTACACTTTGAAGCCTATCCAGAGAACTTGGCAAACACTCATAGGCTGGTGGCACCAACGAATCATGGCTGCGAAGCAGGTTGCAAATTGACTGAGCTATATGCGGCTAGTGGTGATGTGCCACATACCGTTCGTGGTGACGTGCAAGATACCGTTCGTGATGATGTGCCTGATACCGTTCGTGGTGACGTGCAAAATACCGTTCGTGATGATGTGCCTGATACCGTTCGTGGTGAGCCTGTCGAACCATGAACAGCCCTTCGACAAGCTCAGGGTGAACGGAATAAGTTTAATTTCGGATCAAAACAAGATAGCCTGGAGCAGATGCTCCAACCTACCCAGCATAGCGCAACTTGTTTCTGTACCGCCGCGGGACTAGGAAACAATCCTCTTCCTCTTCTTAGAGAGGTAGTCAACCAATACGTAAGCCCCTAGATTATCCGGGCTGGTATAGAAAACCCTGCCTTTATTAGCTTTGGTTAGGTGATCAACGAATCTCTTAACATAGGGGTCACTATCAAGCATAAAGGTATTGATGACAATTCCCTCAGCGGCGCACCGCCTCGCCTCGCGGATGGTCTCTTCAAGAGTGCGAGGGCTGGGGGGATAGTCGAAAAAGGCATGACCTCCTTCAAGGTGAGCAGTGGGTTCACCGTCGGTAACCATTATTATCTGCTTGCTACCCGCTTTGTGCTTGGAAAGCAATTTCCTCGATAGCATGAAACCATGATGCATATTGGTACCATAGACATATTGATTGAAGGTAATATGCGGCAGAGTCTCCCTCTTCAGTTCGACAGCATAACTTGAAAAGCCCACAATATACAGGTTATCCCGAGGAAACTGGGAACGAATCAGGCTATCAAGGGCTAAAGCCATCTTCTTAGCGGCGAAAAAGTTGCCTCTCATAGGCATAGACCAACTAAGGTCAAGCATCAAAACAGTGGAACACTGGGTGAGGTATTCCGTTTGGTAGACCTCGAAGTCCTCCGGCCTCAACTTAATTGGGCTACCTACACCCTCCCTTGCCAGGGAGTTCATCAAGGTTCTCTCGACATCAAGTAGAAAGCTGTCCCCAAATTCATACTGCTTCGTCTCGTCAGACCTATCGCCACCGATCCCGCTATTCGACACCTCATGCCTGCCAAAGCGTCCCCTCTTCAAATAGCCAAAGACTTCTCTCAGCGCCTTTTGACCAAGCCTGCGGGTCGCTCTTGGGGTGAGCTTCCACTTGCTGCCTTCCTTCCAGATATAACCGGCCTTTTCAAGCACATCGGTTAGACGTTGCAATTGTTGCAGTGAACGGTAGGCATCATCCCCCAGGTAATATCTCACCCTGCTTGCATTAATATCGCTAAGGGATGCATTGAACTGACCCTGCTCTAGCTGGCTCTCTAGCGCATCCATGCCCTGGAGCTCATCCATCAGCCTCAAGGCTTCAGCCAGCGAAAGAGGTTCATCCCCCTGGAATGGGTATCCCCTCTGTTTTCTCATTGGAGAGAGATATTCTAGATTGGCTGCCAGGTCTGCGAACTCATCCCTTAGCTCCTCATCCTCGAGCAACGAATCCACCAGTTCCTCAAGAGACCGCCTTGCCTCCGCTGGCAGGCTATTTAGAAGGGATTCCATCTGTTCTATTCTTCTCCGAAGCATCTCAATGAGCTCGTCAAGGTTCGAAGGTCTCTCAGCACCGAATTGCTCACCGTATTGCTCCATGAAACTCTCGAAATCGGGTTCCAGTCCCTGCATCTTATCGCGAAGCATCTGATTGAGACTTTTTAACATCTCTCGCAGGTTGTTCATATCATCCGGAGTCAAGCTCTCAAGATTGCGCTGGATATCCTGAAAATAAGACTCCATGACCCTGTTTCGCAGCATATCCATCAGCTCTTCAAACAGCCGGCGAGCTTCAGCATCGATGAACTCGTAGCTCGCCATCTCCTTTATCGATCCGGCGAGATCCTGGGGCAAATTATCTAGGAAGGAGAGGTTCTTGGCGGCTACATTCTCCAGTGCATTGATAAAATCTTCATCTTGCCCCCCTGCCTGCGCCTCCTCCAATCGCCTTTCGATTCCCTCCTTTTCAGTCTGAATGACCTCATCCAACCTCTGGCGAATTTCATCAAGCACCGAGCTTATGTTGTATTTATCAAGGGTCTGCCGCCTGAGATCGCGCAGTTTCTGGAGCAAATCTTGGATGCCCTGCAGCCTCTCCCCCGCTCGATTTTGCAGTCCCGAACGAAAAAGCCTCTGAAGAGCACGCAACACATCACCGTCAAAGGTAAGGCGATCAGCGAGGGCATCGATGAGCTCCTCGGCGCTCACCTCGGAGATTTCCTGGCTTCCATCCCACTGTGAGTATCTATAGCTAATCATGCTAAACCTGATAGAGAGTTTTCCCTGCCACTCTGTCTTTGTTCAACCTCTTGTTGAGGTGAAGCCCCTCCAAAACGAACTCCAGAGCCGATGCCATGGTGGCTGGCTTCTCACCAGCCTCCAGCCTGGCCATAGCCTCGCTCAGCCCCTCGACCTCGTTTGCCAACCTTACATATTCCTCTGAACTCATGCTTTCGGAGACCTCCACTCTAAGGCCGCTCTTGAATCTTTCCAAAAGCCCATCGAAATCATGGACGTTGAAATATCGATTGAACGTTGCTTGCACCGCATTCCTGATGAGTCTTTCAATAACCTGCTCCTCCATTTCCTCCTCACCGCTCTCCAGTTCAATCTTCCCCTTGGTAGAGGCGATGAGAAGTGGAAGATCACAGATTCTGGGGGCTACCTCCTTTTCATCCAGCCTGATCCCTCTCCTGATAGCATTGCTCAATATATTCTCGTAATTTGATATGGACACCCGAACACTCACCCCGGACCGCTGACTTATGTCGGAACTCCCTCTCGCCTGCCTTGTTATCTCAGCAACAATCTCCTTCATGAATTGAGGGATCATGGTCTGATGCAATTCATCATCAAATGTAGTTTTCTCCATCTCCATTATCTCTATCTCATCCTCAAGGGTTCTGGGGTAATGAGTCCTTATTTGCGAGCCATACCTGTCCCGAAGAGGGGTGATAATGCGCCCTCGATTCGTATAATCCTCCGGGTTAGCGCTGGCTACAATACACGTATCCAGGGGAAGCCTTACCTTGTAGCCTCTTATCTGGACATCCCTTTCCTCAAGGATGTTAAACAGCCCTACCTGAATCTTCTCCGCCAGGTCGGGGAGTTCATTGATACAGAAGATGCCTCTGTTGGTGCGAGGAACCAGTCCGTAGTGCATGGTGAGTTCGTCTGAGAGGTATCTGCCCTCGGCCACCCTTATTGGGTCGACCTCCCCGATGATATCAGCAATAGTTGTATCGGGGGTAGCCAGCTTCTCTCCGTACCTTTGCTCTCGAGGAATCCAGCTTATCTCCGCACGATCGCCCTTTTTTGCAATTTTCTCGCGGCATCTTTTGCAGATGGGTTTAAAGGGATTATCGTTGATCTCGCACCCGGCAATAGCGGGAACTTCCTCATCCAGGAAACGAACCATAGCCCTGATCATCCTCGTCTTGGCCTGCCCTCTCTCTCCCAACAAAATGATATCCTGCCCGGAAAGAATGGCGTTCTCTACCTGAGGTATGACCGTATCGTCAAATCCGATGATGCCGGGGAAGAGCTGCTCCCCCTTTGCTATCATCCCTATGAGGTTCTTCCGCATCTCCTCCTTAACAGATAGAACCCTATAGCCTGCCGCTTTAAGCTCGCGAATATTTCTCGGTTTCCTTGTGTTCATCCACTTCCTCCCTTCCACTGACTGTGGAAACTAGCCAGCATCCAGGGTCGGGTGCCAGCATGTCGCCTGTTTGCTCGTATGCTCTGCCCCTGCATCCAGCACAGATAAGCCTATGGGAACACTTGCCGCACTCGCCCTTCAGCTCCCTTGAGCGAAGGGCGGCTAAAATGGGTGATTGCTGCCATATCTCAACTATGCTTTTCTCCCGTATGTTGCCCAACCTAACCTGAAGAAGCATGCAGGGATTCACATCGCCATTTGCTAACACTGTGATGTAGCCAAAGGGCATTCCAGCAGCACATCCTCTGCCGTAGTATGGAATTCGGCGTAAAAGGTTCATTGGGATATGCTTTGGTCGAATATCCTTCTCCTGAAGTATTAACGGATACATAGGACAGGCGGGTACCCTTATCAGTATGGGACAATCCACCTGAGCTTCGGCTAGCCACTCCATTACTTCACGTCTTTGGTCAGGCTCAAGTGCTTCGTCCACACATTCCCTCTTCGCTCTGCCAGCAAGCACCAGGTCAAAGAACTCAGCAGCCATTGCCCCGCTCTCCACCGCTAACCGAAGCATTTCGGGAACCTGCGACACAGTCTGTTTCCTGATGACCATACCAAGCTGGAAGGGCAAACCAGCCGCTTTACATGCCGATATACCTTCCATTGCCTGGTGGAAGGCGCCACTCTGGCCACGAAAAGCGTCGTGCGTTTCAGGATCGGCCCCATCGATGGAGATGGCTACCGATTGAACTCCTGCCTTCACCATTTGCCGGGCGGTCGCTTTGTCAATGAGCGTACCATTACTTCCCAATCCCGTCACTATCCCTTTGCCTGAAGCAGCGGCTACGATATCAAAAACGTCATCCCGACATAATGGCTCCCCGCCATCGAGAACTAAAAGTCCAACTTTCCAACGCGCCAGATCATCTATCAACTGAAACGCTTCCGATGTTGACAGCTCATCTGGAAGTTCTATATCTGCTGCGTCACTATAACAGTGCTTACAACTCAGGTTACACTTATTAGTAATGCCGAAAGAAACGAGAAATGGTGGTGGTACATTCATGTGATTATTAATGACCTCCTTTATCCTGTCCTTTGTCCCCCTTCTCCCTGAGGAACCGCTCTATCTCCTTAACAAGTTCATCCGTACTGTAGTCTGGTTGCATTTCCTCAGCACCAGTCTGCTCAGCTAACCGCTCGAAATAGTCGATAAGCTCCTTTGCTTCCTCGCTAAAGGACTCCCTGAGATGAGCCATCTTCTCCTCTATTTCCCTGTCCGTTTCCTCGGTCCAGCTATCGATCTCGTTCATGTCGACTTCCAAGCCCGTCATCTGGGTGAGTACCTCAAGAACGGCTTTGGAAGACCGGGGATTCGCTATTTGTGTGGTGTAAATGGGTATTTCGCCCAATAGACATATGCCCTCGATATTCCTTTTTTTAGCAACCCCCAACAAGAGCCCGTTAAGGCCACTAATGCTGCCCTCTCTGAGCAGCGTTACATCATATTTATCGAGTTCCTGGACCAATTTGGGGCTTGTCGCTGCCGCCAACACTTTTGGCTTGTTAGTATGGTAGATATGTGTGGGGGCGGCAGCAAAGGTGTATAACCTTCTCACCTCAAATTTCTGTGCCACATCTAAAACTAGATTAGCAAGGCCATACCCTTTTATGTGAGGCTGAGCTTCCGACATGAATACTATCAAGTCATTTCCTTCACCGCTCTCATAGAAGTAGAACTTGCCCTCTGGGATTCCTATCTCCTTTACTAGCGAATTCTCGATAAGAACCCCACCCAGGTCGAAGAATTCATCTGGCTCGATACTTCCCAATTCCTGAGCGTCCAATCTCTCAGTGAGATACTTAGCTGCGACGATGGCCACACCCCCCATGCCGGGCCAAGCCGCTATCATCAGGGGATTGCTAAGTTTGGGTTCTATATAGAGATTTACCGCATCCATTTTTTCTAAAAGTTTCGCAACTGCCTCCCTATAACTATACTCGAAAGTGTCGATTTTTTCTAGCAGGGACAAGCATCCAAACCTATGAAACAGGTAGTGGATATGGCAACCGACAAGGTTACCTTCCTGGGAACCGCCGGCGCTCGGGTGATGGTGGCAAACCAAATCCTTGCCTCTGGCGGTCTGTGGTTCGATCTGGGTGGAACACAGATACTTTTCGATCCCGGCCCCGGCACGCTGGTCCGAGGCATGACCATGTGGCGGGCGAAGCCCTGGGAGGTGACGAGCAGGCTATCGAGTGAGACTGGTATCCGTGTCATCGCTGCCAGAGATGATATGACCTTCGACCTAGCTTAGTTGGAATAAAAGTTTGTTGTTACGAGGGGAAATGAGTCACTTAATGAATTAGCGACTTCGGGGTGCGCTACTGGCGAGGTCATGTAGGTAGGGGCGTTCAATCGAACGCCCCTACTCATCGTTTGTTTCTGCTGCTAAGTTCTAGCGAAGACCTTTTCCGGCTGCCACAAATTCTTTTCTGGGAGGAAACGTAGCACAGCCAGGAAGCGACCGTCAATGGAATAGGCGCGGCAATAATCTTTATCCTCTTCCTCTCCTAGAGCCAATTGTTGACCGTTTCTAATAGCATTCTCCTTTTCTCCACTGACTATAACGGCAGTCCAGTGCTCCAGCACTACATCTATGGGATAAAGGCTATCCTGCCAGTCATTATGCTTAAAGGAGGCCTCAAGCTGTGGGATGGTGACACTATCATCGATGTCGAAGATTCCACTCCTCAACCGAGCCAATTCTCTGACGTGGGCGCCACAGCCGAGGGATTGGCCAAGATCGTGAGCTAGGGAACGAATGTAGGTTCCCTTGCCGCACTCTACAACGATAGTGCAGAGGGGAGGTCGCCAATCCATGAGCTTCAGGCGGAAAACATCGGCCCTTCTCGGCTCTCTTTCCACTTCAATGCCAGAGCGGGCAAGCTCATAGAGGCGTTTCCCCTGGTGCTTAACAGCACTATACATTGGGGGTTTCTGAAGAATGGAACCACTGAAAGAAGGGAGCTCTCCTTCCACCTGCTCCCTGGTGATATAAGAGGGGTCAACCTTCTGCGTTACATTACCATCTGCGTCGTAGGTATCGGTGGATACTCCCAGCTCAATCTCAGCCAGATAGATTTTGTGAGCCTCTACTATAAATGGAATCACCCTTGTTGCCTGACCAAGGCAAACAGGTAGAACCCCCGTTGCGCCTGGGTCAAGGGTGCCGGCATGCCCGACACTCCTCTCCCCGCTCAGACGCCTCACTATTTTGACAACCTCTAGCGAGGTTATGCCGGCGGGCTTATTGATGTTGAGGATGCCGTCAATGCTCAAATCGCTCTTCGCTGACCTGCTTCATCAGGTGGAGGATTTCAGCCCCCCACTCCATGGAATTGTCCAGGTGGAAGTCCAGTTGGGGCATACGGCGTAGGGATAGACGTCCCTTCATTGTTCTATACAGGAAACCCGAAGCGGAGGCTAAACCTTCCATTGCCCCCTTCTTCTCCTCGTCGCTTCCCATAATACTGACAAAAACCTTGGCATATCTCAGGTCTGCCGAGGTATCTACCCTGGTCACTGTCAAAAAACAGCTAAGCCTTGGATCTTTAACCTGGCGGAGGAGAAGCTCGCTTAGCTCCTCCTGAATCAGGTCATTGATGCGCTCAGTTCGTCTGGTCACTGTTTTTCCTTTACATAGAACTCGATGATGTCGCCGATTTCAAATTCGCTAAAACCTTCAATGACCACTCCACACTCAAAGCCAGCGGCGACCTCCTTAACATCATCCTTGAAGCGCTTCAAACTGGAGACGTTAGATTCGAAGACCTCCTCGCCGTTCCGCATGACTCTGGCAAGTGCTCCCCGGGTTATTTTGCCATCGGTAACATACACCCCGGCTACGTTGCGACTTTGGATGGAGAAGCTTGCCCGCACCTCAGCATGTCCCTCCACTACTTCCACATAGGTCGGCTCAAGCATTCCTTTCAGAACCTTTTCTACATCCTCTACCAGCTTGTAAATTATCTCATAGCATCGGATGTCTATCCCCTCGCTGTCGGCAAGTTGCTTTGCCCCAGGCTCAGGGCTGGTGTTAAATCCAAGAACGACCCCTTTGGAGGCGAGAGCGAGGAGCACATCTCCCTCAGTAATGCTTCCACTGCCGGAGTGCAGGACATTAACTCTAACCTCATTTATAGAAAGTCGCCCAAGGGAGGTTTTTATTGGCTCAATGCTTCCCTGCACGTCGGTCTTTAGTATGATGTTGAGCTCCTTCATGTGGCCGTCACGGATCTGGGCCGATAGTTCGCTGACAGTAAGAGCTCTAATCGGTTTCACCGCACCAAGCCTTTTCTCCTCCTGTCGCTTTTCCGCCAAGTTATGCGCTTCCCTTTCATTGGCAGTCACGGTGAGGATATCACCAGCCTGGGGCACACTTCCAAAACCCAAGACCTCGACTGGCGTCGCTGGACCTGCTTTTCTCAAATGCTTGCCCTTGTCGTCGAACATCGCTTTTACCTTGCCCCAGGTGTCACCTACACAAAAGGTGTCGCCCACTTTTAGCGTGCCTGACTGCACTAAAACGGTTGCTAGCGGACCCTTGGTCTTATCCAGCTTTGCCTCAATGACCGCACTGATAGCCCGCCCTTCCGGATTGGCTTTGAGTTCCTCTAGCTCAGCAACGATAAGCAGGTACTCGAGAAGTTCTGAGATCCCCTTCTTCTTCTTTGCCGAAACCGGAACGCAGACCACATCACCACCCCAGTCCTCGCAAAGCAACCCCAGGTCTGCAAGCTGTTGCTTTACTCTTTGCGGGTTAGCATTTCGCTTATCAATCTTATTAATGGCAACTACAATAGGAACATCGGCGGCACGAGCGTGGTCGATAGCTTCTATGGTTTGGGGCATCACTCCATCGTCGGCGGCCACTACCAAGATGGTGATATCTGTTACCTGAGCCCCACGCGCTCTCATTGCAGTGAAGGCTTCATGTCCTGGAGTATCGAGGAAGGTTATCTTTTTACCATCGACCTCCACTTGGTATGCACCTATATGTTGGGTGATCTCGCCCACCTCTGTGGCGGTCACTTTTGTCTGGCGTACTGCGTCGAGAAGGCTTGTCTTGCCATGGTCTACATGCCCCATCATAGTGACTACCGCCGGTCGAGGCTTTTGCAAACGGGTGTCACCATCCTGAAACGTTTGCTCCCTTTTGGGCTTGCGGGCTGAGATTGCTTTTTGCGCTTGAACGGCCTCGTAGCCAAAGTCTGAAGCTACAATTGCTGCTGTATCGTAGTCGACAACCTGGTTGATGTTGGCCATAGTGCCGTTTCTCATTAGCTGCTTGATAATTTCTATAGCGCTCTTTTCCAGGAAATCGGCGAGTTGCTTCACCGTGAGGGAGGGAGGCATTTCAATGCGGCGCTCACCTTCAATTTCGCCGGGTGCCTCAGGGGCACTTACCTCCTCAGGTACCTGCTCCACCTTATCGGTATCGGTTTTTTGGGTTTTTGCACTCATTTAATCCTCATCTGACTAGGGAAGCATCTCCGCATATAAAGCGAGTCTCTTCTTGTCCTTCGCTGTGGTCTTCGCCCTCAACGCATGGTCAAGGTGTTCTTTTTTTAATGCTATATCCCAACAGCTTTTTGTTTTACATAAATAGGTGCCACGCCCGGATTTCTTGCCGGTAGGATCTATCTCAACGCCGCTTTCGGTCCGCACAATACGAATGAGTTCCCGCTTTGGTCTTATCTCGCGGCAACCGATACAGGTACGCTGCGGAACGTGTTTTTGTCTGCTACTCTTCTTCCTCACTGAAGTCATAGGCACCTTTCTCCCATCTTGCCAGGTCTTCGTCTTCATCGACAATAACCCTTGGGGCTCGACGGGCCTTCTTGGGCTTCCCCGCTCCTTCTACCTTTTCTTTCGCTACCGCCTTTACTTTGCCCTTCCTTGCCCTCTTCTCGGGCTTTATTTTTCTACCCGGCAATACATCCTCAGCAAAGCGTATCTGAGTGGCTGGCTTAAACTCTTCTGTAGGTGTCACTTCCTCTATAGGAAGTGCTACCTCCTCTTCCTTTGGGACGAGCGGTTCAACGTATTCCTCGGGAGCCTCACTAATTGCCTCCTCCGGCTCTATCAGCAATGTCTCCTCGGGTTCTGGTTCCTCTATTAAAGTTTCCTCTATGGGAAGCAATACTTGTTCTGCTAGCGCGGCTTTCTCCTCCTCGGCAACCGTAGCACTCTTGATGTCGATTCGCCATCCGGTAAGCTTGGCAGCGAGCCTAGCATTCTGTCCCTCTCTGCCTATGGCCAGAGATAATTGACGATCAGGCACAACCACAGTTGCAGCCTTCACTTCCTCATCAAGCTCCACGGTTGCCACCTGAGCTGGGCTCAAGGCATTGGCAATGAAAGTCGCTAGGTCGGAATGCCACTCAACAATGTCAATCTTCTCTCCGTTCAGTTCGTTAACGATGTTTTGTATTCTAATACCGCGGAGTCCGACGCACGAACCGACAGCATCGACACCCTGTTGGCGAGCTGTCACGGCAATCTTGCTACGATTTCCCGCTTCCCGCGCAATCGACTTCAATTCTACAACCCCGCTGTGGATCTCTGGAACCTCTACCTCGAGTAGACCACGGAGGAGATTTGGATGGGTTCGCGATACGAAAACCTGAGGCCCCCTGGTGCTTCGATATACCTCCACAAGGCACACCTTCAGCCTTTGCCCCACACGGTAACGCTCACTACGCACCTGCTCCGAGTTGGTGAGGATGCCCTCAGTCCTCCCCAGATCGACGACAATCTGCTTGGGCTCTACCCGCTGTATAATGCCGGTGATAATCTGGCCCTCTCGATTGGAAAACTCCTCGAAAACCAGCTCCCGCTCTGCCTCATGCAAGCGCTGCAGCACCACCTGCTTCGCAGTTTGAGCGGCGATCCGCCCGGCGTTTTTGGGTGTGGATTCGACTTCGATGGTCTCATCAAGCTGGATGTCTTTTTTTATTTTCCTTGCCACATCCAGCGAAATCTCGCAAACAGGATCGGCGACCGTCTCTACTACCGTCATTTCAGCGAAAACGGTTACCTTCCCCGTGTTGGGATTAAGCTTCACTGAGACTTGCTGGTTTGGTGTGAAGCTGTCTTTTTTGAAGGCAGAAACCAAAGCTGCCTCCACCACCTCTAAAACTACTTCGAGAGGAAGTTTTTTCTCAGCAGCAAGCTGGGTGATTGCGAGCATAAATTCGCTCTTCATCTTACCCAAAATCCTCCTCGCATCTTATACAACAAAAAAGTGGGTGCCAAAGCCCACTTTAATCTCACTCATTTTATTTCAATTTAGTATATCATAACTAACGGGATGATGCAACCCCTTTTAACGATGTTTACCGGGGAAGAATAGCTTTAAGCCTCTCTACCAACTCCTCGAGGGGGATAATCATCACCTCTTTCTCGCTTCGTCTCTTTACCTCCGCGCTTTGGGACTTCAATGTTCTGGGGCTGAGGATGACCCTCACAGGCATGCCGAGAAGGTCGGCGTCGTTTAGCTTTACACCTGGCGACTCAGTTCGGTCGTCAAAAAGCACCTCGAGACCCTCTTCTTGCAATTGCAGATAGAGTCTGTCTGCTGCGGAGGCTACCTCACTGTCGTCCGTCGAGATAGGGCACAGGTGAACCTGATATGGTGCTATGGAGACAGGCCAGATAATCCCCTTCTCATCGTGGTTCTGCTCGATGGCTGCGGCAAGGAGACGCCCGATGCCGATGCCGTAGGAACCCATGAATATGGGGCGCCCAACTCCGTCCGGGTCAAGGAAGGTGGCTCCCAGCCTTTCGCTGAAGAAGGTGCCCAGCTTGAAGACATGTCCTACCTCGATGCCCCGGGTGAAGAGAAGCTTGCTTCCACACGTGGGGCATCCCTCGCCCGCCTTAGCGGTAGCGATGTCGGTCATAACGTCGACCTCGAAGTCTCGGGGGTAGTTGACGTTTTTAACATGGGTATCGTGCTTGTTAGCCCCGGCGACGAAGTTCGCCCCCTGCGCTATGGAATGGTCGGCAACCCGCCTGATGCCCGTAATGCCCATGGGGGAAGCCGACCCGGCAACGAGTCCCGCCCCTCTTACCTCTTCCTCAGTGGCAAGGCGAAGCTCGTGGCATTTGAGGACGTTTTTCAGCTTTACCTCGTTCACCTCGATATCACCCCTTATGACCACAAAGACAATCTCGCCATCAGCGGCGTAGAACACCGCCTTCAGGGTCTTGCTCTCCGGAATGTTGAGAAACTCTGCCAGGTCTTTTATGGTGATGATACCTGGGGTGGCTACCTCCTCAAGAGGAAGCATCTCTTCCTTTTCGTTCAGCGGCTTGATACTGTCCGCCTTCTCCAGATTTGCTGCGTAGTCGCAGTTGGAGCAATAGAGGATCTGGTCCTCACCACTTTCGGCGATGAGCATAAATTCGTGAGATTCCTTGCCGCCTATGGCTCCGCTGTCGGCGTCCACGATGAGAGCCGGGAGCCCACAGCGCTGGTAGATCCTCTCGTAGGCCCCTATTATTTTGCCATAGCTGACGTTCATCGCGGCTTCGTCGGTGTCGAAGCTGTACATGTCTTTCATGGTGAACTCACGGACTCGCATCAACCCGCCACGGGGGCGGGGCTCATCGCGGAATTTGGTCTGAATCTGGTAGAGGAGGAGGGGGAGGTCGCGGTAGCTCTGCACATTGCGCCGAACTAGTTCGGTTGTCACCTCCTCATGTGTGGGGGCAAGGACCAGCTTTCGGTCACGGCGGTCGCTCAGGATGAAAAGGTTCTTGCCGAAGGCCTGGTCCCGCTCCGTCTGCTGCCACAGCTCCAGAGGCTGGAGTACAGGCATATGGAGCTCCTGGCCGCCGATGGCATCCATCTCCTGGCGGACTATGTTTTCCACATTCCTCAATGCCTGCCACCCCAGAGGCAGATAGGAATAAGCGCCAGCAGCAACCTGATGTATCATCCCCGCTTTGAGGAGCAACTGATGGCTGATATTCTCCGCCTCAGATGGCGTCTGGCGCAGTGTTTTACCGAAAAGTCTCGACAGTCTCATTCTCTTGCTCATACGACATATTGAGTCATAATTATTGCAATGCCCACCACTATAATAGTCATCTTCATAATGCAACCCACAATTCTCTTCGAGAACCCGTTGACCATCTGAGGCGCCTGAGACAATTGTTATGGCCATTATAAAGGAGGACGCCCCCGCTGCCAAGTGGAAGGCAAACATGATTACCGAAACGCGGTTGACTATGCCATAAACATCGGATACACTTTGTCAAATTTGCTCGCCAAACGGCAAAAATTTCGAAAGCTGGCAACCCTAGTATAAATCCCACCTTACGTGCATTATATACCAGGGAACAAATCCGCACTTAGCGCCTTCAGATGCCTGAAATAGGTTATGGAGATTTGAGCTGATAAGAATGGGGAGCATTTTGTTTCCGGGTTTATGTGGGATAAATAAGGTAACGGATGGAAGAAGGTAAATTGGCATATAGATGGCCCATGGCCATCTGGACTTTATTAGTTGGTCTTTTTGTCGGCGGCATGTGTGTTGGCTTCCTGCCGCCGCTGTTTAATGAGATCGACGAAGAACTGGGCTTGACCAACACCCAGATAGGGGTCATCTGGGGGGCAGCCGGCTTGGGGACATTGCTCACTGCGCTTGGCGGGGGTATGATGGCAGACCGCTATGGGGCCAAGAAGATCATCGCTGCCGGGCTTTTCCTGTCAATTCCCTTCTGTGTGATGCGAGCCGTTTTCCCTAGCTTCTGGGGACTGACTACGTCGATGTTCCTTCTTGGCACGGCTATGGGGCTGATCGTCCCCAACACCGCCAAGGCAATCGGCATGTGGTTCGGGCCCAAGGAACTGGGAACAGCGCTGGGTCTACTGGCTGTCGGGGGCGCCCTGGGCACTGTTATCGCCCTGATGATCGGCGTGCCTCTC
Source organism: uncultured Dehalococcoidales bacterium (assembly GCA_964443325.1). GTDB lineage: Bacteria > Chloroflexota > Dehalococcoidia > E44-bin15 > E44-bin15 > DAOUVR01. The sequence goes on from CAYUCL010000001.1 coordinate 124,398, forward strand.
TCCAACGCCCTCGGCGGTTGGAGGAATGTGATGTATCTGACAGGGGGTATCTGCGCAGCCATTTTTATCATGTGGGTAGTACTGGCGAGGGAACGGCCGCCCACTGAAGCCCAGGCCGAGGCTGCGGCAGCCCGGCGGCCAATGCTGGAAGGATTGAGGAAGATTATGCGGGTCAGGGACCTGTGGCTGGTATGCATGATGGAACTGTGCATCACGGGTGCCATTATGGGTTTCATGGGCCATTTCCCTCACGACAGCGTCGATAGGCTTGGTATGAGCCCCGGGATGGCAGGTATTCTCACTGGTCTCGGTGCAGCGGCCGTTGTAGTGACCAGTGTTTTAGGCCCCCTTTTCTCCGACCGCGTTGGCTTAAGGAGGCCCTTTTTATGGCCCTTCATGCTGGTTGGCCTCTTTGGAGCCACTTTCATGGGCATCGCTTCTGGTGCGTCACTGTTCATCCTGGTCTTAGTTCTGGGCGCATCGATAGGGGTTGTTTTGCCCCTGTTCCAGGCGGTTATCATAGAGAACCCCCGTATCGGACCCCTTCTCGCCGGTTCCGCGCTGGGGCTCCTGTACATGGTAAACTGCGTCGGCGCCACCCTCGTGCCCATAGTCATGGGGTGGATTCAGGATGCGACCGCCGCGTACTGGCAAGCATACCTTTTCTTTGCCATATTGGATGGCGGAGGTGCACTGTTCGGCTATCTGATAAAGGAGACGGGGCTAAGGTCCAAGAAAGGTATCGAAGCGGCCTAAGTATATATTACAAGGGGGCATTGGTAGGCTCAGACCTGTCAACGAACGTCGATGAAAACGATCTATGCTAATAGAGCTATATTATCTCCACATCAAGAGATGTAGCGCGAGGCGGAAGCCTCGCTATAAGAGGCGACCCTAAGGTCGCGCTACTCTAAAATGCCTCCACCTCCGCCATCAGCGCCTCTGTCGCCGTAAGATGGCAACCGCTTGGCTGCGTCAGATTCACCATTTTGAATATCCATTGGCCAGGAGACGACGTCCGCAACGAAAGTTTAGGCAACAGTCTTTACTGGGCTTCTGATTTGAAAAGCTAGCTGCTGTTTGTACTCTTTTATTCTCCTTTGCGCTAGTTCTACATACTCCTATTCGAAATTGCCATTGAATTATGCAGCATTTTGGAATTCCATATCAAAAAAGTCTTCTAACATATCTTCTGTGATTCCTGCCATGTCCATTAGCTCTTCTTTGTCACCAAAATAATCTTCCAACGCTAGAGAAAAGAAATACTTGACATTCTGAAAGTCCTTTTTGTCCAATTCGTTATCCTCCATAATTCTAAAAGACTTTGTTGTAAATACAATCGAGATGATACTCTAGGAATGCATCATCAATTCCATGTTTGAGAACCGATAAATGCGTTTCTTGTTCCAATGCCTTCCTATCTATTGAAAGTAGCTTGTGATTCTTCGGTTGTATTGCAATCACTCCGTAATCAAACATAGCATGATGGTTTGGACATAACACTAGCATGTTTGACTGATGATCTATACCCTGATGCTTCTTACCCAAGGGCCTTATGTGATGTGACTCAGCGTAGTTGCCACCATCCGGTAGCTTAAAAGTCATATTGCATATCTGACATTGCTGCTTATATAACGATTTCAAGAACCTACTCAATGAAGTATCACGCATTATCCTTGTTATAGTAACTCGCTTTCGCCTCGGAACAACATCCGTCTTCTCATGAAATCGCTCTTCAAAATCATCGATTTCCGCCTCGTCTGCATACATGTCAATAGCAACCCTATCTCGCTTCTTATAGAACTCATTTTCCCATTCCCTGAATCCTTCCAAGCCGAAAGATTCCCAATATTGAATCCCAGGTACAAACGTTTCGCCAGAAACTTCGTTAACATAATCAATGAAGACAGAACTTGATTTGTGCATTAGCCCTCTTGCTTGAGTCTCTCTCAGGTCAATTCCGAGGTTGTCCTTGAAAAACTTCCTTAGCACTTGAACAAGAGATACGTTTTCTCCTTTCAGTCTTCTCTCAATAAGATCGAGATAATGATCAAAGCCAAGTTCAACTGCATTTGCCATTTGCCGCCATGAAACTCTCGTCATGTCCTCATGATTCATTTTATTGCCTCACACTAAGGAATTTTGCTTGTAATTACCCTTGAATCATTTCTTAATCGTATCCTTGCCCAATAGTTTTTGGGAATTACATCACCAAGCAATTTCTTCTATTTATCTGTCGTTCTATTTGTAGCCTTCACCAAAACCGAAGTCTCGACCTATGCCTACCACCTCTTCACAGTAAGGACATATCACCTTTTCGTCCGGACTACTAGTAAGGCTATGCCTAGCAGTACACTCGTTGTATCCCTCTCCGTTCCAAGACCATTCCTCAGTCATCAAAGCGGTAAACCAAATAGCATCCAAGATTTCTCCACAATTCTTACAACGTACTCTTTCGGTCATTTCCTTGCTGGACATATCTCACTCCTTGCCACCGATGAAACTCAATCACCTTTTAAATCTTAACGATCCTTGTCAATTTGTCCTCATAGAAACCCATCACGCAACAGGTAGTATTTGCCATCCTGAGGCACATTCGCAGTATTTCTCTCGATAGATAGACTTACATCTGGAATAAAGTGCCTATAATGATCGTCCAACCCTGCCATTATTATAACCCTTTCCACATCAAGAGATGTAGCGCGAGGCTTCAGCCTCGCCAAGGAGGCGACCCTAAAGGGTCGCGCTACTCTAGCGGATCTCCACCTCCGCCATCATCGCCTACAGGAAATCCTTCTCCTCCACTGTGCGCACCTGCTCCTCTTTGCGAAAGATGACCCCACATCCTTTGCCGCAGGCGATGCCGACGTCGGCTTCTTCTGGTTTCGCTTCCATTAATTCCGCTTGTCACAATTTAGCACGCATCAAGCAGGCTCATCGCAGGTTGGCATGGAGGGTTAAAAGCCAGTTTATACAGTGAAGCTCTTTACTCTTCCAGCGGTCTTTAAAAGCCCTTCTCCTCTATGCTGCGGATGATTTCCCGGTAGTTATCTGGCTAAAGATGGCTTATAAATTCCTCGGGACTCACACGTGCTTGTCTCAGGATGCCTCTAAGCGTCCCTATTTTGAGTTCTCGGTGGAGAGGAACCACACAGCCCACTTCACCCTCAGGTATTCGCTTTTTCAGAATTACATGGTCTCCGCGCTGTCTTATTCTTTGAAAACCAAGCTCGGTTAGGATACGGATGGCTTCCTCTCCCGAGATTTTGCGCAGTTCAGGCACTGGAGGCCACCTCAAAGGTGGTTAATAGGGGCTTCTCTAACTCAGGAAAGGGAAATTCTTCAAGATAAAGCTCGGTTGCTTCTTTGAGATTAGCGATCGCCTCTTCAATAGAACACCCCTGGCTGACCGTCCCTACTTCAGGACATTCGGCCACATACATGTCCTCTTCCTTATGCAGAACCGCAGTTAGGGTTCTTGTAACCATCGTTCTCACCTCCTAATAAAGTCGTTAGTCAACTTTAGGAAATGCTTAAAGTGCTTCTACTTCCGCCATCAGCGCTTCCAGGAAATCCCTCTCCTCCACTGTCCGTACCTGCTCCCCTTTGCGAAAGATGACCCCACGTCCTTTGCCGCAGGCAATTCCGACGTCGGCATCACGCGCCTCCCCGGGGCCGTTCACCACGCACCCCATGACCGCCACCTTTATCGGTTTTTGCAGCTTGGAAAGGCGCTCCTCTACCGCATTAGCCAGAGCGACGATATCGACCTCAGTTCGGCCGCATGATGGGCAGCTTATCAGGGTGGGGCCACGCTGGCTCAGGTGGAGCGATTTCAGGATTTCGTAGCCGGCGCTGACCTCTTCGCGCGAGTCGCCGCTGAGGGAGACCCGAATGGTATCCCCAATCCCCTCATGGAGCAGGATACCGATTCCCACTGCACTCCTGATAACCCCCTTCTTTGGGGTGCCTGCCTCGGTGATGCCAAGATGGATGGGGTAGGGCATTTTCTGAGCAATGGCCCTATTGGCCTCGATGGTGGTGAGAACATCGAAGGCCTTGAGTGCCACCTTTATTAGGTAGAAATCAAGCCCTTCGAACAATTCGATCTGTCCCAAGGCTGCATCAAGCATACGCTCGGCAACGGTCTTTTCCCTGCTCTTCGTTGCGGGCAAGCTTCCCGCATTCACCCCGATTCTTATCGGCACCTCCCGTTCTTTCGCAGCATGCACAATCTGAGCGATTTGCTCCCGCTCCTGAATATTCCCCGGGTTTATTCTCAATCCGTCAACGCCACCCGCAATGGCTAAAAGAGCGAGGCGATAGTCGAAGTGGATATCGGCGATGAGGGGAATAGTTATGTCTCGCTTAATGGCAGGGATGGCCTCAGCGGCTTCTCTATCGGGGACAGCCACGCGCACCAACTGGCAGCCGCACTCCTCAAGCCCTTTTATCTGGTCGATGGTGGCTTTGGCGTTGCGGGTGTCGGTCTTGGTCATTGACTGGACGACAACCGGGGCGCCACCGCCAACGGTCACATCGCCAATTCGGATGGCTCTTGAGGCTCGGCGAAGTCTCATGGCAGCATGCTCCCCCCGTGAACTATGCGAAGCACGTCATAGTAGCTGACAACGAATGCTAAGAGTATGAGTAACCCAAACCCGAGCGTATTTATGAATCCTTCCGTCCTTGGTGCTAGCCGCTTGCCATGGCGAACCAACTCAAGCAAGATGAAGGCAATCCTCCCTCCATCGAGGGCTGGAATGGGCAACAGGTTTACTATTGCCAGATTCACGCTGAGGAAACAGGCAAGCCAGATGACAGCATAGGCTCCTGCCATAACAAACGCACCGGTTAGCTGGGCGATGCCAATTGGGCCAGCGATTGGAGGCCCCTCCCACCCCAGCGGCATCTCCGGGCCCCGAATCAGTTCGACGATGGCATCCTTCATAAGCACCAACATACGCCCGTACTCCTTGAGCCCCAATGGGATGGAGCTCCATAGATGATAGGCTTTGGTTTCTGTTATTGGGCCCATCTGAACGCCCAGTGGCCCCTCCCCTTCAGGAGGATCCGACCGGGGAATAAGCGTGGTCTGAAACTCGGTCTCCGGTCGCCTCAAAATGAGCAGTGTGACCTCCGAGCCGATCTTGGGCTCTATGGCTTGGTGTATGTCGTCAAAGGTGTTAACCGCCTGCCCGTCAATGCTCAGTATGATGTCTTTAGCCTCGACACCAGCGTATTCAGCCGGAGAGTCAGGGGCTACCGCCGCCACCTGAACCCCGTTGCCCCCCACATAGCGCTCCATCGGCATCATAAAGGAGATGGGGAAAAGGAGTAGAGGAAGCAATAGCATAGCAAGTGACCCTGCACTGAGGACCAGGACTCTTACACGTCTGCTCTTCCCGGCAAGGCTGCCCGGTGTATTGGGGTCTTCCTCTCCCGCCATTCTGCAGAAGCCACCTAATGGGATGAGGTTCACCGAATAAATGATTCCCCCTCGCTTAATGCCGAAGAGGCGAGGAGGATATCCTAGGCCAAGCTCCTCAACTCTGACCCCGCAAAGTCTGGCGGCGAAGAAATGCCCCAATTCATGAATCAGGATAACCACGAATAGGATAGCCAGGAAGACAAGTATTGTCACTGATATGCTCATCTTGGTGCCCTCTCTCTGGCCCATGCATCAGCGGTGAGTATCTCCTCCAGTGAAGGATTGCTTATAGACTGATGTTGCTCCAGAGCCTCCTCCACTATCCCTGCAATATCTAGAAAGCCGATGCGTCCCTCTAAGAAGAGTTCTACTGCTACTTCGTCAGCGGCGGATAGCACCGCCGGGTAGGTGCCCCCTTTTCGTCCCGCCTCCAGGGCCAGTTTCAGGCAAGGGAACTTTTCAAAGTTCGGCGTCTCAAAGGTGAGCGAGCCAATTTTGGCAAAATCGAGCCGGGGGAGCTTACTCAAAGGGCGCTCGGGATAAAACAACGCATATTGTATCGGCAGGCGCATGTCAGGAAGGCTTAGCTGCGCCTTGACAGAGCCATCAACAAATTCAACCATAGAGTGCACAATGCTCTGGGGGTGAATCACTATCTCAATGTCCTCAAGGGGGACATCAAAAAGCCAATGCGTTTCAATTACCTCAAACCCCTTGTTCATCAAAGTGGCAGAGTCGATAGTCACCTTTTTGCCCATTTTCCATGTGGGATGCTCCAGCGCTTGTTGAGGCGTCACAACTTCAAGCTCATCAGAGGATAGATGACGAAAGGGACCACCGGAGGCGGTCAGAATGAGCTTGGCGATTCCTTTATCCTCACCGTTCAGGCATTGCCATATAGCGCTCGGTTCACTGTCGATGGGCAAAATCTGGGCGTGACACCTTTTCGCCTCGGTAGTAACAATCTCCCCCGCCGCTACCAGCACCTCCTTGGTGGCCAAGGCGATATCTTTCCCGGCACGAATTGCTGCCATCGTCGGGCTGAGCCCTGCCATTCCTGAGATGGCAATCACTACCAGGTCAACCTCGGGGTGAGAGGCGAGTTTCTCCAACGATGCAGTCTCGTAGCCTGGACCAGGCAATCGCCCATCAGAGATGGAGACAAGGCTTGGCTGAAATTCCTCGATCTGTCTTGCCAGGAGCTCGATGTTTCTCCCCCCGGCAAGGCCGATAACCTGGAAACGGTCGGGGAAGGAGCGCACCACATCCAGCGTCTGCTGTCCTATGGAGCCAGTTGAGCCCAGAATAGCCAGCCGCTTCACACAACCACCCATATTACATAATAGTATACTACAACCACAACAAAGAGGATGCTATCGAGGCGGTCGAGGAGCCCACCATGGCCCGGCATCAACCAGCCGGCGTCTTTTACCCCAGTGCTCCGCTTGAGCATAGATTCTGACAGGTCGCCTAGCTGGGCGAAGACGCCAATGAGGGCACCGAGAACCGCTACTTGCCAGCAGACGGCGATAGTAGGGAGAATAGCGGCCAGGATTAAAGAGGCGGCGATGGCGCCCCAAAAGCCCCCTACCGTTCCCTCCCATGTCTTCCCCGGGCTGACCTTCGACCAGAGAGAATGCCTACCCCAGGCCCTGCCCACGAAGAAAGCAGTGGTGTCAACAGCGATGGTAGTGAAGAGGGCAAGAAACACCCAGTCCCTGCCACCCTCCACTCCCCTCAGGGGGATAAAATAGCTCAACATCCAACCTATGTAGATGATCCCTGTTAGGCTCCAGGCCCAGTTTACCGCGGCACCTTCGACCGTGGAGCAAAAAAGCAGCCAGATTAGTGAGAAGACCACTGCTGAGGTCAGGACTAGTAGTGTATGGTTTGCTTCAAAATGGGCACATAAGATGAAAATGAGCACCCAGACGAGCCCGAAAATTGTCATAGGATGCCTTATGGAGAGGCCTTTCATCCCATAGAATTCCAGCGCCCCCAGCGCTGCGACGACGGCTACCAGGACTGAGTAGGCGGGCCCGCCAAACCAGATAATGACCAGAATGGGTATAAGGACGATAAACGCAGTTAGCAAACGTTTTCCGATCATCCCTGTGGCCGAGGCTCGTTCTCCCTTTCGGTTTCGAGTCCCCCGAAACGCCTCTCTCGCTGAGCATAGACAACAAGCGCTCTCTCGATTTCCTCACTGCCGAAGTCGGGCCAAAAAGTGGGTGTAGCATAATACTCGCTGTAAGCTGACTGCCAAAGCAAGAAATTGCTGAGGCGCATCTCGCCGCCGGTACGAATGATGAGGTCCGGGTCGGGCAGGTCTGCGGTGTATAGATAGCTGTTTAGCAGCGACTCGTCTATTTCCTGCGGTGGGATGCCATCCTGGATGATGCGCTTCACTGCATCCAAGATCTCCGCGCGGCCTCCGTAGTCAAAGGCAACGCTCAATGTCATCTCGGTGTTATTTTTCGTCAGCTCGATAGCGTGTTTGACCTTGCGCTGAAGCCTGTCCGATAGCCGATCCACGCGGCCGAGAAGGAGGAGCCTGACACCGTGCTCATGAAAGATATTGGTCTCACGGTCAATCGCCCTCCCCAGGATTCTAAACAATCCATTAACCTCGCTGGCTGGCCGGCTCCAATTCTCTGTAGAGAAGGCGAACAGGGTGATATCATGTACTCCATATTCTGCCAAGCACTGGATAACCTGGCGGATGTTCTCTGTTCCAGCGCGGTGCCCGGCGATTCTGGGCAGCCCTCGCTCCTCGGCCCACCTGCCGTTGCCATCCATAATGATTGCCACATGATTGGGGATAGGGACGATCTTAGACTTGGACATCAAATTACCCAGAAAGGAGAGATGCAGACGAGATTCCCTTATTTCTCTATTGGCTAAACCTCTAGTAGCTCCGCCTCTTTGACCTTGGCTGTTTTATCTACTTCATCGACGAAGCTATCGGTAAGCTGCTGAAGTTGCTCTTGAGCGCGTTTCAGTTCGTCCTCGGAGATCTCTTTGTTTCGCTCCAGATCCCTGAGTTCCTCCAGGGCATTTCTCCTGATGTTGCGCACGGCCACCCTCCCATCTTCAGCCCTCTTATGGACTAACTTAACCAGTTCCTTTCGACGCTCCTCAGAGAGCAGGGGAATGGTGATGCGGATAACACTTCCATCGTTTGCCGGATTGAGACCAAGATCCGCTTTTTGGATGGCTTTATCAATGCTGGATATGGCACTTCTGTCCCACGGCTGGACCAGCAGCAGCCTTGCATCCGGCACCGAGATAGTAGCCATCTGTTTTAGAGGGGTGGGCACACCGTGGTAGTCCACCTTGATATGGTCGATAATCGCCGGGCTAGCTCGCCCGGTGCGGATAGTAGAGAGCTCTTTCCTCAATGCCCCGATAGTCTTATCCATCTTCGAGGTTGTCTCTTCAAGTGTCTCTTCGATCATTTCTCTAGCCCTCTAGGCAGAGACTATGCTGCCGATAGGCTCTCCCAGCACCGCCTGCACAATGCTTTGGGGAGCACTTAGGTCGAAGACGATTATGGGAAGCTGATGCTCCATGCAAAGGGAAAGAGCGGTTGAGTCCATAACTTGAAGGTGCAAATTCAGGACATCGAGGTAGCTAATTCTTTCGAACTTCTTGGCATTAGGGCTTTTTCGTGGGTCGGCATCATAAACGCCATCGACTCTGTGCTTTGCCATGAGCAGCACGTCTGCGTCAATCTCAATGGCCCTGAGCGCCGCTGCGGTATCTGTGGTCATAAAGGGGTTCCCCGTGCCACCAGCAAAAATAACAACCCTCCCCTTCTCTAGATGGCGGAGTGCACGGCGAGGAATGTATGGTTCGGCAATAGCTTCAACAGTGAGAGCGCTTTGCGTTCTGGTGGTTATTCTGGCCTTTTCCAAAGCGCTCTGAAGTGCCAGAGCATTAATCAGAGTACCCAGCATCCCAGCGTAATCCGCGGTGCTTCGATCCATGCCCGCAGCCTCCGCTGCTGCTCCTCTCCATATGTTCCCTCCGCCGACCACGATTGCAACCTCAACCCTTTCTTTTAACAACTGCTTTATTTGTTCTACAATGCCACAGAGAGTAGGCGGGTCGATGGTAACTCCACTATCTCCCATCATGGCCTCGCCGCTTAGCTTTAGTAGTATGCGTTTATACTTAGAGTTTGCCATCTGATCAATCCTTGCCTAACTCAAAACGGGCAAATCTTCTTACCTTGATGTTCTCCCCAACCCTGGCTATGATATCGTTAATGATGTCCTGGACAGTTCTTTCGGGGTCTCTAATAAAGGATTGGGAGAGGAGGCAAACCTCATCGGGGTCAACCTCGTGAGGGAGTTCGTCTTCATTAAAATCAGCTCTGCTCAAAAAGGACGGATCTGTGGCTGCTACCTGCATCGCCAGGTGGTGGGCTAATTCCTTGAACTCATCGGTATGCGCCACAAAGTCGGTTTCACAATTTACCTCCACCAGAGCACCAATTCGTCCCCCGGTATGAATATAGGTCTCTACCAGTCCCTGTCTTACTTCCCGATGCGCCTTTTTCTCTGCCTTGGCCAGACCTTGCCGCTTGAGTATCTCTACGGCACCATCGATATCGCCCTTCGCTTCTTCGAGTGCCCTTTTGCAGTTCATAATCCCAGCGCCGGTTTTCTCTCGTAGTTCCTTTATCGTTTGGGTAGTCACTATGTTACTCCTCAGCTTCTGGGGCAAAGCTTAGCGATTCTAAGCTCTCAGGCTCCTCTGCCTCCACCGTCTCCATCTCTGCAATCTTTTCTGCCTGTGCCAACTCGTAGGCACTTTTGCCCTCTAGAGCGGCATCGGCCATCCTGCTGGTTATCAGCTTGATCGCTCTCACCGCGTCATCATTTGCCGGGATAGGATGGTCAATCTCGTCGGGGTCACAATTGGTATCGGCGATGGCTACAATGGGAACTCCGGTGCGCCTTGCCTCGGCAACAGCGATCCTGTCCTTCGTCGGGTCTACTATGAATAAAGCTCCGGGGAATCTGGTCATCTCCTTAAAGCCCCCCAGTTGCCGATTGAGACGGGTGATCTCATCTTCTAACTTCAGCGCCTCCCTCTTGGTGAGGTAATTGAATTCGCCCCTCGCTTTGCGATCCTCAAGGCGCACTAAATAGTCGATCCTCGCCTGGATGGTAACGAAGTTGGTAAGCATCCCCCCTAACCAGCGCTGATTCACATAGAACATGCCGCAACGCTTGGCCTCTTCTTCCACTGTCTCCTTAGACTGCTTCTTGGTGCCCACAAAGATTATTGCCTCACCCTTTGCGGCGACATCGCGAATAAAATCGTAGGCCCTATTTAACATGATGGTTGTCTGCTGAAGGTCGATGATGTGGATCCCATTCTTCTCGGTGAAGATATATTTCTTCATTCTAGGGTGCCAGCGCGCCGTCTGGTGACCAAAGTGGGCACCTGCTTCCAGCAGCGCTTTTATGGGAACTATCTCTTTTTCAGTCCTTTCCTCTTCCATACTCCCCCTTATGCGAGTTTAGTGAAAGTATAGCACAGTGGATGGCGCGAGGCAACATGATTGAAAAATTCGCCACTCTGTGCTAAATTTAGATATGGAGGGATCGCATAGTGGTCTAGTGCGGCCGCCTGCTAAGCGGTTACCCTGAGAAATTGGGGTCGTGGGTTCGAATCCCACTCCCTCCGCCATGGAGGTTCGGAGAATTCGCATACCCCTCAATCGGGGGTATATTTTTTCCAGTAAAGGGGAGGCTTCGATGCCCTTCTATCATATGTGGACCATCGGATGCCAAATGAACAAAGCCGACTCACAGCACATTGCCTGCTATCTGGAGCAGATAGGTTATCAGGCTAGCTCAAAGGTAGAGGAGGCTGAGATCATTGTGCTGAATAGCTGTGTTGTGCGCCAAAGCGCCGAGGACCGCGTTATCAATAAGCTCAATGCTCTCAAATCGATAAAAAAAACACATAATCCACTCCTTGTTCTCACCGGCTGCATGGTGGAATCGAATATGGATGACCTGATGTATCGCTTCCCTCAGGTGGACCTCTTTTTCCGGCCACAGGCTTTTTCCGAGTTGGTCCAATTTCTAACAGACCGTCATCTAGCCCCCGATGAACTGGAGCCTGATTCAATTCTTCCCAAGCCGTCGCCCAGCACCTTTGTCCCCATCATTGAGGGCTGCGATAACTTCTGTTCTTACTGCATCGTGCCTTATCGAAGAGGGAGGGAGCGGAGCCGTCCTATGGAGGAGATTATCGGCGAGGTTGCAGAGCTTGCCTCTTGCGGTACGAAGGAGGTCATACTCCTGGGTCAGAAAGTCGATTCCTATGGCCATGACCTACCTGAAAAGCCCGACCTGGCCAAACTCCTGACCGGGCTAAACCGAGTCGACGGTTTGGCTCGGATACGCTTCTTGACCTCTCACCCTAAAGATATGAACGAAAGACTTATTGAAGCGATGGCATACCTTGATAAGGTATGCGAGCACCTGAGCTTGCCCTTTCAGGCAGGGGACGATGAAATCTTGCATACGATGAGGCGAGGCTATACTATAGAGCAATATCGTGCTCTCGTGGATCGTATTCGCTATGCCATTCCTGACATCGCTCTGAGCACAGATGTCATTGTTGGCTTTCCAGGAGAGAGCGAGGAGCAGTTTCACCGGACATTCGATTTGCTGCGTGAGCTCAGATTCGACACTGTTCATGTTGCTGCCTACTCGCCACGCCCGGGGACCATCGCCTCAAGAAAGCTCACCGACGATGTCCCACCTGAGGAGAAGGTGATACGGCGAGAGATTATCGAACAACTTCAGAAAGGCATCGCCACCGAACTCAATGTCCGTCTTATGGGCAGTACCGTAGAGGTCCTAGTGGAAGGGCAAAAAAATGACAAATGGTGGGGTCGCACCAGAGGGGATAAGCTTGTCTTCTTTAAAGATGAAGCCGACTGCCTGGGCCAGATTGTCAAGATAAGAGTCGAGAAAACAGGCCCCTGGTCATTACAGGGGAGTTTGATATACGACCGTCAGAGGGGAGAATTCCCTGATATGACAAAGGCAATCCCCAAAATGCAACCGGGAAATCTCTCCACTCATATAGTTATTTAAGGCCAATAAAATGGATAATCTTAGAGATAGAATTCTCGAGTTGAAGAAATCGCTAAATGCGGTGATTGTGGCCCATAATTACCAGCGGCCCGAGGTGCAGGACATCGCCGATTTTACCGGCGATTCACTGGAGTTGTCACGCAGATGCACCGAGGTCGATGCCGATGTTATCGTGTTCTGCGGAGTCCGTTTTATGGCGGAGAGCGCTGCAATCCTCAACCCAGAACGAACTGTCCTCCTTTCAGAGGCCGACGCTGGCTGCCCTATGGCCGACATGACCGATGCAGACAGCGTCAGGGAGTGGAAGGAGAGGTATCCACAGGCTGCTGTTGTTTGCTATATAAACTCTTCGGCAGCGGTCAAGGCGGAGAGCGATATCTGCTGCACCTCAGCCAACGCGCTCAAGGTAGTGGAATCACTCCCCCAAGACGAAATCCTGTTCATCCCAGACCAGTATCTGGGACACTATGTGTCGACAAAGACCGACAAGCGAATCATTCTGTATCCGGGTTTCTGCCCACCACACCAGCGGCTGAATGTCAGGCATATCCAGCTTGCCAGGGAGCTTCACCCCGATGCTGTGGTCCTGGTGCACCCTGAGTGCTCTGCTGAGGTCATCGCCCAGGCTGATGCTGCGCTGAGCACCTCGCAGATCCTCCGCTTTGCCAAGGAGAGCGATGCCAGGACCTTCCTCATTGGCACCGAGAAAGGGCTCATTTATGGCCTCAGCCAGGAGAATCCAGGGAAGACCTTCCACCTGCTCACGGAGGGATTGCTTTGTCACGATATGAAGAAGACAACACTCGAGAGCGTTGTCAGGACGATGGAGGAACAGCGGAATGTAGTAAAGGTGCCCGAAGAGGTGAGAGTCAGGGCAAAGCTTGCCCTTGATCGCATGCTGGCTGTTTCCTAAAAGGGGCTTTCAAATGAATGAGTATGACTATATCGTGGTTGGCAGCGGCATCGCCGGGCTCTATACCGCACTTCTGGCCAAAGAGCAGGGGAGCGTGCTCATCCTGACCAAGGGCACTATCGATGAGTGTAATACAAAGCATGCTCAGGGTGGGATTGCCGCAGCAATTGGACATGGAGATTCCGCCGAGCTTCACTATCAAGACACTATCGCCGCTGGTGACGGTTTGTGTGACCCTGAAGCGGTGCGCATCCTTGTCGAGGAAGCGCCTGACCGCATAAGCGACCTCATCAATTTCAGTGTTCCCTTCGACACTATAGATGGCGAGATCGCCCTCGCAAGGGAGGCAGCTCACAGCGTTCCCAGGATATTACATGCGGGCGGCGATGCCACTGGCGAGCGTATTGAGGTTACCTTGAGCAACATGGCGAGGCTGGCCAAGATTGGCATCATGGAGCACTTCCTTGCTACAGAGATAACCGTTAAAGACGGTACAGTAAGTGGAATAAGAGCCCTTGATTGTCAGACCGGTAGCGTCGAGGAGTTTGGCTGCAAGTCCGTTATACTCGCCACCGGTGGCATGGGACGTCTTTTTAGATTCACCACAAACCCCGATGTTGCCACTGGCGATGGCATAGCGCTGGCCTACAATGCCGGGGCAGAGATTGCAGATATAGAGTTCTTTCAGTTCCATCCCACGGCGCTGCGCATCCCCGGTATGCCTCCCTTCCTCATCTCCGAGGCGGTAAGGGGTGAGGGGGGCATACTACGCAATGTAGAGGGGCGCCAGTTCATGTTTGACTACAGTTCTGACGGGGAGCTTGCGCCTCGGGACATCGTAGCTCGCGGCATCCTATTTGAGATGAATAAAACGAATAGTAACCACGTCTTCCTCGATGTGACCCATTTGCCGCCGCACAAGGTCTCCGCGCGGTTCCCAAGCATTTATCACTTCTGCCAGGAACATGGCCTGGATATGACCAAGTCCCCTATTCCTGTAGCACCGGCCGCCCACTATATGATGGGCGGTGTAAAGACCAACGCCTGGGGTGAGACTAATATCGCCGGATTGTTCGCTGCTGGAGAGACGGCTTGCACCGGGGTTCATGGCGCCAATAGACTGGCCTCGAACTCGCTTCTGGAGGTGCTGGTCTTTGCCAAGAGGATTGCGCAGAGGTCAAAGGAGGAAGGCTGGCTCTCTGACGCCAGCAAGGGGGAGCACTATTCCCTGAGCGAAAGAAGAGCATCAGGTGCTGTCCCTCCACTAAGCCTGGCAGCGCTTCAATCGTTGATGTGGGACAAGGTGGGTATAGTGCGCTTCGGTGAGGGATTGGAGGAGGCGGCATCGATCCTGGCCTCATGGCAACAGACACTGGAGATGCGCTGCGACCGCCCTTCCTATGAGCTAAGTGGCTTGATCCTGGCAGGCCGCCTGATGGCTGAAGCAGCGCTTGCGAGGAAGGAGAGCCGTGGCGCCCACTTCCGCACCGATTTCCCTGAATCTTCGGATGACTGGCTGCAGCATATCGTTTTCAGGAAGTCAGATTGACGCTTAAAAACGTCATGTCAATAAATTGCGGTAATCAGGCGAGGTCGATCAATGCGAAGCAGCTTAGAAACGTAGCGCGAGGCTTTAGCCTCGCTGAAAGCGTCCCTTAAGGGTCGCGCTACATGAATATAGGTATGAAGCACCATGAATTGCTAAAAATAAAACGAGAAGTCAACATTAGATAGTCTTCATAAACGCGGAAAGGAGCAAAAATGACAAAGGTAGTGGCGATCAACGCCAGTCCCAAGATGACTAAGGGCAATACACACCTCATCCTGGAGCCATTTCTTGACGGGATGAAGGAGATGGGAGCAGAGGTGGAAGTCTTCTACACCAAGAAGCTCAAGATTAAACCATGCCAGGGCGGGTTTATCTGCTGGATTAAGACGCCTGGAAAGTGCTGGCAGAAGGATGACATGCAATGGCTCGTTCCCAAGATAGGTGAGTCAGATATCCTCGTTCTCGCTACACCGGTCTATGTCGATGGTGTATCTGGCCCGATGAAGAATCTGATGGACCGCACGCTCCCCCTAGTACATGGGCCATTCGAGTTGCGCGACGGTCACTGTCGCCACCCGCTGCGCGAGGAATACAAAGCCGGCAAGCTCGTGCTGGTCTCCAATAGCGGATTTTGGGAGATGGATAACTTCGACCCATTGATTGTCCACATGAAGGCATTCTGCAAGAATCTATCTCGCGAATACGCTGGGGCATTGTTGCGGCCTCACGGAGGGGGATTGAGGGCATTCAAGGACCTGGGTGTGCTGATAGATGACGTCTTCGAGGCGGCGAAAGAAGCCGGTCGCCAACTGGTGCGAGACGGAAAGATGTCATCCGAAACCCTGGCGACAGTGAGCCGAGAAATTCTGCCTTTTCAGGTATACTTCGACGCCGCGGTCAAAGGTTTGACACCGGTACAAGAAGACGTTAAGGCATAGAACGGGCTTCGTTATGAAAGCAGGCCTGCCAGTTTCGCCTATTTATTTGCTTGTGGCTCGCCTAAACGACTGGATAGTTACATTATGGACGAAATTTTAACTGTCTCTTGGGCACAGGTTCAAGGGCTAATCGAAGGCGCTCTTGCCGAGGATATGGCCTTTGACGATGTTACCACCAAGGCGCTTATCGCCGAGGACCTTGATGGCAAAGCATCCATTGTGGTCAAGGGCGATGGGATGCTGGCGGGAGATAAGATAGCCGAGGCAGTCTTTCTGCATATTGACCCTTCTCTGCGGGTTGAGGTGCTGATTCAGGATGGCGCCAGAGTTCAAAAAGGGGATGTGGTAGCTACAATTGAGGGCAAGGTGGCAAGCATCCTGCGGGCGGAGCGGACGGCGCTCAACTTCCTTTGCCATTTGAGTGGCATCGCTTCGGAGACGGCGCGTTATGTTGAGGCGATAAAAGGGCTGAAGGCTCAGATCAGCGACACTCGAAAGACCGTTCCGGGCATAAGGCTACTGGAGAAGTATGCCGTCCACGTTGGTGGGGGGAAAAGCTATCGTCTGCATCTCGGCGATGGCATACTCATCAAGGACAATCACCTGGCGGCGTTACGCTCCCTTGGAATAGGGCTCAAAGAGGCGATTGGGGTGGCGCGCCAGAGTTCCGACCTGGTGGTCGAGATTGAAGTGCAGAACGTTAACGAAGCGCGTGAGGCGCTCGATGCCAGCGCCGACATTATCATGCTTGATAACATGGCTGTCGATGACATGCGCCAGGTGGTTAAGATCGCTGCAGGGCGCGCCTTAATTGAGGCCTCCGGTTGCATCAACCTGGACAATGTTCGTTCAGTGGCTGAGACCGGCGTCGACATCATCTCCGTTGGTGCCATAACCCATTCGGCGAAAGCTCTGGACCTCAGTCTAGATGTTGAGCCAATTTCTTTCTAGGCTTCCTGTCTTATATCGTGGTTTTCCGATCATTCACACAGGCGAAGAGGCACCCGAGCACAATGATCACACCTGAGGGTACTTGTCTCTACTATCGAGCATGATGGTAACTGGCCCATCGTTGTGAATGTCCACCAGCATATACTGTTGGAAGCGACCGCCCTCTATCTTCAGGCCACTTGAACGAAGGAAGGACAAGAAATGCTTATAGAGTACCTCAGCCTCGGCAGGCGGCGCCGCGTCGGTGAAGCTGGGGCGCCTCCCTTTCTTGGTATCGGCGAGCAAGGTGAATTGACTCACCACTAAAAGCTCACCCAGGGTGTCAAGAATGGAAAGGTTGAATCTGCCTTCGCTATCAGGGAAAATGCGCAGATTTACCGTTTTCTCCGCTAGATAATGGGCATCCCTATCCGTGTCCTGACTAGAGATACCTAGAAACACCACCAATCCATGACCGATTCGCCCCACAACCTCATTATCGATGCTTACCGAAGCTTTGCTCACCCTTTGCAGCAGTGCCTTCACCAGCTTCCGCTCCAATCTCTTGTCATATAGTCAGACTTACCTGATCCAAATTCTTGGGGAAATAAATACATGCTGAATCTTATCCTGCGTTTGGGGCTAGTGCTCACCAGTTCTTGATAATATATTATCTTTTTCGGAAGCTGATGTAGTAGAAGCTATATTTATGTAGACGAATGTAAGCTACTTTTTCTCTGTACTCTTTGAAGTGGTTTTTTCGCCCTTCTTTTCAACGGACGTTTTCTGTTCACCGGTGGGTTTCGCTTTTCCCCGTGAGGCGGAGCCGCTAGACCCTCTGCCATGATCGGTTGAGTAAAAGCCGCTTCCCTTGAAAATGACAGGCACCGAATTGATAACGCGGTGTGCTTGTCCCTGGCACCGTGGGCAAATACTTACTGGATCATCATTAAACCTCTGTCTCCTCTCAAAATGGAAATGGCAAAGCCCACATTCATACTCGTAGATTGGCATTCATAACTCCACACTTATTATTCTATCGCTTCTTTAGCTTTGTGGCAAGTTTTTACGCTCGCTCGGCATTTTTATCCGTTACCTGTTCCCCGGTTGTCCCTGTCATTGCATAGGGTGGGACCAAACTCTCCCACACAAGGCTTCCTACAAATGTAGTTGCCCATCCTTCTTTGAAGGATGGGGCCAGTTTCGCCTGATGAATAAGGCAACTACAGAAATGGGGGCTGCTGAGAGAAGTAGGGTGGGTGAAATGAAATGGAACCCACCTTCCCAAATGCAAATGTAAATGGTGGGTTTTGCCCTTCCGCTGAGGGGCTGCACCCACCCTACCGATTAGAGAATGGCAGGTTACAAACTCAGGGATTTCCCGATTGTGCACCAGGCTATTACGATGTAGTTTAGGCATACGAGCAAGCAAATCGAAAAAAAATTCACAGGCGGAGGATAGCCGAGTATGATGACAGGGCTGCCAAAGGCAAGCCCAGTTAGCACCGAGCCTTTTATGAGAAAAAGACTTTTCGTGTTTATCGAAGCAATAAGGATACGGATGTGGAAACAATTCAACAGCGACACAGGCCGCATACCAGTTACCCGCACTATTTCCTTGAAATCGCTCCCCGTTTTGAAAGGCACATAAGATGAAAGATGGCAGTAAGATAAAAAGCCAATCCATAGATGAACTGGTACAAATGCGCCAGCGAATTGCTGAGTTGGGAGCATCCGAGGCCGAGCGCAAGCGAGCGGATAAGGCGCTGAAAGAATCCGAAGAACTGTCCTGAGGTATATTGGACACTGCAATGGTCGGCATATACCTTGTACAGGATAAGGTACGACAATATGTTAGCCCCGAGTTCGAGTATATAACGGGTTACACGAGTGATGAGCTGATAGGTACACATTCTCTCGATCTTGTCCACCCTGAAGATAGAGAACAAGTCAGAGAGAAAGCTATAGAGCACCTAAAGGTACAGGGCAACGTGCCTTACGAGTACAGGTTCAAGCGCAAGGACGGGGGAATATTATGGATATTAGAGAGGGTCAGTTCCATCCTGTACAAAGGGAAACCAGCGATGGTAGCAAGCTTTATGGACATCACCGAGCGCAAGAAAATGGAGGAGACCATCAGGCACCTGGCCTATCACGACGCCCTGACCGACCTGCCGAACCGGTTGCTGTTTAATGAGATCCTCACGCTGGAGCTGGCCCGTGCCCAGCGCAACCAGCAACAGGTCGCCGTGATGTTGCTCGATCTGGATGAATTCAAGAACATAAATGATACGCTGGGGCATCCCATCGGAGGCCAGTTGCTAAAAGCTGTAGCCGATAGATTGAGAAGGTCGGTGCGCAAAGCAGATACCGTAGCGCGCATGGGAGGCGACGAGTTTATGCTGGTATTACTGGAGATAAGACAGGAAGAAGATGCAGCCAGGATCGCCCAAAAACTTATGACAGCCTTCACGAGGCCATTTGCCTTTCGAGACCACAAACTCCGTATCACCAGCAGCGTAGTTATTGCCATCTATTCACACGACGGTGAGGATAGCGAAACACTTATGAAGAATGCCGAAATCGCCATGTACCACGCCAAGGAACGGGGAAGGAATAACTACCAGTACTACATTCCGGCAATGAACGGTAGAGTTCTGGTTGACTCCTAATCGGAATGTTTAACAAAAAATGGAAACAAAATAGTATTGACAAACAATATTCAGTGTGATATATTATTTGTTTAGCCAATGAGAACCCCAATTTCTCTCTTAATTCCTCAATATCATTAGCTTACCTTAACGGTTCAATGCGGGGGAACTATTGCCTTTTTTGGGAGATTGAGTATGCTTTCTACATTTGAAATGCCTCGAGAAACGCCGCCGAGGAAGTCCTATTCCAAGATACCCCAGATTTTGGAGGTGCCAAACCTCATCCAGACCCAGTTAAGCTCCTTCCACCAGTTTATGGAGGAGGGCTTAAATGAGCTATTTGACGAAATCTCGCCCATCAAGGACTTTGCTGGGACGAGGCTTGAGCTTCAATTCCTGGATTACAAATTCCGATATCCGAAGGATGTTGAGTGTGTCCAGTGTGGCGCCTGGGACGATACGCCTCAAACAAGGTTGTGCCGTCTGTGCCCCAATAATGTGAACCCCAAGCACTCCGAGGAGGAGTGCCGTGATGGCGACATGAACTTTTCCGCCCCGCTCTATGTCAGGGTGCACATATTGATCAAGGAGACAGGAGAGATCAAGGAGCAGGACATATTTATGGGTGACCTCCCTTTGATGACGCCAAATGGGGTCTTCATTATCAACGGGGTTGAAAGGGTAGTGGTAAGCCAGCTAATCCGCTCGCCCGGTGTTTACTTCACCAGGGAGGAGGATGTTTCCAGCGGGCGCTGGCTATGTTATGCCAAACTGATTCCGGAGAGAGGTACCAGGCTAGAGTTTGAGACCAGTAGCAAAGATGCTATCTCAGTCAAAGTCAATGGAAAAAGGAAGCTCCCTATTACAACTGTGCTGCGCGCTATAGGCTACAGCGAGGACGAGGAACTTATGGAGCTTTTCAAGGATGTTAATTGGTCCACGAGGCACGATTATATTCAGGCAACCATAGAACGCGATGCCACCGTCAAGAACGAGAAAGATGCTCTAATCGAGTTCTATAAGCGCCTCAGGCCAGGCGACCCGCTAAATGTAGAAAACGCCCGAAACCTGATAAAAAACATGCTATTCAATTCCCGGCGCTATAACCTGGGCAAGGTTGGTCGCTACAAGCTGAACAAAAGGCTGGGGCTCGATGTACCCTTGTCCGAAGGGGTGCTTACCAAGGAAGACCTGATCGAGATAGTGCGGCATATTATAATGGTAAACAATGGTGACGATTCCCCCGACGACATCGACCATCTGGGGAATCGGCGAGTAAGGACTGCTGGTGAGCTACTGCAAAATCAGTTCCGTATTGCCCTGCTGCGCATGGAGCGAGTTATCAGGGAGCGTATGAGTATTGTTGATATCGAATCAGTGACTCCCAGCGTCCTGATCAACGTTCATCCCGTGGTAGCAGCAATGAGGGAATTCTTCGGCGCTTCCCAACTCTCCCAGTTTATGGATCAAACCAATCCAATGGCAGAGCTAACCCATAAGCGGCGGGTCTCTTGTCTGGGGCCTGGGGGCTTGTTGCGTGAGAGGGCTGGCTTCGAGGTGCGGGATGTTCATCATTCCCACTACGGTAGGATATGCCCCATCGAGACCCCAGAGGGGCCAAACATTGGCCTGATTAACTCCCTTGCTACCTATAGTAAGGTAAACGATTATGGACTTATCGAGACACCCTACCGACGGGTTGTCAGGGAGCTGCCTGGTACTTCAGATGACCTGGTGGGCAGGACGGTCAAGGAGGCGGTGCTCGATGATAACGGGAAACCGCTGGTGAAACCAGGCACCTTGGTCACCCCAAAGATTGCCCAGCGGCTTTCTGGCCTGCCCGAAAGGTTGATCAAGATTAGGCCCTTCGTTCACAGTGATATCGTCTATCTCGATGCGGATGAAGAGGAGCAGTATATCATAGCCCAGGTCAATGAGCCCCTAGACGAGGGGAATCAGTTTATCAATGAAAAGATAGAAGTGAGACAGGGAGGCAAGTTCTCTGAGGTGCTGCCAGAAAGGGTTGACCTCATAGATGTGTCACCAAAGCAGATAGTTAGCGTTTCCAGTGCCCTGATCCCCTTCTTGGAGCATGATGACGCTAACCGCGCACTCATGGGTTCGAACATGCAACGCCAGGCAGTGCCTTTGATCTGTCCCGAGTCACCCCTTATTGGCACCGGCATGGAGAGGCAAGCAGCCTGTGACAGCGGACAGGTGATACTCGCTAAAAGAGATGGCGTGGTGACCTCGATTGAGGCAACAAAGATTGTGATTAAAGATAATAGTGGGGAGGAAGATGTCTACTCATTGAGAAAGTTCGCCCGCTCAAATCAAGGAACCTGCGTCAACCAGCGGCCTGTTGTCTCTAAGGGCGACTCAGTAGTACAGGGGCAGGTATTGGCCGATGGCCCCGCTACAGAGCAAGGGGAGCTCGCATTGGGACAAAACGTCCTTTGTGCCTTTATGAGCTGGGAGGGTTATAACTTCGAGGATGCAGTGGTCATCAGTGAGAGCTTGGTCAGGGAGGACAAATTCACATCGATTCATATCGAGAAACACGAGTCCGAGGCTAGGGATACAAAACTGGGTCCTGAGGAGATAACCAGAGATATACCCAATGTTGGTGAGGAAAGCCTTAGGAATCTTGATGAGGATGGCATTGTTCGGACAGGCGCTGAGGTGAAGCCTGGGGATATCTTGGTGGGCAAAATCACACCTAAAGGAGAAACGGAACTAAGTGCTGAAGAGAAACTCCTCAGAGCTATCTTCGGTGAAAAAGCTAGAGATGTTAAGGACTCGTCACTGAGGGTACCTCACGGAGAATGGGGCACAGTTATCGGTGTTAGGATTTTCGACAGAAAATCTAATCCTAATGATGATCTTCCTTTTAGGGTTAAAAGAAGGGAATCTGGTACCGATCTTCCTCCAGGGGTAAATAAGCTGGTGAGAGTTTGGGTAGCGCAAAAAAGGAAAGTATCAGAGGGGGACAAGATGGCGGGGCGGCACGGCAATAAAGGGGTAATCGCCCGCATATTGCCCGATGAGGATATGCCTTTCTTGCCCGATGGCAGGCATATAGAACTCATTCTTAACCCGATCGGTGTCCCTTCAAGGATGAACCTGGGGCAGGTGTTGGAGACCCACCTTGGATGGGCAGCTAATACCCTGGGGTTTAAAGCGTTGTCTCCCGTATTCGATGGTGCTGATAACGATGCCATTCAGGATAGTCTTGCCCAAGCATGGCTCGCTCAGCATTCTGGAGCCATCAGCCAAGATCCCGAAGAAGAACACGCTTTCCATCTTGAGCAGGTGAAGGCGTGGCTCGTAGAGCGAGGCTATGATGCAGAGCGGATATTCAGCGATAACTACAAAGGTGAGGCAAGAAGAGCCTGCCTCAGGTTATGGCTGGAAAGCGTAGGGTACGAAAGCGAAAACCTCAGCGATGAGGAGCTAGCAGCGAAGGCAGAACATGTTGCCAAAGATAGCGGTTTCCCAGTACCTATATGGGGGAAGTCCGTTCTACGCGACGGACGCACCGGGGAGCCCTTCGACCAACCGGTGACTGTTGGTTACACCTATATCATGAAACTCATCCACCTCGTCGAGGATAAAATACACGCTCGCTCTACAGGACCCTACTCTCTAATAACCCAACAGCCCTTGGGAGGGAAGGCACAATTTGGAGGGCAACGCTTCGGAGAGATGGAGGTTTGGGCACTAGAGGCCTACGGTGCTGCTCATATTCTTCAGGAACTGCTCACCGTTAAGTCAGACGATGTGGTCGGTCGTGCTAAAACCTATGAGTCCATTATTAAGGGAGAGGCTATCCTGCAGCCAGGAGTGCCAGAGTCCTTCAAGGTGCTAGTCAAGGAATTGCAAAGCCTGGGGCTTGCTGTAGAGGTGCTTAATGAAGAGGAGGATAAGATGTCCTTGGTGGAGGATATGGGGTTGGACTTCCCTAGATCGAAGATAGGAGGATTGCAGGAGAGGTAGCAATGCCTGAGGTTAACGAATTTAGCTCTGTACGGATATCTCTGGCCTCGCCAGAACAAATCAGGAGTTGGTCATGGGGTGAAGTCACTAAGCCCGAGACTATCAATTATCGTACTCTGAAGCCGGAGAAGGATGGGCTTTTCTGTGAGCGTATCTTTGGCCCCACAAAGGACTTTGAGTGCTACTGTGGCAAGTACAAGAAGGTGCGTTATCGGGGCATTATCTGCGATAAATGCGGAGTGGAGGTAGCGCGAGCCAAGGTACGCCGTGAGAGGATGGGCCATATTGACCTCGCCGCCCCAGTGAGCCATATCTGGTTTGTAAGAGGAACCCCTAGCAGATTAGGCCTTCTTCTCGATATCTCACCGCGCAATTTGGAGCGTGTGATTTACTTCGCTCATTGCATAGTCACTGACGTGGATGAAGCAGCGAGAAGTGAATCGATAAAACGGGTGCGGGAGGATATCCTCCAACAGGTCGCCAACCGAGAGGAATTGACACGCGACAGGGTGGAGGATATTAAAAGCCGACTCGAAGAAGAGATTACCAAGCTTGAGTCTATTAAGCGTGATGAAAGAGAGCCCATCGAAGAGGAGCACACCAGCGCAATTGACCTGATACTGAGCCTGAGAGATTCTCTCCAGGAGAAGCTAGAAGAGGGGATGAACAAAAAGACGTCAGAGAAAATTACCTTTGGTGACCTCACCATTGTGTCCAAAGGCACCAAGGTCACCCATTCTCACGTTGAGCTTCTTGGAGAGGCAGCACAACAAAAGATCGATGAGAGTGAAGGTAGTTTTGCCAGTGCTGTTCAAGAGATAGATGCCAAAACCGACGATAAAATCCAGCAGTTGCGAAATCAGGCGATAGAGGAGATAAACCAACTTCACCAAGGGGCTAGTGAAGAGCAGAAACAATTGCTAGAGGAGCTTAGCACCAGGATCGACGAACTGGAAGAGCTTCGTCGCTTTACCCTGCTCTCCCCGAGCAGGTATCGTGAGCTTAAGGATAAGTATGGCGATGTATTTCGAGCGGGTATGGGGGCTGAGGCGATTCTGGACATACTTGCTAATCTCGATTTAGAGAAGCTTCGCGAAACCCTGGACAATGAGATCAATTCCAGCACCGGACAGCGAAGGAAGAAGGCTATCAAAAGGATAAAGGTGGTCGAGGCGCTGAGAAGGAGCAGCAATAAGCCGGAGTGGATGATCTTGACTGTACTGCCTATTTTGCCTCCCGAACTTCGTCCTATGGTTCAGTTAGATGGTGGGAGATTTGCAACCTCAGACCTCAATGACTTATACCGGCGGGTGATCAATCGTAACAACAGGCTGCGACGCTTACTGGATCTTGGTGCCCCAGAGATCATTATTCGCAATGAGAAGAGGATGCTTCAGGAAGCGGTGGACGCCCTCATAGACAATGGAAGGAGGGGACGCCCTATTACTACGTCGAGAAACCATAAGCTGAAGTCGCTATCAGACATGCTCCGAGGTAAACAGGGAAGATTCCGCCAGAACCTGCTGGGCAAAAGGGTGGATTACAGCGGGCGCTCAGTGATCGTAGTTGGCCCCGAACTCAAGTTGAACCAGTGCGGTCTCCCCAAGAAGATGGCTCTTGAGCTTTTCAAACCCTTTGTGATGCATCGCCTCATCCTCCAGGGCTATGCCCATAACATTAAAAGTGCCAAAAGGCTGGTAGAACGGGAGAGGCCTGAGGTGTGGGACGCTTTAGAGGTGGTATCCAAGGGAAGGCTAGTGCTGTTGAACCGTGCCCCCACCCTTCACCGTCTTGGTATTCAGGCTTTTGAGCCCGTTCTTATCGATGGCAGCGCCATCCAGATCCACCCATTGGTTTGTACCGCCTTCAATGCTGACTTCGATGGCGACCAAATGGCAGTCCATGCGCCCCTTTCCCATGATGCACTGAGGGAAGCTAGGGAGATAATGCTCTCAACCCATAACATGCTCCTGCCAGCTTCCGGTGAGCCAGTAGTGGCGCCTACACTGGATATGGTACTGGGCTGCTACTACCTCACCCTTCAACGGGGCGGAGCTAAAGGGGAAAATAAGCGCTTTAATAGCACTGAGGAAGCCATCCTTGCTCACGAGCTTGGAGTCATAGATATTCAAGCGGAAATTGAAGTGAGGGTTGGGGAGAATGGAGAGCGAATGAGAACCACTGTTGGTCGCCTCATCTTTAATGAAGTGCTTCCTGAGGAACTCCGCTTCATCAATAACGAGATGGATAAACAGTCCCTGAAGCAGGTGATCGCTAAATGCTACAAGCTGTATGGGAGTGAAAAAGCTGCTGAGGTGACTGACAATATCAAAAGATTAGGGTTTCAATATGCTACCAAGTCAGGAACCACCATTGCCATGAACGATATCGAGGCTCCTGAGTCCAAGGGGAAACTCTTAGAAGAGGGAGAGGCAAGGGTTGCTGAGATAGAAAAGCAATTTCAACAGGGACTGATTACCGACGAAGAACGCTACAATAGTACCGTGGACACATGGATGGAAACCACAGATAAGATCTCTGACGCCCTGTCCGATTCTCTTGATCGCTTTGGGCCAGTCTATCTCATGACAATCTCCGGCGCTAAGGGGAACATTGCACAGATTAGGCAAATGGCGGGAATGCGGGGCTTGATGACCGACCCATCAGGGATGATCATCGAACTCCCCATAAAGTCGAGCTTCCGGGAGGGACTCTCGGTGCACGAGTACTTCATATCCACCCATGGCGCCAGAAAGGGACTGGCGGATACGGCGCTCAGAACATCGGGCAGCGGCTATCTCACCAGGCGGCTTATCGATGTGGCCCAGGAAGTTATCACTGCTGATGAGGATTGCGGTACCACTGCTGGAATTTGGGTCCATGAAGCAGCAGAGGGAAGCATATCGCCACCTCTTGCGCAGCAAATATTGGGGCGATTTGCCGCAGTGAAAGTAGTGCATCCAGATACTGGTGAGACAATCGTGGAAAGAAATGAGGAGATCGACGAGGAGAAGGTTGAGCAAATCATATCAGCAGGGATTACCAGAGTTTATGTTAGGTCGCCTCTAACTTGTCAATCAAGACATGGAGTTTGTCAACGCTGCTACGGGTGGAGCCTTGCACGAGGACACTTGGTCGACGTAGGAGAAGCGGTGGGCATCATTGCCGCTCAAAGCATCGGTGAGCCAGGAACCCAGCTAACCCTGCGCACTTTCCACACTGGAGGGGTCGCCGGAGTGGACATCACTAGTGGACTTCCTCGTGTAGAGGAGATTTTCGAGGCTCGCTCACCAAAGATTCAAGCGATCATTTCTGAGATCGATGGCAAGGTGGAGGTTGTCGATAACGAGGAAGAGCGTCGAATTAAGGTCTCAAACTCTCAGTTTTATTCCGATGAATACCCACTACTTCCGCACTGGCAGCCTAGTGTCAAAAGTGATCAATTGGTAGACGTAGGAGATACACTGGCAGAGCTTGGAGCGCCGACTGAAACAGAGGTTACTGTGGCACCAGAGTCCAACCCTTACATCGCAAGGGTAGCTGGTGTGGTGAGTGTGGAGGAAGAGCAAATACTCATCTGGTATGAAGAGAAGGAGGAACGGGAATACCCCATCCCCCTCTCATCCCACATCATCGTAGAAAACGGATCCGAGGTGAGGGCTGGTCAACGACTCACCGGGGGACAGGTAGACCCACAGGACCTTCTGCGTATCATGGGAAAGGAGGAGGTCCAGGAATACCTGTTGGATGAAGTGCAAAAGGTTTATCGTTCTCAGGGAGTAAATATAAATAACAAACATATCGAGGTTATTGTTCGCCAGATGCTGCGTAAGGTTCGCATCGATTCCCCCGGTGACACTGAGCTACTACCAGAAGAGTTAGTGGATCGCTTTGTCTATGATGACATCAATGCCAAGGTACTGGCAGAGGGAGGAGACCCGGCAACAGCCCAACCTGTGCTCCTCGGCATTACTAAAGCCTCGCTGAATACTGATAGTTTTCTCTCGGCAGCCTCCTTCCAGGAAACCACCAGGGTGCTTACCGAGGCAGCATTGGCAGGCAAGACAGATGGGCTGCGGGGGCTGAAAGAGAACGTGATTATTGGCAAATTGATACCAGCACACTATACTCTTCTTCAGGAAGCTGAGTCTCAGCCAGAGGAGGAGGCCCTACCCGAGATGCTGGAATCCCTAGCCATTGAAGCTGCTCAGGAGACCGGCGTTATGCAACAGGTTCCGGAATCAACATCCGCTGAAGATGAAGCTACTCAAGAGACGGAGGCCCTGCCGCAGGCTCCAGAATCACAAGCCCCTGAGGAGGCGGCTCAAGATAGTGAGACCCTACAACAAGACCAGGAATTGCTGAACCTTGACGAGAATTAGCGGTTAATCAAGGCGGCGAAATAGCCTGCCCCGAAACCATTATCGATGTTAACCACCGATACCCCTGCGGCACAGCTATTTAGCATAGCCAGTAGCGCAGTGAGCCCGCCGAAGCTCGCTCCATAGCCAACACTGGTGGGCACCGCAATCACAGGCACCGCCACAAGTCCGCCGACCACGCTGGGGAGTGCCCCCTCCATTCCGGCTACCACTACCACCACCTTTGCCTGGCGAAGCTTGGGCAGATGATCGAAAAGACGATGGACGCCGGCCACGCCAACATCGTAGGAACGCTCCACCACATTTCCCATTACCTCCGCTGTGACCGCCGCCTCTTCAGCAATCGGTATGTCCGCAGTGCCTCCGCATACCACCATGACCCCTGGGCGCGAAGGCGCTTCTTTTACCCGGTCTATGATGATTAACCGAGCGACGGGATGGTATGACGCCTCAGGAATAAGCTGGCGCACCGCATCAAAGCAATCTTGCTCGACCTTGGTCACCAGCACCCGATCGGAGGTGGAGGCGAGTTGTTGAACAATAGCGGCGACCTGCTCCGCCGTTTTCCCTGGACCAAAAACCACCTCAGGGAAACCACATCGTAGTTCCCGATGATGGTCAACCTTGGCGAAACCCATCTCCTCATAGGGTAGATCGATGAGCTGGGCCATAGCATCATCAATGACTACTTCTCCAGACTTCACCTTTGAAAGTATCTGACGCAGGCGCTCGGTATCGATCTCTTCCTCCCGATATGGTGAACGAATTATAACATAAGAAAAGGAACAGCGCTTGGCACAAGAACTCGACTTTACTAACGATGAGTTGCCATTTTATGGGTGCAAGCTACCATAGGTGCCGAGGCGTAGGTAGGAAAGACAGTCCACTGTGCATTTTATGTTATAATAATGCGCGGAAACTCAAAAATGGCCAGCGTAGCTCAGAGGTAGAGCAGCGGTTTCGTAAACCGCCGGTCGTCGGTTCGATTCCGACCGCTGGCTCCAGTATGGTTGGCAGCAATTATACATCAAGCCTCAACGCAATGCGAGAATAGGCAAAGGCGGGGAGATGGAAAGACCGCGAACAAGTGGACTAGCCATGGCCTCACTTGTCCTAGGAATCCTTAGCATAGTCATTCCCTTCGTCAGTTTCGTGCTAGGCCCCCTGGCGGCAATCTTTGGAGGGATATCGATTAGTCAAACTGGACGTGACCCCAGCATAGGCGGCAGGGGCATGGCCATAGCCGGGCTGGTATTGGGGCTCATCGCGACCGCTTTCTGGGTAATAATCTTTGTAATATGGATGATATGGGGCCTCTTCTTTGCTGTGTGGAGCGTATCCTAACCCAGAAGTTCACATGCTACTATAGAAGTGTACAACAGTATACTTTTTGTGACTGACCCTTAACTATAAACGTATGAGATGGAGCAGCTATTTTAAGGCCTACTGACCCTATTTCCTACCTCTCAACGGATTTCATAGCGACTGAATTAATGCACCACCGAAGCCAGGTTGGTGGTGGAACATCGTCAAACACGTGTCTGCTAATCACTTAGAATTTTAAGGATTGTGTAATTCCAACTGTCAGGTGGATAATGTAATAGTACGCTATTATACTTCGGATCGGCTCCTAGCTCGTTCATTGTGCCGGTTATGGCCTCTTCTACTGTCTGTTCTTCGGCAAGAAGACGTCGTAGTAAATCGATGGTTGCCTGGTCGGTGTGTGGGGCGGTTACCAGTTTGTCCCATGCTATGTAGACTATGGCACCCTTATCTATAAATGCTTGAGCCATTTCGTCATATTTCATGCCCTCACAGCCCATCATGATGATCATCGTGTTGTAGAATTCCCCTTTCATGCTGGAGCGGATGAACTTGTGAGTGATGCCAAAATACGTGGGATCCCCCTCCTCATAAGGGTCATAGGATGTATCAAAGGCGACCTGCCTGAGTCGGTCGTCTATTTGCTCAACTACGTATTTTCTTGTGCTATAAAGTTCGGACGTAAACAGATCGAAAACACGCTGTTCTGGATTGAAAGAGGCGCTGTGCACCCTGAGCAATATAATACTGTAGCAATGCGTGGGGAGCTCTCTGTAGAGATCTACCGTAACTGATTCGCCATCGAAATAATCGACATTGAATCCAGCCTGTTGCAATAGAGCCGTGGACTCACCGGCGAAGGTCTGGTTTGCCTGCGACTCGCTCAACTGGTCAACAATTGCCGCCATGAGGACAGTTGACTGGCTGCAGTCCGGATAGGCATCCTGAATTAGATAATCGATTATAAAATAGAGGCCGACGCCTAAAACCACTATGGCGATGGCCCCATAAGCCAGTATCTTCTTGAGCGGATACTTTCTGCTCTTCTCCGGTTCTTTCGGTTTATGCCCCCTTGTCCCTTGCATATAGGCTCGCCATCTCCATTGCCATCGAGGCAGTTATCACCCAATTATACCGCAATTTTGTCCTCCATGCCTTCAGATGGCATCAACGACTCGAGCCTCTTTCCCTTCCCCGCTTCTTGCTCCATATCGCCAGCGAAACACCACCAAGCACTATCAGTGCTCCCGCCGCCATAATCCACGGCATCATCAGTCCAAGCTTATCCGTTGGCAGTGTGGTCCCACCGATGGAACGTGCGCCCAGATACACCAGGATCATGTCGCTGCCGCTACGTTCGTTGGCGTCAGTCATGCTTATTCTGAGAATGTAGTATTCGTTCATATTGATACCCGTAGTATCCCACAACACGCTCCATCCATCGCCGCCGAAGGTATCCAGGTCTATTGGCACCCACGAAAGCACTTCCTTTTCCTTCTCTGCGGTGGGAGAGATGACGATCATGGTGTCTTTCGGCCGCCCATATTTCGTGAAGTCCCCGTTTTTCTTCATCTTCACGGTGGTGTAGTTGCCGGTCCACGGGTCCATGAAATCGACGTCGTAGGTCCCATCGGCGTTCTTAGGAAAACTCACCGAATTGCCCACCATCCAATGCCTGTCGGTCGACACCAGCAGGTCTTCGCATTTCAAAAGCTCAGTTACATATTTCTTGAAGGTGAAATCCTTCTTCTTCACATACTTGACCGTCAATCCGTCCCCATGCTTCTTTATCCACTCACGAATACCCTTCAGCATGTTGGGGTCAGAGACTCCCTCACCGCCCGTTTTTGGACTGCGCTCCACCGTCTTGGTGTAATCATGCAGTTTGTCTATCAACTCCGTTTGAGTAAGTTGCTTTCCAGCCTCCTTGGTCAGATTGCCGTAGACCTTGGGGTATTTCTTGGCCCAATACCAGAGAGAGCTTCCCGCCGACGTAGGCCCACAGGACGTATCGTCCTTCCACTTCTGCGAATTCTTCGGGTTGCCTTTCAACGGGCCGTAGTCATGCTGGTCCTTCTTCGGTATGCCTTTCTCCCAGTACCATGGCCACCACCAGTAGTCGACGTGAATCGCAGGTGTAGGCCGCAGGTATTCCAATGTCATGCAAACCACGTCCTCATCCGTAGTTGCCGCCTCGAAGGCTACCACTTCGGTAACGGGGGCCACCAGACCGTCGATGAGAGTCGGTTCGCTAAGTACTGGTATCGGAGGCGTGGGATCGACATAGACCAGCACCTCGTCCTGCCCTACGCTCGTGTCGCTGGCCATGGTTACTCTGAGATAGTACCACCCTTCAGCCAACGTATTGATGGCCCAATCCTGGGTCCAAATGTCCGATTGATAGGTTGTGCAGTCGACGGCCTTTGCCTCTATCGTCCCATCATAGTCGATCCCGATATCGTACCAGTCGCTTCCGTTAGGGGAATACTCGAATAGGGCCGAGACTATCCCCGTCGGGTCTATCAGTTCAGTGGCCCATATTTCGATGTCACCGTACACATTGGCGCCGTCCTCAGGCTCTATTATATACGGTTCTATGTCAACCGATCGACTGCTTAGTGAACTGTCGTTCGATTCGGGCGAGACCTCAGCACAGGTGCTACCTATCAGATCCGCCACGTCTGTACCCTCATCAGCAACGGGAACGGTCAGCACGCTGCCCGTGTGGGCTGCTGCTGGTGCCGCCATTGCCAAAGCCAGACATAGCGCTACAAGGGGTATTAATATTGGCGATAGCAATCTGTTCATCATTTCCTCCTTGGTTTAGTTACTTAGATGTGTTTGGCCAACGTTGGGATGCCTACAGACAAAGCCTCGCTTCGACTCTCGTTGTGCAGTTTCCCGTGACGCTACTAAGAGTGAGTCGCTGACCTATCAGGCCAGCGAACGATTCCTAAACCCAATCGAGGAGGGTCCATGACCTAACACGCAGATCCCTATAAGAGAGGGAACGAATTTACAGAAAACTGGATATATCCGCCTTTACACAGTATTAGCTATCGGTGGCTCCTTCTGTTCCCCGCTTCTTGTTCCAAATCGCCAGTGACACACCACCAAGCACTATCAGCGCCCCTGCCGCCATAATCCATGGCATCATAAGTCCAAGCTTGTCTGTTGGCAGTGTGGTCCCGCCAACGGAGGGAGGCGGTGTAACTGTAACTGTGGGCGTGGGTGTCGGAGTGGGTGTGGGCGTTGGTGTAGGCGTAGGTGTTGGCGTAGGGGTTGGTGTGGGAGTTGGTGTAGGCGTAGGGGTAGGCGTGGGCTCTACTGATATATCGAGGGTAAAGTACAGGTCATCATAGAATGTATTAATGTAGACCGAGCATACCCGATAGCCTTTCAGTGTGTAGACGGCTGATACAGCACCTTCAGGAACAGCACCGCCGATGGAGAACTCAGCATAGGCATGCGGTATATTGATCGGGTCGCATTCACAGCACGGGTTCTCTACCGCACCTGTCCAATTACCGCCCTCCGGGTCCGCGGGTTCCAACTCGAAGGTTCCCAGGCTTCCTCCTCCACCATCGAAGAACTCAATGACAAGACCGCCGCAGTCGTAGTACCCGGGGTCACCACTGGTGGGCCAACCTGGCTCCCAGTACTTCTCAGTCTGCACCCAGCCGCCAGCCTGGAAGGTATTTGGAGCGCCACCATGGCCCGTCAGGTCAATGGTCTGATTCAACCATGCTACAAGAACCCCCCCATTGGGTCCCATGGTGAAGAACCAGTCGTCTGTATTTGGGTATACCCAACCACAGGACTCTTGAATTGACTGTAAGGCAGCCGGAAAACCGCTGAGTATCCAACCCGACGTATCCCCAGTCTCGGCGTCGGGGTTAACCAGCAGGTTGCCCGTGGGGTCTGCTGCCACCGGCAACGCCATGGGCAGAGCCAGGCCAAGCGCTAGGAGGAGTGCCAACATTGGGAATAACGCTTTCTTCATTTTCTTCACCGCTTTCTACTAAACATATTGCTTTAGCCCGGCTACATGGGCCGATTTCAGCGATCCGGGGCTCGTTCTATTCCGAACTTCCTATTATAAATCGCCAGTGACACACCACCAAGCACTATCAGTGCTCCTGCCGCTATAATCCAGGGCATCACCAGCCCAAGCTTGTCCGTTGGGAATATGGTGCCACCTACGGGAGGCTGAACCAACTCGCACGCATCACCTATGCCGTCCCCATCAGAGTCAGCCTGGTCTGGGTTAGGAACGTCGGGGCAGTTGTCGTTGCAGTTTGGTATGCCATCATTGTCGGTGTCGGTATCTGGAATACCGCAGCCACACTCCCCAGGTGCGGTCTTGTTGGGGTCATTGGGACAACCGTCGATGCAGTCGGGCGTCCCGTCGCTATCGGTGTCTGTATCCGGTACGCTGCAGCCACACACCCCAGGCTCGGTCTTGTTCGGGTCGGTGGGACATCCGTCGATGCAGTCGGCTGTGCCGTCACCATCGCTATCCGTATCGGGATTGCCGCAACCACACTGCCCTGGCTCTGTCTTGTCCGGGTCGGTGGGACATCCGTCGATGCAGTCGGCTGTGCCGTCACCATCGCTATCC
>CAYUCL010000001.1:158358-199482 GCA_964443325.1 uncultured Dehalococcoidales bacterium
GTATCGGGATTGCCACAACCGCACTGCCCCGGCGCGGTCTTGTTGGGGTCGTTAGGGCAGTTGTCCATTTCGTCGGGCTCCCCATCCTTGTCGGTGTCCAGTTGTAGCAGGACTACGCGATCCTCGTAGTCTCTGTCCCCAAGATTCTCGAGGTCCTCGAACGCGACGATATATCCCCCTCCCGGATTGGGGTTCTCGTAGACCCAGGCATGGTCGCACTCGTCACCGTTCAATTCGGTCTCGGTATAGTATGGCGTGCAGTTCTCTGGAGTCTGCTCTGTGCATTCAGTGCTGCTGCCGGCTAGTATGTACACACCCCAGTCCTCAGCAGGCTCCGCGTACGCCTGTTCACCGTCCGAAACATTACCCCAAGGGAAGATTAAGTGCGTATCCGTATCGTTCCCGGCTGTATACCATCCTACGGGGTTCAAGTAGGCGTGCTCGCCGTCAAGAATGGTGAAGAGATAGATGCCAGGGTCGAATGTCTCCTTCCAATCAAGCTCATCAGTTGTTACATTTAGCGCGTATCCATTGTCGTCAAACCATTGCTGGAGTCCCTCACCATCCGCCTTCACCGGGCCCGACACAGGCGCCAATACCAGCGCCAAGGATACTATCAGCGCTGTCACCACAACCAAAGAAAACATCAACCTTTTCTTCATTAAACTATCACCATCCTTCACTATCTCTCCCCCGGCACAAGCCACCTGCGCCTGTTTCACCGAGATCGAGACGACAATAATAGAAGTCAGCCATACTTCCACCAAGCAGCACGGCTGACTATCTTGACATACAGTCGACTTTATGTTATGTTAGGAATGTATGCGGGTGCTGCGTGCGCCTGATGCCACGGCCCCGGTGAGTCACCACCTCACGCGGGGTCATTTTATATTCAAATAACAGCTACTTACTCCGTTCCACCTCCAAAAACAATAAAAACCGACCTTGCGGTCGGTTTCGCTACTGGCTCCACGGAACCCAAGCAACCATATCCAGGCTCCGCTTCCTTGCCCCCGCTTTACACAGACTAGCTAGAACCTATTTTGATGAGTGCTCTCGGCACTTTGATTGGGATCTAGCGACTAACACTGGATCACTATTAATATGGCCACCCTTAGAGCCAATTGTTGGCGTGCAACTTACTAATTGCTGTTATCTCTATCTCAGAAACTACGAATCTAACAAAAACGGATTATAACACAGCTATCAAATTCTGTCAATACCACCTGGGCTGCCCATTTTAGCTATGTAGTGCGAGGCTTTAGCCTCGCCATGAAAAGCGACCCTAAAGGGTCGCGCTACATCCCGCCACGGTTGTCATTGCGAGAGGAGCCAGAGGCGAAGCGAAGCAATCCCAGTGGTGCGGCGTCTGATAGGCTACGACCGTTACAGCTCCCGAGAGGCCTTAGACGAACTGAATCGCCTGTATGGTCTCCTCCGTCTCTACATCAACTTCTTTCAGCCAACAATGAAACTGGTAACCAAGACGAGGCGTGGGGCTAAGGTACATAAGGTCTACGACACGGCACAAACGCCGTACCAACGGCTACTTGAGGCTTGTGTACTTACCGAGGCTAAGTAACAGGAGTTGGCAGCAATCTACCATGGTCTCAATCCTGTTTCACTACTCAGGCAGGTCAACGAGAACCTGTAGCGCCTATGGGGGCTGGCAGAACGCCCTCGCTCGCAAAGCAATGCCAGAAATCACGACAGTTCGGTAACCCGTACTTATGATGCAGCGATGACTGTTCGGTAACCGTTTCTATTGACGCAATACGGGAGATTGAAGATGTCAACCAGAAGCTGTAGAATGGGAAAGGTTCTCAAGGAAGAACCCAAAAGGTTTGTCTTTGAGCAGCTTGGGAAACCGCCGGTCGTGAGTTCGATTCCGACCGCTGGCTGTATCGTAAGGAGGAATAGTGAGCAAACTTGTGGAGAAACTGCATCAAACCTCTCGAGGCTCCACCCAGCCTCTAGGTTTCAAAGGAGCGGCGGCTGTGTCTTCACAGAAAAGTTCTCCTATGGTGCTTATCGCGGTCCTTCCTGAAGGGGACGCCAGTGCTGCCGCCGACGGCAAGGGGAACGCTGATGCTGTGCTGGTGAAGGAGGCAGATAGCCAAGTACTAGCTGCCCTGGGACAGATCCCCTGGGGGGCATCCCTTGAAAAGGGGACTGAGAAGGAACTCAACCACTTCAAGGAAATGGGATGCGATTTTTTGGTTTTCGATCCAGCCATAGCGCCGCTAGCATTGCTTGGGGATGATGAGCTGGGCAAGATCGTGGAGGTAGAGGCCTCTCTAGGTGATGGCATGATAAGGGCTATCGACAAGCTGTCCGTAGACGCTGTGCTTATCGGCGGCGATAGTGAGCTTTCGGTGCACCGGCTGATGGTTTGCCAGCATGTAGCAAATCTGGTGCGCAAACCTCTGCTTGCGCTAACACCTCTCGATACAACCAAAGAGGCTCTCGAGGAGTTCCAGGAAGCAGGTGTTGTGGGGGTGGTGGTGAAATTGGGTGGAGGTGGTAAGAAGGGGCTCTCGCAATTAAGGCAGACCATTGATTCGCTCCCCCCTACGAGGAGGAGAAGGAAGGAAAGGGTGGAGGCCTTGCTCCCTTACCCCGGGCAGGAAGCCCAGGTGGAAGAGGAGGATTTCGAATGAGGTTGCTTGCCTATCCATCTATCAAAGTCTTGATTAGCTGAAGCTCATCCCTGAGCAGCCTGGGCATAAGGAAATGCTGCCTGATATGTTCTTTGCCCTCTTTGCCTAATTCCTCGGCGATGCTGGGGTGCTCCATGAGGTAAGTTACCTTTTCAGCGCACTCCTCTACGCTGGTGACCAGATAGTCTTCTAGGCCGCCTGGCATTTGCATAGGGATGCCTCCGGTATTTCCAGCAACTACAGCGGTTCCTTTCCACAGAGACTCGGCGACCACCAGGCCAAAACCCTCCTTAATGGATTTTTGAATCACCACTACGCTGGCCGTCTGGAAAGCATTTACCTCCATATTGCCGACACCGGTGAGGTTGGAGAAGATGTGGATGTCAGGGTCCTTTTCTGCCTCCTCATTGACTGCGGCATAAATATCCCAGGCCTCAGGGTCATCGCCGGCGAAGGAGGTAACAAGGGCCAGTTGGAGGCCAGGGACCTTCTCCTTTGCCAGGTGGTAGGCCTCCATTACTCCAAAGGGGTCTTTCCAGGGGTCGAATCGTGAAATCTGGGCAGCAAGGGGTCGTCTTTTATCGATACCAAGGTTATCAAGCATCTCCCGCCACAGCGTGGAGGGAAGGGGCATGTTTTTAGTGTTGATAGGGTCGATGGCAGGAGGTATGAAAGCTAGCTTCGGGACTTTGAGGTCAGCAGGGGCAAACCTCTCTATAGTAAAGACGGCGGCGTCATACTCCTCAACAAATGGGCGCAGGAATTGCCACGTGGCGTCATCCGGCTCCGAGCTATCGATATGGCAGCGCCAAATCCACTTGGCATTAGGAATATCGCAGAAATGGCGCAGTGCCGCTGGTTGGGGGTCATTGATGATAAAAACATCGTAGTCTGGATCTAGCTCATTTGCATTTGTGAGGTTATTGGATTTGTAGGCTGTCTGGGTTGCTTCCATTTTAATGAGAGGGTATGCCTGCCCTTGAAGAGCGTTGTGCAGCGACTTAGTGATGGTGAAGAAACGTTGGTCACCCCTAATAACCTGCCAGTCGGCGCTAATCCCCAAACCCCGCATCAGGGGAACGTTAGAGGAAAGGAGCTCTGCCACCCCTCCCCCAAAAGGGGTGGAGTTGATGTGGCACAGCCGTAACCCCTTCAGGGCATCGGCCAAGTTCTCAACCTCGTCCATCAACTCGCTGCTTACAAGCATCCGATACTTATCGATATTCTTCACACCAAGAGAGACCTTTTGTAACACTGCAACGCCTCCTTTTCTTACTCCAACCGCCTCAGGCGAGGGTAAAAGATGCCCAACGCTAGAACGAATAGAGCGACGATTGCGCCAGCACCCGCTATAACCATAGGCACCCCTATCTTTTCAGCTATAGCGCCCACGACCAGTGCTCCCAAAAGAGGCAGGGCAAAGGTCATCGAATAGATGGCCATTACCCTCCCTCGCACCCAATTGGGTATATTAATTTGAATTAGCGTGTTATTTACCACCAAATATCCGTTGTTTGCCAAGCCTACACCAAAAATCAGTACCAGCGCAACTGTTAGGGACTTCGACAGCGCGAACACCGCCAACAATATACCGAACCCAAAAGCGATTCCCAGCATTAGTCGCCCCTTCTTCCTGAAATTGCCGAGAGAAGCGATGCCCAGGGCACCTGCAAGCGCACCCGTCCCACCGGCTGCCGAGAGCCATCCTAGCCCCGGAGCGCCGGCATCCAGGATATCAACGACGAAAGCAGGCATTAGCTGCATATAGGGCATGGCAATAAGGACGGAAACGAACGCCAGCACCAAGAGGGAAAGAATGACTGGACTGCGTCCAATGTATTTAAGTCCTTCCAATACGTCCGCCGTCACCGAGGTAGTAGCTTTCCCCTCAACCCTTCCTGGGAAAGAGATCATATATAGTGTTGCCACCGCTGCGGCATAAAGACCCACTGAAATAAAGTAGACACCCGCCACCCCGATTACAGCAATCAAGACGCCGGCCAGAGCAGGGGCACCAATTCGCATCAGGTTTGTCCCCATTGAGTTAAGGGCGATAGCATTCATCAAATCCTTGCCGGTCACCAGTTCAGGGATAATGGCCTGACGCCCCGGCGCGTTAAAGGCAAAGGTAACACCAGTGAATGCAGCGGCGACCATGAGGTGCCACAAAGCGATGGCTCCAGTGAATATAAGTACGGCGATAATAGCGGTGATAATTCCAGTGACTACCTGGCTGACAATGAGCAGGTTGCGCTTATTGACTCTGTCGGTCACCGCCCCGCCATAGATTGCGAGCAGTAGCATCGGCGCTCCCCATGCAGCGCTCACCATCCCCAGGGCAAAGGGGGAGCTTGTTATCTCATATACCAGCCAGCCTCGTGCCAGGTTTTGCATCATGAGTGCGGAAAAGGATAGCAGCATCGACAGCCAGAACCAGCGGTAGTTGCGATTGTGTAGCGAGGTGAATGTATTGATGCGAGGCCCAGTTGGTACAATCTGACCTAGATCGGACTCTGCTAAGGGGACACGTCTTTCGAAATCCTCCATGTTTTCTGTGGCAGAATACCCCCCATTTCTGCCACTGTCAATGACGCACCAGTTACTCCAAGCGCCTCACCGCGGGGCGAACGATAGCTATCGCCAAGATGAAGAGGAGTACTATGAGGGCGCCTCCGGTCACGGCGAACGTCGGCCCCACGGCTTCGGCTACCGCCCCTATTGGCAACGTCCCCAGCGGCATCAGGGCGAAGGTGACCATGAAAATGGCCATCACCCGCCCCCTCATCTCATGAGGCGCACTGCTCTGGATTATAGTGTTGTTTAGCGTCATGTAACCAGCGTTGGCCAGGCCTACCGCGATGAGGATGAACAGGGAGAAAGCATAGCTGTGAGATATTCCGAAGACGGCCAGGGCTATTCCAAAAGCCAGCCCCAGGGCAATCAGAAGCAGGCCCTTCCTCCGGAAATCCCCCAGTGAGGCGACGCCTAGGGAGCCCATCAATGCCCCTATCCCGGTCATGCTCATGAGCAATCCCAACCCTGTCTCACCAACATCAAGGACGTCAACGGCAAACACGGGCATCAGATTCTGATAGGGCATACCAAAAACGATGGGAACGAAGGCCATCATTAAAAGCAATGTCATAACCGGGCTATGTCGTAAATAGCTCACCCCCTCGGCAATGCCTGCCCACACTGATGTTTTGACTCCTCGTATAGCCGCCTCCCCTGCGGGGAGTAAGGATATAAAGGTTATCGACACAATATAGAAGAACACCACAAGATAATAGACGCCTGCTATGCCGATAATCGCCATCAGGCCTCCAGCGATGGCCGGTGCAATGACCCTGGTCAAATTCGTCCCTGAAGAGCTGAGGGCGATGGCATTCAGTAACTCCCTTGGTGCTACCAGCTCAGGGATGAGCGCCATGCGCCCGGGGGCTATGAAGATGAAAGTGACGCCGCTTGCTGCCGCCGCCGCTATGAGATGCCATAGCTCAATATAGCCAGTGGTTATCAACACGGCAATGATAAGGGTAAATGAACCGTTAGCAATCTGGCTAAACATTATGAGGTTGCGCTTGGGCACCCGGTCAGCGATCGTTCCACCATAAAGCGAGAAGAGAAGCAGGGGGACGCCGAATGCAGCGCTCACCATCCCCAGGGCGAAAGGAGAGCCTGTCATCTCATACACCAGCCAGCCGCGAGCCACTACCTGCATCTGTAGCCCACCAAAGAAACACAGCGTACTCAGCCATAACCAGCGGTAGTTACGATTGCGCATAGAGGTGAAGGTGGTGATTCGGGCCTGTTCCGTAGTCGTTACATCCAGTGCGGGTTGCTCTAGGGGCAAAGGCTGTTGGGGGTCTTCGGGCTTTTTATCTTTCATCAATGACTTTTGGGGGGACGTTCACCTCCTAGGTTACAATTCATGCTATTTCCTGTCAATCTAGATTGTTGACCTTGCGATTGGTGGTGGCCTAGAATGTGGAGGTGTGAGCGAAAAACTCCTTTTCGGCACTGGCGGCATCCCACTGAGCTCCAGAGCGCCCACCACTGAAAGCGGCGTCGAGCGGGTCGCCGAATTGGGGCTTGGCTGCATGGAGGTGCAGTTCGTGCGCGGGGTGAAGATGAGCGAAGAGGTGGCCCGGCGGGTCGGGGACGTTGCAAAGAGCAAGGGGGTCAGGCTCACGGCGCATGCCCCCTACTTCATTAATCTCAACTCTGATGACACAGCGAAGGTTATTGCTAGCAAAGAGAGGTTGATTCAGACCGCTCGCATCGCCTCGTACCTTGGAGGCGAGGGCGTCGTTTTCCACGCCGCCTTCTACCTCAACGCCCCACCTTCAGCGGTATATGCTACGGTGAAGCAAGCACTGGAGGAGACGGTGAAGCTGCTTGCGGCGGAGAGCAACCGGGTTTTGCTCAGGCCAGAGACCACAGGCAAGGAGAGTCAATTCGGTACTGTGGAGGAGCTCTTGAACCTGAGTGCTGAGATCGAGGGCATCACCCCATGCATCGATTTCGCTCACTTGCATGCCAGAACAGGAAAGTCCAATTCCTATGAGGAATTCGTTGCTCTACTGAAGCTGGTGGAGGGAAGGCTGGGGAGGCAGGCCCTGGACCATATACATATCCACATTGCAGGGGTCGAATATGGCAAAATGGGCGAGATCAGGCATCTGAACCTCAATGAGTCGGACCTCAACTATGTGGAACTGCTCAAAGCACTAAAAGACCTTGGGGTAAATGGGCTTGTTATCTGCGAAAGCCCGAATCTCGAGGGTGATGCGCTGCTTCTTCAAGACACTTATCATTCCCTATAACTCAACAACCCTTGGATTTGCGTGGCATTTCTCTGCAGTTATTATGGCATCGATCTTGGCCACCGCCTGATCGACCGTATCATTCACCACCACATAGTCGAACAACGGCAATTGTTTCATCTCCTCGTCGGCGGTCTCTGTGCGTCGCTTTAGATCGGTGGTCGTTTCGCTTTCGCGCTGTCTGAGCCGTGTCTGCAGTTCCTCCGCAGATGGAGGCGCCACAAAGATAAGCAGTGCTTGAGGTATGATACCTTTGATTGTTGCCGCCCCCTGGACGTCCACTTTGATCATGACATCAAGCCCCTGCTCTAATGCCTGCTTCACGTCCTGCCTGGGCACCCCATACCAGTTGCCATAGACCTCAGCCCACTCCAGAAGCTCTTCCCTTTCTATCATCTCTTGAAACCTCTCTTGCGAGACAAAGTGATAATCTACCTCATCTTCCTCCCCTTGTCGTCGAGACCGAGTGGTTGTAGTAACCGCATAGTGAAATGGTTGCCTTAGTCTCTTCAACTCGGCCAGCACAGCGTCCTTGCCCACTCCAGACGGGCCAGAGAGAACAACAAGAAGTTGAGATGCTACGTTCAATTGTTACCTCGCCTCCCGCGCACTAAAACCGGAGCAGTGGCTCTCTCCCTGCAGCAGATAAGGAGTCAACGAAGCAAATGCCTGGCTTTGCCACATTAATATCTGCCCCATTCCTTCCTTCAGCCCTGTCCTCCGTGGCTCGCCGTCAATCTGCCAGCAATGGTCTCTGGGGATAGCGCTATTTGCACAAAATGGCCGCTGTCCAAAATGAGCACCGCTTTGGTCCTTCTGCCGTTGGTCATGTCAATGAGCATCCCCTTGCCCTTTCCCTCTTGAACCATGCGCTTGATGGGGGCTGAGTTTGGAGGGGCTATAGCAACCACCCTGTTTATCGCTATGATATTGCCAAAGCCGACATGGATAAGCTC
Source organism: uncultured Dehalococcoidales bacterium (assembly GCA_964443325.1). Taxonomy (GTDB): domain Bacteria; phylum Chloroflexota; class Dehalococcoidia; order E44-bin15; family E44-bin15; genus DAOUVR01. The sequence continues at coordinate 166,801 of CAYUCL010000001.1, forward strand.
TGTAGTCATTTCCTGCTTTTTTAGTCCCCAGCACATAAGGTCTGGGGACTATCTATACCCCCTTCGTTTTAGTCATGTACTCTTGTGGCTCAAGCCCTCGAATTCTCGTAGCGCGACCCTTCAGGGTCGCTTGAAGCGAGGCTAAAGCCTCGCACTACATTACCCCCTTCGTTTTAGTCATGTACTCTTGTGGGTCAAACCCTCGAATTCTCGTAGCGCGACCCTTAAGGATCGCTTGAAGCGAGGCTAAAGCCTCGCGCTACATTACCCCCTTCGTTTTAGTCATGTACTCTTGTGGCTCAAGCCCTCGAATTCCCGTAGCGCAACCCTTAAGGATCGCTTGAAGCGAGGCTAAAGCCTCGCGCTACTGGGTTAGCCGATCCATATCCTGCCAGAAGCCGGGGTAAGACACATCGACTGCCTCGGCACCATGTATCAGCGTTTCTCCCTGTGCCACTAGACCGGCAATGCCCAGGGTCATGGCCAAACGGTGGTCATGATGGCTGTGGCACCCAGCACCTTTGAGCTCTCTGCCTCCATGAATGACCATACCATCAGGTAGCTCCTCTATATCTGCACCCAGCTTCGATAGCTCTTTCACCGTAACCCCGATTCTGTCGCTCTCCTTTACCCTCAGCTCCTGAGCGTCTCTGATGGTAGTCGTCCCTCTGGCAAGCGAGCCAGCCAGGGCGATCAGTGGGATCTCATCGATAAGCCTGGGGATGAGACTCCCTCCAATCTGCGTACCCACCAACTCGCTTGATTCCACTTCCAGGTCGGCAACTGGCTCACCACCCTCCGAACGTTCGTTCTTTATCCTGAGGTTTGCTCCCATCTCGAGAAGGACGTCGATAATCCCGGTCCTCGTCGGATTTATTCCTGTCTTAATGATTTTGATACTGGCATTGGGATGAATGGCTGCAGCGACCAGCCAGAATGCGGCGGAACTTATGTCCCCAGGGATGGTAATATCGATAGGTGAGAGGGAGGTAGGGGGACTAAGAGCGACTTTTGTGCCATCGTGCTGGAGGTCTGTCCCCATAGCCCCGAGCATGCGCTCGGTATGGTCACGAGAAGCTGCCGGCTCCTTAACGGTGGTCCCCCCTTCGGCGAAGAGGCCGGCGATGAGAATCGCCGACTTTAGCTGGGCGCTCGCTACAGGCGGGGTGTAGTCAATGCCCCGGAGTTGCTCCCCCCTGATGGCTAGCGGGGCCAGGGAATCGTATTCTCTTCCCCAAATACCCGCCCCCATCGTGCGCAGGGGATGGATTAAGCGAGCCATGGGACGGGAGCGAAGCGACTCATCGCCGGTGATTATGGACAGAAAGGGCTGAGCGGCAAGCAGCCCCGCCAGAAGGCGCATGGTGGTGCCGCTGTTTCTCGCATTGAGCACATCAGCGGGCTCAGCGAAACCTTCTCTCCCCACCCCCGAGACGGTGAGTAAACCAGATTCCTCGATGATCTCCACCCCTAAAGCCCTTAAACAAGAAATCATGGCGAGGCAATCATCTCCCGATGAAAAATTGGCAATCCTCGCCTTGCCCGAGGCTATGCTGTTGAGGATGACAGCACGGTGGGAGATGGACTTGTCGCCCGGTGGTGTGACTTCACCCTTCAGGCTGGGGCATCCCTTTACCCGTTTCTCCATAACTAACCCTTCTTTAACGGGCCATTCCTCGCCAACCTTCTCCCCCCTCTTTTGCCTGACGGAAAGCCTCCGCCAGTTCCTCACTCCCCTCGTTTATCAGGTGGCGGAATTTCTCCAGTTCCTCGCTATATTCATCTATCCAGCGCAATATAAATTCTCTGTTGGTCAGGCAGATGTCGCGACTCATCTCCGGACTCCCTGACGCCAATCTGGTGAGGTCGCGAAATCCTGTGGCAGCAAGCTTTGACATATCATCCCACAATGGGCTTTTCGTGGTCATCGAGACAAGGGCTGAGGAAATAACTATGGGAAGATGGCTGACGGCAGCGACCAGCATGTCATGCTCGGATGCTTCGATGAAAAGGGGCTTTGCTCCAATCTGCCGCACCAATCCCTCTACCTTATCAATCGCCTCTTTGGCAGCGCTTCGCCCAGGGACCAGGCAATAGGTGCACCCGGTGAAAAGGTCAGCATCGGCAGCCTCGATCCCGGATGTCTCCTTCCCCGCCATCGGATGTCCCCCGATGAAGCTTACCCGCGAGGGCAAGCGCTCCTCCGCCCAGCCCACAACCTGTGCCTTGGTGCTGGCAACATCAGTGACAACACAGCTCTCATCGAGGCTTTCCCCGATTCTGGCCATTATATCTTTCATCGCCATCACTGGAGTAGCGATAAGAATAACGTCGGCACCTTTTGCTGCGGCGAGCAAATCTCCCTCAGTGCGGTCCACTGCCCCTAGCTTAACAGCTCTAGAGGCGGTCTCTCCACGGCGAGCAAAGCCCACCACCTCCAAATCTGTCTTCTTCTTCCTCAGGGCCAAGCCCATTGAACCGCCGATTAGCCCCAACCCGATAATGGCAATTCTCATTGCATCACACCCCTGACTACTGCTGGAATTAGCGCAATTATAACACAGTTTGGCGAATCGTAAGAAGGGACGGGCGATTCAAATAGAGGGCTACCCTGTTTCGCCAAGTTCCTAGACAGCACTTGACAAATGTGGCTAGAAAGTGATATCGTTTGTCGATATCAGCAAGCGATATTAAGCGATGCTGCCATGTTAAGGGATTTCTTTCTCGGCTTCGTCAAAATTCACATCCTGTATCACGCTTCGAAGGAGCCCGTCTACGGAATCGAAATGCTAGAGGAGCTAGGCCGGCACGGCTATCGGTTAAGCCCGGGAACCATCTACCCCACACTACACCGCATGGCTAAGGAAGGATACCTGTCCACGCAGAGGAAGGTGGTTGACGGGAAGGTCCGCAAATATTACACCATAACTGAGCAGGGTCTACACGCCCTTGCCGAAGCGAGAAGGAAGATCACCGAACTGGTCGAAGAGGTGATCGAGGAAAGGCTGGATAGAGAATGAAACAAGATGATAGAAAGGGAATCTGGGGTGTCAGCCGCAATGTCTTCTTCCTCGGCTGGGCGAGCTTCCTCACCGATACCTCCAGCGACATGATATTCAATATGTTCCCCCTCTTCCTTTCGCAGGTGCTGGGCGTTGGTGCGACGTTCATCGGCCTTATCGAGGGACTGGGTGACAGCGCCGCCACTGCGCTGAAGCTGGTGAGTGGCTGGGCCAGCGACAAGTTGGAAAGGCGGAAGGGGCTGACCGTCATGGGTTACACTCTCTCTACCATCGCCAAGCCTTTTCTCCTGCTCGCCACAAGCGGTGGTGCAGCTCTCGCCATCCGTTTCTTCGAACGCGCTGGCAAGGGAATCCGCACCTCGCCCCGCGATGCTTTGGTTGCCGATTCAACGACACCACAGAGGATGGGACGAGCCTTCGGCTTTCATCGCGCCCTGGATAGCGCCGGAGCTATTTCCGGCATCGCCATCGCCGCTGTTGTTGTGTACTTGGTACAGGGCTGGGACGTAACTCTGTCCTTATTGAGCTTTCGATGGCTGGTCATCATTAGCGTCATCCCCGCAGTGCTTGCCGTCCTGGTCATTATCTTTTTCGTGCGTGAGGGTAGAGCCTCCCAATCCAAGGGGGGAGAGGTCGGCACAGCATCCGCAGGGAGGGGCTTCGACAGGCGGTTCAAGATCTTCCTGGGAATAATGCTCCTCTTCACCCTGGGCAACTCCGCCGATGTCTTCCTCATACTGAGGGCAAGCAATATCGGCCTATCCCCAATACATATCCTTCTTATGCTCATCCCGCTAAATCTGGTCTATGCGGCAACCTCTTATCCCTTTGGCCGGCTATCGGACAGGCTAGGCCGGAAGAGGATTATCATCGCCGCATGGGGAATATATGCCCTCACCTATCTCGGGTTTGCCGTGGCATCGCCAACCTGGCACATCGTATACGTTATCCTGCTCTTCGCCCTCTACGGGGTCTACTACGGAGCAGCAGAGGGGGTGACCAGGGCCTTTGTTGCCGATATGGTGCCCAAAAAGAGAAGGGGGACTGCTTATGGCCTTTACCATGGTGCGATTGGGCTCAGCCTGCTGCTGGCGAGCGTAATCGCCGGGCTACTGTGGGATGCGGTGAGCCCAGCAGCGACCTTCTACTTCGGGGCGGCAATGGCCGGGGCGGCGATGCTTGGGTTTGCCCTACTAATCAAAGAATAGAAAGCCTTCCCAATACTTGTTGAGCTTATAAGTAGGGGCGTTCAATTGAACGCCCCTACAAGGGGAGGGGTGAGGGGGTACCCTTAGACAGGACCGCACCCTCTCCCTTCAAGGGAGAGGGGATTAGATTCTTCGCTACACTCAGAATGACAATAATGGTATAGCGGGGGCCTGGGGATGTCCCCCATATGTCATTGCGAGGCGCGCCAGCGGCGAAGCAATCTTGGTGCGGGGGAAGAGAATAAGTACTCCCTCCCCTCGCCAGAGGCGAGTCGGTCGACAGAGTCGCTCGCCAGAGGCGAGTCGCCTATGGAGACCTCAGGAGACCTTTGGAGACTGTCGGGAGGTCCGATTCATCAGACCCCGATCTGGCGGAAGAGGTAGAGGGAGGGGGAAACTTCACCTTCACCCTCACCCTAACCCTCTCCCTTCGAGGGAGAGGGGATGAGATTCTTTGCTTCGCTCAGAATGACAAAAGGAGACATTATGTTCGGAGTCGGAATGCCACAGAGTATAGCTTGACTCCAAACATACGGATGATAAGCAGTGTACTCCCTCGACGAGCTACAACGCTTATGTTAAGATTGTACCTAACAGTACAAGATGGAAAACATGTGGTATAATCATTTTTAGTAGATTGCGAGTATCGTAGATATGGCTCATCATATGTCGAGGAGGGGTTTATGGAAGATAGAGTGGCGATATTCATAGACGGGAGCAACCTGTATCATGCCCTGCGCTCCAACCTGCGGCGCTATGACCTGAACTTTGCCAATTTCGCCAGTAAGCTCTGTGGGGAAAGGCGTCTGTTCCGCGTATACTACTACAATGTGCTGCAAGAGCCAGGCCAGCGCACTGAGGGCCACCGCGAGCAACAGGACTTCCTCAATGCCCTTCGCGAAACGTCGTACTTAGAGGTGCGACTGGGAAGCACCAAGCTGGCACAGGGTATCCCTGTGGAAAAGGGTATCGATGTTATGCTTGCAACAGACCTGCTGCTTTTTGCCTGGAACAACCTCTACGACGTGGCGGTGCTGGTAAGCGGGGATTCGGACTTCGCCTATGCCCTTCAAGCGGTGAAAAACATGGGCAAACACGTCGAGGTGGCCTACTTTGAAAGCAATGTGTCCAAGGACCTCCTCGATGTGGCTGATGTCAGGCACCTGCTAGACCGAAACTCCTTTAAGGGGTTGTGGATAAGCAAACACCCTCCCAGACGCAAAAGGGCAGGCGCGCCAACAGCCAAGGGTGCCCGCGGCCAAGGCGAACAATAGGCCTCGCAGTGTCCAACGGCAGCGCCTTACGCCATCGCAGCGCAATAGAACATACACATCGATGATTGGCAGCGACACGCAGGCGGCAACCGAGGGTCTGAATAAATTTCTGCAACCGTGGCATGAAGCTGTGGCCGACTCGGCAAGAGAACAACAGGCAGTCCTGAGACGTCTCCCGTTCAGCAAGAGATTAAGGCGGTGTATATACAGAAGTGGCGAGGGACAGAACGGAGGCAGGCACATAACATGCCGAGCCACAGATATCGCTTCCCTAGCTCCAGCACCCGCGCTAGGTTCTCGTACTTAGGCGAGGCTTAGGGATTAGAATGAAAGCCCAAGTTCTGAAGCAGATTTCCCCAGTTGAAAATCGGCCTCTGGAATTGGTAGACATGCCAGTCCCTCAGCCGACATCAAAAGAGATTCTGGTGAGGGTCTCGGCCTGCGGGGTTTGCCACACCGAGCTGGATGAAATCGAAGGAAGGCTTCAGCCAAAACTTCCTGTAGTCTTGGGTCATGAAATCGTTGGCAAAGTAGAAATCCTGGGTTCGGGTGTGACCAGATTCAACGTCGGAGACCGAGTGGGCATTGCCTGGATATACTCCGCCTGTGGAAAATGCCACTTCTGCAAAGCTGGCAATGAAAACCTGTGCTACCAGTTTCAAGGCACGGGGTGCCATGCCAACGGTGGCTATGCAGAATACACCGTGGTCTCCGAAGATTTCGCCTACCCGATTCCTGACAGGTTCACCGATTCTCAGGCAGCTCCTCTTCTGTGTGCCGGAGGAATCGGGTTTCGAGACCTAAAGCTTTCAGGGATCACGCCCGGGCAGAGCTTGGGGCTTTTCGGATTCGGAGCCTCAGCCCACATCGTGATTCAGGTGGCCAAATACTGGGGTTGCGAGCTTTTTGTCTTCACCAGAAGCGAAGAGCATCGCAATTTGGCCAAGAAACTGGGAGCAGCCTGGACGGGTAGAGCAGAAGATGAGCCTCCGAAAAGGCTCGACTGCGCAATTGATTTCACACCGGTGGGAGAGACAGTCCCTAGCGCTCTGAGAGTGCTGGAAAAAGGCGGAAGACTGGTGATGGCGGTGATTCGAAAGAGAAATCCTATCCCGCCCCTGGACTATGCTCAGTTACTGTGGGATGAAAAAGAAATAAAGAGTGTAGCCAACATTACCAGGAGGGATGTGGAGGATTTCCTTCCTCTGGCTGCCGAAATCCCGATTATCCCTGAGGTTCAGGATTTCAAACTGGAGGAGGCAAACGAGGCCCTGGTTTTGCTGAAGCAGGGGAAGATTCAGGGAGCCGTAGTTCTGAGAATGGATTAGTGGGCTAAGGTTGGGTGAGGCTGCTGTCCTTAGGACGCCCCTTAGGACCTGTTTCCGGGATTAGAAGTCCAGCGACGACCAGTAAAAAGGGGAAGCCGCACGTTATCGCTAGGGCCAGCTTGAGGGAACCAAAAGCATCGGCGATATATCCCGCCATTATCGGCCCCAAGGCAGCCCCGGCAGTAAACACACTCACAATGAAGGCCGTAGCCACGGCTATTTCGCTGGTCTTGATACCGGGAAGCTCATAGGGTATGGTCATGATAATGGGGAAATACACCTCCGAAAGCCCCCACAGCGTCCACAGAATAGCAAGCACGGCAAAGGAGTGGGAGAAAAGTATGCCCAGGGTTAAGAAGGGCAAGAATAACCCGGGAAACCATAGTAAAGGCTTCCGGCGGCCGATCTTCTGTGAGATGATACCACCGAGTAAGCAGCCAACCACGAACCCATAGTAGGTAAGTCCCATACAGTAGCTGGCCCTCTCCAGCGAGATAAAGCCTTCTGACAGGGCAAACCTTGGCCACAGTGTTTCCATGGCTCCAAAGCAAAGCATATCGCCGGTAACTCCCATTCCCAGCAACCACAGGGCTTTATACTTCAAGACAGCCTTAATAGGAGACGACTCACGTGCTTCAACTGCAGTATCTGAGACAGGGGATGGGTTCTCGCGCCCCAGGATCATCCAGCCGATGAAGGTAAGTGCCGAAATAGCGCCAAACAGGTAAATGGCGTTCCTCCATCCGTTGAGCGCCTCTATGAGGTCGCCGGTAACGAATATGACCGTAGCTCCCGCTGCTCCCATGCCTAAGGTTAGCACGGTGTTTACCATGGTGATCTTGTTTGTGGGGAACCACTGCCGGATGAGTTGCGGTCGGGCGGGAATGCGGGCTAGAGTGATAGCTAGAAAGGCAACGCGGGCCACGAAGAGGACCCAGTAGTTAGGAGCCCAGCCCTGGAGGAAGAGCAGGGGCACACCGAGAAGGGTGGATAAGGCAACCAGCTTCTTGGGACGATAGCGGGCTAACAATGATGCGAAGGGCATGGCGAATAAGGCAGGCACCATCCAGTTGGACGAGCCCAGCCATCCCGCCTGGCTGAGGCTCATCCCCAGTTCATCGCTCATGGGGGGTAAGAAGACGCCCAGGGAAAACATAATGGCGTGCACCATGGAATCGACACCCAGAAACGCCCCTATTACTACCCAACCGTAGTTCAGCTTCCTTCCTGCGGGGCCTTCCACGGTGTTAGCGTTCAGGTGAGAATCAGCAGCTATCTTCTTAACCTCGTCTGGCCAGATTATGGGGGGGGGTGGAGCAGGGCAAGGATATATTATCCTCGGTTCTCCTATAAGCTATTGTTGCTATGCTAATTTCTTACGCATCCCCTGTCAAGGTGGAAATGAATCCCTATATGTCTAGAGAGTCTGATTTCGTTCAAATAGATTAGTGACATGTTCTGGTCGTTGCGCGGCTTATGCCGCAGGGAGTGAGGAGATCCTCCCTCCCCTCGCCAGTCTCCAGAGGCGACTCGCCTTGGCGAGAGTCGAGTCCTTCTAAGAAGGACCGTCAAGGAAGGGGGGATGAGATTCTTCGCCGGAGCCTGCCCTGAGCGCCATGAGATTCTTCCCCTTCACTCTGTGAAGGGTCAGAATGACAATAAGCTGAAGGGGCTCAGAATGACAGAAAGGGCCATGGCATACCGTAGCGTCGCCACTTAGTGGCGAGGAATTGAAGGGGGCTGGGAATAAAAAAGCATGGTGGGTGGAATGAGATGGAACCCACCTTGCCACATGAGATGTAAACGGTGGGTTTCGCCCTTCCGCTGAAGGGCTGCAGCCACTCTACTATTCGGAGTCTGTCCAAGAATGTAGTTGCCCATCCTTCCGTAGGATCTTCGATCTTTGAAGGATGGGGCAGATGGGCCTAATGAATCAGGCAATTACTGTATAGTGTTGTGTCCCCTTAACGGCTATTTTAGCTTGACAACTGTAAAGCGTGTCTCTACCATTGCCTCAATAGTGGAAAGACCTCGTGCCAACCACAGGCTAATTGATATGTCTGATCTTTTTAAAGCATATGATTCAAATCGAGTATCATTTCCAGAAGCATATAAGGACGAGGACAAAAATCGATCGCCGAGGGGTGCGCCATGTTTGACAAGCGTTGGTTGGAGCAAATAAATAAGCGCAATATGGATTGGGAGAGGAAGGCATCCCTGTCGGGGGAAAGACAAAACCGCTTTGCCACAACCTCTGGAATACCCATTAAACGGCTTTACACGCCGGTAGATATTGCCGGGATGGACTACTTAGCGAACGTAGGCTTTCCCGGTGAATACCCCTTCGTTCGCGGTATTCATCCGACGGGGCATAGAGGGCGGCTGTGGACCATGCGCATGTTCGCTGGTTTCGGCACTGCCGAGGAGACCAATCAACGCTTCAAGTATCTCCTCGACCATGGCGAAACGGGCTTGAGCGTCGCCTTTGATATGCCTACTCTTATGGGTTACGACACCGATGCCCCGGAGGCAGGAGGGGAGTTTGGTAAGTGTGGTGTGGCAATATCCTCCCTTGCCGATATGGAGGTGCTTTTTGATGGTATACCCATAGACCAGGTGACCACATCGATGACCATCAACAGCCCAGCGGCGGTGATCTGGGCTATGTACATTGTTGCCGCTGAGAAGCGTGGCATCCCTATGGAGAGTCTGGGGGGTACAATTCAGAACGATATCCTTAAGGAATACATTGCCCAGAATGAATATCTCTTTCCACCGCAGCCTTCTATGCGTCTCGTTGTAGATACCTTCGAGTTCGGCACCAAGCACCTCCCACGATGGAATACCATCAGCATCAGCGGCTATCATATTCGTGAGGCCGGGGCTACTGCCGCTCAGGAACTGGCCTTCACCCTGGCCGATGGCCTGACCTATGTACAGTCAGGTGTGGAACGAGGCTTGAAGGTAGACGATTTCGCCCCCAGACTGAGTTTTTTCTTCAACGCACATAATGACTTTTTTGAAGAGATTGCCAAGTTCCGCGCTGCCCGCCGCATCTGGGCAAGGGAAATGAGAAGCAGGTATGACCCCAAGGATGAGCGTTCTCTGTGGCTCCGTTTTCACACCCAGACCGCGGGCTGTACTCTGACTGCCCAGCAACCGGAGAACAACAGCGTGCGTGTCGCCCTTCAAGCTCTAGCCGCAGTATTAGGTGGTACCCAGTCGCTGCATACCAACGCTCTGGATGAGGCCTGGGCTCTGCCTTCGGACAAGGCTGCTCTCATCGCTCTCCGGACGCAGCAAATCATTGCTCATGAGAGTGGTGTGGCGAGCACCGTCGACCCCCTGGGAGGAAGCTTTATGGTGGAGACTCTGACCAATGAGATGGAGAAGGCTTGCTCCGACTACTTCCGCAAGATAGATGCCCTGGGGGGCGTCATCCCGGCCATAGATAAGGGGTTTTTCCAGCGTGAAATCGCTGAGGCTGCCTATCGCTATCAGCAGGAGATAGAGGACGAAGAGTGCATCCTGGTCGGAGTTAACGATTATGTTGTCGATGAAACCCTGGCTATCCCCATCCTGGAGACGGACACCGAGGGCGAAAGAAGGCATCTGGAGCGTCTAAATCAGGTGCGCCGCCAGCGAGATCTCGCTGATGTGGAGCGGCGGCTCACCGAGCTTCGCCGTGCTGCTGAGGGAACGGAGAATCTCATGCCCTATCTCATGGAGGCGGTGCGTTCCTATGCCACACTGGGCGAGATCTGTGACGTGTTCCGCGAGGTATTTGGGGTTTACCGCCCGGCGGAGGTTCTGTGATTTGGAAGGTGAGCTTCACCTCTACCCTTCGGCAAGCTCAGGACAGGCCCTAACCCTCCCCCTCAAGGGGGAGGGAACAATAAAGGGGTGTCCCCAGAAGTACGTATCAGGGGGTGGTTGGGTCAAATGAATGGGTCCACCAGCTTGAATGAATGCCAGGTAGTGTGATATGATATTATTAGTAGATAGCGCAAGATGAAATACTCCCTTGGTGTAGATATTGGCTCGGTCAATGCCAAACTGGCCCTCATTGATGAAGACCACATTATAGTTAAGCTTGACACCGAAAAGGTTACATCTAGCCCCAACGCTGCGGTCGCCTCACTTATTTCAAGGCTGGGCCAGGAGTTCAGCTTTGAAGATATCGTCACCGCTGGTGTGTCTGGCTCTGGTAAAGGGGTGATACCCAAGGAGTTGGACTGGGCAATATACAGCAGCTCGTTGGCGATATCTTCAGGACTTCTTCACTCTCATCCAGATGCTAAAACCATCTTACAGATTGGCGGCCAGACCTATCTTGTAATAGAGTTCGAGGATGCTCTGAGAAAACCGTGGAAGGTAGAATCAAACCCTCTCTGTGCCGCCGGCACGGGAAGGTTCCTCGAACAACAGGCGTATCGCATTGGCATCAGCCTCGAAGATTTTGCTAGCCTGGCGCTGGAGTGTGAAGGCAGCCCTCCACGTATAGCCGCCCGGTGCAGTGTTTTTGCCAAGACCGACCTTATTCACCTTCAACAGAAGGGCGTACAGATGGCTGATATGCTCTATGCTTTATGTGAGAGCATTGCTCGCATGGTCACTTCAATCAAGAAGGGGATTTTCCAAGAGCCAATCTATTTTGTTGGTGGCGTGGCTGCCAATAGTGCCATTCTGAAGGCGCTCAGCGAGGCGATCTCGGCAAGAAATAAGCATCAAGTGGATGTCATTATCCCTGAGGATTACTTATACATTGAGGCTTTAGGTTCTGCCTTGCTTGCGATGGGAAGTAAGAGGACCTCCACAGTGACCCTTATACCCCAGGCAGATATCAAGCAACGCTATTTTGAAATGCCGAGGCTGGAAAAAGTCACCCAGCATGACAACAACTGGGTAGCACCAATAATAGAAGGGCCGTTTACTGGCTATCTGGGGGTCGATATTGGCTCCACCAGCACCAAGGCAGTTGTACTTGACGAATCGGGAACTAAAATACTGGCAAAGAACTACCTCATGACGGCGGGAAGGCCGGTTGATGCTATCAAGGAGGTTTTTCGGAACCTGTTGCCAGATATCGGGGGTAATGCCCGAATAGCCGGGGTAGGAATCACTGGTTCAGGAAGGTATCTGGTTGGCAGTTTTGTTGGCGCGGACTTGGTAAAGAACGAAATCACGGCACAGACAAGAGCGGCAGTAGAGATAGAGCCCGAGGCAGATATTATCGAGGTTGGTGGTCAGGACTCGAAGCTAGTTATAAAGCGAAACAGTGTCGTTATCGACTATCAGATGAATAAAGCATGCGCCGCTGGAACTGGGAGCTTCATCGATGAACTGGCTGAGCAGCTTGGCGTTCATGTTCAAAACGGGGAGTTCGCTGCTCTAGCATTTAAGGCACCCCATACTATCGACCTGGGTTCACGGTGTGCCGCCTTTATGGGTCAGGCGGTCGCTTCAGCCCAGCAGGAGGGCTTGCCCCTGGAGGTGATAACTGCCAGCCTCTCCAACTCGATTGCGGCAAACTACATCTCCAAGGTTCTGGGCAACAGGAAGCTGGGTGACAAGGTAATACTCACCGGAGCGGTATTCTATAACGATGCCGTTGTCTCTGCGTTTCAGCGGGCGCTTGAGGGAAGAACCATAATTGTGCCCGAACACAAGGAGGTCAGCGGTGCAATAGGTGCGGCACTTCTGGCGAAAGAGGAACTGGGTGGGAGAGACTCGAAGTTTAAAGGTTTTCAAAACGTCATTGATAGCAATCCTAAGATTACAACCTTCACCTGCAAAGTATGCGACATGAATTGCACCATAAGCCGAATGGAGATACCTGGCGAGAAGCCCACATTCTATGGCAGCAGATGTGACCTCTTCGATAGCACCATTAGCCGGGAGAAGATGGAGACCGCTTTCGACGAACGCGAGAAGCTACTGTTCAAGGACTATAGAGAAAAGGCGGGAACAGGGCCTACGGTCGGGATTCCCCGGGCGCTGATAGTATATGACTACGCACCAATGCTTATTGCTTTCCTCAACGCGCTGGGGGTCAATGTTGTCCTTTCCAGCAAGACCACCAAACAAATAATGGAGCAAGCTGTCGAGCTGAGCTATGCCGACAGTTGTTTCCCTGTTAAGCTGCTACACGGGCATGCGGAAAGTCTCAGAGATATGGACTACATCCTCTACCCAAGCGCCATTCGCATGGGGATTAAGGAGGGAGATGAGAACCAGAAGTATGCCTGCCCCTTGGTGCAGGCGTCCCCGTACATCATCCGTCAGGCTCTCGACCTGGGTAAAAAGCTGATAATACCAACCATTGACTTCAGCAGGGGCGACGCCGTGACGATAAACAGCTTTGCCGACTGTGCAGTGCAGATGGGGTTCAGCAGGAGAAAGGGGAGGAAGGCTGGCATTGCCGGCATTAAGGCGCAACGAGAATTTGAGGAAGCAGAAGTGGAACAGGGGAAGAAGCTACTGCAACAAATTCATGACAATAACCAGTTGGGCGTTGTGATTCTTGCCCGTTCCTATATGTCGCAGGATTCAGGGGCGAACCTCGGCATAGCTGAAAAGCTTGCCCAGCTTGATGTCGTGCCTATACCACTTACTTTTCTACCCCTTAGTTCGGTAAACGTCTATGAATACTCGGACCGGCCATACTGGTACTACGAAAGCAGGCATATAGCTGGCAGTGCCATAACCGAGGGTGACTCATCCTTATATGGGTTGCTGCTGACAAACTTTGGATGCGGCCCCAACACTTTCATAATCAATATTGTTGAGGACATCATGGGGGGCAAGCCGCTAGGTCAACTGGAGATCGATGAACATGCCGCCGAGGCCGGCATCGTTACCCGCATTGAGGCCTTTGTCGATACCATTAAGGCGTTTGCCCGTTCCGCAGACCAGGCCAAGGGCTGGGACGATAATGCTTATCGCTCAGCCCCGGTGGCTTTGGCCTCAAAGAAAACGATCCTGGTACCGAGGATGGCGCCCGGCGCCGAGGCTCTAGCGGCAGCAATGGAAGCCTTTGGCGTCAGGGCCTCCGTGCTTCCCCCTTCAAATGAGCAGTCTCTCACTTATAGCAACAAGGTAACTCGGGGAACGGAGTGCCTGCCCTATCGGGTGACCCTCGGCGATTTCCTGAGATTCTTCCACGAAAACGGAAACAATGACCTGAAGCGTTTCGAGGGATTTATGCCCAGTGCCTTCGGGCCGTGCCGCTTTGGCAAGTATGTTGTGGAACAGGCCAGGGTATTCAGGGAGATGGGCTTTGATCTTTCAATACGTACCACTATATCGAACAACGCCTATCGTGACATGGGCCTTGGCCCCGCATTTGAGCGTCTGGCGTGGAGGGGCCTTGTTGCCTTTGATTACCTGCAGAAGCTTCTCTGGCGCACTCGCCCCTACGAGAAGCTGCCAGGGCAGGCGGACGAACTCTTCGAGGAATACACCACCAGGGTTGCCGAGCGCATGCGGAAGAGGGAGGACTTTGGCCATGTCCTGAGGGACGCGGTTTCCGCATTCGGCGCTGTGATTGATCCAGAGAGGCCCAAGCGGCCTCTGGTGGCGATTAACGGTGAGATCTTCTTGCGGTCCAACGAGTTCAGCAACGGCTATCTGGTGAGAGAGTGTGAGAAGGCAGGGCTTGAAGTCATCGTCTCGTCCGTTGGAGAGTGGATAAAGTACATCCAGCACCGCAATATAGAGGACGGGGTGTGGGACAGAGATGTCAAGAAGGTTATTTCTGGTCTAATAAGGAAGCATCTGCTGAAGACCGATGAGGAGAAGGTGGCCACTGCCTTTGAGGACTTGCCTCATATGGGAGAGCCGTCAACAAAGGAAATACTGGCGTACTCTGCCAAATATCTCTCTCCCATATGTGGTAGCGAAGCGGTTCTCAGCATAGGGAGTGGGGTTGAGTGGATGGAAACCCCCCTGTTCGGCGGCGTCATATCGGTAATGCCGCATGGCTGCATGCCAGGGGGCATAGTGGCCGCTATGTCTGAAAGGTTATGCGCTGCATACGGGAAGCCTTGGATTAACCTTACCTATGATGGTTTTCTCGAAACAACCAATCTGGAGAGAATCAACAACTTCGCCGAGATCATAAGATTCGCTGGCGCTAGCGATAGCCAGGCCACTATTGTAGGCTAGTGTAGATTCTCTACCCAGTTTCAAGCGGGGTAGCCGACCACGCTCATATAGACCACGCTTTCCTCAATGCCGTTCACGCCCAGTATCCGATTCACATCGTCATCGAACAGAGCCTCGACCTGGCAACTCCCCAGGCCAAGGCTGACCGCTGAGAGGGCCAGGCCATGACCGGTGTGCCCTGCATCAAGATAGACGTATCTGTAAGCGCGTTGGCGGTACTTCCGCTTCGACCGGTTGAAAATGGCGGTCCACACAAACACCACGGCAGCATTGGCGCACATCCTCTGTCCCAACGCCGCCAGCGTAATGTCACGGCCAAAGTCTCCCGTTCGTAGCTCTTCTAAGGCGTGCTCTCGTATCGCATAGTGGTAAACGCCTGACTCCAGCCCTTCTACATTGTGGGCAATTACATACGTCTCTACCGGATAGAGGGCACCGGCCGAGGGGACGGTGCGGAATTCATGTCCATGCTCTGTTCTCTGGATCCCGTTTGAGGCCCACAGCAGGTATGCCATCTGCTCCAGGCTGAGCGGCTTCTTGGCAAAGACCCGAATACTCTTGCGGCGTCGCAGCACCTCGTCCAGGGTCATGTCTTGTCCGCGTTGAGGGACGGGAAGACTTATCCTATTGCTGCCGGGATACTCCTTATAGGGTTCTGGTACGGCAACCCGGTCGAAAAGCCCCTTCTCTCTCTGGTCACGATGGTACTTGGTGTCTTGCTGAAAAGTGTCGCCCACTCCGCCAACCATGTGCACACCTCCTGCGTCAGATAGCCTATTTTACCCCATTCGGGTAAGGCAACGATAGCAACGGCCGTGGCTGGCTGGGTAAGGCGAGTTATGCAGCAGCGTTGTGCGGTTCACAAGGATGGGTGACACTCATTAGCGATCGGAAGGCTGGTGCAGAGCTGCATTGCCGTTTCCGTATGGCGTCCTTCTAAGAAGGATTGAACGCCTTTACTTAACTGAAACCGTTTTGTGGCGTCGTCTCATCTAACCATGGGCAAATGAACTTTCCGTCCCACGGCTTCGGCCACCGCGGCGATGTCCTTCATTAGATCGGCAAAATCAGCGGTCGATATCGTCTGGGCAGCATCGCTGATGGAATCGGCGGGTGAGTAGTGCGCTTCCACGATTATCCCGTCGGCGCCACAGGCGATCGCCGCCAGGCTCATCGCTGGCACCAGATGGGCGCTGCCAGTGCCGTGGCTGGGGTCGACAATGACCGGCAGATGGGTCCGCTCTTTCAGGTAAGGGACTGCATTAAGGTCCAGGGTGAAGCGCAACTCGTTTGACAGCCCCCTGATACCACGCTCGCATAATATCACCTGCTCGTTGCCTTGCGCCATGATGTACTCCGCCGCCAGCAGGAACTCCTTATAGCTGGCGGCTAGGCCGCGCTTGAGCAGCGCTGGCTTTGACGACATGCCCACCTCATTCAACAGGGGGTAATTCTGCATGTTTCGGGAGCCTATCTGCAGGCAATCGGCGTACCCGGCCACTAATTCAACCTCCCGGGGGTCCATCACCTCGGTGACAACCTTGAGCCCCGTCTCACGCGAAGCGGCTCGCAGATGCTCCAGCCCGGCCTTGCCCAGGCCCTGGAAATCGTAAGGTGAAGTTCTCGGCTTGAAGGCGCCGCCGCGCAGTACGGTAGCACCGGCCGCCTTGACCTCATGCGCGATACGCAGCATCTGCTCGGCGCTCTCCACGGAACACGGTCCAGCCATCACCACAAGTTCGGTTAAGCCTACCTTAACACCGTCTATGTTCACCACCGTACCTGCCGGCCTATACTCGCGACTGGTCAGGTGACGTGGTGCCTGGCGTATGCTCCCATCAACAGGCCTGGCAGACACTATTTCTCCGGTTCTACTACTCTGGTCCAAATCGATTTTCATTGTCACTACCCCCAGGAAAAATATACATAAAAAACCCTCCCACCTGGGAGGGCTTTCTGGTTGCTCTAAATGCTGTTCGCTATTTAGTTTTTACTCAATACCCTCCCAGGCCCGCGGAGACGCGCGCTAAACCAATACCAAAAATAGAAATCGTAGCGGTTTCTGGCTAGGGTATTCACTTCGACCCTCAGTGTGGAATGATAACACAAACAAGGGGGGGCTGTCAATACTCTGGAGCGTGTCTTACAACTAGCGGTCCAATACCTTAGCCCCGAAGGGGCAAACCCACCGCCTTTATTTACGGTGGGTTTTGCTTCGCTCCACCCACCCTACAAGCCTTCCCCCCTCCCTTGACCCACCTGCCAGCACTGAAATGTAGTTCTGCTCCGACAGGTCGGAGAGACCCCTGCCAGAAGGGAGCCCCCTCTAGGTGTCCTTGTAAGGTGAGCAATACAATTTGTCATTCTACCCTTCACTCTGTGAAGGGTAGAATCTCAACACGATCAGGGCGGGCTCTGGCAAAGAATCTAACTCCCTCCCGTTAGGGAAGGGAGGACTTATTCCCGTTCCCCCTGAGCCTGTCGAAGGGCTCACCACGAACGGTGTTGGCCTCTGTATGTCTCATTAATTACTCCGTTCGACCCAGGGCAGCAACTACCATACGAGTTGGCCGCATTGTGCAAGGTTGCGCTATTGGGATTTGCTTGCTATCATTTTCTTAGGTACTCAATATGGCATTAGAGGCAAGATGCAGAACAACAGCCATGGCTATCATGCCTCATACTAATATCGAGGAAGCGCTTGAGCTTGTATTCAGTTTGGACATTCCTTTCTGGCCGCAGCTTCCCAAGATAAGCTTCTATGAAGATGTGTATGCCCAGGCATCGGAGAATTTCCCCGGAATAGCCGTCGACATTGAAAGAGAAAAGCTCCTCTTCGATACAGCCAGGTTTCAGCAAGAGCTTGGTGACTACTCCGAGAAGATGGACCAAACTGAAACCTTCGCCTTGAGCCAGCAGTATTCAGCGGTCTATCACAACTTCTTGGACAGAGACCTCCGAGGCTACCATGCCATCAGAGGGCAGGTCACTGGTCCGGTAAGCCTTGGCTTCATCGTCCTCGATGAGGACCGCAAGCCGATTATCTACAACGATGAAGTAAGGATTCTCCTGTTCGACTTTATTCAACAGAAAGTTAACGTCCAGTATCGCGACCTTAAGGGAAAGAACCCAAATGCCTTTGTCTGGCTGGATGAGCCAGGTCTGGGCTTCGTGTTCAGTGGTCTATCGGGGTACAATGACCTGCAGGCCAAGAAAGATTACTGGAGTTTTATACAAGGTTTGGAAGGCCCCAAGGGGCTACATCTTTGCCCCAACGTGAACCTACCTTACTTGCTGGAGCTAGGAGTTGACGTCCTATCCTTCGATGCTTATCAGATTGAGTTTATGCCCAGAGAATATGCTAGTGCCGTGACTGAGTTTCTTAAGAGCGGTCGGGTTATCTCGTGGGGAATTGTTCCTACTGAGTCGGCAATGCTTTCCAAGGAGACACCAGAAAAGCTGGCGAAGCGACTCATGGAATACTGGGAAGTGGTATCGCTGAATACCGATATATCGCTGAAGCAGATTGCAGAACAGGCGCTGGTGGCGCCAGCGAGGTGCTGTATTAAAGACATGGAGGCAAAAGGGCAGGCCCACCAGTCAACGAGTATGGAAGAGAAGAATGTGGGCAAAGCTTTCGCCTTCCTGGGAGAGGTCTCTGGAATGCTGAAGGATAGATATGGTGTATAGTTGCAACGATCTCTCACGAGTCTGTGAATAGTCGCCGATTTCGACTATAATCAATGGAGCATTCCTGCAACGATGGAGGTAAATGTTGGATGTAGAAAAGCTGAAAGAAATGGTGATTGGTGAGGTGGATGCCCACCAATCGGAGCTTATCGAGCTGAGCCTCAGGATTCACCAAAACCCTGAGCTGGCTTTCAAAGAAGTAAAGGCTTCAAAGTGGCTGACCGAGTATCTGGAGGGTAAGGGCTTTAATGTTGAAAGAGGGATTTGCCAGTTGGCGACTGCCTTTAAGGCGAGCTATGGCACAGGCAGACCAGCCGTTGCTCTTCTTGCTGAATATGATGCTCTGCCGAAGATAGGACATGCCTGTGGTCATAACATAATCGGCACTACTGCGGTCGGGGCGGCGGTTGCCTCCCGAAAAGCCATCGACGCGGCGGGCGGTAGCGTTGTGGTTATCGGCACCCCCGCTGAGGAGTCTTATGGCGGCAAGGTGCTCATGGCGGAAAGAGGTGCCTTTCAAGGTATAGATGCTGCCATGCTGGCGCATCCTCACGGGGTGGATATGACAAGCATGCGATCCCTGGCTTGCATCCGCCTTGAGGCGCAGTTCTTCGGCAAAGCGGCTCATGCTGCTGGTTCTCCCGAAAGGGGGATCAATGCTCTGGAGGCAATGCTCCAGGCCTTCAACGGGATCAATTCTCTAAGGCAGCATATCAACGAGCGGGCTCGCATCCATGGCATCATCACTCATGGTGGTGAAGCACCCAATATTGTTCCCGACTACACCGCCGCAACCTTTCTGGTGCGTGCAGAGTGGGAGCCCTACCTTGATGAATTAAAGGAGAAGGTGCTAAACTGTTTCAAGGCAGCTTCTCTGGCCACCGGGGCTCGCCTGGAATATGAGTGGTCGTCATATTACGCTCCTCTGAAGTGTAATTTGGCTTTGGCAGAACTATTTGGCAAGAACATGGAGACTCTTGGGCGCAGCGTTTTGCCGCCAATGAGAAGGGGCCTCGGCAGTAGCGATATGGGCAATGTTAGCGTTCTGGTTCCATCTATTCACCCAATGGTAGCTATTACCACCCTTGATGTTGCAGCTCACTCCCCTGAATTTGCCGAAGCTGCTGCCTCAGAAGCGGGAAATCGAGGGCTTCTCGACGGGGCAAAAGCCATGGCGATGACTTTAGTTGACTTGATTGCTCAGCCAGAGACGATGAAAAAGGTGCAAGAGGAGTTTGTTGCCGATAAATAGAGGGGTGATGAGATGATGATGGCGGTATACTTCGCGCCCTATTCCATAATTGGTGTTTCTCAATGCGGAAGACGTTCTGGGGCGTAGGGGGAGAGAGCTTAAACGATGGATTTGTATCTCGGAATAGACGTCGGCTCGGTTACCACGAAATTTGCCGTGCTCAGCGAGGACGACCAGCTTGTTAGCTCCCTCTACCTTCGCACGCAGGGGAAACCCGTTGTAATGGTGCAACAAGGTCTAAGGGAGATCGTCCACAGTATGCCGCCCGATACCCAGATTAGGGGTGTTGGCACCACAGGGAGTGCTCGTTACCTTGCTGGGGTGATCGTAAGTGCCGATATAGTAAAGAACGAGATAACTTCTCATGCGGTGGCGGCGCTTCAGTTCATGCCAGATGTCCAGACTGTTATCGAGATTGGGGGGCAG
This sequence comes from uncultured Dehalococcoidales bacterium, assembly GCA_964443325.1. Taxonomy (GTDB): domain Bacteria; phylum Chloroflexota; class Dehalococcoidia; order E44-bin15; family E44-bin15; genus DAOUVR01. Next base: position 187,168 of record CAYUCL010000001.1, read on the forward strand.
GATAGCAAGATTATCATTATCAGGGATGGCATCGTTACCGACTTTGGGATGAACACGGTTTGCGCTGCGGGAACAGGAAGCTTCCTCGACCAGCAGGCATCGCGTTTGAATATGCGAATCGATGATTTTGGTAGCAAAGCACTTGAGAGTGGGAAACCGGTACGCATCGCTGGACGGTGCACCGTTTTTGCTGAGTCGGACATGATACATAAGCAACAGATGGGGCACCGAATCGAGGACATCGTCTATGGCCTTTGCCAGGCTATGGTGCGTAATTATCTGAACAATGTCGGTTTGGGAAAGGAGATCCTGACCCCCGTCGTGTTTCAGGGGGGCGTCGCTTTCAACCGTGGCATCGTCAGGGCACTGGAGGAAACCCTTAATACCGATGTCATTGTTCCCCCTCATCACGAGGTGATGGGTGCTATCGGGGTGGCCCTTCTTGCTCATGAAGATATGGCGGTCCGTGGAAATGGCACAAGGTTCAAAGGGTTCGAGGTGGCTGAAGCCAGTTTTCGCACTTCATCATTTGAATGTAAGGCTTGCCCTAGCAGGTGTGAGATCGCCCAGATCTTTCAGGACGGCAAAGTACTAGCCCGATGGGGAGGGCGATGCGATATGTGGGAAAAGGCTATCAATTAAAAATGAGAATAGCTTTGGATGCTATGGGAGGTGACCATGCTCCCCGAGAGGTGGTAAAGGGAGCGGTAGCGGCTGCCCGTGAGCAGGGGATAGATGTGGTGCTTGTGGGCAGAAACGGCACCCTTGAGTCGGAGCTAAGAAATCTTCAGTGGGATTTACCTATTATTGATGCCAGTGAGGTGGTGGGGTTTGAAGAGTCTCCGGCGAAGGCGGTGCGAGCCAAGCGGGATTCATCTATTGTGGTGGGCATGAACCTTTTGAAAAGGGGTGATGTCTCTGCCTTTGTCTCCGCAGGCAATAGCGGGGCAGTGGTGACTGCAGCGATCCTTATCCTGGGTAGGGTTGAAGGGGTAGAGCGCCCTGCCTTAAGCTTTCTCTTCCCCCCGCCTTGGCCCTATGTTCTCTTCCTCGATGTGGGAGCGAATGTCGACTGCAAACCGAGCCACCTCGTCCAGTTTGCTCGAATGGGTAGCGTTTATATGGAAAGGCTTTTACAGATCGAGCGCCCGCGAATAGGGCTCCTCTCGAATGGGGAGGAGGATAGTAAGGGGAATCGGTTGGTTCGAGAGGGGAACAGGCTGCTGAAGGAATCCAATCTTAACTTTGTGGGCAATGTGGAAGGAAAAGACGTCGTTAAGGGAACAGTGGACGTGGTGGTCACCGATGGTTTTACCGGCAATGTGGTGCTTAAAGCCAATGAGGGGTTTAGCGAGTCTATGCTTCTATCGCTGAGGCAAAAGCTAGCCAGCAGGCTTTACCTCAAAGTTGCCGCTTTCTTCTTGGAGCCCGCATTGCGCAGTTTCACCAAGAAGTTGGAATACTCTGAATACGGCGGAGCACCCCTTCTGGGAGTAAACGGGAATGTGGTCGTGGCGCATGGAAGAAGCGACGCCAATGCAATCAAGAATGCTATCTTCATTGCTAAACAGGGTGAGAACCAGGGGGTGGTGGAGGCAATGCGGAAGGGGATAACGTAAAGGAGGAAAGTATATGGCAGAAATGTTGACCGTTGATGATGCAAACTTTGAGCAGACGGTGTTGAAGGCGAGTACACCAATGCTGGTGGATTTTTGGGCCCAGTGGTGCGCTCCATGCAAAGCAGTGGCCCCAATATTGGAGGAACTGGCCCAAGAATATGATGGGAAGTTGGGCGTCGCCAGGCTAAATGTGGATGAGGCACCGATAAATGCCAGCAAGTATGGCATATCCTCCATTCCTACCATGCTGCTGTTTCGGCAAGGACAGCCCGTGGGCCAGATTGTTGGTTTCAGACCAAAAGCCAAGCTCAAGAGGGCTCTGGACGAAGTACTCACCTAAGTCCAATGTATGGGGTGGATTGTGACTTCAGGGGGGATTGAGGTGAGCATCTTCAATATTTGCAAACAGGAATATTTCCCAAGCTATTGCCAGGCAGTTTGGTTTATAAGGTGGAATTCGTGACTAAGCGTCTCAAAAGGAAAAAATGGCAACATCATGTTGTCTGGTAGTATGAGGTGCAGAACAATCGTGGAGGACATCGAGATGGAGGAGGGTGGGGACTCAGCGGTGCAAGAGGCGGTTCTACTCACCAGGTTTGCTTCAAAGGTCACCATAATTCACCGCCGTAATCGGCTTCGCGCTTCAAGGCTTCATCAGGAACGGGCCTTTGTCAACCCGGAAATTGAGTTCATCTGGGATACAGTTGCAGAGGAGATTGAGGGACCTGATAAGGTTCGGGGGCTAACTGTACACAATGTAAAAACGGGTAAAATTTCGACTGTGGGGGTGTGGTGGGTCTTTCTATATGTAGGGCTACATCCAGAAACTGATTACCTGAGAGGGCTTATTCCTCTGGATGAGGAGGGACGCACCCCTACTACTCAAAGAATGGAGGCTAAGATACCGAGCATCTTTGCTGCGGGTTATATCCGCAAGCACTCACTGCATCAGGTGATAACCGCAGCAGTTGAGGGAGCCACTGCTGCTCTTTCCGCGGAGAAGTATCTTATGGAACAACAGTAGCTTCTTCTTACTACTCGTCTTATTCGTCCTCTATACCTAACTCCTTAATATAGTTAAGGGCATCCTTCACTGTTACTAGCTTCTCTGCATCCTCATCCGATATCCGTATTTCCCTGTTGTCGTCGCTAAACTCCTCCTCGATGGCCATGGTCAGCTCTACCAAGTCAAGGGAATCGGCGTTCAGGTCATCGACAAAGGAAGCCTCAGGCACCACCTGTTCATCCTCGACACCCAACTGGTCGACAACAATTTTCTTTAGCCTCTCCAAAACTGTGGGCACCTTTTCACCCCCTTTCTTTGCTTACTTGGGTGCTAACAGTTCCTAAAACTCCGTTAACAAACTTCGAGGAATTCTCGCTGCCAAATGTCTTGGCAATATCCACTGCCTCATTGATGGCAACTTTCATGGGCACCTTATTATCCAATAAAATCTCGAAGATAGCAATCCTTAGAATGTTTCTGTCGATAGCTGTTAGTTGCGCTATTGGCCAAGCAGGGGCACAGCTCTGAATCATGTTATCAATTCTCTCCTTGTTTGTCAAAACACCGCTCACCAATTCGCCTGCGAAAAGCACCCCCTCCTCTGGAAGGGGAGTTTCATTCACAAGTCGCTCTAATGTCTCCTCTGCGTCGTGAGCAACAGAATTGACCTCAAACAGCGTTTGAAGAGCTATGGTCCTTGCCTTTCTCCGTATACCAGCCATCCTCTTCGCCTTTTTGCCCTATTCCTGGACTATTATACTTTCCCCGGAGTAGATTATGAAGGCTATCTCTCTAGTTAGCAAGCAGATGGATATTGCCCCCTCACATTCTTTAGACCTGCCTCCTTTGCCGTCTCAAGGCACTCTAAGGCGAGATGCCTCGAGGTGGTAGGCAGGTCGCCCATGAGGAATTGGGGATGGAAGGCAAGAAGGCTGTACGGGATCTCTGGGTTAAGGGAGGCGATAAAGGACGCAATCTTAGCCACTTCCTCATTATCGATGTACCTGGGGAAAAGGAGGGTGCTGGCCTCCCTTTGGAATAGAGAGCTAATAGCTCGACATTCCTCACGGTTCTTTTATTGGTCACGCCACACAGTGCGATATTAACCTCCTCGCTCCAGGCCTTGAGGTCGAACTTTATGCAGCCACCCGACCGAAGTGACAGCTCGGTAGCATGTCTAAGTCGCGAAGGGTGCATAGTGTCGTTGGTCTCCCAGTAAATACGCAATATCTGTCCTGGGTTTCTGTCCAGAGCTAATCTTGATGCGCGGAGGGAATAAGGAAGCTGAGGGCTGGGGTCACCACCAAAGTAGCAAATGCAAGCGGTCTTTTCATCCACTTGGTCAGAGAGCAAAGAAGCGCTAATCCTGGCTTCTTGGTTCACTAAGAGTCTGTACTACCAGTTCTGGCAGAATAGGCAATCGAAAGAGCAGGCTTGATAGAAGACAGCCATATTTTGGTGGTGGGCAAGGGGTCGTAATACCAGCTAATATTCCCCTTCTCTGCGTTGGTCCCAATAAGCCTTCCCCTGTAATTCCGTCGCAGGCCGCGGTAGCCTATCCGGGCCGGGCCAATGAGGCATTCATTAACGCAAAGATTGCACTGTTTGCCCTCTTCATCCTTGGGAGGATAGCCGGCAAGTTTAAGGGTTACACCGCCTCCACATGCGCTTTTTTAACATAGGGCAGAGCCCTGTCGAAATTAGAGAGCACACAGTCAAGACAAATCCCCAGGGCTGAGGAGATTAAGAAATGAATCTTCGCCACAGCATTCGCATGTGACCAAGGTATTTGGAAGTGGGTTTTAATGTGATAGCCTCATGGCAGAGTTATGCTTCTTGCACTTCTTGCACTGCCTGCGCTACATGCTCTCCACTGGCGGCGAGCGCTTGGTTGAGCTTCTTCATGAGGCGAGACTTGCGGCGAGCAGCATTGTTGGGATGGATTACCCCTTTCTGAGCTGCCTTATCCAGAGCTTGCGTTGCCCTTCCTACCGCCTTCTGGGCGGCGTCGAGATCGTTACTCTGTATCAGTTTCCTTGCCTTGGTGACATACGTCTTTACTGAGCTGCGGATAGGTTTATTGCGCTCTGCTTTTCTTTGTGCGGTGCGGGCTGCTTTTTGGGCCGATTGTTTACTTGGCAAGCTTTACCTCCTGCTTATGGCGTGTGACGTTGATGACCCCCTTGACCCCCTCTAACTTGGACAGAAGCCGACTTAGCTGCTCAATGCCCTTGGTCTCCAGGGTGAGAAATATCGAAATCGTCTGGTCAACATGATTTGCCATGTTCACTATGGCGATGTTTACCTTCTCTTCAGCGATGACAGCGGAAATATCCCGAAGCAGGCCCACCCGATCAAAGGCTTCAACTCGAAGAGGCACCGACCATAATTGGTCTGTCGGCCCCCACTCTACCTTGATTAGCCGTTCCTTCTCCTCTATATTAGCTATGTTTGTACAGTCCTTGCGGTGAATACTGACCCCCTTTGTGCGCGTAACGTAGCCAATTATCTCATCACCTGGCACGGGATTGCAGCAGGGGGCAAGGTGGGTCAAGAGATCTCCTACCCCCATCACCTGAATTGCTGAGGCGACTTTCGGCTCTCTTGGAGCGACCTCAGAGAAGGCCAATGGTTTCTCTTCTTGAACAGCAAGCTTTGTGGCAATCTGATGGGTACTGATGTCGCCAGAGCCAATGGCAGCGAGGAATTCGTCCACGCTTTCACGCTTAAAGAGATCGGCAAGTTCCTTCTCAGATAGAGATACTCCCAGGCGTCTCAGCTCCTTTTCCAGGAGTTCCTTGCCCCGCAGGATGTTCTCCTCACGCTCCTGCTTCCTGAACCATTGGCGAGCCTTCTCCTTGGCATGGGAGGTTTTCAAGTAGCCCATAGCGGGGTTGAGCCAATCACGGCTTGGGCCCTTGTCTGCCTTGGTGGTGATGATCTCCACGGTATCGCCGTTTTGGAGCTGGTAGTTCAGGGAGACCATTTTACCATTCACCTTTGAGCCGATGCAGCGATGACCCAGGTCGGTGTGGATTCGATAGGCGAAATCGAGAGGGGTGGAACCGGCCGGTAACTCCTTTATATCGCCCTTTGGGGTAAATACCAGGACGATGTCGCTAAAGACATCAGCGCTTATCGACTCCATGAACTCAGCGCCGCCGATATCCTTGTACCAGTCGAGAAGCTGGCGTAATATGGCGACCTTCTCCTCGAATCCTGTATCCCCTTTTGCCCCCTCTTTATAGCGCCAGTGGGCGGCGATGCCATATTCGGCAACATGATGCATCTCGTAGGTGCGAATCTGAACCTCGAGGGGTATTTTGCCCATATACATCACTGTGGTATGAAGAGCCTTGTATATTCTTTCCCTGGGATTAGCAATATAGTCTTTAAACTCTCCCGGGATAGGACGCCACAGGGTGTGGATCACTCCCAGAGCTTCATAGCAATCTGTTACCTCGTTCACCAGGATACGAAAGCCAAGTAGGTCGTAGATTTCACTGAGTTCTTTACGTTGGGCGGCATATTTCTCCATCTTCTTCTTTACGCTGTAGATATGTTTTTGCCTGCCGGTAACCTCCGCCTCGATCCCTGCCCTTGCTAGCTCTTCCTTGATGGTTTGAGTAACCTCAGCGATATATCTCTCTCGCTTCCCCCTTCCAGAGGAGACGAGGCTAGTAATTTCTCGGTATTTCTTCGGCTCCAGATAGCGGAAGGCAAGGTCATCAAGCTGCCATTGTATTTGCCAGATGCCCAGGCGATGGGCTATCGGGGCATATATCTGCATCGTTTCTTCGGCCATGGCATGCCGTTTTGACGGGGACACCATTTTTAGAGTGCGCATGTGGTCAAGTTGATCGGCAAGCTTGATAAAGACCACACGGATGTCCTCAGAGAGCGCCATGAGCATCTTGCGCATGCCCTCTGCCTGGCCTTCGATGTCAGTGGTGCCCTTTCTTGGTTTGACCTCTTCAGGCCTTGAGATCCTACCCAGTTTCACCAGCCCTTCAACCAGCTTTCCCACCTCGGCACCAAACTGCTTCTCGATCTCATCCAAAGTTATGCCACAGTGCTCAGGCACCTCGTGAAGCAGTGCGGCAGTGATGCAGTTCTCATCGAGCTGAAGCTCAGCAACGGTGATTGCCGTCTGGAGAGAGTGCTCCAAGTAAGGTTTATTAGAATCTTCAACTTGACATGCCTGAGCGGCAAATTCGTAAGCATCCTCGATGAGGGCAAGCGTATCACTGGGGAGATACAACTGCGTTCTATCTATTAGGGCTCTGATGTTAGTCTCCTTTGGCATAACTCTTTAGTATAGCGCACCGACAGTGGTTCTGCAATGATGACGGTTCGGTAACAGTTTCTATTGACGCAATACGTCGGCCACGCTGGCTTCGCAAAGTGCCAGAAGACAACGAGAGCCGCTGCCACACGTTCTCCAGAGGGTTCAAGTTATCTACCAGTGGCTGGTCAATCTTGCTGGCCCAAATGCTGGTCTTGTTGGGATAGATGGGTGACATCATTCGATTATTACAAGGCTTGTGCTGATTTTAGGCGAACGATGGCGGGGAAGCAGGATAGTTAAAAATAGTAGGTAGCACCCATAAATAATAATAGGTGACTATCAATAATAATATATAATACTAATATATAGTAATTACTCCTCATACCTTGCAATTATCAGAATTAGGAAGGGGGTGATAACGGTAAAGTAGACCATAAAAGGTCTTTAATTTGTTGGTAAAGCCAGCGAAGTGTAGCCCGTAATTTTATCGCTTGGGCTACGCAGAGCTATTAGTAAAAGCGACCGTAAGGGTCTGGTTTATGTGTACATAATGAAAGGAGGAGTTGAATGAAGCACGCTAAAAGAAGGGTGTTCACGAAGCCTATCATAGTAGTGGAGTTGGTTGTAATATTGCTGCTCGCTGGAATCGGTGTTGCTTATGCATTCCCACAAAATACCATAACGCCTGACACAACGCCATGGGCAGGAACAGCGTCAATTACCGAATCGGGTGATTTGACGGTGACTGACTATAGCTTCACCTACAACGCAGAGCTAACACAGGTAAACGGTGTAATAGTAGAAGTGACTAATAGCGACACGGGGAATCACACGGCGGACATCGATGTAGCCATTCTCGATAGTGGCGATGTTTTCAAGTCGGGCGAGACTTTAACCGACGAGAACTGTACGGTAGGCGCCAGTGACCATACTGTAACTCTAACCACACCTGTAGCCCTGGCAGACGTAGATAAGCTGAACATAATCATAACCGATAAGGGCTGAGAGTAACACCGTAAGGTAATCGGGAGCTGCGGGGCAAAGTTGGTGGGGTGCTGATTTGTGGAGCACCGTCAGTCCTAGGCTTATTATGCTAGGCCGGTCAAAAATGTAAGCGGTACAATTCGTTGGACAGGGCGGAGGTTTCGGGGTGAAAGGGTCCCAAAAAATTGGCATGGCAATAACCCCTTTGATTGTCCTTTCAGTAATGACAATAGGGTATGGCTTCCTCATGGGAGGCATGCTTAAAGGGGGAGATTATATATGGGCGGCGATTCTTGCTGGGGCTGCTGTCCTCGGCGCTGGCATCATAATATTCGCTTCTGGAAAGCCCGAGGTGCATCGGATCAGAACCAAAATCGCTAATGCGGAGCCTGTCATGGTAAATGATTACCGCCTCGTTTATGCCTCCGAGAAAGGCAAAGCGGGAGCTAAGTCGGTAAAGGCCACCAATAAAGTGAGCGGTGTCATAGTAAAGGTTACAAATCATAATGCCTACCCTCACCGAGTAGCTGTAGATGTCGATATAAATGATAAACCCGTCTACCGTGTCGTTCGGAAGGTGGCTATCAACCACGGTGCCACTACTTATGTTGCTATGCGCCTGCCGAGGAAATTTACGCTTGAGGATATAGAGTTACTAAGTATAAGGTTGAGGCAGACTTCGTAATCGAGCCGACGCTAATGAAAAAGCTTCTCATGAAGAAATTCGCTCTTCTTCTTTTTTTTGCGCTGCTACTGGCCCTTATGTGCAGCGGGATTGCTTATGCCTTCGCTACCAACGAATTGCCTCCAGCGGAGATATCGTTCTACCATTACACCGTGACGCCGAATCCTTAGACGATTGGTCTAGACAAACCGCTCATAGAGAAAACCGAAAACTCTGACTCCACTTCAACTAACTACCATGTTTCGATTATCCTTGACACTGCCACTTTCGAGTGCCAATACTAATGCACAATAATCAGTACCATTTTCACCCTTGCTTTTGCGCCTCAGCCTTCCCATCTCATTTCACTTAACTATTGTATGCCCTTTACAACTCTTTTCTCCATACGGTATGCTAGATTGGCTAAAGGAGGATTTGCTTGTATAGGGCGCCAAGGGGCACATCGGATATCCTACCTGGAGAACAGGGCTACTTCAGATATATCGAGGAGAGGGCAGCTTCACTCTGCCATATCTATGGATATGAGCGTATCGACACTCCTGTTTTCGAAGATGCTCGTCTTTTTGTTCGCACCATCGGTCCAGGCACGGATATTGTGGAGAAGGAGACCTATACCTTTGATGACCGCAGCGGTCAGGCAATGACCCTGCGCCCTGAGGGCACCGCTCCCATCTGCCGCGCCTATATCGAGCATGGCATGCATAATTTACCCCAGCCGGTGAGGCTGTACTACTTCGCCTCCATTTTCAGATATGAGCGACCTCAAAAAGGTAGATACCGACAGCATCAGCAGTTCGGCGTTGAAGCCATCGGTGATGGCGACCCTGCGCTGGATGCCGAGGTGATCGATGTGGCGTGGCGGTTCTTCGATTCTCTGGGCTTAGGCAAGCTAACTCTTCAGTTAAATAGTATCGGTTGCAAATTGTGCCGCCCCGCTTATCTGGAGGAGCTTAAGAGGCATTACTCAGCTCATATAGACCAACTGTGTTCCGATTGCAAAGCAAGGCTTCGAAAAAATCCGCTGCGCCTGATGGACTGCAAAAAGCCCTCTTGCCAGGATATTGCTCAATCGGCTCCGAAAAGCGTCGAGCATCTGTGCTCCCAATGTAAAGAGCATTTTGAGAGTGTTGTGAAGTATCTTCTGATGCTGGGAATACCTTTCGAAAAGAACCATCGTCTGGTGCGGGGGCTCGACTACTATACAAAGACGGTCTTCGAAATCCAGCCTCAAGGAGAGGAAGGGGCACAAAGCGCCGTGGGCGGCGGCGGGCGATATGACGACCTCATCGAGGAGTTGGGCGGCAAACCAACTCCGGCCATTGGATTTGCTGTAGGTATAGAGCGCATTGTGCTCAATATGAAGCAGCAGAACATCATACCGCCTGTTCCCTCAGGTCATAAGGTATTTGTTGCCTATTTAGGGGGCGAGGCGAAGGCTGAGGCTGTCAAGCTTACATCAAAGCTTCGCCGTGGAGGTATTGCTGTAGTATCCAACCTTGGCGATAGAAGCCTGAAGGCACAGCTCAGGCAGGCTAATACTCTGGGGGCAAGCTATGCCCTCATCTTCGGTGAAGAGGAGGTCAGGAGTGGCACCGTGGTACTGCGGAACATGGAGAAAGGTGAACAGCGGAAGGTGCCTGCAAATGAATTGCTCGGCCTGCTGAGGAATCCCGATGCCAATTTTCCAAAATAGCCAGCTTGTGGTATAATTACATAGTCCCCTATCGGGGTCTTTTTATTGCTAAGGACGAAGTATGTTGGAGAGACTGGAGGGTGTGGAAAAACGCTATAAGGAGTTGAACCAACTCATGGCTCAGCCTGAAGTTGCTGCTGACCATGAGCGCCTTCAGACCTTGGCCAAGGAGCAGGCGGGCATTAGCGACTTGGTTGCTAAATATCGTGAGTACAAGGACACAGTTCGAACCCTTGGGGAGACGCGCGCCATGCTGCATGATGGCCTGGACGATGAGATGGCTGCGCTGGCAAAAGAGGAGTTGGAAAGCTTGGAGGCACGCTTGGAGAGTCTTACCCTGGAGTTGGAGGCTGCCCTTGTGCCCCAGGATGCCTATGGTGACAAGGATGTCATTGTGGAGATTCGCGCTGGCGCCGGAGGGGATGAGGCTGGCTTGTTTGCCGCTGACCTGTTTCGCATGTACACCCGCTATGCAGAGTCCAAAGGGTGGCAGGTGTATGTAATCGACAGTAACCAGAGCGGTATTGGTGGATTTAAGGAGATCATCTTCGAGGTCAAGGGTAAGGGCGCTTTTAACAGGCTCAAATATGAGCGTGGAGTACATCGGGTGCAGCGAGTGCCTTTCACCGAGTCTAGCGGCCGCATCCATACCTCCACTGTTACCGTTGCCGTCCTTCCGGAGGCCGAGGAGGTGGAAGTAGGCATCAACCCTGATGACCTTAAGATAGACATCTTCCGCAGTGGTGGGCATGGCGGGCAGAGTGTGAACAAGGTAGCCACTGCAGTGCGCATTACCCACCTGCCCACGGGGATTGTCTCTACATGTCAGGATGAGCGCTCCCAGTTGAGAAACAAGAATAGAGCGATGGCGGTGCTTCGAGCCCGCATTCTTGATCAGGAGCAAAGAAAGCATTTTGAAGAGATAGCGAAGGAACGCCGCTCACAGGTGGGTACTGGGGAGCGCTCGGAGAAGATACGCACCTATAACTTTCCACAGAGTCGTGTTTCCGATCATAGGATTGGACTCAACCTCCATAATCTGGAACGTATTCTTGAAGGTGAGTTGGACCCCCTCATTGACGCCCTCGCAACGAGCGAACAGACCAAGCGGTTGGAGGAACAGTTGGTTTGACCATAGGTGAGGCGCTACATAAAACGTCAAAGACCCTGACCGCTCATTCGTTCGAAGAAGCTTCTCTTGAAGCAGAGATACTTCTGATGCATGTACTGGGCATCGACCGTGCCAAGCTTTATGCAGTGCTCAGGGAGGAGCTTTCGAATGGTGATGCTGAGGTCTTGTCGCAACTTGTCAATCGTCGCCTCAATAATGAGCCAGTAGCTTATATCGTAGGGCACCGCGAGTTCTTTGGCTATGATTTTCATGTTGCCCCAGGAGTGCTCATTCCCCGGCCGGAAAGCGAGTTGCTGGTGGAGGAGACCCTCGATTTTGTGAGAGGCCATTTCCCAGAAGAGGACCCTATCATTGCAGACATCGGTACCGGGAGTGGTGCCATTGCAATTTCGCTGGCTCTGCTTCTGCCGAAAGCCAAGATATATGCCACAGATGTCTCCGCTAGTGCCTTGGACATAGCTAGGGTTAATTGTGAGAGACATAGGGTGCAAGACAGAGTTCATCTTCTAGAAGGCGATCTGCTTGCTCCGCTCCTCGATCCAGTGGATATCATCATTGCCAATCTCCCTTACATTGGAGATGCAGAGTTGGACAAGCTGAGCGATGAAATAAGGATGTTCGAGCCATTGGAGGCTCTTGCTGGTGGTGGAGATGGATTGAACAAGGTGCGCCAGCTTCTAGTTGAATCTGGTGAGAAACTCCGCCCTGAGGGCTTGATCCTTTTGGAGATTGGATATGTTCAGGGAGGGATTGCAGCCTCGCTAAGATTGCTTTTACCTGCGGCGGTGAGCGTTGAGTTGGTAAAGGACCTGGGTGGTATAGAAAGGCTGCTGAAAATTCAGAACCTGGTTCTGCTGTTGTTGTCCAGCGAAAAAGTCACCCTAATTGTTCAGCGAATATGTCACCTC
>CAYUCL010000002.1:0-57360 GCA_964443325.1 uncultured Dehalococcoidales bacterium
TGGCGAAATATCTCTTCTGGCGTTCCCACCTGAACGATACGACCCTCATTGAGAACCGCAATTCTATCACCCAGGGCAATAGCCTCTTCGAAATCGTGGGTGACATGTATGATGGTCAACTGCAATCGCTGGTGAACCCGTCTTAACTCCTGCTGCACGCTCTCCCTTGTCTGAGGGTCGAGGGCACTTAGCGGCTCATCTAACAACAGCACATTCGGGCCTACGGATAACGCCCTTGCCAGTGCTACCTTCTGCTTCTCCCCACCGCTCAGAGTGTCGGGCCTGCGCTCTAGAAGATGACTCACTTCGAGAAGATCAGCCAGCCACTCCGTCACTCTTTGCAACTCCCTCTTTGGTCGCCCCTTCTGCTTCAACCCAAAGATCAGATTATCCTTCACCGAGAGGTGCGGGAACAGTACATAGTCCTGATATACGAATCCAATCCCCCTTTTCTCAGGCTCGAGGCCGGTGACCTCTCTCCCGTCGAGCCAAATCTCACCGCTCCTTATAGGATAGAGACCGGCTATGGATTCAAGCAGTATAGTCTTCCCCGCTCCCGTCGGTCCCAGTATGATAAAGTACTCCCCTTTCTCGACTATTAAATTGATATCCTGCAGGAGAAAACTCCCTAGGTTCACCATCAGATTCTTAATCTCGATCATGCTTTCTCCTTGCGATAGGCAAAGCTTCTCAGCCCGACAAACACGACAAGGCAAATTATGATGAGGATACTAGCTACAGGTAAGGCATAGTTGAGCCCATACTCTTCAAGTCGGGTGTAGACCAGGATAGGGGCAATGGTGGGATAGGAACAAAGGACCAAAACTGCCCCGAACTCACTTATGCCACGCGCCCACATCATCACGCTCCCGCCGAATATGCTTCCCTTAGCCAGAGGCAACGATACTCTGAAGAAGGTCTGCCAGTGTGATGCGCCCAGGGTACGTGCCACCTTTTCCAGTCGCTCGTCCACCTTCTCAAATCCTTGCTTTGCCGAGTCGATAAGGAAGGGGACGCTGACGAAGAGCATGGCGATCACTATCCCGGGAACTGACAGCACAAAATCGATGCCAATGGAGTGAAAAGCCCGCCCTATCACGAAATTTTGTCCAAAGACGAAGAGGAGGGCGATGCCTGCCGCCGTGTGGGGCACTACTATGGGAACATCGATAAGCGCCTCCACAAATCGTTTCCCCCGAAAACTGTGACGCGCCAGAAAATAGGCCAGGGGAACCCCAAGTAGAAGCCCCAACGCTGTGGCTAATAGAGCAGTATAGAGGGTGAGCCAAATGGATCTTATCACCTCTCCCTCAAGCAGTGTTCCCCACAGCAGTGAGGGGCTGGAGGAAAACAACGTCTTGGCCAGAGGCACAAAGATAAAGAGCAGGATAACTGTTCCCAGGAGAAGGAAGATAATGGTTAACCTTCTTTTAGCGAGCCATCTCCAGATTTGCGCAATCATAGCCACAAGCCCCCTTTCTCAAACCTGACCATATAGTGAGAAGTGTTTGTATTTATCAAATCGTCACCAATAGCAGCAAGATTCACATATTAAAACCCTGTTTTATAATAAAAATGCCTCCGAAAGGAGGCATACATAGACGAATCCGTCTGCCGCTCTCCTTTCCAATCACGGGAGGCACAGGCATTTCTACCTATACCCTCGAGACTTTAAGTCTACCGGCTGCCCGCCATGCCCCAACTCGGTTTAGGCGCTGCAGCTCGAAGAGCTTTTCCCAACTTATAACACAAGTTTAAATGGGAAGTCAACCTCTGACTTAATTAACGAATCGATCTCGGTGGAGCGAATTAGAGAGAGAGGGGGCGAAAAAGCACCGGGGTAGGTTGGAGCATCTGCTCCAACCAAGCCTAGAGCACCCCGATGAAATCGGAGTAGGCTGCCCTTTTTTATTATGCGCATGATAAAGCAGGCAACTACAGTTACGGCTGGTGGGCGGTAATAAGAAACGAAAAGCAGTGAGTCGCATACCGTTCGGTGAACTCAAGACAGGCCCTTCAATGACGATAGATCGGCCGTCCTACGGCCCAAGTTCAGGGCGGGTATTTATATATCATACTGATTACGGACGTGCAGAGGAATTTCCCCACATCGAGATTATTCCCCTTCACTCCGTGATGGGTCAGAATGACATTGGCGCTTGCGGTATTTAGAGCCTGCGCTCAGTATTACAGTAGAGGCAGGTGGTCAACCATCATTATATCACTATTATACTAAGCGACTAAAAGCACTTGACTTCCCTAGTATTTGGAGTAAAATATATATAAGATGATTGGGTTAATCTTGCAGCGAAGCTGATACGAAGGCACCTCATATATCGAGGTGCCTTTCAGCTTTGAGGAGGGGATTATGCAGTCGAGTCTTATCGGCAAGATTGAAAAGGCAAACCGCTACGCCGAACAACGAGAGCGCATAAAGTTCTCGGATTTTACAGTGAGCTTTGCCGGGGAGAACAATACACATACAACTAGCTATGGAGAAGGGCAATGGCACTGCTCTTGCAGCTTCTTCTCCAAATGGGGGCTTTGCAGCCATACCATGGCGCTGCAGAAGATTCTCGTCGAGATGCTGCCCGAAGAAGCCCTCTCCCCGGAGATAGCAGAAAAGTTAGGGATCGCTTAAGTTTATTCCCTTATCCGCCTCAACTCTAAGGTGACAAGATTCCTCTTGTCCATACAGTCTAGCTCGACAACATCCTGGTCTCCCCATTCTGCAGGGAAGCTACCACCGAACTGAAGCATGATAAGGTACGGATAGATATCATGATAGAAGAAGCCACAAAGCCCATCAGTATTGTAACCACTGAGCTCTAACTTGTCTCCCACCTTATGCCCAGCGCTACAGGTCCCTTTGACCGCTTTGATCGTGCCTATCACTCGATATCCAAGCTGCTCTGCCACAATGCAACCTCCTTTTCTTGAACACTACCCAAATATCATACTGCACCTGATTTATGCCACAACGTTTTCATTTCTATTGCGGGTAAACCTCACCAGGGATTTTCTTTATATACTCTCTTGCCTCAGCGACAACGAAAAGCGACCCTGTAGCGCAGATAAGGTCTCTGGGGCCTGCCTCTTGCATAGCACGCTCCGCCGCCGATGATACGTTCTCGGCTATCTCTCCCTTTACCCCTAGCTTCCCCAGTTCCCCAAGTAGGAGGTGAGGCTCCAACGCTCGAGGGTGGCGAGACCTAGTAACTATAGCAAAGCTGCAGAGCGAAGCGAGTTCCCGCACAATCCCCGCTATATCTTTATCGGAAGATACCCCCAATATAAGGATTAGACGGTCGAAATCCAGATTATCCTTTATGGCATCCTTCAATCTCCTCGCTGACTCGTGGTTGTGGGCACCGTCAACAAGGAAGATCGGCTTTTGACTAAGAATTTCCAGTCTCCCTGGCCAACGCACAGTGGCCAGCCCCTGAGCGATATTCTCAGCATCAACACCAAGCAACTCCAGGGCGGCGACAGCAGTGGCAGCATTCTCTAACTGATGCTCGCCCAGAAGCGGAATAGTGAGGTTGTAACTACCAGCTTTTCCCTTTACCTCAAAGTTTTGCCCATCGATATCCGAAGCCAATTTCCGCCAGGCAACATCCCTTCCCACAACGATTACCCTGGCCCCCTTCTCCACACAAACCTCCCTTATCGCCTCCGCAGCCTCACTCCGCTGGGGTGAACTTACCACGACAGCCCCCGGCTTTATGATGCCAGCCTTCTCCTTGGCTATCTGCCCCAGAGAATTACCAAGCACTTCGGCATGTTCCATGCTAATCGACGTTATAACCGAAATCTCAGGCCTTACCACATTGGTAGCATCGAGGCGTCCCCCTATTCCCACCTCCAGCACCTGGAAATCCACCTTCCTATCTCTGAAGTAGGTAAATGCCATGGCAGTCAATATCTCGAAGGTAGTGAGTTCACCATAAGCATGCCGAAGATTCACCGCCTCAACCTCAGGCTTCAGCCTGTCTGCAACAGCCGCTAGCTCCTCCTCACTGATAAGCTCTTCACTAATACGGATTCGCTCACGGAAGGTGTGCAGATGAGGCGAGGTGTATAGCCCTGTCCTGTAGCCTGCGGCTGAAAGGGCTGAAGCGATCATAGCGACGGTGCTTCCCTTGCCCTTCGAACCCGCTACAAGAACCGTTCTCGGTGCTAAATGAGGATTGCCCAATCCCTCAAGGAACTCATCCATACGCCTCAGATCGAATTCCCTGGACCAGTACGAGGGAGGCAATTTTTCGAAATCTGTGAAGCTCAGGATGTAGTTCAGCGCTTCCCGGTAATTCATGCCATTAGTATATCATAGGAAACGAGAGAGCACTCAGCCGATACCTGTGTTATAATACAGCAAAACCCCCGACACGCAATCCGTCGATGTTTATTCATCTTCATGTGCACACCGAATATAGTCTCCTCGATGGAATGTGCTCCATCCAGCGACTCATCTCCAGGGCGAAGGAACTGGGGATGAATAGTCTAGCGATTACCGATCACGGCACCATGTATGGAGTAATCGAATTCTATCTCGCTGCCAAAGGGGCGGGGATAAAGCCAATAATTGGTTGCGAGGTCTATGTAGCACCCTTTGGACGCCTTTCAAGAACTGCCAAGGACAGGAACCCATATCACCTCACCCTGCTCGCCAGAAACGAAAAGGGTTATCAAAATCTCATTCAACTCACCACAAAGGCTCACCTTGAGGGGTTCTATTATAAGCCAAGGGTGGATCGGGAACTTCTGGAAGAACACCATGAGGGACTGATTGCCCTATCAGGGTGCCTCCAGGGTGAGGTCCCGCGCCACATCCTGGAAGGTGACAGCGAGGAGGCCAGGAAAGCTGCCCTCTGGTACAAGGAAGTGTTCGACGATTTCTACCTCGAGATTCAACACCATCCGATAGAGGATCTGGAAAAGATAAATCCTGAACTCATCGCTATAGGCCAGGCGCTGGACATACCCCTCGTAGCGACCAACGACACTCACTATGTCAACAAGGAGGATGCCTTCTCCCATGAACTCCTCCTATGCGTCCAAACCAACTCCACCATCTATGATGACAAGCGGTTGAAGGTTGGAGACACCTTTTATCTGCGGAGTGAAGAGGAGATGGCAGAGCTTTTCTCCGACCTTCCCGAGGCACTACATAACAGCGAGCGCATCGCTGATATGTGCCATGTTGAACTGGAATTTGGGCGTCTCCTTCTTCCCGAGGTCAAAACGCCTGAGGGTAAAAATGCTGATGATTACCTTGAAGAACTCTGCCGAACGGGACTTGCGCGTCGTTTTGCTGAACCTTCCAGCGAGGTGGTGGAGCGGCTGGAATATGAGCTGGATGTAATACGAAAAACCGACTTCGCTAACTACTTCCTGGTGGTTTGGGATCTGATATCCTTCGCTAAAGAACGCAAGATTCTCTTCGGCGTCAGGGGCAGCGCTGCCGCCAGCCTCGTCCTTTACTCTCTTGGAATCACCAATATCAATCCTTTGGAACATAATCTGGTCTTTGAGCGCTTCCTTAATGTGGAGCGCAAGGAGATGCCAGACATCGACCTCGATTTTCAAGATGACCGGCGTGATGAGCTTATCTCCTATGCCGCTCAAAAATATGGTCGCGACCGTGTTGCCCAGATCATTACCTTCGGCACCTTTGGAGCACGGGCAGCGCTGAGGGATGTAGGAAGGGCTCTGGGAATGCCCTACGGGGATGTTGACCGGGTAGCACGACTAGTGCCCTTCGGGCCAAACATGACCCTGGAGAGAGCTATTGAGGAGAATCACGAGCTACGAAACCTCTACCTCGAGAATGAAGGCGTGCGTCAACTCGTCGATAACGCCAAGCGCCTTGAGGGAATCGCCCGCCATGCCTCGACCCACGCCGCTGGTGTGGTCATATCCAAAGTACCACTTAGCCACTATGTACCCCTTCAAAAAGCAACCAGGGCGAACGACGAAGCGATCGCTATGACTCAGTTCCCCATGGAAGCCATCGCTCAAATAGGCTTGCTCAAGTTGGATATCCTGGGGTTGGTTAACCTGACCATTTTGCAGAAAACGACGGAGATCATCGCCCAGACCCAGGGTGTCGACATCGACCTTAGCAACATCCCTCTCGACGACCCCAGGACCTTCGAGCTTCTTTCTTCAGGGGAGACAACAGGGGTTTTCCAGCTTGAGGGTACAGGGATGCGCCGCTTCGTCAAGGAACTCAAGCCCTCCTCGTTCAGCGATATTGCCGCCATGATCGCCCTGTACCGCCCCGGTCCCATGCAGCACATCCCAACCTTCATCAAGGCAAAGCATGGCCTAGAGCCGATCCAGTTCCCTCATCCCGCCCTCTCCCAGATATTGGAGGAGACCTACGGCGTTATCGTCTATCAAGACCAGGTGCTCCTCATCGTTCAGGCATTCGCCGGCTACAGCCTGGGACAGGCCGATATATTCCGAAAAGCTATGGGTAAGAAGATACCGACTGTGATGAGGAAGGAAAGAAAGAGCTTTATCGCCGGGGCAAAGAGGAAGGAATTCTCCGAAGAGCTAGCAAGAGAGGTCTTCGACCTTATTGAGCCCTTCGCTGGCTATGCCTTTAACAAAGCTCATAGTGTGAGCTACGCTATGATCGCCTATCAGACCGCTTATTTCAAAGCTAATTACCCATCGGAGTATATGTCGGCGGTGCTTACTATGCACATGGGTCAACCGGAGAAGATAAGCTCCGCTGTAAATGAGTGCCGTCGTCTTGACATCCCCATCTTGCCCCCGGATATAAACAAGAGCGACAGTACATTTTCCATAGAGGATACAGATGGACAAAAGGGTATTCGCTTCGGGCTGGGAGCGATCAAAAACGTCGGACTCGGGGCAGTCGCACCAATCATCGCCAGTCGCCAAGAAGAAGGCATCTTTAAATCCATCGAGGACCTCTGCCGCAGGGCTGACCTCAGAGCCATCAACAAGCGCGCCTTGGAGAGCTTGATAAAGGTGGGGGCGCTGGACTGCCTGGGTGGTCGCGGCGCTCTTTTAGCCAGCATCGATCGCATCATGTCTCTATCCCAGAGCGAGCAACGGCTTAAAGAAAGCGGGCAATCCACCATGTTTGACCTTTGGGGAGAGAGCGTGCCCCTGCCCCTGCCAGCTCTGGAACTGGAGGGGAACGACGCACCTCTTAAGGAGAAACTGGTTTGGGAAAAGGAACTACTGGGGACCTACCTCTCGGAGCACCCGTTCAGCCGTGCTGCTCCAAAGCTGGCTCCCCATATCACCGCTTTATGTGGTCAGATCGACGAGGAGATGGTGGAGCAACGAGTTGTAACTGCCGGTATAGTTACGTCAGTGCGACAACTGTATACCAAGGAGGGACGCCCCTTCGCCAGCGCCATCCTGGAAGACCTTGATGGCAAGGTGGAGGTTACCGCCTGGCCTGAGGTCTATGAAGCCACAAAGGCGCTATGGACCGAGGGCAATATCCTCTTGGTGGAGGGAAGGGTGCGGGCAAGGGGAGAGCGGGTGCAATTAGGCTGCGATACGGTGCGCCAGTATCAGCTCGAGGAGAGTACCGAGGAAGCAGTCCCACCAAAGAGACACCGCATCCTGATCAACATAGCCCAGACATCGGATGAGGAAGGCGACATTGCGAGGCTGGAGCAGATCTTGGATGCTCTCAAGGATTACCCCGGCGGAGACGGGGTACGGATCAGGGTGAATAAGGAAGATGAAACTATTAACCTTGAGTTCCCCGATATAATGACACGCTACTGCCCTGAGCTCCGCCAGCGACTCACCAGCCTGGTAGAAGAAGAGGACTTAATAGTGGACTAATGAAAAACCCTCTTGGTCGGCTGGTCACCAACGAATCATGGCTGCGAAGCGGGTTACAAATAGGTTGTGTCAGGCACCGTTCGTGGTGCCAAGCACCGTTCGTGGTGCCAAGCACCGCTGGTTGTGTCAGACATCGTTCGTTGTGGTAGACACCGTTCGTGGTGAGCTTGGGCCGTTCGTGGTGAGCTTGGGCCGTTCGTGGTGAGCTTGTCGAACCATGAACGGCACTTCGACAGGCCTGTCCTGAGTTTATCGAAGGGCTGAGGTCGAACGGAATAAATCTACTTTTAAATTGAAGGGAATGTGAATATGCCAAAGATAAGCCCTAACAAACTTCTCTTTATTGTTCTATTAGCATTGTTCTTGGTCACCCTGTCAATGCCAATTCAACCATGTCCCTCTGCATACGCCCAAAAAGCCGATGTGGACTACTGGGCGGTGATCGTTGGCGTAGCTAACTATCCGGGAAATAACGATTTGGACTATACCGATGACGATGCCTACGATGTGCGCGACGTACTGCTGGCCAGCACCAACTGGGAGGCCGACCATATCACAATGCTCATCGACAATGATGCCACCAAGGCCAATATCTACGCTGCCATCAACTGGATGGAAATCAATGGTGATGACAATGATGTTTTCTTCTTCTTCTTCTCCGGGCACGGAACCCATGTTAACGATCATATTCCTATTGATGAGGCCGATGGCGAAGATGAAGCCCTATGTCAGTATGACTTCCAAACAGCCGATCCAATACTAGACGACGAACTGGGTGAATGGCTATCCGCCATGCCAGGCGCCCCTGTGCTGGTTGCCATCGATACATGCTTTAGCGGCGGGATGATAAAAGCTGGCCAAGGCCAGAGCAGGGGCCTGCGCTCAGCAGACGTACCTGCTTCGGACGATGGCTTTGCCAGGGATCTCGATGACGCCATTGCCGGTGTCGTCCTAACTGCGTGCGACGATGATGAGGAGTCCTGGGAGTTCAGCGCGCTTCATAATGGCCTCTTCACCTACTATTTCGTGGAGGGCCTGGCAGGAGCAGCGGATGCCAATAGCAGTGGTACAGTATCGATGGAAGAGGCCTTCAACTACCTATATCCCTTCGTGGTTGACTACCCACTACCATCAGAATACGAGCAACACCCACAGGAGTATGATAACTGGCCAGACGAAGCGGTATTGACTATCTCGATACCTCCAGGGCCAACTGGCTTTAGTGCCACCACGACCAGTACCACTCAGATAGACCTATCCTGGACTAAAGGCGACGGGGCAGATAAGACAAATATACAGAGGAAAGAAGGCAGTTACCCGGCAGACAGGAACGATGGCACCGAAGCATACTTCGGTGCCGGGACCAGCAAATCAGATACAGGACTAATCCCCGGTACAACCTACTACTACCGGGCGTGGTCTTATGCCCAAGGCAACGATCAATGGTCAGATGACTATGCAGAAGTCACAGCCACCACTATGACAGGAATATTGTATGAAGTCACCATCAGTGCGATCCCTAAGGTTGTATCCATAACCGTTGATGAAACGACATACCTCCCAGAGCAGCTACCGATATCATTCTCATGGGATACCAGCACACAGCATGATTGCGTAGTACAATCGATAGCCGATGGTGATGCGGGAACGCAATACGTATTTACTTCGTGGAGCGACGGATTTCCTTCACCATCGAGATCTTTCTCAATGATAGATGAGGGAAACTATACGGCATACTATCAAACGCAACATTACCTGACAGTAACCTCGGACTACGGTAGCCCACCTGGGGAAGGCTGGTACGATGACGGAAACAATGCTCAGATAGAAGCCGCTGAGGTTATTAGCGAGGATGACACCCGCCATATCTTCTTAGACTGGACTGTTGATGGCATCGATCAAAGCGAAAACCCCGTATCTATTACCATGGATGCCCCCCACACAGCGGTTGCAGATTACAAGACGCAGCATTACCTGATAGTTGAATCGGAATATGGCGACGAGCCTTCAGGAGAAGACTGGTACGATGAAGGGACAGAAGCTTCGATAGTAACTGCCAAGGAGACTATCATCGACGATAGTGACGCCGATACTCGCTACGTCTTCCTAAACTGGATCGTCGATGGTGTTGAACAAACCAAAAATCCCTTATCCATAAGTATGGACGCCTCTCATACAGCGGTTGCAGATTACAAGACGCAGCATTACCTGACAGTTGCCTCTGAACATGGCAGCCCATCTGGAGAAGGTTGGTACGACGAAGGTTCCACAGCAACGACAGGAACAGCGGAGCAGACTATTAGCGATGATGACACCAATGGCACCCAATATATCTTCTTAAACTGGGTCGTCGACGGCGATGATCAGAGTGGCAACCCTGTGTCCATAACCATGAATGCCCCACACACAGCGACTACAAACTGCAAAACGCAGCATTACCTGACGGTCAACTCGGAATATGGTGACCCCGAAGGACAGGGTTGGTATGATGAAGACTCAACAGCCACCGCATCGGTGACATCCCCTATAGGTGGCATCGTGCGCAAGGTTTTCACCAAGTGGAGCGTCGGTTCGACGGCCACCAGTACTAGCGCAACTATCCTGATGGATGAGCCAAAAACCGTAACCGCAAACTGGCGGGATGACTATCTGTACCTGTATCTTATCATCGGGGGTATCGTCATTGTAGGAGGAGGTTCAGCTCTGTTTATATCGACAACAAGAGGTAGGAAGCCCCGCCGCTACCGCGGAACCTTCTAATAGCCCTTTAGACGAAGCGCCTCTATCTCAATGAGGCGCTTTTTCATATCCAGGCCTACACCAAATCCGGCAAGACCGCCATTCTTGCTCAACTCATCGACATCAGAACATCATCGCACTCTTCCTGCACACGCCGAAGAAGCTGAAGCAGGGCTCCAGGCAGCAAACTTTGGTGCGGTATACTAACTATATATAGCAATTGATACCTGTATATATCAATTAAAGCATTAAAAGAAGCTTATTGACCAGTTTAGCATTTTATGGTATCTTACAGAACGAAAGGCATATTACCCCAAGATGTATAGGATCAGCGAACGGACGGTTAGAATACATTTGCAGAAAACATTGCTTATTCTTGCGCTCTTTCTGGTCATGATGTTTTCTCTGGTAGAGTCGGTCTTGGCCGATCCTACGATGGTTGAGGAAGCGCATGAGACCGCTGCCCCCGAACAGGGCTTTGAGGCAGAGGCTCGCCTCCCAGTGGAGATGGCCGTGGCATTAGCGAATGACCCGTGCCAACGGTGTCACTCATGCGACTCGCAAGAGATGAGCGAACATCCTATTATGAGACCCTCTTTGGAGGAACTTCGTAGATGGCTAGAACTCCGTGACAGTCTCCCTGAAGCCTACATCGATCCGCAAATTAGCTTCCAAATGGGAAAATGGCCAGAAAAATATGGAACATCTCACAGTCTCCTGGACCACTTGCAATATACCCCGACTGAACGTGACCAGGGCAAATGCGGCAACTGCTGGGCATGGGCTGGCACCGGGGTTATGGAGATTGCCCTTGATGTCCAGAATGGAATTAAAGACCGGCTTTCCATACAGTATCTGAATTCCAACTACAGCGGGGGGAGTGGTTCGAACTGGGCCTGTTGCGGGGGAACCTTAGCATATCTGGCACACTTCTACGCCGGTACCAAACAGGCCATTCCGTAGTCCAACACCAATGCCAGCTGGCAGGATGGCATCCAAGACTGCGATGACGAGATTACCACTGTGCCTCCCGGCACTATTTCCACGACGCCCAATTATCCCACAACATCCATCACAGCGGAGACAATCAATACTCATGATGTAGGAAATACAACCGCTATCAGCAATATCAAGAATGTACTCAACCAGGACAAAGCGCTGTATTTCACCTTCTACCTGGCCAATGATAGTGATTGGGATAACTTCCACGATTTTTGGGATGACGAAGCGGAGAGTGTCATTTGGAACCCGGACTTCTCTTGCGGTCACATATATGACTCCGACGAGGGTAGTGGCCATGCCGTTCTGTGCGTGGGGTACAATGATGGCCCTGGGACATCTGACGACTACTGGATTTTGCTAAATAGCTGGGGTACAACTGCTGGTCGTCCCAACGGGCGTTTCTATCTAGATATGCATATGAACTATGACTGCTGGTTGGAGTTTCCCTGGTATAGTGATTACAACCTTGACTGGCGAACCCTCGATATCACTTTTGTGACGGAGCCACCAATTGTCAGCACCAGTCCAGCAACGTCAGTTGGTGAGAGTGACGGTGAGCCTACTGCTACCCTAAATGGCGTTATAACCGATGATGAAGGTGAACCCTGCCAGTACCGGTTTGAATATGACACCGACTCAGGAGAGCCTTACACCTATAATACTACTTGGACGGGTAGTAAGATCACCGGTGAGCCCTTCAGTGAATCCATCTCTAGTCTGGAGGAAGAGACGACATACTATTTTCGAGCGCAGGCCAAGAACATTGCCGGCACCGGTAATGGAACTGAGCTAACATTTACTACCCCAAAACTATTTTCCGTTACCTTGGGTGCCAGCCCGGATGTAGTATCTTTAACAATCGACGGAACAACATACTCTCCCGCCGAGCTACCGAAGTCATTCTCATGGGCCAATGGGTCAGCGCATGACTGCGTGGCGCCATCACCTGCAGCGAGCGGTGAGGAGGGGACACAATACGTATTCACATCATGGAGTCCAGACGGAGATGCTTCACCATCGAAAACTATCACGGTGTCTGGCAATGCAACATACACCGCGAGCTACAAGACTCAGCATTACCTGACAGTTGATGCAGATTATAGCGACCCGTCAGGGGAGGGATGGTATGACAAAGGAACCGATGTTGACATAGAAACTGCTGAGATTGTCGGCGACGATGGCACCCGATATGTATTCCTCAAATGGACTGTCGATGATAACACCGAAACTAACAACTCCGTATCCATAACCATGGACGCCCCACACACAGCGGCTACAGAATACAAGACACAGCATTACCTTACAGTCAACTCGGAATATGGTGAACCCGAACCCGAAGAGGGAGATTGGTACGATGAAGATTCCACCGCCACCATCTCAGTGACATCTCCCATAGGCACAATTATACGCAAGGTTTTCACCAAGTGGAGCGGTGATTCGACGGCCAACAGTACTAGCGCAACCATCTTGATGGATGAACCGAAGACAGTTACCGCCAACTGGCGGGATGACTATCTGTACCTGTACATCATCATCGGGGGAATTGTCGTCGTTGTTGGTGGGGGTTCAGCTTTGGTCATATCGACAATAAGAGGTAGGAAGCCCCGCCGCTACCGCTGAATCTTCTGATTGCCCTTTCGAGGAAGGGCCTCTATCTCAATGAGGCGCTTTTTCATATCCAGGCCTCCACCAAAGCCTCCGAGATTGCCGTTTTTGTTCACCACACGATGACACGGCACTATAATGGAAATAGGATTATGGGCCAGCGCCTGCCCCACTGCACGCAAAGCCCGGGGTTTTCCTATGTGGTGGGCGACCCAACTGTAGCTACGGGTCTCGCCATATGGAATAGAGCGAGTCGCCTCCCATACAGCGCGTCTAAACATGGTAGCATGAGCCAAATCGAGTTTGTCATCAAAGGATACCAACTCGCCTTCGAAAAACCGCTTAAGGCGCTCAGTCAGGTCGTCGAAAAAAGAGGCATCGCCGATGGCCTCGGGAAAACCCTCTATAGTAAGCTGAAGCATCGCCTCTCGCGAAGGGCGAGGTAGCACAATGCGCCTCAGTCCCGCTGTGGAGGCAACAAGCCCCATCCAGCCAAGCTCAGTCTCAAAAAGCGTATAGCTTAATCTCATACTACTCCAGCCACATCCTTTCTCTCAGCCATATACTAAATCCCCATGGACATTTGAACAAGAAAAGGTGTCTCCCTGGCTAACCTTGAGTACGCAATCCAGCATGTTAACCACGTAAGCACCTACAGCTCCAAAGGCTTTTCTTCAGCAAGGAGTGCCCTGATTACGGATAAACGAAGCTAATTGTCAAATCGATGTCATTGCGGCGGTAATTTCCTGCAATCGCCACCGAGAAATCTTAGTCACATCAAGACTGCTCTCCAAGCTACTTAGCTTATGGCTAGTCTTCGAGCTGCTCGGGGAATACCTTGCTGCCAGTCCTGATGCGATAGGCCGTCTCTCGAGTATTTCGCTCAACATCAACGACTAAGTAGATCAATTGGGCAGCGCCAAGCAAAAATAGGAAATACACAACAGAAACGATTATGCCCACAATAATAGTAATAGCTGCGAAGGTGCCTCCTGGTAGATCTACTGTTGTTAGCGCATCCGCTCCTAAAACACCCGTCAGAATCGAGCCGATCACACCAAGTATCAATACTATCCATGCAAGTACCGTGAGGATGACGGCAATTATGCGCAAAGCCACGTACTTTCGCTTCATTCTACCCTCCTTTCACTATCCAGTTGTTAAGGCGCTTTACTATTGTTACATTATCTTACAAGAATTTGTCGTCAGAGCGATATACTTGCTCATACGATCAATGACACACTGCCACTCCCTTAGAATGGCATATTGGTCCACTCCTGATGCTGCTTCGGTGTGCTACCATGCCTCCTGGAACATCTTTAGAACCTCGCTGGGATCGCCAGGCCTAGGGTTGGTTAGTATGGGTGGTTCACTGAGGGTGGCAGTAGCACAGTCCTCCAATGCCTCGACGGGAACACCTACATCGCGAAGCCTCTGGGGATGGGAGATCCTTTTGATCAAGTCACTCATGACATTGACAGCAGCAGTAGAGGCCTCCTTATCGTTCATCCCCTTCTCCTTGACCCCCATGACCTCCGCCACCAACGCATAGCGATCGGGGCAAGCATCGAGGTTGTATCTCATACCATGGGGAAGCAATACCCCGTTGGCGATGCCATGAGGGACCCCGTGCTTGGCACCCACGACATGAGCCATAGCATGTACTATTCCGTACAGTGAATGGGAACAGCCTATTCCCGCCAGCGTGGCGGCTATCATCTGTTGCCCCCGTGCCAGAAGATCATCCCCATTTTCCACGCATCGAGGTAGGTATTCTACTATCAAGCGTATAGCGTGTAAATTCAGCGCATCGGCGATGGGTTCCCTCATTATGGATGCAACACCTTCTACGGCGTGGGTCATAGCGTCCATCCCGGTAGAGGCCGTCAGCAGTGGGGACATCCCCACTGTCATCTGTGGATCCAGTATCGCTAGTTTCGGAAAGAGGTGATCGTTTAGAAAAACCTGCTTCACCCCTCGCTCGTCATCCTTTATTACAGCTATCTGCGTAACCTCGCTCCCCGTTCCCCCCGTGGTAGGGATTGCTATGTGGGGCACAGTCGGTCCCGCTATGGGTACTCCTACATAGTCGGAGAGCTTGCCACCACCCTTGATGACGATAGACATTGCCTTGGCGGTATCCATGGAACTCCCACCACCGACGCTCACCAGTATATCGGCGCCAAGCTCCTGAGCTACCTCCACCCCCCTCTGCACTACATCAAAACCGCTATCAGGCTTCACCTCGCCGAAGACACCGACGCATTTGTCCCCCAATGCACTCTTTACTCGTTCTGGCAGGTCGGTCTTGGTAAGCCCTTCGTCGGTAACGATTAAAGCTCTAGTCCCGCCAAGGGATTCGACTTCAAGAGCCATACCCGAGACCGAACCCTCCCCAAAGACCACTCTGGTGGGATTCCGGTACACAAATCTTAACTCCCTTGCGTAAGCCATGATTTACACTCCTTTCTACGAGAATTGAATTCTATTGCCAGGTTCAATATCTCCACACTCCGAACCTGTACCTTGGGGGACTCATAGCAGCCCTTCAGCATGAGTCCCACATCTAATGCGGGGGCCGTGTCACCACCGTTGCACGGCATTATACATTCAAAGAACTTCTTTGCACAACAACTTGTACTTGTCAAATACCCCAGTTACATGTCCCATGCCCTATTTCATTCACGGCGGTGCGCTGTGGCTCATGATAGCAATCTGGCAGAAGCTTCTCCGCTCCGAGATACACTCCTTTGGAGGCACCACCGAAGCAAGTCTCAAGATGACACTCTTCTGGACTCCCGACCATGTATTTCTATTGTCGATTGGACTAGGCTTGTGTTAAGATAGATATGTAGATATGAAGCGGAGGGGCATTTCTCTCGAATTGGAAGGCTTCAACCTCGTTGGCGAGGTCTACATCCCACAGCAGAAGCCCTGCCCCACCCTCTGCGTCTGCCATGGTATACCTAGAGGAATCCCCGACCCTAACGATCGAGGTTATCCCTTTCTTGCCGAGAGGTTCTCCAAGGCCGGTTTCTTGACATTGATCTTCAACTTCAGAGGGACAGGAGATAGCGGAGGCAACTTCGATATTCTAGGATGGACCAGAGACCTCGAAACCGTCCTTGAATATATTTACAGTATGAAAGAAGTGGAGAAGAACAAAATCTCCCTTATGGGGTTTAGTGGTGGTGCTGCAGTCTCCGTCTACGTTGCTTCAGAAGACCCTCGGGTCTCCTCGTTGGTGCTATGCTCATGTCCCGCCAAATTCCGCCTCGTCACCGATGCCGCACGGACAAAATCCTTGATCGATCATTTTCGCCGCGTTGGAATAATCAGGGACGACGATTTCCCTCCCTCCGTAGATGAATGGCTCGACAGTTTCAGTCAGCTTAGCCCGATTAATCGGATCGATAAAATATCTCCAAGGCCACTCCTGATTGTCCACGGCGCTGAGGATGATGTGGTTGACCCACAAGACGCTTGGGCGCTTTACAACAGTGCGGGTGAACCTAAGGACATTCTGATTGTTGAGGGAGCAGGACATCGGCTTCGCATCTCTGAAAAGGCTATAGATGGCGCTCTGAATTGGCTTAGAACGCAAATTTAGATAGATTGACCCTAGAGTAAGGGGGCAATATAATGAGCTGGAGAGACGAAAAGATGAAGGAGTCTTGTGCCCTTTTTGGAGTCTATGCCCCTGGTGAGGATGTAGCGAGGCTTACCTATTTCGGTCTATATTCTCAGCAACATCGCGGCCAGGAGAGTTCTGGCATCGCCACCGCCGATGGGAAGCGCATTCATGTATACACCAAGACAGGGCTGGTTTCTCAGGTATACAACGAAGAGGTCTTAGCCAGACTCTGGGGCAACATCGCCATAGGACACAACCGCTATTCCACCACCGGCTCTAGCAGCCCAGCTAATGCCCAGCCTATCTTAACTGAAGGCCCTTCAGGCAAGATTGCCTTGGGGCACAACGGAAATATCACCAACGCTCTGTACCTGCATAATGAGCTAGAGCAGCAACACTGCAATTTCGCCACTGGAACGGATTCCGAGGTTATCGCTCATCTAATCCTCTCCTCAACAAAAAAAACGTGGGCTAACAAGATCAGATATGCAATGAAGAGACTGGAGGGCGCTTACTCCCTGGTACTGATGACCGAGGATAGCCTTTTCGGAGTTCGCGACCCCCTAGGGGTTCGACCACTCTGCTTAGGCCGCCTCGACGGTGGCTGGGTGCTAGCCTCGGAAAGCTGTGCTTTGGACCATATCGGGGCAAAATTCCTTCGCGAGGTCGAGCCTGGCGAGGTGATTGCCATCGATTCATCCGGGATGAGAAGCTATAAAGAGAAGCAGCCCAGAAAGAGAGGCCTGTGCATCTTTGAATACATCTACTTCGCCCGACCCGACAGCATAATAGAGGGCCGACGTATATATTTGGCACGACAAGCCATGGGAGCGAGACTAGCTCAGGAGCATCCGGTAGATGCCGATCTGGTGATAGGCGTCCCAGACTCGGCGACGGCAGCAGGCCTTGGCTATTCAATAGAGTCGGGGATACCTTTTACTGAGGGGCTGTTGAAGAATCGCTATGTTGGGCGTACCTTCATCGAACCTGATCAGCGTATCAGGGAGCTTGGCGTCAAGCTCAAGTTCAACCCGATGCGCGAGATATTGGAGGGCAAGAGAGTTGTATTAGTCGATGATAGCATCGTACGCGGCACCACCACGCCGAGGGTAATCAGTCTGATCAGGCGGGCTGGAGCCAAGGAAATACACATGCGCATCTGCGCCCCACCCATTCGATATCCCTGCTTCTTCGGGGTGGATATGGCAACAAGAGGGGAACTCATCGCTTCCCACAAAGATGTCTCTCAGATTGCCGATTCCATCGGTGCTGATTCCCTTGGCTATTCGAGCATAGAAGGCCTCATGGAGGCGGTAGCGCTGCCCAAGGATCTCTTCTGCCTTGCCTGCTTTACTGGCGAATACCCAATCCCGGTGCAGCTTGAGATGGATAAACTGGCACTCGAGCCTGTCAGGGAGTGATTTTTGGCTGCCAAGATTGTAAAGGGAACCTATCGGGCCGCTGGTGTAGACATCGATGTCGCCGATAAACTTGTGAAAACTATTCGAAAACTAGCGCGTACCACTTTTGGACCCGAGGTCCTGGGCGACCTCGGGTTTTTTGGTGGGCTTTTCGAATTAAAGGGCTATCAAGAACCTGTCCTCGTCTCCAGCGCCGACGGAGTCGGCACCAAGCTAAAGATCGCCTGTGCCTTAAACCAACATGATACTATAGGTATTGACTTGGCAAATCACTGCATAAATGACATCTTCACCTGTGGTGCCAAGCCGCTATTCTTTCAGGACTATATAGCCATGGCTAAACTTGTGCCCAGTATTTTAGAGAGCATCGTACAAGGCATGACCAGCGCATTGAGGGAGGTGGGCTGCGCTCTCATCGGTGGTGAGACTGCTGAGATGCCTGGCCTCTACCCAGAGGGCGAGTACGACTTTGTTGGATTCATTGTAGGCATAGTGGAAAAGAGCAAGCTCATCAATGGTGATTCGATAGAAGCTGGCGACGGCATCATTGGCTTGCCCTCAAGCGGGCTCCATACTAACGGCTATTCCCTGGTGCGAAAGATATTCAACATCGACGAAGATTCTTCGTGTCTGAACCGCATCTATCCCGAACTGGGTCGCAATTTGGGTGAGGAGCTTCTTGAACCCCACCGCTGCTACTATACCATTCTCCATCTGCTCCTCCCCTTGATTAAAGGCATAGCCCATATCACAGGTGGAGGCATTCCTGGTAATTTGCCTCGTATCCTGCCTGAGGGGTTGGCAGCCAAAATCGAGAAAAAGTCCTGGGATATACCTCCCATCTTCTCACTAATTCAGAAAGAGGGCAATGTGGACGAGGTGGAGATGCACCGCGTTTTCAATATGGGGGTTGGCATGATAGTGGTTTGCTCTCCAAGTGATGTCGAGGAGTTGACCAAGAAGATACCAGAGGCCAAAATAATCGGTGAGGTGGTGGAACAGAAGGGAACACAACGTATAGCTATGCTTTAGGAGGTAACTCATGCAAGCAATTTTGAGCGTCTCAGACAAAACAGACCTTGTTGAATTTGCTCGTGGTCTGAAGGAGCTTGGAGTGGAGATATACAGCACTGGAGGCACTAAGGGTGCTCTCCAAAAGGCAGGGGTGCCCGTTCACAGTGTTGGCGAGTTGACGAACTTCCCCGAGATCCTCGACGGACGCGTGAAGACACTTCACCCTGCTGTCCATGGTGGGATTCTAGCCAAGCGTAACGTACCCGGTCATCTTGCAGAGCTCAGCGAAAGGGGGATAGCGACCATCGACCTGGTGGCAGTCAATCTTTACCCCTTCGTCCAGACAGTATCCCGAGAAGGGGTCACACTTGATGAGGCGCTGGAGAATATCGACATCGGCGGACCAACCATGATTCGCGCCGCCGCCAAGAACTTCCCCTACGTACTCGTGATAGTCGATCCCGCAGACTACCAGCCCGTTCTGGAGAAACTGCTCTCAGGAGAAGTAAGCATCGAAGAACGAAAAAGGCTGGCCCAGAAGGCATTTCAACATGTGGCGCTCTATGACACCGCCATCGCACGCTATTTGAGACCAGAGGACGAGAAATTCCCGGCGGATATGACCATCGCACTGAGGAAGCTCCAAGAACTTTCCTATGGCGAGAACCCTCATCAGCAGGCTGCCTTCTACAAAATGGACGTTGTGCGAGAGGAGGGGTCTAGTGTCGTGGCAGCTGCTCAATTGTCTGGCAAAGCTCTATCCTTTAACAACATTCTCGACCTAGATGCTGCCCTCGGTATTGTATCTGATTTTGCTTCTCCCACAGTTGCCATTCTTAAGCACAACAACCCCTGCGGACTGTCTTCTCATGACGACCTCGCTGAAGCCTATCGGAGAGCCCTTAGCGGCGACCCGGTATCGGCCTTCGGCGGAATCGTCGCCTCCAATAGAAAGATAGACCATGCAACGGCCGAGGAGATCGACAAGACGCACTTCGACGCTATCATCGCGCCTGAATTCGATGAAGCCGCCCTGTCTCTGCTCAATAGGAAGCGAGACCTTCGCCTCTTCACCATGGGCCCAACAGCGGATAAGAAGGGCGTCCCGTCCCTGACCTTCCGTCACGTAGTCGGAGGTTTCCTAGTCCAGACGGGAGACTTCGAGACCGAGGACCCAACCCTGCGCCCGGTGACCAAGCGCCAGCCGACGGAAGAGGAGACCAAAGACCTTCGTTTTAGCTGGCGAGCTGTAAAGCATGTAAAATCGAATGCCATTGTTTTAGCCAAAGACGGTACGCTTCTGGGTATGGGCGCGGGACAGCCTAGCCGGATCGATAGTGTGGAGATCGCCCTGAAGAAAGCCGGCGAGCGCGCCACAGGCAGTGTGCTCGCTTCTGACGCCTTCTTCCCCTTCCCAGATGGTGTGGAACTGGCCGCCAAAGGTGGCATCACTGCCATAATTGAGCCTGGGGGCTCGATGCGCGACGAAGAGGTTATCAAAGTAGCCGATGAGTACAACATCGCCATGGTTTTCACTGGCGTGCGCCATTTCAAGCATTGATCCCGAGATTACCTCTTTTACGAATTGAATCTCCACCGCATCTGTCTCAACACTCCGAATTGTAATCTAAGAGCCCACAGGTCCTACGAGAAATGTGGCTTTGTCAAGGAGGGTGTAGTACGCCACCGATATTTCGTCGATGGCCACTATCACGGTACCACCCTTATAGGTATATTGAGCAATGAATTCAATTTGAGGAAAGGGGCAAAGTGACTACCGTCGATGTAGTAATACCAGTCTACAATGAAGAGCGAGTCCTCAAACAGAGTATTAATACCCTGAGGCAATTCCTGGAGAGTAATCTTGCACACAACTGGACTATTGTCATCGCTGATAATGCCTCCACTGACAAAACATGGGATGTAGCGCAGGCACTATCCAGCGAGTATTCCGATGTCGTTTCCTTGCACCTGGACGAAAAAGGTCGAGGGAGAGCGCTGCGACGCGCTTGGCTTGACAGCACAGCCGACATCGTAAGCTATATGGATGTCGATCTATCCACAGACCTTGAAGCCTTCCCGAAATTGATCCAAGCAGTCGAGGAAGGCTACGACATCGCTGTTGGTTCCCGCCTCATGCCTGGCTCATCAATCAAGCGCTCTTTTAAACGCGAATTGACGTCCAGAAGCTACAATCTGCTCATCAAGGCGATGTTCAGATCAAAATTCTCTGATGCACAGTGCGGTTTCAAAGCTTTGAGCAGTAAAGCAGCGCAAGAACTGGTACCGCTCATAAAGGATCAAAAGTGGTTCTTCGATACCGAGCTTCTTATCCTCGCTGAGAAGAAGGGCTATCGAACCAAGGATGTACCGGTCACCTGGATTGAGGACCCCGACACGAGGGTTTCCGTCTCTAGAACAGCCTTCGACGATGTAAAGGGATTGTTACGCCTGCGATTTCGCTCCCCTTCTTGACTTGCCAGAAAGGGTATAATGCCCATATCTAACATCTTCTACGGCTGGCGTATTGTTGCCGTAGGCTTCACAAGCCTCCTTTTAGCTGGCGGTATAGGCTACTACACCTTCGGTGCTTTCATTATCCCCATCAGCGATAATTTCGGCTGGTCGAGAGCCGAGATATCCCTGGCGATGACCGTCGCCTCCCTAGTTGGGCTTGCAGCCCCATTAGTAGGAACGTGGGTTGACAGGTATGGAGCGAGAAAGGTGATGGCTGCAGGGGCATTGATCACCGGCGGCGCTTTTGCCCTGCTCGGCTTCAGCACTTCTCTCTGGTACTTTTATGCCTTCTATTTTGTCATGGCGCTGGGACATCTCGGCGCGCTCAATATCCCCATCGCCAGAGTCGTATCCAGCTGGTTTGACAAGAAGAGAGGATTGGCAATAGGGGTCACTCTGAGTGGCTTCGGCATCGGAGGGCTAACCATGCTCCCCTTGGCAAGCTACCTTATCTCCGTACTTGGCTGGCGAACGGCCTATCACATTTTGGGCCTCATTATCTTGATTGCCCTCGCCCCGTTAAGCATGCTTGTCATTAGAGAGCGGCCAGAGGAAATGTATCTCTCGCCCGATGGCAAGACCTCCGAGGAGATGCAAGCCAAAACACCAGTGACAGAGGATTTTCAGGCTGGAGCAACCTGGACACTATCCAGCGCCCTGAGAACGAAAACTTTCTGGCTCATCACCGGGGCATTGAGTCTGACCTTTCTGGGAACAGGAGCCATCATCGCACATCTCGTCCCCTTCCTCCAAGACGAGGGGGTCTCGCACCAGATGGCATCAACAATCTTGGCTATTACCATTGGGATAAGTGTCTTCGGCAGGGTAACGGCAGGGTATCTCGTTGATAAGGTGCCCATTAAGTATATGGTTATGTTGTGCTTTCTTCTTCAGATAGGAGGACTAGCCATTATTCTATTGGGGACAGGCTCCATAGCCGTAGTTTGGTTATTTGTGGTCGTATTTGGCTTGGGAATCGGAGGCATGTTTGCCCTGGAGCCTCTGCTCGTGAGCCAGCATTTTGGGTTGATCTCCTTCGGCGCCATCTATGGAGGCCTATGGGCCTTTATCACCATCGCCGCGGCTATCGGCCCCTTCATCGCCGGTTATATCTTCGATGTTACGGGTAACTATGATATGGCATTCATCCTCTCCATCCTCATCACCATTATTGCCTTGGTCCTCATCTTCTTGCTGGGAGCGCCAAAGCCACCTCAGCTTGACTTATCCCCAGAAAGTAAAATAAGATGACGAAAAAGTGGGAGCCTATAAACGATGTCTAACGCAGTTTTTGTAGTGGATATGCTCCGCGGCTTTTTGGAGGAAGGAAACCCTCTTTACTGTGGTGAAGGGGCACGCCACATCATCCCCAATATACAGAGGCTTCTGGAACAAGAGATTGAAAAAGGCTCGAGGATATTTTTTATCTGCGACCATCACGCCCCCGACGACGCTGAATTTAAGATGTTCCCCCCTCATTGCATAGCTGGGACCTCAGAGGCAGAGGTGATCCCCGAGCTCGCCAAGTATCCTAGGGAGGTCATACCGAAGAAGCGCTTTAGCGGCTTCTTCGGTACCGATCTTGATGAGAAGCTAAAGCTACTGGCTCCACAGAAGCTGATCGTTTGCGGGGTTTGCACCGACATCTGTGTTGTGCATACCGTCGCCGATGCCAGAAATCGCGATTACGACGTAGAGGTGCCTGTCGACTGCGTAGCATCTTTCGATTTAGCTGCGCACTACCATGCTTTGGATCATATGGAGAAAGTTCTGGGAGCAAAGTTGATACAGACACCAGCAGTAAAAACGTCTATTCATCAATTTGAGACCCCTGCCTCTATCCTTTCTGGAGAAACGGCTGATATCTATTTCATCCGCGCTGTGGAAATACTCAAGAAGGAGGGGCTGAACCCGGTAGCTACCATGGAGGTTTTCCCTTCCAGGTCAGGCATTCTCTGCGGTATGAACGAAGTTCATGCCCTGCTGGATAAAGTGCTTCCTGAGAATAATAGAGAGGTTTGGTCTCTCCCCGAAGGTGAATCCTTTGAAAGAAAAGAGGTGGTACTTCGGATAACTGCCCCTTACCAAAGCTATGGTGCCTATGAGACTGCCTATTTAGGCATGTTGTCTCAGTGCAGCGGCTGGGCAACTGCAGCACGGGAGTGTGTAGAGGCGGCTCAAGGCATTCCGATTATCAGCTTTGGCGCCCGCCATGTTCATCCTGCGATAGCAGGCATTCTGGATTATGCCGCCATTGTCGGTGGTTGTGTTGGTTGCTCCAGCGTCGAAGGGGCCAAGCTTGCTAGTATCGCCCCAACCGGCACTATACCCCATGCTCTCATAATAGTCATGGGCGATACTGCAGCCGCTACCCTCGCTTTCGATAAGCATATGCCTCCTGACGTGTCTCGCATAGCCTTGGTTGATACCTTCAAGGATGAACCAGAGGAGAGCGTGATTGTAGCCCAGGCTATGCAAGGAAGACTTCATGGGGTGCGTCTCGATACCCCTAGTGAGAGGGGAGGTGTTACCGCCGACTTAGTCAAAGAGACAAGAGCTTGGCTTGACCTCGCCGGCTTTAAAGATGTAACCGTCTTCGTCAGTGGTGGCGTCGACCCGGAGCGGATCAGATACTTTAAAGAAAATGCCGCCCCCGTGGCTGCCTTCGGTATTGGGAGCTATATCAGCGGTGCCAAGCCTATCGACTTCACTGCAGACCTCCACGAAGTAGATGGTAAGCCCACCGCCAAAAGGGGCCGCCTGCCCGGCATCACCCCAAACCCAAGGCTAAATCGCATTATGTGAAGGGAGAATTATAGAATTATGAAAAGATGGTTGCCTGTCTTAGCACTGCTCCTCTCTATTTGCCTAGCATTGGTTGCTTGTGGACCGTCAGTGCCCGTCATCACCATAGCCCAGATCCCCTGGGCCGATGGTGAGACGACAAGCTATGCCGTCCACGACACCCAAGGTACAGAGCTCGGGACGCTAAATATGACCATACAGAGAGAAGGTGAACGCTATATAATGACAACCTTCACAGTGATAGGAAACACCACCGATGACATCACCATAGCTATGAATGCTGACGACCTCAAGCCAATTTCTGAGACCAGAACAGTAAACGTGCCGCTTGGTGGAGCACTGCCGCAAGGTCTGTATGAGGTCAGAGCTAATTATGAGGACAGAAACAAAGTCATTATCGATGCTGACCTGCCAGGCAACCATCATCAAGGACCATATGAGTTCAATATCCCCGCTGATTCCTATGCCAACGACCAAGTCTGGTATTTGTTCAGGACGCTTCCATTCGAGGAGGGCTACGCGGGGCGCTACACTAACATCATAATTTGGACTATTTACCAAAAGCCCGCTGCCACCGTAACCGTTTTAGGGAAAGAGACCGTGGAGACACCAGCGGGAAGCTTCAATTGCCATAAACTGGAGCTGTCCGTTCTCAACATTACAATCCATTTCTGGTACGGCGTGGAAGCCCCCCACTACCTGGTCAAGTACCAAAAGGGCGATACTATTCTTCTGCTGACAG
This sequence comes from uncultured Dehalococcoidales bacterium, assembly GCA_964443325.1. Taxonomy (GTDB): domain Bacteria; phylum Chloroflexota; class Dehalococcoidia; order E44-bin15; family E44-bin15; genus DAOUVR01. The sequence continues at coordinate 25,322 of CAYUCL010000002.1, forward strand.
AGCATCCGTAATCAGCAATAGGCGAGTTAGTGTTACAAATTTCCTGGGATTTCTTCGTTTCCTTCTTTCATAGCCTCACCGCGTGGGGAATTGGTCTGGCTTTTACCTTCGGTGCTGTGTGGCTCTCCGCTTTCATACCATGGTTAAGGAAGAACGGACTGCGCGTGCCAGTCTTCATTGTCGCCCTTCTTTTAGTGTTTGTCTCCAGCGCCATTCTCACCCTCGCTGCCGTTTGCTTCATTCAAATCCCCCTCCAAACATGGTCTAGCCAGGCTCTTAACCATTTCTGGGGCCAGGAAACCTTATTGAGCTGGATCTTGCTTGCCGGGATACCGGCAGTTCTCCTCAGCGGTCTGGTTCAAGAGGTAGCAAAACTATTGCCGCCTTTAGCATACATAAAGTGGAGGCGCCCAAAAGAAGCCAGGATGGCAATAATAGTAGGAGCAATAGCAGGAGCGGGATTCGGCATCTTCGAGGCGCAGTGGGTGTTGAATATGGTCTTCGCCTCAGGCTGGACATGGGGCTGGGTTGAGGCCTATGGTTTTGAAGCGCTGCTGGGCTTCTGGGAGAGGTTCTTCACTGTGGCTCTCCATATCGGGGCCACCGCTATCGCCACGTACGGTCTCTTTAGGGGTAAATGGTGGCAGTTTTACCTCTTGGCTGCGTTCCTCCATTTCCTCACTAACTATGGTGTGCTTCTTCTCCAGGGAGCATATCTCACTGCCTTTCAGGTAGAGATTTACATTGCGGCGGTAGCGTTAGTGACCATGGCAATAGCCCTGTGGCTCCGCCGGCGACCCGGAAGTGAGCAGCCGACACCTATAGCCTTCGAAACTAAAGAAGAACCAGAACAATCCTACATCTAGCGTTTATGCGCTCGATGGGTCTTGCACAGGATTCTGCTTGCCCAAGTCCACCCAGGCTACAATCAGAGCCAAGGCAACAGCACAAGAGCAAAGGGCCAATCCTAACTCGATCCCGACAAAATATGCCACCCATCCCATCAACGGCGCCCCTATGGCAACACCAGCAGTCAGGAGTGCGTGAAAAATGCCCGTTGCTCTGCCACGCTCTTCTGGCGTGGTGTGGTCTGCAACTAGAGCGGATATCGATGGAAACAGCAGTGCATAGGCTGCCCCATATACCGCCATAATTACAGCTAGAAGAGCAAAGGTTCCAAGAGCAGGCATCACAACCAGCGAAACCACACAAAGACCCAAACCGGCAGTGATAGGTATCTGCCGTCCAACACGGTCAGCGATAGCCCCGCCGAAGAACTGGAGCAGGGTAAAAACGATAGCAAAGGTCGCAAGCAACATTCCCACATGGAACGCCTCCATGCCCTGGCCCTTAACATACAGTGGCAACAGTGTAACAACACCCCCAAAGGCGAAGTACTGGGCGAATATTGAGCAATATGAGGTTAACAAGCCCCTTCTTCGAAGTAATCCCCCTATCTTTTTCAAGTCCTGGCTAAGAGACGTTTTTATTGCTGTAGCGGGGGCCTTCGCTTTTGGCATCACAACAGCCAACAACACCCCTAAAAGAAGCGCCACTGATCCGAAGTAGAATACGAACCCATAGCCCATACGAGAGGCCATCACTCCACTGAGGCCATAGCCTACCAGCGTAGCCATCCCCATCGCCATCCCATAAAATCCCATCGCCCTACCTTTTTGACCATAAGCAGCATGCTCGGCACTCACCGACATAGTGGCGGGACCTAGTACACCACCACTAATGCCATGGAACAACCGTACCACGGCTAGATGGAAAGGCAAACGACATATAGCATAACCAAACATAGCGATAGCATCTCCCAGAAGACCCATAATCAGGGGTTTCTTGTAGCCCACTCTGTCGACCATCCGTCCGAAGATTATGTTTGCTGGGGTGTTGGCTATCGAGTACAGTCCTACGATCAACCCAACCATCCCTACACCGGCACCGAGGTCCCAAGCATATAGAGCCACTATCGGGATTAGCAGGTGGGTATCAAGAAAGCCTAGGAAAGTAACAATAAAGTTTAAGGGGAAAACAGTTTTTGCTTGAGGTATCTTAAGCTTGGTCATCTTCCAAAATTAACACCTTCGTAGCACGACCCTTCAGGGTCGCCGATTGCGAGGCTAAAGCCTCGCGCTACATTTTGGCTGCTACTAAAGAGGTCAAAGCCTTTCGAACTCCAAGTGTAGAACCTGCTTTGTTGAATCTTTGACCTTGACCCGCTCAGCGATGCGCCAGCCCACTACCCAGACTATACCCCCTGGCGAGCATACAAGCGGCACATGGTCGCGCCATGCCCGTGGGATCTTGGCATCGACCATAAAGTCCTGTAGCTTCTTGAGTTCAGCCATTCCCAGGGGCTGAAACCGGTCTCCAGCCTTGCGCCCTCGCACCACTAAATCCATACCTGACTCATCAAGGTCAAGACATGCCCTGAAGCCCTCAGTAGCCCGCCCAGGCGTCGTTATGTTCGCCCTCACACTCCATCCTGGAAGCACAGTATCCCCAGGCACATTTAGTCTATGCTCTCCTTCCAATGGGGTGAAAGGACATGTATCTTGCTCCCCCCTCGCCACTAGGCATGTGTGGTAACCTACATGAAAAATCAGCCCCCTGGGTAGAGATAGCCTCCTACCCGCTGGCTTCGATAAGGCATCCATCATCTTCTCAATATGAATTAACTGGATATCTATGAGTTCTCCCAAGATCTGGCCCAAAACGCGGCGCAAAAGGTGCCGTTGAAGCGACGGGTGAAGCGAAAGCAACGCTTTACTATCTAGAAGGATGCCATTTGGCTGCTCCGTAACTACCTGACTCCATGCTAAAGAAACATGCTCTTCAAGGAATGACAGATCATCTGCGGCTGTATGAGCCGTACGCAGCAAAGCACCACTGATATTGCGGTTGTAGCTTTGGAGGAGCGGGACTAGCTCATGGCGAAGGCGATTTCTTAAAAAGGCGGGTGAATAATTGGAAACATCACTCCTCGGCTCAAGATCACAGGCGCAGCAGTATTCCTCGGTATCCGCTCTGGTGACTTCAAGAAGTGGCCTCACCAGCAACAGAGTGCCGCCTCTGCCTTGCCATGTGGTAATAGGCTGCATTCCCCGCAATCCTGCAAGGCCAGTTCCCCGCAATAGATGTATTAGGATGGTCTCCACCTGGTCATCCTTAGTATGCCCCAAAGCGATGCGCTTAGCCCCAGTTGCCTCCGCTACCTCACAATAGAAATCATATCTCACTTTTCTTGCCGCCTCCTCCAGTGAGAGGTGATGCTCCTGCTGGTACGCCCCGACATCCCGTCTCTCTACAGTCGCCGGGGTCCCCAGGCGCTGAGCTAAATCGGAGACATACCGGGCATCGGCATCAGAATCTGCCCCCCTTAGCATATGATCCATATGTGCTATATGGAGGCTCACCCCAAGGGTCTCACGAAGCTGACTAAGGATGTGCAATAGGCAGACAGAGTCGGGACCGCCGGAGACACCAACCAGGAGGACTTCTTCGCCTTCGATAAGACCTTGTTCTCGAATGAACTGGAGAACTCGCTGTTTTAAACCCTTCATTTCTCAAACCCCATTTTCCAAATGGCAGGTATCGTTATACAACAGCAGAGTGATGCCGCTTTTACCAAAGTTGAGGATACTTATCGAGGCGAGGTCCAGCCGCAATCTTCTAAGATTGGAAAGGTCCATTTCCAATGCCTTATTGATAATACTCTGGATAGTGAGAGAGTGGCTCACCACGAAAACCGTCTCACTTGCATGGATGTTAGCCAGCTTTTCCACAGCGGACCATGCTCTTCTCTGAACCTCAGCTATAGACTCTCCGCCAGGTACCTTCAAGGATGATGCATCATTAGCCCATTCTTCCAGGAACTTGCCATACCTCTTCATAACCTCTTCAAAGGTAAGCCCATCCAGCTCTCCGGCATCCAGTTCCATAAAGGCATCATCGGCGATCACTTCCAAATCATGAAGGCGTGCAATCTCATTAGCCGTCTCTCTGGCACGCCTCAGAGAGCTGGAATAGATTGCACTCACTTCTTCGTCCTTGAGTGCTACGCCCAATCGCTTTGCCTGCTTTTGCCCTTTCTCATTCAGTTCAATATCGGTATGCCCCAAAATCCTATTCTCCCGATTCCACATCGTTTCACCGTGTCTCACCAGGATAAGCTTCATTTTGCTCCTTTCGCATAACGACGAGCCCGAGCCACCCGCCTAAAGTAGGGGGGATGGTCATAGAATAGTAATTCCACCCAGCGATTGGGTTGCGCCTCAGATAGGTTCTGGTTGGTAAGTTTGGTCATCATCGTGATAAAGCCCATGGGATTAGCAGTCAAGGTCAAGGCATATTCGTCAGCAGAGCCCTCAATATAACGCCTGTAGGTATTAATCAATGGTTCCAAAAGAAGGGCAAAGACGCCTAACACACCAACAAGCAGGGGGAAGGCAGCAACATCGTCAATGCCTTTAAAGTTAAAGTATGGCACGCCAAGCTCTAGTGTCAGGTGCACCAGGTAAAATCCTACCAAGATGATCGCTGACTGGAGAGCGATAAGTTTGGCGATGTCGTGGTGCACATGATGCCCCAGCTCATGCGCCATGATTACCTCGATCTCCTCTGGTGAATATCGATCCAGTATAGTATCGCCAAGAACAACGCGCCTGGTGTTTCCAAACCCAATAAGAGCAGCGTTGCCGGTAGTGGCTTTGCTGCTCAGGTTAATGGTGAAAACGCCACGCACTTTCGTCTTCGCCCTTTCCGTAAGGCGCTCCAGTCTCTCCCTCAGACTGACATCAGCGAGAGGTTCAAGCTTATAAAAAAGGGGGACAATGATAATTGGAGCGAGATTGCTCATCACCACAGTAAGTAAAACAAGAAAAACAGCAGCGAAAAGCCACCACAGGTCGGGGAAACTACCCAGAAGCAAGTAAACACAAACAATGACCCCAATACCAATGAGAAAACCCAAAGTCCCTCTCTTCACGCCGTCGAGGAGCCAACCCCTCAGATTTTGTCTCAAGAGGCCGAAGCGGCGAGGTATCACAAACCCTCCATAGAAGCTCAGTGGAGCAGACGCTATCCCCAAGAATATCATTAGGGAGGCGAAATAGAAAGCCACCCTCAAAGGCTGTGGAAAATCCAAGACATCCCGAAGGCCAGCGGAGAGCGGAGTGAGTAAGAGAATCAGGACGAAGATACCACTGATGCCCAGTTCGATAAAGGAAAGACGGCGCACAGTCTTAGCGTAAGCCTTTGCTTTCTCCTGCCGTTTTAGATCAAGCTCCGCCACACTAGCTGCCCGCCAATATCAACCTGGTTCGGTGAACCGACATTGGGCGATTGGCAAAACCCAGAGCCGCAGTAACCTGCTCGGGCCTTCCTGTAGCGGTGCTGTCGGCACGCAGGCTCATCCCCAGGGTGCACACCGATTCCTGCCGTCCCACAACCCACAGGCGATACACAAGGGGACGAAGATCGTAGTATCGCATCTCAGTATCCCTCTGATGCTGCCAGGGTATATGCTCTTTGGCTAAGAATGAGTGAAGTGCGTCCTCTACTTCACCAGCCCCTTTATTGGTCTCCAACTCAACCTGATATTCCGCCTGCCTCACCTGCGATTGCAACGAGGGCAGCCTCAGCTCCACCTGTTCCGCCCTTAAGAGGCTAATGCCAAAAGGCAATTGTTCACCTACCGCCTTGGCAAAATGGTACGGGGAAACCCTCACTCTCAGCGAAATATCCATAAATTCGCCATCGCTAGTCACCCCTATAGGGAGAGGGGCAGCAATGGAGATCTTGGGATGCGGGCTAAATCCCTGCGAGTAAGCAATTGGGATGCCAGCCCGCCTGAGCGCTCTTTCCCAAAGGCGCATCAAATCAAGATGAGAGATGTACTTAACCTTCTCGCCTCGAGAAAAGCCGATGCGGATTCGCTGCACATTACTCCTTGGTCACCAGGACCTTCTCGACCTTTAATCCTCGCATCTCAATGATCACCATTTTTAAGCCGTTGTACCTCAACTGTTCCCCTTCTTTAGGGATGTAACCTAGCAGGCTGAGAATAAAACCGGCTACCGTGTCATAGTCTCCCTCGGGCAGCCCCAAGCCCAACTCTTCATTGGCATCCTCCACGCGCATGCTGCCATCGATTTGAACCGTCTGCTCATCAATAAACGTGAAATCTTTCGTTTCACCCATCATTTCATCCCCGAGCTGACCAACGATCTCACCCACCAGTTGCTCCATGGTCACAATACCGCTGGTTACCCCAAACTCATCAACGACAACCACCATATTGTATCCCTGAGACTGCATCTCAGCGAACAGTTGAGCAATGCGTTTCGTCTCAGGAACAAACCTAACAGGACGTACTAAGTCATCGATTGCGCTCTCCTGATTTAAAGAGCCGTTAGCCTGAGCCATGAGCACATCCTTTATCGAGAGGATTCCAACTACATTGTCGATACTATCACTATACACGGGAAAGCGAGTATGAGGAGATTCGGCGTATGCAGCAAGGAACTCAGCTAGCTTGGTCCCCTCCTCTATCCATGTAACCTCAGGTCGAGGGGTTATCACCTCACGGACGCTGCGATCTCCGAAATCGAATACATTATGCAACATCTCGGCCTCAGTCTCCTCAACGGTGCCCTCCTCACGCCCCACAGAGATCATGCTACGGATCTCCTCCTCGCTCACCAGCGCCTTAGGCACACGAGCCTTGCCCCCGGCGAGCGCCGAGCCAATCCAACTTAATACAGCCGCCAATGGGTAGACAACTTTCATGATCACTCCCATAGGGTAGACGTAGAACAAAGCCAGTCGCTCTGGGTGTCGCATAGCCAGGGTTTTTGGGCTCACCTCAGCGAATATCAGCAGAAGTATAGTCACCACTACAGTCGCAATAAGCACCCCCAAATCGCCCGCCCAGATAGTGACCGCTAACACAGTTCCTAAAGCGGCAGCAGCTACATTGACGAAGTTGTTACAAAGCAGTACCGTTGCCAATAATCTCTCCGGTTGCTCCATCATCCTTTCCACCCGCTCCGCACCACTCACCCCAGTGCTCACCATGTGCTTCACCCGAGTCCTGGGCAACGAGACAAACGCAGTCTCGGCACTGGAAAAGAAAGCTGAGGCAACCAAGCAAAGGAAAAGAAGTACTAAATATAGGACGCTAGCATCGTTCAACACCACACGACCACCCCCTTCTTAGCCACCGTTCCGCAAGAAAACGGTTCCCGCCCTCCATCGACTTATCTATATTCATATGCTACCAATGTGCATAGCCAAGCGTCTAGTCGAGTTGCGCCTCGAGGATGGCGCCTTCCTCAGCGCTGCACATTTCTCGATTGCTATGCCTGGGGATCATAATCTTATGCCAGTCGCGGTAATTGTAGATACCTTGAAAGGCTACACCACTTAAGAATCCACATATAGTCACCGGAGGCAGTAACGGGACAGATACGAAGAAACCAACAGGAATTAGTAGCAAGGCTATAATCCAATGGTGAACATGAATCTTATTCTCGCCAAATGGAATGAGAATTGACTTGACCCTGCCTAGCTCTCCAGCCTTTTTGCCACCTCCCAATTTGCTCAATAGAAAACCTAGAAGCCAGCTCATAAAGAAAAAATAGCCCAAGAAAATGCCACCTAGTACTATTGACATGATGCAAAATAGCTTCTTCCTATTTACAAGATGCCAGAAGTTGGCCAGTCTAATATTCACGCCCAATATCCAGCCAAATACCAAGCAACTCTGTGTCAGGGTTTATAATCTCCACATCCGCCCCCACATTTCCAACTGTGGTTCTGCAATTAAAACCTTCATTCCTTTGTCTCCTATGTATGGTAATGTATCAGATGGAATGCTACCTGTCAACGAAGCATGGTTATCGTGAAGTGAACTATTTGTGAATTTGCCTCTGGGCATGGTATAATCGCTGCTCAGTGAATACCTGGGGAAGCAAAACGTGATCTTGGTTTGGGTCAAATTTCTCGTCTGTGTCGTTCTCATCCTTTTCTTCGGAACGAAGCTAGCGCGCTACGGGGACGTCATCGCAGAGAAAACGGGGTTGAGCGGGGTATGGATCGGGCTTTTACTCCTGGCTGTTGTCACTTCCCTTCCCGAGATAATCACCGGTATCAGTGCAGTCACTGTGATCAATGCTCCCGACTTGGCGATGGGAACCATCTTTGGCAGCAACGCGCTCAACCTTTTTATCATTGCTCTTTTGGATACTGCATACCGTCGCGGGCCCTTACTTACGAAGGCAAGCAAGGAGCATAAGCTTTCGGCAGGTCTTGGTATATTACTCATCGCCTTCGCCGGCGCCAGTATCCTCTTAAGCACCCGAGTATGGGAAGGCGGGATATGCTGGCTGAGCATCTATAGTTTGGTGCTGGTTATTCTATACCTCCTGGGGTCGAGATGGATTTTTCGCCGTGAGCACAATCGTCCAAGCGTAGAGACCGCTTCGCTCCGATACAAGAATATCTCATCAAGGAGAGCCTATTTGGGCTTTGGAATTGCTGCGATTGCCATCATTGGATCGGCTACGTGGCTGGCGACAGTTGGGGATGAGATCGCTTCAGTCACCGGCTTGGATACTACCTTCGTAGGCAGCCTTTTCTTGGCTGTTACCACATCGCTCCCGGAACTGGTTGTTGCTTTCGCAGCATTGAGGATTGGAGCCGTTGACATGGCTATCGCTGACGTGCTCGGCAGCAATATATTCAACATCGGAATCGGTGTAGCATGTTACGACCTTTTCTACGGAAGCGCCTCGATCTTTTCCGCAGCCTCCCAAACCCACATAATCACCACTGCAACCGTTGTCCTCATGAGCCTCATTGTTATCGCTGGCCTTATCCTCCGAACCAAGCGAAAGACACTGGTTGCGATGAGCTGGTATGCTCCGTTATTATTGGGAGTATATGTTACCGGCGCGTATTTCATCTTCCGTATGGGGGGCTAGCAGGTTGAAGGTTAAATCCGGTTGACTACAGGAGGGCAAGATGAAGAAGATAGTCAAGGAACTGGCGACAAAAAAGTGTGTGCAAGTCGGTCAGAAAGACCGAATATATGAAGCCATCGAGAAGATTGCATGAATACATCGTTAACGATAAAGGCTGATGACAAAATGGGGAAGGCTACAGATACCGTAGTTGAGCAGGGAGTCTATTAAGTGCAGGTAGCCGATGAGAAAGATGATATATTAACAATGGTAAATTGCTTCACTATACCAAGAGCGCAATTAACAACTTCAGTATCAAAATCGAAATTCCTACCTGCTATCTCCTCCACTTTCAAAAAGACCTCATCTACAGAAGTCGTCTAGTTATTGTCCAGAGAATTACTAAAGAGGTATACTATGGCAATGAATGATATTTCCAGCAGTATAGAAGTCACTGAAGCCGAGGCTGAAAAGATACTCGAAGAGGCCAAGGCTAGGGCTAACGAAATTCTCCTTAAGAGTAGAGAAGAGGCTAGGAAAATCGTTTCCTCCGATTTGCCTATGGATGAAGTCAGAACGGAGTGTGACGGGATTATTCATAAGGCTAGTATGCAAGCCGAGGAGAAAATAGCAGATTCTGTGAGGAAGTCCTCTGAAATTAGTGCCAATGCCGACAAGAAAGTAGCAGAAATCGTGGATCTCATAGTGAGTATCATCACGGGGGCACAGGCAGTATGATACCTTTAGTCCTCAACTCTCCTGAGCCTATGCTCAAAGTCAGGGTAGTAACTGCCAAGGACTATTCAAATAGAGCTTTAAAAACTCTACATAGAGTTGGGGTGCTTCATGTTGAGCAAAGTACGGAGTTGAGGCCCATAGATAGAGAAGCTATCGAACATGAAAGAAGAGAGGTTGAGGAGTTATTGACAGCCATAGACGATGTATTGGCTTACATACCACAGGGAGAGAGGGTGCCTCTGGGAGAGGATATTGAGGTCATATACACTAGACCCTTTGACGAGACCGATAGCGAGGTCAGAAGACTGTGTACCAAACTCAGCAATATGCACCAGAGAGTTGCCAAACTCAGCAAGGAGGTTGAGAAGCTAACAGAACTAAGTAAGTATCTTGGACCTCTTGAGCAGCAGACTGATATTAGATTGAAAGACCTTAGTTTTTCTGGAAGCTACCTCTTTTCAAGGATTTTTGTTCTTACCAATGAAGTGTACGAAACCTTACATCGTAAGCTTGAGAACTACCTATTTGGCGGCATCGTAGCCACAACAGAAAACGAGACTATTTTCTATGCAATTTCCAAGGTTTCAGACCAAGGAATTATAGAGTCCACGATCAAGGATGGTGGGGGCAAAACTCTGCAGATACCTGATGAAGACTCAACCCTGAAGGAATTCCTTAAAGTAGTTGGTGACAGGATTCATGGCCTTGGAGAGGGCCTGACAGAACTTAGTCGAGAAATTGAAGTTAAAACTAGAGAGAATTTGGAGAAACTCGTTCTCTTCAGAGGGGCATTGTCAGCAGAAAATGAAAGATTATCGGTTCTAGAAAAAGCGTGTGAAGCAAAATATGTAACATTAATTGAGGGATGGATTCCAGATAGCAAAATTGAGACCGCAATCTACGAAATTAAAGATAGCGTAGACTATGTATTTATTGACACCAGAGAGCCGACGACACAGGAAGAACCCCCGACAAATCTCAAGAACCCGCGTGTGATGAAACCGTTCGAGGTCATCACGAATCTCTTTGGCTCCCCGAAGTACAGAGAAGGGGATCCGACGCCAATAATGGCCTATTCGTTCGCCATTTTCTTCGGCCTCATGCTGTGTGACGTGGTTTATGCTATCGGGGTAATACTGGTGACAAGGTTTGTCCTGCGCATCTTCGTTGACGATCCCAATACCGAGGGTTATAGGTTATTCCAACGGGTGCTTTATACTAGCAGTATTGTTGCCCTGATCCTTGGTCTGCTTACCGGAACATACTTGGGCGATGCTTACCTTTTCTTCGGAATCGAGAACCTGGCACTAGCAGAGCCGATCAAACAATTGCTTGGCGATCCTATCACCTTCATAATTCTCGCTATTGCATTAGGTGTCATCCATGTTAACACAGCCCACGTGCTGGCACTGATTAGGGGAGTGAAGGAAAGGAAAAAAAGCGTAGTAATCAGCAAGGTCGGGATCTTTACTCTCCAGTTCTTTGGCATCCCATTGGTACTTCTCTGGCTGTTCAACGTGTCCCTGCCGGTTAGCGCAGGGGTGTATTCCATCTTCATGTACATTGTCTTCGCCAGCGTGGCACTCATCGTCGTATCAGCCTTCATGCAGCGTGGTAGCTTAGGGGCCATCTTCTGGCTCTTTGATCTGACTGGCCTTCTAGGCGATATCATGTCATACTGTAGGTTAGCCGGAGTGGGCTTGGCCACATTTTACCTGGCATCCAGTTTCAATATGCTGGCGCAACTGCTCTATGACATGATGCCCGGCGTGGCAGGAGTTATTATCGGTGGCATCCTAGCATTTCTGGTCTTGGCCTTCGGACATGCCATCAACCTAGCCCTCAGCGGCCTCACCGCCTTCATACACTCCCTAAGGCTATGTTTTGTGGAATTCCTATTTAAATTCTATGAGGGAGGAGGGATAGAATACAGCCCATTTAGGCTGAAGTCTCCTGTGCCCGTATTAGTCGGAAGAAAGTAAATGGAGGTGAAAAATGAGTCCCGAATCTTTGGCATGCCTTGGTGGCGCACTAGCACTTGCCGGTGGTTTATTGGGCTCCGCGATCGGAATAGGCATTGCCGCATCTGCTGGCCTAGCCACCTTGTCCGAAGATAGCAGCCAGTTCAGAAATGTGATAATACTATCATCATTACCCATGACGCAGTCCTTTTACGGGCTGATAGTGCTGATACTGGTGTTAACATCGATAATCCCCACTTTGCCAACGGAAGGCAGTAGCGGTTTCACAGTCCTGGGCGCCTGTCTAATAGCCACCTTCGCCTTTGCCGCCTCGGCAATATACCAGGGTTCAGTTTGTGCATCGGGCAACTCGCTCTTGCCTAAGACGAAAGGGGGGATACTGACTTCCTCCATGATGCTAGCCGTTTTCGTCGAGTTGATAGCTGTGTTGGGACTGGTGTTTACCATAATGGCATTCACTATGCTGGAAGTCATGTAGAGGTGCCTCATGTCAGCAACAGGGATGGACAAAATAAGGGAGGCTATACTCGCCAAGGTAGAAGCAGAGGCAGGAGACATAGTAAAAGAAGCAGAAGAGAAGGCACAAGAAGAGCTGGAGAGAGCCAAGAAGCAGTGGGAAACAAAACTCGAGGAAAAGAAATGCCAAGTACTGGAAGAAGCTGAAGAAGAAGCCGTTAGAGTTGTGGCTCAGGCTTCTATAAGAGCACGGCAGGAACTATTACGCACGAAATCTGACATAATCGCCAGAATAATTGAGGGAGTGAAGAAAACACTGGCAGGCATCTCAAGCGATGAAAGCCATCTTCCGAGCCTAATCAAGGAGGCCATGGACGGACTTGGTGGGGCAAAAGGTAGGATTTATGTCCTTCCCAAAGATGTGAGCAGTGTGGAGAAATTCCTTGACGGAGATAAAGAACTAGCTAGCAGGATAATGGAAGTTATAGAGTTCGATTGCACCGGAGGGGTTATTGCTGAGGATATCGAGGGAAAACGCAGGATAGACAATACGTATGAGACCAGACTTGAGATGTTGCTACCAAAGCTGCTGCCTGAGATAGACAGACAATTGTTCAAAGGAGATGGGGACTAGGGTTGATTAGCACAGGGTATGCCTTTGCCTCCGCATATCTAAAAGGTGAGGAGGCCAGACTCGTTACCTCCGAGCATGTAGATCGGATGTCGAAAACATCCACTATTCAAGATGCACTGGGGGTCATCAAAGAGACCGATATAGGAAGCTATCTTGAAGAAGTCCCGCTCAGAACATTCGATGACGTCGAAGAACACTTATGGGTGTATTTTCGCCGTTGTCTCGAGCGCCTGGAGGGGTTCAAGCTTATGCCTGCTGGCATGCTGAAGATATTGAGAACATACATGGTGAAGTACGATGTCTTAAATATCAAAGCTGCCTTGTGGGGTATTTCTACCGGTAGAAAAGCCCGCATGATCCCAGTAGGTGTTATTCATAGCTACGGGGTACTGGACAGGCTTGCCAGTGCTGAGAACCTGAAGGATATTGTGGAAACTCTTACCGAGTGCAAACTGGGCAATTACGCCAAGATCCTAGAGGAACACGAAAAACACATAAGTGGCGGAGCGAAGTCGAGGCTCACTGCTGAGGCCAAGCTAGATAGCGAGTACTATAAGAATATGCTGGACACCTCAAGGGCTACAAAAGATGGTGTTCTGTTTTCCAAAGTCTGCGGCATCCTTATAGACCTCACAAACCTGCAAATTGTATCGAGAGCCATAATCGAGGGTATGGGGCCTGATGCCGCTGAATGTACCATCGCTGGTGGATATCTCATTACAGAAAGAGCCATCAAGGATCTTTTATCTCTCAAGATGACCGAACTACCTCATAGGCTAGAGAATACTCAGTACTCAGACGTAGCAAGCGAAGTATCAAGTAGTTACGATAGGACTGGTCGTATCACCGCAGTACAGGAAATCATTGACAAGCATCAGTTCAGGTTGCTTAAGGAGATATTGTCACCGAGGGTGTTATCCCCCTTGGTGATAGCCTGGTACTTGATCATTAAAGAGGTTGAAATACGGAACTTAAGGCTAGTTCTGAAAATGATAGTCGATGGCATGCCCGTGGATGAAATAAAGGAGTATTTAGTGGTGTGAGTATGATACCGGCCATACGCCTAGATATAGCTGTCATAGGAGATGAAGAGCTGGTCAGCGGCCTTAGGCTGGCTGGTGTCAGTAGATATCATATGATAAAGGGAGATCATAATGCCCGTGAAGATGTTAGGAGAGTTCTAAGTGAATTGATAGACGACCCCAATGTTGGCACAGTACTGATATTAGAAGACTACATACAATACGCTGAGGATCTAGTGGTGCAAGTTAGAAAAGGGAAAAGGATGGTTCCCATAATCATCGAAGTACCGTCGAAGTTTGGTACGAAATATCGAGATATCAGGGAGTATTACAAAGCATTTGTCAGAGAATCTATAGGGTTTGACATAGAAATCTGAGATAACGATTCTCTGTCACTGCAAGCGTAGTGAAGCAGTCTCCGGTTACTCCCGGGATTGCTTTCTCCCTGCAGAATGACAGCAAGAGTAGGAGGTTAAAGGCGTGGGTAGAATATGGAGAGTTTCCGGTCCTTTGGTTATTGCTGATGATATGAAAGGTTCCCAGGTTTATGAAATGGTTGAGATAGGAGAGGAAGGGCTTGTGGGGGAGATAATAGGGCTGGAAGGCAATAAGGCGATAATTCAAGCACATGAGGACACCCTGGGGTTAAGAACCGGCGAAGTGGTGATGGGAACGGGGAGAATCTTGAGCGCGGAACTAGGCCCGGGGCTTGTGGGATCTATTTATGATGGACTTCAAAAATCCTTGCTTACTCTGGCTGAGGATACCGGCTCGTTCCTAAAACGAGGTGCAAAGGCATCTGCACTTCCCCGCAACAAGAAATGGCAGTTCACACCTAAAGTCAAGGTCGGGGACGCAGTTGGCGAAGGGGCCATAATAGGCACCGTCCCGGAGACAGGACTTATTGAACACAGAATAATGGTGCCAATAGGCATTGAAGGCGTTGTAAAGGAGATATGTGAAGGTGATTATACTGTCGATCAGCCTGTGGCATGGGTGGAGCATAATGGCGAAGTAAGGGAACTCACGCTGATGCAAGAATGGCCGGTAAGGAAACCCCGACCCTATAAGTATAGGGTGGATCCTTCGGGCTTGCTCACTACCGGTATGCGAATTTTGGATTACATGTTTCCCTTGGCTCTTGGCGGCAAAGCTGCAGTACCCGGGGGCTTCGGTACCGGGAAGACCGTTGCCCTACAGCAGTTGGCCAGATGGGCCCAGACGAATCTCAATATTTACGTTGGCTGCGGCGAAAGAGGTAATGAGATGTCTGACGTGCTCCACAGCTTCATGAGACTCAGGGAACCCCACACAGGGAGATTGTTACAGGAGAAGGAAATATTCATCGCTAACACTTCTAACATGCCTGTTGTGGCTAGAGAAGCAAGCATTTTCGTCGGTATTACTATGGCCGAATACTTCAGGGACATGGGTTATGATGTCTTGCTGGTTGCAGACTCAACTTCAAGATGGGCTGAAGCTATGAGGGAAATGGGGGGTAGACTTGAGGAAATGCCCGGCGAGGAGGGCTTCCCTTCATACTTGGGTTCGCGGCTTTCCAGTTTCTATGAAAGAGCAGGAATGGTTGAATGCCTTGGCAGTCCGCAAAGGAGGGGGTCTATAACAGTAACTGGTGCTGTAAGTCCTCCTGGAGCTGACTTCAGCGAACCAGTAACTCAGAATACACTTAGAATAGTAGATGCCTTATACGCTTTAGATGTTTCCCTGGCAAACAAGAGACATTTCCCAGCCATAAGCTGGCTCACTAGTTATAGTCTCTATATAGACGCAGTCAAAGACTGGTGGGATAAGGCTGATCCGGGATGGGTAGATACCAGGGCTACAGCTTTGAGGATATTGCAACAGGAGGCAGAACTGGAGGAGATTGTGAGGCTTGTGGGCCCCGAAGCTATGCCCGAAGGTGACAAACTATTGCTACTCATCGCCAGGATGATACGCGAGGACTTTCTCCAGCAAAGCGCCTACCATGAAGTCGACACTTACTGCACGCCAGCAAAAGCTGGCCTCATGCTTAAGACTATAATAAGGTTTTATGAACTGGCCCAAGAAATGTCAAACTCAGGAGTGCGCATTGAGAGTATCCACTCATCTCCGATAGTGTACAGGATTTCCAGGATGAAGGATGTACCTAACGAGGCCTTTGAACAGATGGCCAAGGAATTATGGTCGGATATGGAAGAAAGCTTAGTAACTCGCAAAGGAATTGCCTGATAATTCGAAGAACCTGTAGGGTGAAAAAGGAGGGCCACTATGAATTTCTCCTCGCTTTACGTTAAGGAAGCAAGAGCAATTAGTAAGGCTAAGGGATCCTTGCTCATAGCTGAAAGCATCCCGGGTATAAAATTTGGCGAGATAGTTGAGGTTCAGCTCAGCAATGGTGAGGTGAAAATTGGTCAGGCCATAGACATTAGTGAGGAGGCAACTGTAGTCCAGGTATTTGGCGGAGTTAGCGAGGTAGACCTTATCGGGAGCAAAATAAGGTGCAAAGGTGAGACCTTAAGGCTGCCAGTATCTATTGACATCCTGGGAAGGATGTTCAATGGGATGGGACAGCCTATTGACGGAGGTCCACCTGTAATCCCTGAAGCCTACCTAGATATTAACGGTCAGCCCATAAACCCCGCATCCCGCCAGCCGCCAGCGGAGTTCATTGAAACCGGGATCTCGGCAATAGACGGCTTGAACGCTTTGGTGAGGGGACAGAAACTGCCCATATTTAGTGGCTCAGGCCTGCCACACAACCGAATTGTGGCTCAAATAATCAGACAAGCTACAGTTAAAGGCAAGGAGGAAAGATTCGCTCTAGTATTTGGTGCCATTGGTGTGAGTTACAACGACGTCTCCTTTTTCAGGAGGGGTCTTGAAACAACAGGGGCTCTGGAGAGAACGGTGGCCTTCACCAATACCGCATCAGACCCTGTTATTGAGCGGATATCAACCCCAAGGTTAGCTTTGACCGCGGCCGAGTATCTGGCTTGGGAACAGAACATGCACGTGCTGGTCATACTTGCTGACATGACCAATTATTGTGAGGCTCTTCGTGAACTTTCTTCTATGCGTGAGGAGATCCCATCGAGGAGGGGATATCCAGGATATATGTACACCGACCTCGCCACGATGTATGAGAGGGCAGGTAGGATTTCTGGGAAGGAAGGGTCAGTAACTATAATGCCCGTGCTGACCATGCCCGACGATGATATAACACACCCCATACCTGACCTTACCGGCTACATAACCGAAGGACAGATTGTGCTTTCCCGAACTCTGGAAAGAAAGGGGATATACCCGCCAATAGATGTATTCTTGTCCCTTTCACGGATGATGAAAGAAGGGATCGGGCCAGGTAAAACTAGGGAGGATCACAACAATGTTTTCATGCAGTTGTATGCTGCCTATGCCGAGGGGTGTTACCTCAGAGAGATATCAACCATCATAGGTGCCGAGGCATTGAGTGAAAGGGACAAAGTGTATTTAACCAACGCGGAAGAGTTCGAGAAGAAGTTCATAGCTCAAGATGAGTCCGAAAGAAGGAGCATAGAAGATACCTTGGATATAGGGTGGGAGCTGTTCTCGGCACTGCCTGAAGAGGACCTGAAACTGATTAGTGAGAAACTTATCAAAGAATACCACCCTAAGTACCGCAAAGCCGCTGCGAGTGAAGCGAGGGAATCCTCATAAATGCCACAACAATTAATCAAAGTAAGACCCACAAAAATTGAGTTGGTAAAGCTGAAGCGCAGGCTTTCCTTAGCCGAGAGGGTGCAAAAGATACTGAAGGACAGACTCTCCATACTGACTATGGAATTCCTGCAGACAACGAGAGAGACGGTGGAGGCTAAAACACAATTAGTAGACGTCCTCTCTGAGGCCTACAAGTCGTTATCAATCGCCACCGGGTATCATGGGTACATAGCGCTGGAAAAGGAACTTATAGCAACCGAGGCTGACTTGAAACTCACCGTTGGCTTAAGAAACATAGCCGGCGTGAGAATTCCCTCTGTTGAGCTGATGGGCAATGAAAAGTCAATGATAGGGTACGATTTGGTTGATACCTCCTCATGGTTGGACTATGCAGCCCAACTATTTGAAAAGTGCCTTGAAGCTATTATCGAACTGGCCGAGCTTCAGAGGGGCTTGGAATTGTTGGGGATGGAAATAAGTAGGACGAAGAGAATAACCAACGCCTTGGAGTATCTGATAGTCCCCGCGTTGCAAGCGACGATAAGCTACTTGAATATGAAGTTTGAGGAAAGGGATAGGGAGGAGAAAGGACGGCTGAAACGGGTGAAGATATTAGTTGCGCGAAGGTAGCCGGATATGCCTAACGAATTACCTTATGAAAAGATGCTTCAACAGTGTCTGAGAAGCGAACTCAGGTTGGTGAATGCTGGGCTACCGCGTAATCAAAAACCGCTATCCGATTTATTATGTGAGGAATACCCCCATGTGATGTGTAGCGATGGCAGCACCCATTTCTTCAAAAGGAAAGAGCTTGAGTACCTTTCAAGCATGATAGGTACTGATGAGCAAGAAGCATTATTGTTACCTATGATTATAGAACTGAAGGGAAATCAAGCTGAGGCAGCACTAATATGTCAAGGAGATATAGAGGAGAAGGTTACGTCAGGAGTGCTCAATATGCCTGTCACTTGTGAGCAGGGTAGGATTAGGATATACAGACCACAATTGGCTCTGTTAAGGAAGATGCTGAAAACAACGACCCAGTACGTTTTTTCTCCAAAAATCATGGCGTAAGCTTTGCTGTAAAGCAGAAATGGGTTATGCTCATAGCTCGAATTGCTGTCCCTGTAGTTCATAGGATAGAGCACCAGCCTCCGGAGCTGGGGGCGAGGGTTCGACTTCCTCCAGGGGAGCAAATCTGTTCTCCGCCATAATAGTTAGAAGGATATTAGATGAGCGATCTCATTGAGGCTCATACGACCTTTTATACGAAAGCGCCTCGATGTTTGCCGCGGCATCTCAAAGCCATTTCGCCACCGCCGCTGTCGTCGTGGTGACGAGTCTCATCGTTATCGCTGGCCTCATCTTCCAAACTAAACGCAAGACATTGATTGCAATGAGCTTGTATGCTCCACTCTTGTTAGGCATATACACTACCAGCGTGTATTTCCTCTTCCGCATGGGGACAAGCAGGTTGAAGGCTAAACCTAGGTGACCACAAAAGGGGGCGAAATGAAGAAAACAGTCAAGGAACTGGCGACAAACAAGTGTGTGAAGGTCAATCAGAAAGACCGTATATATGAAACGATTGAGAAGATTGCAGAGGACAAGGAGACAATGCTTGCCTGCGTGGTAGATGAGCAAAACAGACTCAGAGGCGTTATAACCCCCAAGGAATTGCTGAAGGTTATAGAGGTGCGCGAATACGGAGCCACTAGATCTCCCTTCTTTGAGGGACCAGAGGTTCTACACCTCCTAACTTCAAGATATGCCGAAGATATAATGACCGGTCCTATCAGTGTGAAGGCGGACGATGAAATAGAGAAGGCGATCAATGTCATGCTTGATGAGGGGTTCTACGAAGTGCCCATTACCGACAAAGATGGGAAGTTAATCGGGGAGATAAATTACTTTGGCATAATCACCAAATCGATTGACTATCTAAGTAGAGAATAGACGATGGGACTTGAGATATATTTCAAGTTCATACTGAGCTTTGCTCTGATTCTATTGGCAGCCAGGCTTGGTGGAGAGGTAGCAGAACGCTATCTAAAGCAGCCAGCAGTTCTGGGGGAATTGCTGGCTGGTATCATTATCTCACCCTTCGCCCTAGGTGGTTTAATCGGAGACCCCATAATCTTAAACTTCGCCACCATTCCTAATCCATTTGGGCTCGAGGGCGAATTCCACGTCATGGAGATCATATCGGAGATAGCCGTTGTGGTGCTGCTTTTCGTCGCTGGCGTGGAAACCGATGTCAGGTCTTTTCTCAGATACGGACTTACCGGATCTGCCGTAGCTTTCGGTGGACTTGTCTTGCCATTCGCCTTCGGTTTTCTGGCCACTATGCTGCTCGCCCCCGACGTGGGAATGACGGGATGGCTGTTCATTGGAGCGACCTTGACGGCGACCAGCATTGGGCTTACTGTGCGAATACTCATGGATATGGGCCGGCTGCTGACACCAGAGGGGACAACCATACTGGTTGGCGCGGTAGTCGATGACATAATTGGCATAGTCATACTGTCCGCAGTTATCTTCATGGCACGAACAGGCGGTGCGATAAATGTTCTTCAAACAATAAAAGTTTTTGCCATCGGTTTTGCCGTCTGGTTCACCTTGCTCATAATCGGAGTCAGGTTTAGTAAATACATATCGAAAATACTCCTGAATCCCTTCAAGAGATCAGGAACCATGCCCATCGTTGCCCTTATCATAGGTTTTACCATCGCCTACTTGGTTACATTGGTTGACCTACACCCAGTTGTCGGTGCATACGTAGCCGGGCTAATGTTCGCCGCTACTGCAGAGAAAGGGGAAATAGCGGAGAAAGCAAGGCCGATAATGCTTTTCCTGGCACCTTTCTTTTTCGCCTACCTCGGGATGCAAGTCGACGTGAGGCTGCTAGCGACACCAATGGCTGCAATCATAGCAGTCGTCCTCATAGTTCTGGCCATCATAGGTAAAGTGGTAGGCAGCGCCATACCAGCCAAGTTCGTTGGAAAACTTAGCAACAGCCGCGCTATGATAGTAGGGATAGGCATGGTGCCGCGGGGTGAGGTGGGTTTAATAATCGCTGGCGCCGGGTTTCTAGCTGGTGCTATAAACAGAGACCTATTTGGTGCCGCAGTTGCCGTCAGCATTGTTACAACCCTCCTGACACCGACGATGCTGAAGCCCTTCCTCAAAAGGACATGTGCTAAAAAGTTAGCACCTAGCTTGTCAGATAAACAGTAATGGACTATAATCTGAGTTTGACCCGCCTGCCCCTGTAGCTCAGAGGATAGAGCACCAGCCTCCGGAGCTGGGGGCGAGGGTTCGACTCCCTCCAGGGGCGCAAATCGTTGTCCGTTATAATGGCTAGAAGGGTGTCAAATGAGCGATCTCGTTGAGATTCGGTGGCATGGTCGAGGTGGCCAAGGAGCAGTGACCGCTAGTGAGCTTCTCGCGGAAGCAGCGCTCCATGAGGGTAAGTATTTTCAGGCATTCCCGGACTACGGCCCTGAGCGCATGGGGGCACCGATTCGCGCCTACACCCGGATAAGCTCCTCACCAATTAGGCAGCATAACCAGATTACAGAGCCAGATGCTGTTGTAGTGCTTGACCCGACATTGCTTGGGGTCGTCGATTTTGCCGAGGGCCTCGAGGATGGAGGTTTGCTCTTGGTCAATACTCGCCTATCTCCTACTGAGCTAAGAAGAGAGCTGGGAATTGACAAGGGGAAAGTATTTACTGTTGATGCTACCCGTGTTGCCCTCGATACTATGAAACGGAATATCACCAATACCCCGATGATCGGTGCCTTACTCAGGGTTCTCGATGTGGTAAACAAGGACATAGTGCGTGAGGAAATTGAGAATCGCTTTAGCATAAGGGTGAGCAAAGTTGTGGCCAAGGCTAATGTTGAGGCCTTTGACCGAGCTTATCGAGAGGTAAAGGAGGATTAGAAAATTGACTCTGAAAACTTGGAGGGAGATCCTCGCAGGAGGTTTGATCACCAACGCCGGTAATTCCGAAGAATATGAAACAGGGAGCTGGCGTTCTTATCGCCCCATCATCGATATGGATAGGTGTACCCACTGCATGATCTGCTGGGTCTATTGCCCAGACGGCTCGATACTGGTGACTGATGGAAAAGTCAGCGGCGTCGACCTCGCTCATTGCAAGGGGTGCGGCATTTGTGCCCATGAATGCCCCAGGAAAGCGATCAGTATGGTCGAGGAAGCTTTAGCTATGGAAGGAGCACAGTAGATGGTGGCACAGAAATTGAAGAGTAAGCCTGTTGCGCTCGATGGCGACAGAGCGGTGGCTGAGGCTATGCGCCAGATGAATCCCGATGTTGTTGCCGCTTATCCCATTACCCCGCAAACCGAGATCGTGATGCGCTTCAGCGATTTTGTAGCTAATGGAGAGGTGGATACTGAATTCATCCCGGTGGAGAGCGAGCATGCTGCGATGAGCGCCTCTATTGGCGCCAGCGCTGCCGGGGGCCGTGCACAAACAGCCACTGCCGGTGCCGGATTGGCCTTCATGTGGGAGGTGCTGTGGGTTGCCTCTGGAACTCGCCTTCCCATCGTGATGCATGTAGTTAACCGCTCCCTCTCCGCTCCGCTGAATATCCATTGTGACCATTCCGATTCCATGGGTGCTCGTGATGCCGGATGGATTCAGCTCTATGATGAGACTGTTCAGGAGGTTTATGATAATGCCATTCAAGCATCGCGCATCGCCGAGCATCCCGATGTCATGCTCCCCACGCTTCATGCTCTTGATGGCTTCATCTTAGGCCATGGCGTGGAGAGGATAGAGCTACTACCTGATAATGCGGTAAAAAAGTTTATCGGCATTTATAAGCCAGAGCATCCTCTTCTAGATGTGGATCACCCGGTTACCTATGGTCCCATGGCTCTCCCGGACTATTTCTTTGAACACAAGCGCCAACAGGCAGCGGCGATGGAGAAAGCGCTAGAGATTATTCCGCAGATTGGGGAAGAGTACGGTACACTCACAGGGCGCTACTATGGGCTAATGGAGGGATACCGTCTTGAAGATGCTGAGTTTGCAACCGTCGCTCTTGGCTCTACTGCTGGTACTACTAAGACCGTAGTCGATGAGCTACGAGACCAAGGAGTCAAGGCAGGGTTGCTCAAGCTTCGCTGCTTCAGACCTTTCCCGGCAACAATAGTGGCCAAGGCGTTGGGTGACAAAAAGGCCGTCGCCGTACTAGATCGCTCCCTATCATTTGGCGCCCAAGGCGGTCCCCTTTTCCTTGAGGTAGTAACTGCGCTTTTCACTCATGGATTCGGCCCAAAGGTAGTCAATATTGCCTACGGCCTCGGAGGCCGTGATATAGTGCCAGCGCAAATTCATCAAATTTACAAAGAACTCATCGAAATCGACGGGAAAGGGTTCACCGGCCCACCGCTTAGATATCTTGGGCTAAGAGAATAACAGGAGAATATTATGGCAATAAACCTGAAGGAGATGTCCGCAGAGAAAGATTTGCTTGCTGCAGGCCACCGGCTGTGCGCTGGCTGTGCTGAGTCCATCGTGGTGCGCCAGGTTCTCCATGCCATAGGGCAGCCAGTGGTTGTTGCTTCACCCACCGGATGCCTCGAGGTGGCAACCTCACCATACCCCTATACCTCATGGCGTGTGCCCTGGATCCACAGTGCTTTTGAGAATGCCGCCTCAACCATATCCGGCGTGGAGACCATGTATCGCTCCCTGGTGAAACAAGGCAAGATTGAGGATAAGGGAATCAAGTTTGTCGTCTTTGCCGGCGACGGTGCCACCTACGATATTGGGCTCCAGTTCCTCAGTGGAGCGCTTGAGAGGGGACACAAGTTCCTTTATGTCTGCCTTAATAACGAGGCCTATATGAATACCGGCATCCAGCGCTCAAGTGCCACACCTCTGGGAGCATGGACCACCACCTCACCGGTTGGAGATGCAATTCCCGGTAAAAGGGAGAATCGAAAGGATTTAACGGCAATAATCGCTGACCACAACATCCCCTATGTGGCCCAGGCAGCACCCCACGCCTGGCGTGACCTTATGAGCAAGGCGCAAAAGGCCATTGCCGCTAATGGCCCTTCCTTTATCAATGTGCTCGTTCCATGCCAGAGGGGGTGGCGATACCCACAAGAAGAGACTATTGCCATCACCAAGCTCGCCGTTGAGACCTGCGTCTGGCCCCTCTATGAGGTGGTCGATGGCGATTGGAAGCTAAACTATCGTCCTTCCCCAAAGAAGCCGATTACCGATTGGCTCCAGTCCCAAGGGAGATTCCGACACCTGCTCACCCCAGAAAATAAGCACATAGTGGATGCCTTGCAAGAGATAATCGATCAGCAGTGGGCCAAGCTACTCGAACGGTGTAGGGTCTAATATAGTCTGAGGTTGGTCATTTGCCGGCGGTAGAAAGGTTCTGATAAAATCTGCTTAAGAAATTGAAACGGAGGAGGAAGAGTTATGACAGAGGATGTCAAATCGCAAACTACAGACAAGTTGGCTCGCTTTATCGTGGAAACCAGCTATGACAACATGCCTCCACAGGGAATCGAGACCGCGAAGAGAGCACTGCTTGATTGTCTTGGTGTCACTTTCACCGGCGTTGTAACCGAGGAGGGGAAACTGATAACAGAGTTCGTGAGAGAGTTGGGAGGTAACCCTACAGCTTCGGTGGTAGGTGGAGGGCTCCACACCTCGGCACCTCTGGCTGCTTTGGCGAACGGGACTATGGCCCACGCTGAGGACTTCGATGACTGGACCTTCGCCACCCTGGGACATCCCACCGTGCCCATGCTGCCAGCAATCTTGGCGGCTGCCGAGTTGAGCAAGGCGAGTGGCAAAGAGGCTATCGAGGCCTATATTATCGGTTTTGAAACCCAGTGCGCCACTGTGCGTGGTGTTAGCCCCACTCACTATATGCGGGGATGGCATGCTACTGGCACCATAGGAACCATGGGAGCAGTGGCTGCAGCCGCCAAGCTGTTGAAGCTAGACGTTCAGCAGACCAGAATGGCTTTGGGTATCGCTGCCTCCCAGGCCTGCGGCCTGAGACAAAACTTTGGCACCATGACCAAGCCATTTCACGCAGGCAACGCCGCCAGAAATGGTGTCATGGCGGCAATGCTGGCAAAGAGGGGCTTTACCGCCCACCCCGACATCATGGAAGAACGGTTCGGATTCTTCAATGTCTACAAAGGCAATGGTCAGGGTGAATTGGAACAGGTCACCGAGGGTCTGGGCAAAGACTATGTCATCATAAACACCGGGGTGACCTTCAAGCTATATCCCAGTTGCGGCGAGACTCACTCCACTATTGACTTGGTCCTAGATCTAGCCAAGCAGCACAACATCACACCGCCGGACGTCGAGAGCGCCGAAGTTTCCGTTCACGAGTCTACTTCATCCGTTGCTTTCTATACCGAACCGAAGACAGGCTTGCAAGGCAAATTCAGCTTGGAGTATTGCATGGCAAGGGCCCTCCTCGACGGCTGGGCCAGCCTGGAGCATTTCACCGATGAGAAGGTCAATGAGCCTGGCGTTAAGGAGCTTATTAAGAAGATGGGAAGGCGCATTGATGACTCCATTCCTCCAATAGCCGGATCAAGCGTGACCATCAGGCTAACCGACGGTCGCGAGTTCAGCCAAAAGGCCGACGCACCCAAAGGTTCTCCCCAATCGCCGCCCACCTATGAGGAACTGGTATCCAAATACAAGGATTGTGCCCAGTTGGGGCTATCACCGAAGGATGTCGAGCGCTCACTGCAATTGATGGAGAACCTAGAGGAATTGACGGACCTAACAGAACTGATGGCCATAGTAATTAAGCCTAAATAGATGATTCACCCTAACCTCTTCACAGACTTGCAGGTGTCAAGCTTTGATTCTTAGAACAGTAGAGGGGATTAGGAGGAGCAGGTGAGCACGGAGAAAATAGCTGGCTATATCGTAGAAACCAAATATGAACAAATACCCGACGAAGCGGTAGATGTCGCCAAGAAGCTAATCCTCGACACACTTGGTGTGGCCCTTGCAGGTTGTGATGAGCCCGGCAGCAAGCTAATAACCGAATACGTCAAGGAAGAGGAGAGCAGACCTGAGGCAGGAGTCATTGGTGGGGGCTTTAGAACCCTGGCGTCGCAAGCCGCCTGGGCTAATGGCACAATCGCTCACGCCTTGGACTATGACGATTGGTGTGTCCCATTTGGTGGCCACCCTTCAGTTGCGATCCTGCCTGCCGTCCTAGCCCTTGGGGAGAAACATCAAGCCTCAGGTAAGGATGTTTTACTGTCATATATTACTGGTTTTGAGGCTGCAACTAAAATTGGCCCCGTCTGTCTTCGACATTACATGATAGGGTGGCACATGACTGGCACAATGGGAACCATCGGCGCTGTCTCTGCCGCTGCTAAGCTACTGAAGCTGGACATCGAAGAAACCAGGACGGCTATAGGTATAGCCGCCTCTCTTGCGGGCGGGTTGAAGCAGAATATCGGCACGATGACCAAACCACTCCACGCTGGCAATGCAGCCACAAATGGCACAATAGCGGCACTATTAGCCCAAAAGGGTTTTACGGCGGATAAAAGCATTCTAGAAGCTCCTCAAGGCTACTGTAAGGTCTTGGGTGGTGGGGTCGACCTCGAGCTATCGAAAATCGGAGAAGGCCTGGGCGAGAGATACGATATTGTCTCCAGTGCTGCAACGAAGCCCTGGCCCTCCTGCGCCGACACCCATACCAGCATAGAAATTGTCCTGCAACTGAGTAAAGAGCACAACATCAAACCGGAAGAGGTGGATGAGATAGAGGTAAGGACGGGTCCAGTTATACCTTCCGTTGCGTTCCATTCCCGCCCTCAAACTGCCTTAGAGGGGAAGTTCAGTATGAACTATTGTATCGCCAGAGCTCTCCTTGATGGTGAAGTAGTTTTGCGAGATTTTACCGATGAAAGGGTTAGGCAACCCGAAGTTCAGCAAATCATGCCCAAAGTCAGATATGTTGATTCCCCGGAGTTAGCCAGTGATTTGTCAGCCGTGTTGGGCTCAGAAGTGGTTATAAAACTGCGGAATGGCAGGACATTTTCTCGTAGGCAAAATTCCCCAAAAGGCTCCGCATCCAACCCCATGAGCTGGGACGACGTATGCGCCAAGTACTGGGACTGTGCCTCCTTAATTCTTCCCACCCGAGATGTGCAAACGTGTATGGACATGGTTTCACACCTGGAATCTTTGTCTGATATCAATTCTTTGATGGATATACTTACTTTTACGAGAAAGGAGACGTCATGACTCAGCTAACCAAGCTATTCGAGCCAGGTACTATCGGGAAAATGGAGGTGAAGAACCGTATTGTTATGGCTCCAGCCGGCACTGCTGGACACGGTCCTGAAGGTGAGATCACCGACAAGGTGATAGACTACTATGTCGAGAGAGCAAAGGGAGGTGTGGGATTCATAATCGCCCAATCCAGCCTAATTCTAAAAGACGCTCTGGCTCCAGGGCGCCCTTCAATGTATGATGACAAATTCATCCCCAAGTTGAGAGAGCTATCTGATGCAGTACACCAAAATGGCGCAAAAGTGGCCTTTCAGATAGTACACCATGGAAAACTGCTTACCCAATATAGGGAAAACGCCCCCGATCCCAGCGCAATAAGGGCCATAGCGCCTTCTGCCATACCGAGATTGCGGAGAGTTACGGACGCCACAACCGTGGAAGGTGCCGGGGCAGCCCTCTGGGTTCGTGATAATACCCCACCCGAGGAGGCGACCAAGGAAGACATCAAACGTCTGATCGAAGCCTTTGCTGAAGCAGCGAGGAGAGTAAAAGAGGCCGGTTTCGATGCGGTGGAAATCCACGGTGGTCATGGCTATCTAATAAGCCAGTTCCTTTCCCCCCTGGATAATATAAGGACAGATGAGTATGGGGGCAGTGTTGAAAAAAGGGCCAGGTTTGCTTGCGAGGTTATCGAAGCGGTCAGAAGGAAGGTGGGTCCAGATTTTCCCGTTATCTTCAGGATAAGCGGCAGTGACTACATGGAGGGAGGAATAAACATAAAGGACAGTGCCCGTCAGGCACCGCTTTTCGTTGACGCTGGGGCGGACGCGTTGCATATATCCGCCAGCCAACAGGGTTCCATCCAGTGGCAGTATCCTAGCTTCCTGTTCCCCAAGGGGACCCTGGTTTCCGATGCAGCAGCCATAAAGAAAGCGGTTAAAGTCCCTGTTATAGCTGTAGGAAAGTTGAGTGATCCCCATCTCGCCGAAGAAGTCTTGCGCCAAAGGAAAGCAGACTTCATCGCTATAGCAAGAGGACTAATGGCTGACCCCGAATTAGCCAATAAAGCTAAGGAAGGGCGGTTTGAAGACATCCGCCCGTGTGTATATTGCCTTAATTGCTTCAACCTTCGCCCCCACCTAAACTATGTGTTGACCTACGGTATTCCCTGCACCGTTAACCCAGCCAAGCAAAGGGAGCGGGAATTTGCGCTAAAGCCCACTACCTTACCCAAGAAGGTGATGGTTATCGGCGGCGGGTTAGCTGGGATGGAGGCAGCAAGGACTCTCACCGAGCGGGGACACGAGGTTGTCCTATATGAAGCTAGCGATAAGCTGGGAGGGCAATGGTATATTTCTAGCCAGCAACCACAAAAGAAGGAGGACTACTCACCACTCCTTGCCTATCTGGAACGTGGTTTGAATAAGGCTAATGTCACCGTGATACTAAATACGGAGGTCACAGCTGATTTGGTAAAGGAGGCCAAACCCGATGCTGTTGTGGTAGCCACCGGAGCGGTGCCTCTGACACTGGATATCGAGGGTGCCGATGGAAAGAATGTAGTGCAGGCAGTCGATGTGATTCTGGGCAAGGCTAAAGTTGGCAAAAGGGTGGTGGTAGTCGGAGGTCGATATCTTGGGATGGAGATCGCTGATCAACTCGCTGATCAGGGTAAAGAAGTCTACCTCACAACACGCTCCTTGCTAGGCAGGGATATGGAAAGAAACCTCTATCTCGAACTGAGAAACAGGCTGATTGAGAAAGGGGTGCATATGTTCCAAAATTGCCCTCTTGTGGAGATCAAGGAGAATGGTGCATACGTTGCATTCAACGGTGACCTCGTTTTCTTGAAGGCCGACACTGTTGTTCTCGCCGTGGGGATGAAGTCCCAAAACCAATTGGCTACTAGTCTTAAGGATGTGATTTCAGAACTTTACACTATAGGAGACTGTGTAACGCCACGAGATGCCCTATATGCAATTCACGAGGGTGCTGAGGTAGCGCGTCAAATCTGATACAAGCATACACTCTTCACTGTCTGAACCCTGGCTTGCCGCGATTCGACTAGCGCCCTACTTTAGAAAGCGCGGGGCGACTACGGGATGCTTTGTAGTGT
Source organism: uncultured Dehalococcoidales bacterium (assembly GCA_964443325.1). Classification (GTDB taxonomy): domain Bacteria; phylum Chloroflexota; class Dehalococcoidia; order E44-bin15; family E44-bin15; genus DAOUVR01. The sequence continues at coordinate 54,230 of CAYUCL010000002.1, forward strand.
ATCTTCTCTTTTAGCTCAAGGATATCAGAACGCAATTGATGGTCGTTCTCCGCCTCGGAGGATATTTTCTGGTAGCTACGAAGAATGACTGAGTGGTCTCTGCCACCGAGTTCCCTTCCAATATCGGCAAAGGAGCGTTCTGTCTCCTCCTTGATAAGATAAACTGCGATATGGCGTGCCAGAGCAGTTTGCCTATCCCTAGCTCTCCCTTTCAGAACATCTGGAGTGAGGTCAAAATATTTGGCCACAGCATCGATGATGAACAAGAGGCTAGAAGCGCGATGGGTGGAATTGTTGGAGTTGTTTGCCAGAGCTTTGATCGCCAACTCAATGGTGATGGGAGCTTTGGCAAGCTTGGAAAAGGCAATAATACGATTCAGTGAACCCTCTAAATCCCGGATGCTGTCGTGGCTCTTACGAGCGATGAAGTGAAAAACCTCTTTGGGTACTGCTGTCCTTACCTGCTCTGCCTTAACTTCAAGTATGGCGAAGCGAGTCTCCAGATCAGGGGGTTGGATATCAGCTATGAGCCCCCATCCAAAGCGGGATCGCAATCGGTCTTCAAGTAAGGGCATATCTTTCGGTGAACGGTCACTTGTGACTACAATCTGGTGATTTCCATTGTGCAGGTCATTAAAGGTATGGAAAAACCCTTCCTGGGTCTGTTCCTTACCGATGATAAACTGGACATCGTCGATTAACAGTACATCAACTCCCCGATACTTTTGGCGAAACTCCTCCGTCTTCCTCTCCTTAATCGCTCTTATGAAATCGTTAGTAAATTGCTCTGTACTGACATAAAGCACTCGAAGATTGCTTTGGGAGATTAGGTTTCCTATGGCATGCAGCAGGTGAGTCTTTCCCAGCCCGACACCGCTATAAATAAATAGAGGGTTATAGCCTGAACCAGGTTTCTCCGCTACCCCCACAGCAGCCGCGTGAGCGAGACGATTAGAATTACCTACTATGAAAGAGTCGAAGGTGTACTTAGTATTAAAGCCTGACGAACGCTTCTTGTATTTGGCAAAGGATGGATTGCTCTCTTCTATTTGCTGAACCTGGAACCTGACATCAATGTCTCGCCCAGTTATGTCCATGAGTGTCTTTTTGATAAGAGAGCGCAGCCGCCTCTCCAACCACTCCACGTTAAATGGCGATGGCACGCCCACCACAAACTGGTTATGTTCATAGCTCAGGCCAACAGTTCCCCCCAGCCATGTATCATAATTCGTCTTTGTAACCTGTAATTGAAGTTTACCAAGCACCGCCTCCCAGGTTTCCTTCGCTGCTATCATTTTGACTAATCCCTCTGCTCTCCAAGCGGTACCTTTAGGTGAGCAAAAAACCCAGAGAGCCCATACTATTCTACATTAAGGATTGCCTTTCTCAAGGCACTAGGCGTAAACGAGCGCCTCATTATTAAAGGCAATACAATAATACCGATGGTTGCGGGGTTAAACCCCTCCGAATAACCTGGGGCGGTGCCCCAACCTTGAGGAACTCCTCCTGAGGATTAACATCAAAAAGAATAACAAACCATACCCCTTTGGTCAAGAGGTTTTTGCACCAATTTTGCACCAATTTTATAATTCCCTTTTCCCTTTTTCCATGTTAGAATTCGTCGAGGAAATGCTATGAGAATTGTCTTTATGGGGACATCCGAGTTTGGCGTGCCGACCCTTGAGCGGCTTGTTGCCAGTGAGCACACCCTGATTGCCGTTTACACTCAACCTGATAAACCCGCCGGGAGAGGGCGGTCTCTTTCGCTACCTCCAGTGAAGAAGATGGCTATCGAGTACGGGCTTGAGGTGCGCCAACCGAATAGTTTCAAGGAACCTGATGCCCTTGCATCTTTGGCCCAGCTTAACCCCGATGTCATTGTGGTGGCTGCCTTTGGAAAGATCCTGCCTGAGGAGGTACTCAATATGCCTCCCTTCGGCTGCATTAATATCCATCCCTCTCTTCTACCCAGGCATCGCGGTCCCTCCCCCATTCAAGGAGCTATCCTTGGCGGCGATGCCTGTACCGGGGTCACCATCATGCTCATGGACATTGGTATTGACAGCGGCCCTATCCTTGCTCAGAAAAGAGTGCCCATCGAGCCCGAAGACACTACAGAGGCACTCATCACAAAGCTTGCGCACATTGGCGCCCTGCTCCTGGAGGATACACTGCCTTGCTGGCTTTCCCACGCCATAATCCCCAAACCTCAAAACGATGACGATGCTTCCTACACCAAGTCCATCAGCAAAGAGCAAGGGGAGATAGATTGGAACTTCACTGCTCTCGATATATGGCGCCGGGTGCGAGCCTTCCAACCCTGGCCCGGTTGCTATACTCGATGGCAGGGGAAAGCTCTCAAGGTTGTCGATGCCTTTCACCTGCCTGGGGCACAAGGTGAGCCAGGGAGAGTGATTACGCTTGCGGGAGGAGGCATTGGCATCCAGACGGCGGAGGGGATTCTCGAGCTTCTACGGGTCCAGCTTGAAGGGAAAAGAAAAATAAGTGCTGAGGAATTTGTGCATGGGCAGAGGGATTTCATCGGAGCACTGCTCCCATCTTAAAATGGGAACCTGCCAAAATCTATCTCTCCCTCGCAGGTCAAAGGTTTCCGTCTCCTACGAGACGACCTTAATAGGTCTACCTACGATATGGGATAGTAATGCTTATCTTTTTTGTCCTCCTAATGCAGCCACTCTGCTCTGGCCAGTGGCACAAGCCCCCAATTTGATTCTGTGACTGTCACACGCATGAAGCGTTAAGCTTCTCTACTGCTCAGGCTCAGGCTCAGCCGCGGCCTCGATCTCCGGTGGGGCTTCCTCCTCAACCTCCACCTCCTCAGCCACGATTTCCTCAGCTTCGGCCTCAACCCGGCTTTCCATTACCTGAACTACCAATTCGCTGAGTTCGGTGAGCACCTCCACATTATCGCCCACCGGGACATCTCTAACGTGAATAGCCTGATTAGCTTCCGCAAGCTGGGAGATGTCCACCTCAATGTTCTTGGGCAGATCTGAGGGGAAGGCCTCCACCTGGAGAGCAGATAGGTTATGAAGCAACAGCAACCGGCTAACCTTCTCCACAGGAGACTCGCCAATAAAGACAAGTGGCACTTCAACTTTCACCTTATG
>CAYUCL010000002.1:57370-69694 GCA_964443325.1 uncultured Dehalococcoidales bacterium
TCGGCACGCCGTCGCCCGTCGTCACCGCGGCGGTCCCGGTCGATATCGCGAATCATAGCCACCTTTCGCTTTCCATCAACTTTGAGGGTGATAAGAGCATTCCTGCCCACGCTAGCAATGAGTCGCTCCAAAAGGGAAGTCTCTATTTGGACAGGTATGGATTCGATATTTGCGCCATAGACATTAGCAGGAGTTAACCCTTTTCGGCGCAGAAATCTGACCTTCTTGCCTAGAACATCTCTCCTGCTGGCTGTCAATTCCTCTCGCTTCACTTTTACCTCCCCCTAAAGAATGGGCACCGGCTTCCCCATGATAGTATGCCCGTTAACTCTATCACTAGCCCCGATTCGCGGCAACACTTCCAAGATGACTCAGAAAATTATACTACTATCTGGCGTCGCCGTCCAGTTAAAACCCGCCAAGATCGTCCCCTGCCCCCCACACCCCAGATGTAAAGCTGAGTCCAGATGGGGTTGCCCTCTGGCAGAATTCTGCGGGCATCCTTCATAAGTTCATTCCTGGACGGGTGTATATGAAAAGATAAGAGTGCTTTGCTTCGCCCTCTATGATAGAACAATAATTGTGACGAGGTGTCCTATAACAAATATAATAGACAAATACATTCCATTGACTTTGGATATCCCCTCTGATATAGTGTGCTCTAAAATCACGGCCAAGGAAAGATGCTCTATGGATGCTCCCCGGTTCAAAGACATACGACGTGGCTACGGGTTTGACGAAGTAGCACTTGTTCCTGGGGATACCACCATCAGCCCAGAGCAGGTTAGCGTTGAATTCACCCTGGACAATTTTACCTTCCCCATTCCCATCCTTGCGTCCGCTATGGATGCAGTGGTCGACCCTCAATTTGCTGTCTTGCTGAGCAAGCTGGGAGGATTAGCCGTGCTCAATCTGGAGGGATTGCAAACCCGTTATGAAAATGCCGACGAAATTCTAGCGGAAATCGCCAATACCCCTCAGGAGGAGATCACCACTTTCCTTCAGAAGGTCTACTCTCAGCCAATCAAAGAGAATCTCATCGGCGACCGCATACAGCAGATCAAGAACGCCGGAGGTATCTGCGCCGTTTCAGTGACTCCTCAGAATACCAAAAAGCTTGCTCGCATGACGGTGGAAGCCGGCGTGGATATTTTTGTCGTCCAGTCCACAGTAACCTCTTCCCGCCACATATCGAAAAGCTATCACGGGCTCGTCTTCTCCGAGCTTTGCCAGCTAATGCCAGTGCCAATCATCGTGGGCAACTGCGTCAGTTATAGTGCCGCGTTAGAATTGATGAGGGAAGGTGTTTCAGGAATTCTTGTTGGGGTGGGGCCTGGAGCAGCGTGCACCACAAGGGAAGTTGTGGGAGTTGGCGTTCCCCAAGTGACAGCAACGATGGATTGCGCCGCCGCCAGGGAACAGCATCTTCAAGATACAGGAAGGTATGTTGCTGTGATAACCGATGGGGGTATTCGCACTGGCGGAGATTTATGTAAAGCATTTGCCTGTGGTGCCGATGCAGTAATGCTGGGCTCGATATTGGCTCAAGCAAAAGAGGCACCGGGGAGAGGCTATCATTGGGGCATGGCTACTCCTCATGCAGCCTTACCTCGGGGGACACGAATCAAGGTAGGCAGCAGCAGCAGTCTAGAGCAGATCCTCTTCGGTCCAGCCACGGTCACAAGTGGGACGCAAAATTTTATCGGCGCGTTACGCAATTCCATGGGGATGTGCGGCGCCCTCTCCATCAAAGAGATGCAACACACCGAGCTGGTGCTCGCCCCCTCTATAAAGAGCGAGGGCAAGTTCTGGCAACTTCCCCAGGTTTAGTGAGACCCTGATCCCATTCAGATAGATGGCAGATGCCGCAACACTTGACTTTTCCCTAGTATTTTTGTTACACTTTATCAACAATAGAATAAGGCAAAGACTGCGAACAGGAGTAGTAGTCACCAAGCGAGGGTCAGAGAGTCGGGTTAGGTGTGAACCGATACCAGCGCAGGTGCATGAATGGGTCTGGGAGTCGCAAACCGAAACCCCGACAGGCCGGGGAAGTAGGCTTTGACGGAGAGGGCACCGTTATCAGAGCTCAGGGTATCCCCCGGTATATCGGGGCGTACCTGAAAGAGATACCCCGCTAATGCGGGGTAATAAGGGTGGCACCGCGAATTTGAACCCTTCGCCCCTTAAAGGGCGAAGGGTATTTTATTATGGATGAAATACTATGTACTACCCTACATTAGATGAGGTACGAAAACTGAAGAGATACGGCAATCTGGTGCCAGTTTATCGTGAGATAGTAGCTGACCTGGAAACGCCAGTTTCCGCCTACTTGAAGGTAGCCCGCCATCCCTATTCTTTCCTCCTGGAGAGTGTCGAGGGCGGGGAGCGACTGGCACGCTATAGCTTTATTGGCTCTGAACCCTATCTCGTTCTCAAGTCAAGCGGTGAGACGCCTGACCCCTTACTTGCGGTGCAGAATGAGCTGGATAAATACAAGTTAGTTTTACTACCCGACCTGCCCCGCTTTCATGGCGGAGCGGTAGGCTATCTAGCTTATGAGGCGGTGAGACATTTTGAAGAGTTGCCTTCGCCCGATTCCGACCCTCTGAGCCTGCCAGAATCCCTCTTCATGTTTGCCGATAACGTTCTCGTTTTCGACCACCTGACCCACAAGATTAAGGTCGTCAGCCACGCATATCTGGAAGGCGACATAGAGGAGGCATACCACAGGGCGGTGGAACGTATCGATGTTTTGGTAGAGAGACTGAGCCAACCTATTCAGCAAGCAAGAGGAAAAGCCCCCGGGATAGCAGCCGCTTATTCCCCCGTCGCATCTAACATCTCCAAGGCTGAGTTCGAAGCCAGTGTCGCTCAAGCGAAAGAGTATATTGAGGCCGGAGAGATTATTCAGGTAGTCCTTTCTCAGCGACTTAGCAAAACCACCACTGCCGAGCCTTTTCAAATCTATCGGGCGCTGAGAAGTATAAACCCCTCACCCTATATGTATTATCTCCACCTGGACGGCTGTCACATTATCGGCGCCTCGCCAGAGCTCTTGGTGAGGGTGGAGGACGGTGTAGTGGCAACCCATCCCATCGCCGGAACACGTCCTCGTGGAGCAAATCCGGTCGAGGACCTGGCTCTTGAGGAGGAGCTACGGAATGATGAAAAGGAACGTGCTGAGCACATCATGCTACTCGACCTTGGGCGTAATGACATTGGTCGGGTCTCACAGCCAGGCACAGTCGAGGTGACCCAGGTTATGGACGTGGAGCGCTACTCGCATGTAATGCACCTGGTGTCGCATGTTCAGGGGAAGCTTCGCCACGATCTGAATCAGTTCGATGCCCTGCGGGCATGTTTCCCCGCTGGCACGGTATCGGGTGCCCCCAAGGTTCGCGCCATGGAGATCATCGCTGAGCTGGAGCGGGATAAACGGGGTCCCTACGCCGGGGCAGTGGGCTACTTCAGCTTCTCTGGCAACCTCGACACGGCGATAACCATCCGCACTATTGTAATGACCGACGGTACCGCCTCTGTGCAGGCAGGTGGTGGGATCGTTGCCGATAGCGTCCCCGAGCGTGAGTACGAAGAGAGCATGAATAAGGCTCAAGCTCTTATCAAAGCCATTGAACAGGCGGAGAGTGTCTAAATGCTTCTACTTATCGATAACTATGACAGCTTCACCTACAATCTCTTCCAGTACCTGAGCGAACTGGGCGAAAAGGTTCAGGTACTGCGCAATGACAAGGTTACCATCGCTGACATCGAGGAGATGTCGCCTGAGCGCATCGTGATCTCCCCAGGGCCGGGAACTCCCGACCGGGCAGGCATTTCGAATGATGTCATTCGCCATTTTGGGCCCAACACCCCCATTCTCGGCGTTTGCCTCGGCCACCAGTGCATCGGCTATACCTCTGGTCCGGTTGTGGACCGGGCTAGTGAGATAATGCACGGCAAGTCCTCGCTGATTCATCACAACGGACAGGGTGTACTACAGGGGCTGCCCAGTCCCTTCCCAGCGATTCGCTATCATTCCCTGGTGGTAATGCCACAGGGCCTCCCCGACTGTCTGGAGGTGACTGCCTGGACGGAAAAGGGTATCATTATGGGGTTACGCCACCGCCAGTACCCGGTGGAGGGGGTCCAGTTTCACCCCGAATCCATCATGACAGAGGTGGGCAAGGATATACTCAGGAATTTTCTTTCGCGAGGTACAATGTCGGCATGAAGGAGCAAGCAAATGATTAAAGAAGCTATTGACACATTAGTTTCGGGAAACTCGCTCACCATGGAGCAGGCGGCGGGGGTGATGAACGAGATAATGAACGGTGAGGCCACACCAGCCCAGTTCGGCTCTTTCGTTACCGCTTTGAGGCTTAAGGGGGAGACGGTGCACGAGATAGCCGGTATGGCGAGAGTGATGAGAGAAAAAGCCATTCCTGTGGCCACATCAGGACCGGTGGTCGATACCTGCGGTACGGGTGGCGATGCATCGCAGACCTTCAACATTTCCACTACCGCCGCATTTGTGGTAGCTGGCGCTGAGCTCAAGGTTGCCAAGCATGGCAATCGCGGGATTAGCAGCGGATGCGGGAGCGCCGATGTGCTCGATGCCTTGGGGGTTAAGATAGACCTGGGTGCCCAAGAGGTCGAGAGATGTCTCGAGGAGGTAGGCATTGGCTTCATGTTTGCCCCCGTCTTTCATCCCGCGATGAAGTACGCATCACCCCACAGGCGCGAGATCGGCATCCGCACCGTCTTCAACATCCTTGGCCCCCTGACCAATCCCGCTGGCGCTGAGGCCCAGTTGCTGGGGGTAGCAGACGGAGCGCTGACTATGCAAATGGCTGAGGTGCTCAGCCTCCTCGGTTGCCATCACGCCCTGGTGGTTCATGGCGAGGATGGCCTGGACGAGATTACACTGGGAGCGCAAACCACGGTCTGCGAGCTAAAAGAAGATGAGATTACAAGGTATCTTATAGACCCGGAGGAGTTTGGCTTCCGCAGGGTAAGTATGGCAAGTCTCAGAGGCGGGCCGCCTCAGGAGAGCGCCGCGATAATACGCCGCGTGCTTTCAGGCGAAACCGGGCCTCATCGCGACATCGTGCTGCTAAATGCCGCAGCCGCGCTGGTAGCTGGCGGTAAAGCGGAAAACCTTGAGCAAGGTATCCAAATCGCCGCACAGGCGATAGACAGCGGTAAAGCGTCGGAGAAGCTTGAGAAGCTTATTGCGCTCAGCCAACGCCTCTAGGCGCCTTTCGCAAGGGCCAGAAAAATGATACTGGATGAGATCGTTAAATTAAAAAAGGAGGCACTGGCAAGAAGCAAGCTGAGCGTGCCTGTATCTGAATTAGAGGCGCTCAGCTCAAAAAAGCCGCCGCCCCGGGATTTCGCCTCAGCACTCCAGGGGGATAGCGTCAAGCTCATCGCCGAAATTAAAAGAGCATCACCATCAAAGGGATCAATTCGCCCTGACCTCGATGCGATGCAATTGGCCCAGACCTATGCCCAAAATGGCGCTGCTGCTATATCTGTTTTAACCGAGGAAAGATACTTCCACGGCAATCTAGAGGAGCTTTCTACCATTAGCGAGGAACTGCAAGGGGGGAAGATCCCTTTGCTCAGAAAGGATTTCATCTTCGACCCATACCAGATCCACGAATCTCGCGCTTCTGGCGCTGATGCCCTGCTTCTCATCGTCGCCATTCTGAGCAGCGAGCAGTTAACAGAACTGCTTTCGCTAAGCCATAACCTCGGCATGCAATGCCTGGTGGAGGTTCATAATGAGGCCGAAGTAGAGAGTGCCCTTCTAAGCGGAGCACGCATTATCGGCATCAATAATCGCGACCTGAAAACCTTGACCATCGATCTTGCTACTACAAAGCGGCTTTGCCCCCTGGTGCCATCAGACCGTATAGTGGTCAGTGAAAGTGGAATCGAGAAGCGAGGCGATGTCCAGATGCTCAGGGAATGGGGAGTTGATGCCATTCTTGTCGGTGAGGCTCTGGTTGCTGCTGGCGATACAGCAAGAAAAATGAGGGAACTTCTATGACCAAGGTAAAGATATGTGGCATTACTGAGGCTCCCCATGCCCTGGCGGCAGCGCAAGCAGGAGCGGACTTCATAGGAATGGTCTTCGCCCCATCGAAACGCCGAGTGAGCATCGAGAAGGCACGTGAGATCGCTCTGGCAGTTAAGGGAGTAAAAGCCCGCCCTCAAATTGTAGGTGTTTTCGTCAACATGCCCCCTTCTGAGGTGAACCATATCGCAGAATACTGCAGGCTCGATTGGGTACAGCTAAGCGGCGATGAGCCCTGGGAGTACTTGACGGACATCGAGAAGCAGGTTATTAAAGCTATAAGGGTGCGAAGCCAGCAAAACAGCGATGATATAATCGCTGAAATAAGTGGTGGCCGACAATCGCTGGGGGAAAGTTTTATTTGCCTGTTGGATTGTCATGTTGAAGGGAGCTATGGTGGCACCGGGCAGACCTTCGACTGGCAGATGGCAAGGCAGGTTTCCCAGAGGTTCCCCGTGATTATCGCTGGCGGCCTCTCTCCACAAAATGTTGGAGAGGCAATTCAGATAGCAAAGCCCTGGGGAGTTGATGTATCCAGCGGCGTGGAAACCAAGGGGATAAAAGACGCCTCCAAGATAGAGAGGTTTATCCAAACAGTGAGGGAGGAAGATGGCTGATAAGATATTAGCCCAGTTACCGGATGGCTTCGGTCACTTCGGACAATTCGGAGGCCGCTTTGCTCCAGAAACCCTGATGTCCGCCCTGGAAGACCTGGAGAAGTCCTACCGGGAAGCGCAGCGGGATGCAGGATTTCAACAGCACCTGGCTGAACTGCTCCGAGACTATGTCGGCAGACCCACGCCCCTTTACTTCGCAGCAAAGCTGACCGATTATTGTGATGGTGCCAGAATCTACCTAAAAAGGGAGGACCTGGCCCATACTGGCGCTCATAAGATTAACAACACTGTAGGGCAAGGACTGCTGGCTGAGCGCATGGGAAAGAAACGAGTCGTCGCTGAAACGGGGGCAGGACAGCATGGCGTAGCTACCGCCACCGTTTGCGCTATGCTCAAGCTGCAGTGCGTCGTGTATATGGGAGAGGAGGACATTCGCCGCCAGTCGCTAAATGTCTTCCGCATGAGGCTGCTTGGCGCCGAGGTGCGGCCAGTCTCCAGCGGCAGCCGAACCCTGAAAGACGCCATCAACGAGGCAATCCGAGACTGGGTGACCAACGTAGATTCCACGCACTACCTCCTGGGCAGCGTCGTTGGACCCCACCCTTATCCCATGATGGTGCGCAATTTTCAGTCGGTTATCGGAAATGAGGCGCGTCAGCAGACCATCGAAGCTACCGGCCGTCTGCCTGACTACGCCATCGCCTGTGTCGGCGGCGGCAGCAATGCCATGGGGCTTTTTCATCCCATGGTCAACGACCATGAGGTTAAGTTCATCGGGGTTGAGGCCGCTGGGCTGGGCCTTGATACGGGGAAACACGGTGCCAGCCTGGCTGCAGGAAGCATCGGGGTTCTTCATGGCACAAAATCTTACATCCTCCAGGATGAGGCGGGGCAGATTCGCCAGACCCATAGCATCTCGGCAGGGCTTGATTACCCTGGCGTCGGCCCCGAGCATAGCTACTACAAGGAGAGTGGACGAGCAAGCTATGTTGCCGTAACCGATGACGAAGCCCTTGAAGGGTTCCAATTGCTAAGCCAACAAGAAGGTATCATACCCGCTCTGGAGCCTGCTCATGCCATCCACTATGCCACCACACTCGCACGCCAGCTATCGAAAGACCACACCATCCTGGTGAACCTTAGCGGGCGCGGCGATAAGGATATGAATATTGTAGCTGAGGCACTGAAGGTTCAACTATGAGCCGCATTGGCGCTGTTTTTGCCACGCCGCAGCATAAGGCTCTCATTGCCTATGTAACCGTGGGCTATCCCAGCATTGAGGCTACGTTTCAGGTGGTGCCTGCCCTGGTAGAAGGTGGGTGTGATATAATCGAGTTGGGTATTCCCTTCTCCGACCCCCTATCCGATGGCACCACTATTCAAAGAGCTAGCCACGGAGCACTTCAGCAAGGAGTCACACCTAAGCTATGCATCGAGGTTGCCAGCAGGCTGCACCAAATGGTCGATGTACCACTTATATTCATGAGCTACTTCAACCCTCTACTTCACTACGGATTGGACGCTTTCTGTGATGCATCTTCAGAGGTGGGCATCGATGGGTTGATTATTCCTGACCTGCCACCCGAAGAAGGAATGGAACTTGAAAGGTTAACCGAAAGATATCAACTGGACCTCATCTACCTGATCACCCCCACCAGCACTGAGGAGCGTCTCCGTCTGGTCGCTGCTAGCTCGCGCGGTTTCATCTATGCAGTATCGCTCAGAGGGATTACTGGAGCCAGAGAGACCCTGCCTGCCGACCTGGAGAGCTTCTTAGCCAGGGTGAGGGATATTACCTCTCAATCACTTTGTGTCGGCTTCGGCATCGCCACCCCAGAGCAGGCTCGCCGAGTAGTCAGCATGGCCGATGGGGTGATTATAGGCAGTCGGATTATTGAGATTGTTGAGACCAGCCAGCAGCCTGCCTCGGCAGCACAAGCATTCATAGAGCAAATAAGGAATGCTATGTCCCCTGATTGACCTTTAGATGTCCTCCTTGTTATACTCAATTAGTAAAGGAGCGACAGCTTGGCCGATGTGCAACCATTCCAGGGCATTCGCTACAATCTCGAACAGCTTGGTGACCTCTCCGCTCTGATTTGCCCTCCTTATGATGTGATCTCCCCTGAGGAACAGCTTTCTTATCATCACAAGAGCCCATACAATGTGGTCAGACTTGAGTTCGGAGAGGAACACCCCAAGGATTCCCCTCAAGATAACAGATACACCAGGGCTGCCCTCACTATGAAAAGCTGGCTGAGTGACAACATTATAGTTAGAGAGGAGAGTCCTGCTTTCTACCTTGTAGAGCACCGCTTTCCCTATCAAGATACCGAAAAGAGTCGTTTTAGCCTCATCGCCCGGGTAAGGCTGGAGGACTTCAGCAGTGGGCAGATTCGCCCCCACGAAGTGACCATAGGAGGGGCCAGTGCGGACCGTCTCCGCCTTCTCAAGTCCTGCCACGCTAACTTCAGCCCCATAATGGGATTGTTTCGCCACCACGGAGCGGGAATCCTCTCGTTACTTACCAATACCATTGACCGGCCCATTTTAAGTGCAGTGGATCACTATGGTGTAGGCTACGCAATGTGGTTAGTGACTGAAAAAGAGGCTATCGCCAGAATATCCGATTTCTTCGCCGATAAGACACTCTACATTGCCGACGGTCATCATCGCTACGAGACAGCGCTTGCGCACCAACAGGAGCAGCGCTCCAAGCATTCTTTCTATACAGGAACAGAAGCCTTCAATTTCGTAATGATGACTCTAACCGATGCTGAGGATCCAAACCTCATCATGGAACCCACCCACCGCTTGGTACGGGGGCTCAACAAAAGGATCTTTCCCGAACTTAGTGAGCAACTGGCAGCAAGCTGCGATCAGGATTTGCTCTCTCCTTTACCAGATGCTGCCGAAACTTTGAAAAACTGGCTCAATACGCTGCAAGAATGGGGGCATCGAGGGACAACGTTTGGCCTCTATGGCCTTGATGGGGCGTGTCTCCGCTTGCTGACACTCAAACAGAAACTGATGTTCACCGATCAGCTAAGCGCTCTAATTGATTTAGATGTTTACATTCTTCACCGCTCGATTCTGGACCGCATGTTAGGGATAAGTAGTCGAGAAATGGCGGAGGATTGCTTGGGATATACTCGCGACGGATTAGAGGCCACGTCTCGGGTGGATTCTGCTGAGTATCAACTAGCCTTCTTACTCAATCCCACCCCCGTCTCCAACGTCCTGACCATCGCTGATGAGGGCGCTAGGATGCCCCAAAAATCCACCTATTTCTATCCCAAGACGCCCGCTGGTCTGGTGATCAACCCCCTCTGGGATGATTAGCTTTCAAAACAACTCTCTCATTGCCAGTGCGACTTCCTCGGGCATGCTCTCAATAACCCAAATATCGAAGAATCGCTCCATAAAACCGCTATCGCTGGTATATAATGGCTGGAAAATCGGCCTTGAGATGATCCGAGCATTGAGACGGTAGTAATCAGGGTTCTCCCCAACTGGTGCTGAATAGGTAATCAAGTTGAACGAATTTACCCCCATTCCTTTGTAGCAATACAATACTTTTACAATAGCAGTGGCAAAATCTGTTATTTGCTTTTCATCCAGATCCGCCAGATTACCTACTTCTTTGAATATCAATTGGACCTCTCTGTTTCCCCGTGGCGCATAGCTTGCGGCGACCGCCAAGGAATCGTTCTCGCCGATATACCGCTCGCCTATCTCCCTCTCCTCCTTGACCAAGTCCTGCCAATAATTTCTGCCATACCTTCTGAAATATTGCTCGCTTCTTTCCAAAAGCTTCCCGACCTCCGGAGCCGGGCTTCGGTCCAATATTATTTGAACATGAGGATGGATTATGCTGGCACCACTGGGCGGCAGATGATTCCAAATCCACATCGGATATTTTGCCTCTTCATCTTTTTGATTCACCAAAGCGATATATTGTTTGGAGGCAATCAAATTATCCATAAGCATCTCAGGAGTGAATTCATTGAGTTCTAAGAAATGCTTACTCGTCAGTGTACCGACCGCATGGTATTCAGCAAAAGGGAACAGATTAGGGAAGATCACACATTCACCCTTCCTGATTCTGCCACCCGGCCAGAGCTTGGGGGAAAATGTTGGCGTTTCCCTTTCCATATTCTGTGGACAGAAAAAACACCCAGCCCTGGTATCCTCTATCGTGCGGCCCAAATCCAGATCCTCTCGCTGCGCTTGCCTCACTCTTCCTGCCCTCCCCAAATTCAGCCTGCTCTGGGAACCCGTCAAGGGGTCTTCCCGATACTCTATCCGCTGAATCTCACTTTCAAATTGAAGCGAAGGGCTCACGATTTCAACAGTCTTAACCTCTTTCCGAAATTCCATCATTATCCCCCATTATATGAGATGGCTAGTTATTATAGCATAGAGGGTGTTGTCCACAACCCATCATTCTACCTAGTGGGAGTCCCAAAAGGGCCTCCTCCTGACAGGAACCCGATGTTGTCCCCAAGCTGCCAAGCAGGATCTCATTGCAGGGGGTAAGTGACGAAAAATTAATGTATTATACAGCCTAAAATAAGTTGACAACGTTCCTAAAAGATGATAATCTTAGCTAGAAAAGTGCGGCTGATGGGTAAAAGTGCCCGAGTGGCGCAATGGTAGCGCAACCGATTTGTAATCGGTAGGGTAGCGGTTCGAATCCGCTCTCGGGCTGGGGGCCGTGTGGCGAGGGGCCAAGAATGGGCGGGGTGGGTGAGTGGCTAATACCAGCAGACTGTAAATCTGCCGCCGAGAGGCTTCGTAGGTTCGAATCCTACCCCCGCCACAAGGTAGCCTTGAGGTATATTCCAGCGGTTTAAGCCGAGGTACGGCTTTGTAATCACCGCCCAAAGGCCCACATAGCTCAGTGGTAGAGCACGTTCTTGGTAAGAACGGGGTCGCCAGTTCAAGTCTGGCTGTGGGCTTAAGTTAACATGATATAGGAGGGAAAATGGCGAAGAAAGTCTATGAGAGAACGAAACCCCATATTAATGTGGGAACCATCGGTCACGTGGACCATGGCAAGACCACACTGACCGCAGCGATGACTAAGGTGTTGTCCCAGACGGGGCCCACACAATATCGCGCGTTTGAGTCCATCGACAATGCCCCCGAAGAGAAGGCTAGAGGGTTGACCATTGCCATCGCTCATATTGAGTATGAGACCGAGAAGCGCCATTATGCTCACGTCGATTGCCCTGGCCATGCCGACTATATTAAGAACATGATCACCGGGGCAGCACAGATGGATGGTGCGATATTGGTGATCGCTGCCGACGATGGAGTCATGCCTCAAACCAGGGAGCACCTCCTACTGGCGAATCAGGTGGAGGTGCCCTCTCTAATTGCTTGTCTGAACAAAATAGACATAGTGGATGATGAAGAGCTACTGGAGGTGACCGAGCTTGAGTTAAGGGAGGAAGTGTTTCCCAAATACGGCTTTCCTGGCGCGGAGACACCCATAATTAGAGTCAGCGCCCTCAAGGCATTGGAGTGTGGCTGCGGTAAAAGAGAATGTCAGTGGTGTGGCCCTATATGGCAGCTATTGGATACCATTGATGACTACATTCCTACCCCAGTGCGAGA
>CAYUCL010000002.1:69704-94018 GCA_964443325.1 uncultured Dehalococcoidales bacterium
CAAGCCATTCCTGATGCCTGTTGAGGATGTTTTTAGCATCAAAGGGCGAGGGA
Source organism: uncultured Dehalococcoidales bacterium (assembly GCA_964443325.1). GTDB lineage: Bacteria > Chloroflexota > Dehalococcoidia > E44-bin15 > E44-bin15 > DAOUVR01. The sequence continues at coordinate 69,758 of CAYUCL010000002.1, forward strand.
CAGTAGCCACTGGCCGCGTCGAGCGGGGCGTGATCAAGCCTGGGGCTGAAGTGGATGTAGTGGGCCTAAAAGATACCCGTAGCGTAGTGGTGACCAGCCTGGAGATGTTCCACAAAACCCTGCCAGACGCCGAGCCCGGTGACGCCGTCGGTTGCTTGCTAAGGGGAGTAGAGAGGGATGAGATACTGCGGGGCATGGTATTAGCCGCCAAGGGAACGGTCAAGCCCCACCTTGAGGCTGAGGCTCAGGTGTACGTACTTACCAAAGAAGAAGGAGGTCGGCATACCCCATTCTTCAACGGCTATAAGCCTCAGTTCTACATCAGAACCACTGATGTCACTGGTAGTATCCAGTTGCCTGAAGGGGTGGAAATGGTCATGCCCGGTGATAACATAACGGTGAAGATGAAGCTCATCGAGCCCGTTGCCCTAGAAGAGGGACTCAGGTTTGCTATTCGTGAGGGTGGAAGGACTGTGGGAGCCGGTGTGATCACCAAAATTATAGATTAGGTAGATATCAATTGGCGAAGAAGGGAAGCGCTAGGATTATCATTAATCTCGCTTGCACCGAGTGCAGGGAGAGGACATATACGACTTCAAAGAATAAAAGGAATGACCCTGACCGATTGGAGCTCACGAAGTACTGCCCTCGCTGTCGCACCCACACGCTCCATCGAGAGGTGAGGTAGGTTATGAAAAGGGAGGCTGTCACACAAAGGCGTGGCATCCCCAGGCTCAGCAGAATTGGTAGCTATTTTCGCGAGGTTATATCTGAGCTAAAGAAGGCGGTCTGGCCTACAAGGGTGGAGACAAGACGACTTACCCTTATGGTGCTCGCTATTTCCGGTACTGTAGGACTTATTCTTGGTGCCATCGATCTGGGTTTCACGTATCTAGTTAATCTATTTTGGTGATGATAAGTCACACGAGGAAGAATGGGTTATAACCCCCTGAGCGGGGTTTCGCTTCTAATTTGAGAGGGAAAGCATGGGGCTGGATGAGAAAAAGTGGTATGTAATTCATACCTACTCCGGATACGAGCAGCGGGTCAAGGCCAATCTTGAGCAACGTACCAAATCAATGGATGCCCAAGATACGATATGCCAAGTGGTCATTCCCACCGAGAACGTTATCGAGATTAAGGAGGGGCAGAGAAAAACTGTCGCTAAAAAAGTCTTTCCCGGCTATATTTTAGTTGAGATGGAATTGACCGACGAAAGCTGGAATGTGGTACGCAACACCCCAGGAGTTACCGGTTTTGTGGGCGCGGGAACCAAGCCCGTCCCCCTTGAGGACAATGAGGTCGACACCATTTTTGATCAGATGAAGACTGAAACGCCTCGCGTTAAGGTCGGTTTCGCCAGAGGAGACAGTGTGCGGGTGGTCGACGGACCTTTTTACGATTTCATCGGCATAGTTGACCAGATTAACGAAGCCAAGGGCAAGGTAAGGCTGCTCGTTTCCTTTTTTGGGAGGGAGACACCAGTGGAACTCGACTTCCTCCAGGTAGAAAGACTCTAGACGTTGCAAATGCTTGGGAATAAGCGCCTTTTTCGCAAATGGCATCAAGCTTAACTAAACGGAGGATAGGATTGGCGAAAAAGAAGATCAAGACGGTGATAAAACTTCAACTCCCCGCAGGGCAGGCAAGCCCTGCCCCTCCCGTGGGCCCGATTCTTGGGCAGCACGGATGTAATATTATGGGCTTTTGCAAGGAATATAACGATCGTACTGCCTCCCAGGCAGGCTCTATCATCCCTGCAGAGATCACTATATTTGAGGACCGTTCGTTCAGCTTTATTCTCAAGAGCCCGCCCGTCGCCGATCTGCTTCGGAGAGCGCTTAATGTCGAAAAAGGGAGCGGCGTGCCAAATATGCAGAAGATCGGCAAGCTCCCCCGGGAAAAGATCCGGGAGATCGCTGAACTCAAGATGAAAGACCTTACCGCCGCCGACACCGACGGAGCGATGCGGATCGTCGAGGGTACTGCGCGTAGTATGGGGATTGAGGTGGAATAATGGCGAACAGGGGAAAGAAATATCAAGATGCCACCAAGCTGGTGGATCGTACCAAAGAGTACGACCCAAAGGAGGCCATCGAGCTGGTAAAGAAGGCAGCCTATGCCAACTTCGATGAAACCGTGGAACTGCACCTCAATATGGGTCTCGACCCCCGCCATGCCGACCAGCAGGTGAGAGGAGTCGCTAGCCTCCCCCACGGTCTGGGGAAGGTGGTCAGAGTCCTCGTTTTCACCCAAGGCGAAGCGGTCAAATCCGCTGAGGAGGCTGGGGCTGACTATGTGGGTGGTGATGATATGGTGAAGAACATCGAGGATGGCTGGCTGGAATTCGATGTTGCCATCGCTACCCCTGATGTAATGGGGAAAGTCTCCAAGCTTGGCAAGATTCTTGGTCGCCGAGGGCTCATGCCTAATCCAAAATCGGGAACCATTGTTCCTCCCCAAGATCTGCCCAAAGCCATCACTGATGTTCGAAAAGGTCGTGTGGATTTCAGGTTAGATAAAACAGCAGTCATTCACCTTCCTTTGGGCAAGCTGAGCTTCGACGATGATAGATTGCTGGGGAACCTAGCTGCACTAATCGAGGCTGTGCTCCGCGCCAAGCCCAGCGGTGCCAAGGGTCAATACATTAAAAGCGCATCCCTCTGTACTTCAATGGGTCCAGGGATAAAGCTCGATGTGAAAGCAACCCAGGAGCTTCATGTTCCTTAGCTTTTAACTGATTACAATTGAGATAAACGCCATAGACAGCGGGTGCCATTATGGCTTAATTAACTGCCCGCCGAGGCTAGAGTAGAGGTCCTTGTGTCTATGGCGCAAGGGCTTGCTTATTTTTGGAGGTGTCTATGCGTATAGATGAGAAAAAGGAAGTGGTAACAGAGCTTGCCGCGAAGCTTTCTCAGTGTAATATCGCCATCACCACGGACTATCGTGGGCTAAAGGTAGCTGAAATGACTGAACTGCGTCGTAGGCTACGTCAGAGAGAGATTGAATACCGTGTTGTGAAAAATACCATGGTTCGCTTTGCTGCAGAAAAGGCAAACAAAGTTGAGCTAATTGACATTGTTGAGGGTCCCACAGCAATAGCCTTCGGCCACGGCGATATCACCGAGCCCGCTAAGGCATTGATAGATTATATTCGCTCCTCGGGAAGTGGTCTGAAGATCATCGGTGGGCTACTTGACCGAAGAGTGCTTACTGCCTCCGAGATAGCAAATCTCGCTAGCTTGCCCCCAAAGGAGGTGCTAGTCTCCAAGCTATTGGGCGGGATGAAAGGACCCATCATTGGCCTTGTTAATGTGCTTAATGCAAACATAACAGGTTTTCTTAACGTACTAAATGCCAGAATGAAACAATTAGAAGGAGGAAACAGTGACTAGCGAAGTAGAACAAGTCCAAGAAGAGGGAGAGAAAGAGAAGAAGGGGACTGCCAAGCAGGCTACTGCCAAGCGGGCCGCTACCAAGCGCGCCGCACCCAAGGAAACAAAGGAAGCAAAGACTATGGCCAAAGAGGATCTCATCGCTGCTATTAAGAGTATGACCGTACTTGAGCTCAGTGAGCTGGTCAAAGCTCTGGAGGAAGAATTTGGCGTTAGTGCTGCTGCTCAGGTAGCAGTAGCTGCAGCGCCCGGTGCCTCCGCTGAGGCTGCCCCAGAGGAGGAAGAGCAGACAGAATTCACCGTGATCCTCAAAGACATCGGCGCCAACAAGATTAATGTGATCAAGACAGTGCGTGAGGTATCCGGTCTAGGGCTCAAAGAGTCCAAGGATCTGGTGGAGAGCGCCCCCGCGACAGTGAAAGAAGGCATTAGTAAAGAGGAATCAGCAACGCTGAGAGAGAAACTCGAGGCTACAGGCGCCACTGTCGAGGTCAAATAGCTTTTGGACCCGAGATTATGGTGGAATACCATCCCAAGATAAAGGAGTTGCCTATCTGGGAGCGCCCCAGAGAGCGACTCAAGGAGGAAGGACCATCCTCACTCTCAAACAGCGAACTCCTGGCGATCCTGCTTCGCATCGGTACTGCTTCGGAGAATGCGCTCACTCTAGCCACGAGAGTGCTCACAAGATTTGGTGGCCTTGTTGGTCTCTCCAAAGCAAGCTTCGGCGAGCTTTGCTCCGAGGCAGGTATGGGTGAAGCGAAAACAGCTCAACTGAAGGCCGCCCTCGAGCTGGGGAGGCGGCTCGTCTCCACACAGTCTGAGGAGAGGACAGTGATTCGCTCCCCTCAGGATGTAGCCAACCTCTTGATGGCGGAAATGGGCTTCCTGGATCAAGAGCAGCTTAAGGTGGTGTTGCTCAACACCAAGAATCAAGTGATTACTATTTCAGAGGTCTATAAGGGCAATGTAAGCACTTCGCTGATCCGCGCCAGCGAGGTATTCCGAGAAGCTGTCAGAGAAAACTGTCCTGCGATCATCGTGGTTCACAATCATCCCTCAGGCGACCCGGCACCCAGCGCGGAGGATATCCAAATCACTGAGCAGCTTATAGAGGCGGGTAAGACTCTTAATATCGAGGTTTTGGACCACATTATCATCGGTCAGCAGAGATATGTGAGCCTGAAGGAGAGGGGGGAGGGGTTCAAATAATACTGTATCTTCTTACTGTTGCATTGGACACAGCGATATGATATAGTTAGAAAGGCTTTCCGGTGGTTTGAGCGGGGTTGTCCCACCCGTTCCCATCCCGAACACGGAAGTGAAATGCCCCAGCGCAGACGATACTGCCCCGGCAACGGGGTGTGGAAAATATGCCACTGCCGGGGAGCCTTATATTTGAAGCCAGTAAAAAAGAGCCTCATAACAATATAAGGCTCTTTTCTTTTTAATGTGAGTGTGTTATAATATGCGATAGTTATTCCTCTTATCTACTAAGGAGGAAAATGTCCAGCAGATTCGAGAAGTTTACCGAAAGAGCGCGCAAGGTGCTCACCCTGGCTCAAGAGGAGGCCCAGCGACTCAATCACAACTACATCGGCACAGAGCATATACTGCTTGGCTTGGTTCGGGAGAACGAAGGTGTTGCGGTTAAGGTTTTAACCAACCTTGGTGCGGATCCCGATAAAGTACGCGGTGCTGTAGAGTTTATTATTGGACGAGGGGAACGAACCGTTAGCGGCGAGATTGGGCTTACCCCTCGCGCCAAGAGGGTTATTGAGCTCGCTGTAGATGAGGCGCGCCGCCTCAATCACAACTACATAGGCACTGAGCATCTCCTGCTTGGGTTATTGCGTGAAGCTGAAGGTGCTGCCTCTAGCGTCCTGGAAAGCCTTGGTATCACCTTGGATAAGGCCAGGGCGGAGACTTTGCGAATTCTCAGCGAAATCATGCCCCAGGCACGTGGGAGTGCCCGTTCCACATCCAAAACTCCCACTCTGGACCAACTCAGTATAGATTTAACCGCTGCCGCTCGTGCTGACAAGCTCGACCCCGTTATCGGACGCCACAGGGAGATCGATCGGGTTATTCAGATACTCAGTCGGCGCACAAAGAACAATCCTGTCCTTATTGGGGAGCCCGGAGTAGGTAAAACAGCCATTGTGGAGGGGTTAGCCCACCGCATTGTCGCTGGCGATATCCCTGAAAGCTTACGTGACAGGCGATTGCTCACTCTGGATATGGGCGCTCTGGTAGCAGGAACGAAGTATCGCGGCGAGTTTGAGGAGCGATTAAAGAAGGTTATCGATGAGATAAAAACCTCGACTAACTGCATACTCTTCATTGATGAGATGCATACTATTGTCGGTGCTGGTGCTGCTGAAGGAGCTATCGATGCCTCCAGCATACTGAAGCCCCCGCTTGCGCGAGGGGAGCTACAATGCATTGGGGCAACCACCGCCGATGAGTATCGTAAACATGTGGAGAAGGACGCTGCACTGGAGCGAAGGTTTCAACCCATCACGGTTGACGAACCCACCGTAGATCAAACCATCGCCATCCTCCAGGGCGTCAAGAGCCGCTATGAAGACCATCACCAATTGACGATAACCGATGATGCGATTAATGCAGCAGCATCACTGGCGGCAAGATATATTCCCGATCGTTTTCTCCCCGATAAGGCCATCGACCTAGTGGATGAGTCTGCCTCCCGGGTAAGGATTAAGAATTATGCACCCCCCGCTAGTGTGAAAGACGCTGATCACGACCTGGAGACGTTGCGCAAGGATAAAGAGGCGGCTATCGCTTCCCAGGAGTATGACTACGCCGCAGAGTTGAGAGAGCGAGAGCTGGCGCTGGCTGCAAAAACAAAGAAGCTACGGGAAGAATGGCTGGAGGAGCAGAAGCAGGTGGAGAAGGTGGTCAGTGCGGAGGACATCGCTCAGGTCTTGAGTATGTGGACTGGTATCCCGGTAACCAGTCTGGCTAGAGATGAGACCACTCGCCTCCTTCAAATGGAAGGTGTGCTACACCGCCATATCATCGGTCAAGACGAGGCAATCAATATCATCTCGAAAGCCGTGAGGCGCGCTCGTGCTGGGTTCAAGGACCCAAGACGACCAATCGGCAGCTTTATCTTCCTCGGTCCCACCGGGGTGGGGAAGACAGAGCTGGTGAGAGTACTTTCCGAGTTCCTTTTTGGCAGCCGGGACTCGTTGATCAGGCTAGACATGTCAGAGTTTATGGAGAGGCATGCGGTGGCTCGCCTTGTTGGTGCGCCCCCTGGATACGTGGGCTACGATGAGGGAGGGCAACTCACAGAGGCAGTCAGACGCAAGGGCTACTCAGCAATCCTGCTTGACGAGATTGAGAAGGCACACCCCGATGTGTTCAATATGTTGCTCCAGGTCTTCGACGATGGTCATCTCACCGACGCTAAGGGAAGGCGAGTGGATTTTCGCAACACCATCATTGTCATGACCAGCAACATTGGCGCTGAGCTGATAAAAAGGGACACGACTCTGGGCTTTGCCATCAAGACCGACGAGGCGACTGACGAGCACAGGGCCTACGAGAACATGAAGGAAAAGGTTCTCGGGGAGATGAAGAAATTCTTCCGACCTGAGTTTCTCAATCGAATCGATGGCGTCGTGGTATTCCACGGGCTAAGCAAGGAGCAAATCAGGCAAATCGTCGATCTCATGCTTCGCGAGGTGTGGAAGGAGCTTGTAGAGAAGGCTATAAAACTGGAGGTCACCGACGCCGCCAAGAACCTCATTGGCGAGAAGGGCTACGACCCCGTCTTTGGAGCCAGGCCGTTACGGCGTACCATCCAGGATATGCTGGAGGACCCACTTTCAGAGGCCCTGTTGCGTGGGGACTTCCAGGCCGGGGACACAGTGCTTGTTGATTGCGAGGATGACAAGATCGTCATTCGCACCCTGGCGATGGCACAATCACCTGTTTAAATGGTGAGGATGGCGCTAAACACTGTTAAAAAAAGAGCTTAATGGCTTATACTTAAAACTTAGAAAGAGCAACTAAGCTCTTTTTTTATTCCATTTTAAAGGAGTGAACAATGGAAACCACATTTGATCCTAAGAAAACTGCTCTCTTGGTGATCGATATGCAGAACGACCTTGCCAAAACTGGGCCGGACTATTTTGCCCCGCTTTATCAAATGGTTCAGTCAAACAATGTCATCGAGAACTTCATCAAGGTGGTAAATGGGGCGCGGGAGAAAGGACTTCCTATCATCCATATAAAAACAGTGCATAGAAAAGACAATGCCGATGTCGTGCCCACAGTCACTTATTTTATGCTCCAGGGACTGGTTCCCAAGGAAACGCCGCCAATTCTGATTGAGGGGACGCCAGGGGCTGATTTCATCGAGGAACTCCAGCCAGCCACTGAAGACTATGTGGTGGTGAAGCGGAGGAGCGGCGCTTTTTACAATACCGACCTAGACCTCTTTCTGCGCACTCGTGGCATCGATACCTTATTGCTGGGCGGTGTGGTTACCAACGGCTGCGTGGAGAATACCCTTCGCGGTGCTCGTGAAAGGGATTACCACGTTATTGTTCTGAGTGATTGCTGCGCTGCTGTAGTAGCTCAGGCCCACGATCATGCCATTAACAACGTTTTCCCTGGCCTTGGGAGGGTGAGAGCTTCAGACGATGTCTTGAAAGCAATAAAATAAACCAGCAAGGTCGACTGCTGCGCCACTACTGAATGGAAGGTGCGAGGCACTCTCAGCCTCGTACCTTTTTGTCACTTATAGTATCTTCGTCGCCTGCCCTCTTATGACTTGCGCCCTCGATACACCTTTACCACAATCTCCTCCCCTAGGTAAAAGATCTAGGAAAATGCAGGTCGGGTGTTTCCCCTGATTGAGTCACCTCTATAGCTCATGTATAATAGACTAAACGCTAATGGGCAGTTGCCCACCAACGAATCACGAAGATGAGTTATACTAATACCGTTCATGGTTTGACAAGCCTGTCCTGAGCGAGGTCGAAGGGCTCACCACGAACGGTTCAGCAGGCTGATCTTGAGCGGATCCGAAGGGCTCAGTCCCAACGGAATAAATCTATTATCGAAGCAAAAAACTTGAGTAAAAGGAAAGAGAGGCAACCTTGGAAAAGGGTCGCCGCACGGTCTTTGTCTGCCAGCAATGTGGTCGTGAGAGCATAAAATGGCTAGGGCGCTGCCCTGACTGCGAGGGCTGGAATACCTTTGTGGAGACAGTAGTTCGTCCTCCAAGTAACCGTCGCAGTGCCTCTCATGCTCCATCGGTTGCCCCTCAAGAGCTCTCCCAGGTCTCCGGTGAGCAGACCACTCGCCTCACTCTCTCCTTCGCTGAATGCAATCGCGTCCTGGGAGGAGGGATCGTGCCCGGTTCACTGGTGCTTATCGGCGGTGATCCGGGAATCGGAAAATCAACGCTCCTTCTTCAAGTGTCAGCCGCGGTCGCCCAAGGTGGTAGGAAGGTGTTCTATGTTACCGGCGAGGAGTCGCCTACGCAGGTAAAGCTGCGGGCGAATCGACTGGGACTGGGAGGCGAGTGGCTATTCATACTGCCCGAGACGAACATGGAGGTCATCATGGAGCAGCTTGATGTAGCATCTCCTGACATGGTGATCATCGATTCCATTCAAACAGTCTACCTTGACCAGTTGGACTCGGCACCAGGCAGCGTGGGGCAAATCCGTGAGTGTACCATGAGGTTGATGCAGTGGGCAAAAATCGCCAATGTCCCTGTTCTGCTTTCAGGGCATGTAACCAAGGATGGAGCCATCGCTGGTCCACGCGTCTTGGAGCACATCGTCGACGCTGTGCTCTATTTGGAGGGCGAGCAATTCAGTGCCTACAGGCTGCTTAGAAGTGTGAAGAACCGTTTCGGCTCCACCAACGAGGTGGGAATCTTCGAGATGAGAGGGAACGGTCTGGTGGAGGTGGCTAACCCATCAGAGGCTTTCCTCTCACAACGGCCTAAAGAAACGGTGGGCTCTGCTGTGGTGCCGACACTTGAGGGAAGCAGGCCCCTGCTGGTGGAAATCCAAGCTCTCACCAGCACCACCAGCTTCGGCTTTCCCCGACGCACCGCAAATGGAGTGGACTTCAATCGCCTCCTTCTAATCACCGCCGTGCTTACTAAGCGAGCCGGCCTCGCTCTGGGGAATCAGGATATCATGGTTAATGTGGCCGGCGGGCTCAGAGTGAATGAGCCTGCCGCCGACCTTGGCACCGCCATAGCCATCGCTTCCAGCCTGCGTGGCGCCACCATTGACCCCAATCTGGTTGCCATCGGGGAACTGGGGCTCAGTGGTGAGCTGCGAGCGGTACCTCATGTGGATAGGAGACTCAGCGAGGCGGCGAAATTGGGGTTCAAGCGCTGCATCGTCCCAAAGGTTACCAAGGAAATCGCCCCCCAACAAATGCAACTCATCGGCGCAGAATCGGTGAGAGAAGCTCTACGGAAGGCACTGGCTAAAGTTGAAGACAAAGCTGACTCAACTTAGGTCCTTACTTAACGGGCTGGGCTCAGTGGTCATTGCCTACTCTGGAGGCATCGACAGCACCCTGCTTGTTTCGTTTGCCAATGAAATCCTCGGCGAGGGGGCGCTGGCGGTTACCGCTTCCTCACCCATTCACCCCGCTTCTGAGACCGCTCAGGCCGAGTCCCTGGCTCACTATATGGGGATTCGCCACATCACAATTGAGACCAGTGAGATGGACAACCCATTGTTTATAGCTAATGGCCCGCAGCGCTGTTACTACTGCAAGCGAATGCTTTTCGAGCGATTGAAACGTATCGCTGACGAGGAGGGGTTATCCTTCGTAATCGATGGCACAAATTACAATGATTTGCAAGACTATCGCCCGGGCATGAAGGCCGCCGAAGAGCTTGGGGTATTAAGCCCCCTTGCGAATGTCTGCCTCACCAAGGCAGACATTCGCTCTATTTCCCAAAGCAGGGGCCTTCCCAATTGGAACAAACCCTCCTTTCCCTGTCTCGCCACTCGCTTTCCATATGGCACTCCGATCACATTAGAACTGTTAGCTCGCGTCGCCGACGCTGAGCAATCCCTTGCCAAGCTAGGGCTTACACAGTTTCGGGTGCGCCATCATGGCTCCATAGCTCGCATCGAGCTCAGCAACGGAGACACGGCTCTTTTCGCCGACGATAAAATACGGCTTCGGGCAGTGGAGGAGCTTCGTGCCCTGGGCTACAGTTATGTCACTCTTGACCTTGCGGGCTACCGCCCTAGGGGAAGAGCATCTTGAAAATCGGCTATTTCGATTGTTACTCCGGGTTGAGCGGCGATATGATCCTTGGCGCCATCCTGGATTGTGGTTTATCCCTTGACCTGCTTACTGCCGAGCTTGCCAAACTCCCCCTGCAGGGCTACCGAATATCTGCTCAGCCAGCGACACGTGGGGTCATCACCGGAACCCAAGTAACGGTCGCATTAGAAAATAGCTCCAAGCAGCATCGCATTTTGAAAGACATCCTCAACCTGATCGAAAAGAGCACCCTGTCAGACAATACGAAACACAAGAGCGCCCTTATCTTCAGTCGCCTCGCCGAAGCAGAGTCAAAGGTGCATCGTATTCCAGTAGATAAGGTTCATTTTCACGAGGTTGGGGCCGTCGATGCCATTGTTGATATAGTGGGGACAGTTATCGGGCTTGAGCTTTTGGGTATTGAGACCCTCTTTTCATCTCCTTTGCCAACGGGAAGCGGCACTGTTGAGACTGAGCACGGCATCATTCCCATTCCTGCACCTGCGACCTTAGAGCTAATCGCCTCATCGAAGGCACCTATTCGGCCTAGCGCCCCCCCTGACATGGGGGAACTGGTGACCCCCACCGGAGCGGCCATTGTCACTACCCTAGCTTCCTTTGACAGCCCGACATTCACACTTGAGCGCATCGGCTATGGTGTGGGAACACGGGAGACTGCAGCTATCCCCAACGTGCTACCTCTCTGGATTGGGCAAATGACTAAGAACGAGCGCCCACTTCTGCTTCTTGAGACTAATATCGATGACATGAGCTCGGAGCTCTATGGCTATGTCATGGAGCGCCTGTTCGATCGAGGTGCACTCGATGTTTGGTTCACCCCCATCCAGATGAAGAAGAACCGCCCAGCGGTGATGCTTAGCGTGCTTTCTTCACCTGAAGCGGAAGGTCAGATGATAGAGACTATACTCCGTGAGACATCCACTCTGGGGGTTCGGGTGCAGCGGATGGAGCGCTATGAATGTGAGCGTGAGACGGTTCAGCTCGATACCAGCCTAGGCAGGGTTATGGTTAAGGTGAAGCGCTTTAATAGCAAAAGGATTGGCCTGTCGCCTGAGTTTGAGGACTGCCGCCGCCTCGCTGAGGAGCACGATCTTCCCCTCCAGGATGTCTATCGAATCGTCACCGCAGAGGCCAGCGCCCAACTTCTTAAGGATTAAGAGCTCTTGGGTAGCTGCCCACTAACGAACCATAGAAAAGCGATGTGCCAAATGCCAATCGTGGTGAGCTTGTCGAACCGTTCGTGGTGAGCCTGTCGAACCATTCGTGGTGAGCACTTCGACCTCGCTCAGGACAGCCTTACCAAACCGTTCGTGGTGAGCTTGTCGAACCATGAACTATTCTTCGAGTAGGAGGTAGACAGGTCGGGGCCTAAGGTCGGCCTCCGACAAGTCGGGGGGCCCTCTGTCCCACGGCATAGCATCGGGGTGAATAAAACACATCGGTTTTCGGAATAGAAATTGAGATGCTGCGCTAGAGAGCGCTATGCCCCTTCGGCATTCTTCAGCAGCCAGTACTCAAGGCTATCGGCCAGTGCCAGGTAGCTCGCCTCGATTATGTTGGTGGAGCTGCCCACCGTCCGCCACTCATATTCCCCATCGCTCGATTCAATGAGGACGCGTACCCGAGATTCCGTGCCTGCCGTTTCTTCTATCACGCGAACTTTGTAGTCAACCAGCCTCACCGGTGCCAATTGAGGATAGAACATCAGAAGCGCCTTACGCAGCGCGGCATCCAGAGCATTTACCGGGCCATTCCCCTCGGCGGCGGTATGAATTACATCGTTGCCCACCTTCACCTTGACTGTAGCTTCGGATAACAGCTCCTCCTCATTTAACACAGTGGCAGGGCGTCGCCTTTTTTCCACCACCACCATGAAATCGACCAGCTCGAATGGAGAATGATATTCAGGCTGAGAGCGGTGGATGAGCAGTTCAAAGGATGCCTCAGCACCATCATACTGGAAGCCACGGCTCTCCATGGCCTTAACCTGTTCCAATATCGCCCGTGCCTGTTCGCCATGATGGGTCAGCTCCAATCCCCTCTCCTTGGCTTTCCGTACTATTACCCCCTTGCCTGATAGCTCAGACACCAATGTTCGCCATTCGTTCCCCACCGATTTGGGGTTGATATGGTGGTAGCTTTCCTCCCACTTCATCATAGCAGCGATATGGAGCCCAGCCTTATGGCTGAAGGCACTGGCCCCTACGTAGGGAAGGTGGCTATCAAGGGTCAGATTAGCCACCTCGCTTACAAAATGAGCGACCTCAGTCAGCCTGGCAAGCTGCTTGTAGGGGATACAATCGATGCCCATCTTTAGCTTCAGAGCAGGGATGACGGAGCACAGGTTAGCATTTCCACAGCGCTCCCCGTAGCCGTTGATTGTGCCCTGTACCTGCGTTGCTCCAGCCTGGACCGCAGCCAGGGTGTTGGCTACGGCAAGCTCTGCATCGTTATGGGCGTGGATACCCAGCTTGGCTCCAGTTGCTTTTCGGGCAGCCTTGACCGCAACAGTTACATCGGATGGCAATGCCCCCCCATTTGTGTCACACAGAACAACACATTCGGCGCCCGCTTCCGCCGCAGCAGTGACCGTCTTTAGAGCGTATCTGGGATTCGATTTGTAACCATCGAAGAAGTGCTCCGCATCGAAGAAGACCCTTCTCCCCTTCGACCTTAGGTAGGCCACAGAATCGGCGATCATGCTCAGGTTTCCCTCTAAAGTAGTCTCCAGAACTTCGGTTACATGATGGTCCCAACTCTTGCCCACCAGTGTTATCACGCGTGTTCTGGCATCCAACATGGCACGAAGTGTGGGGTCTTTTTCAGCTTTTTCATCGGGCCTTCTGGTGCTGCCAAAGGCAACGAGTACAGCTTTGGAGAGAGCCATCTCAGAGGCCCTGGTGAAAAACTCCTCGTCCTTGGGGTTTGCCCCTGGCCATCCCCCCTCGATAAAGTGTATGCCAAGCTCATCAAGCTTTCTCGCAATCTTGAGCTTGTCCTCGACGCTGAAGGATATGCCTTCGCGCCCCGCTCCATCGCGCAATGTGGTATCATAAAGCTGAACTCGTGTCATTCACTAGCTCCCCTTACGATATTGAACAACTGCTTAAATGCTAAAAGCTAGTTCATCAACTATGTACTTCCCCTTTGCTCTGCCGACCTCGCTGAAAATGCTAAGCACTTCGTCATAGGTATCGGGGTCATCTCCTACCACATTCCAAAACTCCCCTTGCAGCAGAACTTGGTTCTTCATATCTAGATGCCTATTGGCGAAACTCCATGCATAGTCTTTGCGGTATCCGTAGGGGTTGTATGCCATGGCGAAATACGTGTAAGTCTTGGTTGCCTTATTAGATAACGCCTGGATTGCTTGAATCGTCAAAAGCCTTTGCGTAACCTCCAGACACTGCCCTTTATTGGGTTGTGGCGACTTAATCTCGAAAAACCACTCACTGCCATCGTACCTTTGGAAATATAGATCTGCAATTGCAGGACGAGAGACATTTTCAGCGCCGTGAGTTGCCAAAACCTCCTCGACTAGTTCTGGGAACAGCCTTTTCATGCCAATAGCATTGTTCTCTGCTACCAGTTCTTCGATCTTTCTTGCTGCTAACAATGGTATCATAACAGCAGGGTTATTGAAATTACGCTCTGCCTTCTTGTGAATTTGCTTTGCGATAAGAAACGCGCACTCTTCAAAAGTTGTCCCCAAGCTGGTAGAGAAAGAACGCTCAAAAGAGCTAATCCGACGCACTTCAGCCGGCAGAATTGCCTCATGAAAAGGCTTAAGCGTCGCCCTCCTCGCCGAACTTTTCGGCGCCACTGTCCTTGACGTCTTAGTATTGCTCTCCTTTTTATGAGCATCTACAACACCTTTGATGAATCCCTCGAGATAACCTTTGATGGCAGCGCGAGTGCTTTCAGTCATCATTGTCATACTTACTTCCTTAATAAGATAATATATTCATATCTCAATCGGGCATACCCACCAAGAATAGGTCGCCGCAAAAGTTCTACCTCAGAAAAGGCCAGTTCGCTCGACCAAGCTACAATTTCCTTAGCAAAATTTGTCCTGAAGGTACCAACAACCACGTCTCCTAATAGCATGGCGGCATAGCAACCAGGCTTGAGAACACGCTGTATCTCCCTCAAGCTTTTTTTCATATCTGTTCGATAAAGTTTTATCTTTTCTTCTCTTCGTCCCTTTAAACCAAGCATGTGCTCCTTCAGTTCAGACGTATCTATATCCAAGTAGTGTAGGAGATGCTCATCGTTCTTTATGTAGTCCAATGCGATGCTATACGGTGGAGAGGTGATGACACCATCCACTGATTCCGCCTGCAAAGGCAGATCCAAAGCAGTGCCGAAGATCACTTTAGTCGGGCAAGCCTCGATATGCCGGTCAATAAACACCCTATGACAACCGCTTAATGTATCGAGATACTCATTCAAGTCCCTGAGGAAAAATTGGTCAAACGTCATTGCTTTGTTTGTATCCTTAAGATAGGTATGGTCTGAAAGAGCATGCAAATAGCAAAGAAAGAGTACATTGCGCCATGCATCAGGTAATTCCTTCACAAATCCGTCTGGAAAATGCTGTTCCCACGCTTTGGACAACAGAAGGTATGTACTTTGATTCAATTGCTCGTATCCTAAGAACCATTCCTCACGCACAACGGGTTTCTCTGAGAAGTAGCGGAAAATATCAAGAGGCTTCACCTTCGCTAGCTCCCTTTGGAAATCTGAGTAGGCTATATCAAGACTATCAACCTTAATTTGCGAAACCATACAAAGCGCAGGATTTATATCTATGCCCACACTAGGAATACCCAGAGTAGCACATTCTACCAAGGTAGTCCCTGAACCCACAAATGGGTCAAGTATCAAGCTATCCTGACCAACACCCATGAAGTTAATCAGTGACTTGATCATTTGTCCATGGTATTTTCCCTTATACGGATAAAACCAATGCGTCAAATACTGATTGCTGTGCCCAATCTGTCCTTTTCCTCGTACCCCTGATAGAAAGAAGTGGTCGCTCTTTTTACCATTCACTTCTTCAAAATAGGCGGCGCGCCGCCGAAGGAGGGACAAGTTATGCCCCAGACTTAAGAATTCCATCCTTGCAAGCAGAAGTTCGTATACTTGACTTACATCGTCAAATAATTTAAGGGTCTTGCGAGAATATTTACCATCAGTAACCCAAGTTATCGTATCAACAGTAGTTGCTAGTGGTTTAGCCAACTTCTTAGAAGCCTTACTATTCGTATCTACCATATCTTTTTGTTGCAGTTCAGTTTCAGTAACTAGCAGCCTAGGCTGTACTACACTTCCATTATAATGCGGTTTTGGCTCTTTTAATTTAGACATGCTCAATACTCACCATGTGCATTATTAAATCACCCATCTCCCTGGTGCCTACCTTGGTCTTGCCTTCGTCCATTATATCATAGGTGCGGTAGCCCTTTTCCAAAACAACGTTAACCGCATTTTCCACCGCTTCTGCTTCCCGTACCAGTGCCAGTGAATAGCGCAACATCATAGCAAGCGACATGATGGTGGCAATTGGGTTGACCATGTTCTGCCCCGCCCTGCTCGGGGCACTGCCATGAATCGGCTCATACAAACCAAAGGTCCGCTCGCCATTCATAGGTATCCCCGCCAGGCTCGCCGAGGGCAACATGCCCATAGAACCAGCGAGCATAGAAGCTTCATCGGTCAGGATGTCGCCGAACATGTTCTCAGTTACGATGACATCAAGATCGGCGGGGCGCTGGATGAACCTCATAGCGCAGGCATCGACCAGCATATGTTGCAACTCAATATCAGGATAATCTGAAGATAGCTCTATAGCCATTTGCCGCCATAACCGCGACGATTCCAGTACGTTAGCCTTATCTACTGATGCCAATTTTTTGCGCCGCGTTCTGGCAAGCTCAAAGCCAACTCTAAGAATGCGCTCGATCTCCTTTTCGGAGTATACAAGGCTATCGACCGCCTTTCGGCCTGCGGCGGTCTGCCACTGCTTTTTCGGTTTGCCGAAGTAAAGCCCGCCGGTAAGCTCTCGAACTACCATAAGGTCGACACCCTTAACCACCGCTGGCTTTAGGTTGGTCGAATCGACCAGCATGGGGAGCACCTTCACCGGGCGCAGGTTGGCGAATAGCTTTAAGGCCTTTCTCAGGCCAAGAAGCCCGTCTTCTGGGCGTACCTTCGCCCTGGGGTCATCCCACTTGGGGCCACCAACCGCCGCCAGGAACACCGCATCGGCTTTCTTGCACTTGGCGAGCGTCTCCCGTGGCAGCGCTACACCGAACTCATCTATAGCCACTCCCCCAATAGGAGCATAATCCAGGTTAAAAGAATGCCCGAATTTTTTGCCCACTGCCTCAAGAACCTTGACCCCCTCAGTGGCTACTTCTGGACCGACTCCGTCGCCAGGAAGCACGGCGATATTGAATCTCACTTAGACCTCCTTGCCTCTTTGTTTGAAAACACTTCCGTTCTTTTTCTCAGGTAGCTTGGTCGCCTAAGGCGACCGACCCTGTCGGGCATCGGCTCCAACCACGCTTGGAGCCGATGCTCCAGGCCTGTCCTGAGCTTGTCGAAGGGCTACCCAGTATTCTGACGTTTCGTTCGTTAGCGCTTATCCATGAGCGCCTTCTTGGTATGCTCGATTAGACCCCCTGCTGATATGAGCTCCAGCATGAAATCTGGGTAGGGCTCAGCCTTAAACACCTTGCTATTGGTGATGTCCCTGATCTCGCCTTTTTCCAGTTCCACCTCAAGCTCATCGCCCTGCTCTATCTCATCGGCCTGGGCGCATTCAAGCAAAGGCAGGCCAATGTTGATGGCATTTCTGAAGAAGATGCGGGCGAAGCTCCGGGCGATGACGCAGGATATCCCCACTGCCTTGATAGCGATGGGGGCGTGCTCCCGCGATGAGCCGCAGCCGAAGTTGGTAGTCGCCACTATTATGTCGTCTGGCTGCACCCGGCTCAAGAAATCGCCATCGATGTCCTCCATACAATGCGCTGCCAGCTCCTCCGGCTCCCACACATTCAGGTATCTCGCCGGTATAATGGCGTCGGTATCCACATTTGCCCCGTACTTGTGCACTTTGCCCTTTAGCTTCAACTTACGTTCTCCTCAAATGTTCCAATATCTGAAGCGTCCTAAAAAACGGATTTCCGGTATCATTAGTCAATTCCTTTGCCCTCTATCTCAATTCATCAATACATTGGGCGTATTGCCTGTTAATAACCAGCTCCAATCCGTGAATCCTTCCGAGTTCTCTCGTAATACAACCAACAGGTACAACAGGAGACCAAAACATGAAATGCCGATTAGGAAAATCGGAAAGGTGCTTGTTAGCATATTCTTTCTGTCCCTCGTATTTCGTTCTTATTTTTTCAACGGTGGTTTTGTTATCTTTGTACAAAAGCCCTAATATGTGTGTAGTAACCTCACATAGATAAGTGGTTCTGTTTTTAAAGTCCAACCCCACAACATCTAATTCATTTAATCCTTCGAGTCCACCGCCGGGTGACCTAACATTATAATCAACAAAATCACATTCCTTAATAATCTTCAGGTATGAACCTACAATATATTCACCAATATCTGTTTTCACTATCTTACCCTCCTCTCCTCACCAATCTAGTGCCGCCATCGACCACCGGGTCTGCGAGGTAGACGCTTGGTTAAGGATGTCCTCTAGGGCTTGAAAACGTTTCTTGTATTACGGTCTAGGCCGCTACCAATCTTCTCAATGGCTTCACACCTGATTCGGGTAAGTTCTTTCTGTTTCTCTTCATATTCTGCTGTCGAATAGAGCTTCTCTGGATGTAAGTAGGTTTCGTCCACAGTCCTTATCGCCTTGGGCACTTTGAATCCGGTAGGCGAATCCACCCAATTTTCGAGACCCCCTCTCAATAAAGAGTCCAATATCCCCATGGTGTATTCCAGCCTTATATCACGGTAATGCTCGCCCTCACCAACACCGCCTGTATTGAGTAGGTAATACTTCATGTGAGGAAGGCCCCTCAAGATCTCAACAAACCTGTTGGCGTGCTGCGCTTTATTACCAGCCATAAAGGGATCATAGAAAAACTCGCTCCTTATCCTCCCTGCCTGGGTTGGGTCACCCGCCGACGACTCCATTGCCTGTCCCAGAACCATCAAGGCTGCTGCCTGTGGACGAGTCAGCCTCGATATCGCCGGGATCAATGATCCCCTTGTTATCAAAATAAGGTTGTCGACCCTTTCAACATCGATATACGGGCTGGCATGCAGGAAATCCCTTCGCCGTATAGCTGCTCTGCCGTTCGACGTCCTGGTGAAGTTATAGAAGTCGTAGTCACCGTCGTCGGTGACATAAACGTTTTCGCACAGCGTATCTGGTTTCAACAAACCATAGAACACCGCGGTTTGCTCTCCTGGATTCACGCCCTCTGTTTTCGCATAGATCCCTCCCAACTCAAAGCCGTGGAAAGAACCATCTGGCATTAGGGATCCACCATCGTCCTGAATAAGCCATGACCTTTCCCTTTCCTTCTTTGCCATGATGCGGCTAGTTGTGGTTGTCTTGCCGTTGGCGCTCAATGCGACAAGCAGCGTTCTGACAGTTCGATAGTCTCCGTGGACCGATTGAAGGTAATCCTCCCTACAACCGGTGTGCAAGAAGATCCCACCTCTCCTGGTTTTAACGTTCCAATCCTCGGCAGCGAAAACACCCTTTTTGTATTCACCTATATAGTTACTGTTCCTGACGATCTTGATCACCCTTCCATCGTCCAGTGTTGCCAATCTTATGGCGATATCCTTTTGGGAAATCGGCTTTGACCTATTGGATTCAAAGGCCTCGTCGGTGAAGAATATTATCTGATATATTGGTGACTTGACTTTCCTATTCACCGGCAGATAAAGATGCCCTCCACCGTAGGCGAGATGAGCAAATCTCACCGGCACAATCATTCTAACCACTGTTTCACTGCTTTCATTGCCTACGATCCTGTCAACGGAAATCAACTTCTCCCTGGCAAGCGCCTTTTCACACTGGGAAAGAAGTCGCCTTTCCTCCTCACTGAAAGGATGATCTATGCTGTTCTTGGTGAGCATCGCCGCTCTCGACGTAGGCTCGCTTTCAGCAGCAAAATTGCCATATATCGTCTTTCTGATGCCAAGCTCGATCTCCGTCAAGGTCCTAAGCTCCGCATCAGAGGGATTGTCAACCAACCTGTTCTCTTCTATAGCCTTTTTCCTGATCCTATCAGCAGTTCTGGCGAATTCTTCTAAATCGAACTCTTTTGACATCACAGCCTACCCTTTATCAATCTAGTCCCATAAAGTTCCTTAATCAGCGGCGCATATTGCCTTCCAGTATACGAGGTTACACTACTTTTAGCCCTCACGTACTACCTCCTCTGGGCTGCCAATCCTCCCCAATATTGCGCTGGCGGCGGCAATCGCTGGATTTGCCAGGTAGACCTCTGACTGGGGGCTGCCCATGCGGCCAACGAAATTGCGATTTGTTGTTGATATACACTTTTCCCCAGCCGCCAGAACTCCCATGTATCCGCCGAGGCATGGACCACATGTAGGCGTGCTCACCGCCGCCCCCACCCGAACGAAGGTTTCTATGAGACCGCGACGCATAGCCTCCAGATACACCTCCTGAGTGCCAGGGATGATTATCAAGCGTACCTCAGGGTGAACCTTTCTCCATTTAAGCACCTCGGCGGCCATCTCCAGGTCTTCGATACGCCCGTTGGTGCAACTGCCGATCACCGCCTGGTCGATCTTTACCTCACCCACCTCGCTTATGGGTCTGGTATTCGATGGCAGGTGGGGAAAGGCAACCTGAGGCTCTATCTCGGAGACATCGTATTCTATAACTTTTTCATAATAGGCATCTTCATCGGGTTCGTATACCTTATAGCCACGCCTGGCACGAGCTTGAACATAAGCCAATGTCTTGTTATCGACCCTGAAGATACCCGCCTTGGCGCCAGCCTCTATAGCCATGTTCGCCATAGTGAAGCGACCACTAATAGGTAGAGCGTCGATGGCCTCTCCGCAAAGCTCCATTGCGGCATACAGCGCTCCGTCGACGCCGATGTCGCCGATGGTATAGAGAATAAGGTCTTTGCCGCTGACCCACTTTTTTGCCCTGCCGTGATAGATGAACTTGATAGTAGGAGGAACCTTCATCCATATATCGCCCGTTGCCATAGCACAGGCGATATCGGTCGAGCCCATTCCTGTGGCGAAGGCTCCCAGAGCGCCATAGGTACAGGTATGGGAATCAGCAGCCACAACCACATCGCCAGGCAACACCAGTCCCTGCTCTGGCAGAAGCACATGCTCAATGCCGCCTTTACCTGTCTCAAAGTAGACCAATCCCAGCTTCCTAGCAAACTCCTTCATCATCTTCGCCTGCTCCGCTGAGGCGATGTCCTTATTGGGGACAAAATGATCGGCGACCATCACCACCCTCTGGGGGTCAAAGACTTTTGAGACCCCAATGCGCTCAAACTCCTTGATGGCGATGGGGGCAGTAACATCGTTTGCCATAACGAGGTCAACCCTGACATTTAGGAACTCGCCAGGGCTGATCTTCTTTTTCCCACAATGGGCAGCAAGGATCTTCTCAGCTATCGTTGATCCTGTCATTCTCCTCCTATCTTCTTGGGAAGACTGAGCACGATCAGCACTATCAGAGTAGCCACTGGAGCCAAGACATACAGGCCTGCGCCGGCAGCAAGCCCTACGGCGGCAACCGCCCAGACGCTGGAAGCAGATGTCAAACCGACCACGATTCCCTCCTGTGTCCGTATGATCATCCCCGCGCCCACGAACCCAATACCCACGACTATCCCTGCGGCTATTCGTGCCGGGTCCGCACCCGGCCCGAAGCCGTACATTGAGGCGATGGTGAACAGGGCGGCGCCGATACAGATCAGCATGTGGGTGCGAAGCCCAGCCGGCTTCCGAGCATGCTGCCGCTCGAAACCTATTGCCGTCCCCAGTGCCACCGCCAGTAAAAGGCGCAGCACCATCTCTAATTCAGGGGACAATAATCACCTCCTATCCATGGCGGCTAGGCCATGGCCTTCTTGAGTTTCCTCAAGTTCCTCAGGTGTTCATCTTTGTGACCCGGTTCAAGGAAGGTTAGCTTCTCGCAGGACTCGAATTCATCGCACTGGGCGCAGCTTTCACAGCCCGGTTTCCGGGCGCAGGTTCTGATCTTGCACCATGGGTTGCCACCACCCTCGCGGCACCCCTTGCATCTGAGGCCAGCAAGGGCATCAAGGCTCTTCTTAAAAGAGTCGTAGTCTCCCAAGAAGGGAATCGAGTGCCATACCTGCTTCTCGGCCCGCATCGTCCGCCGCAACCCCTTAGCCGCCTCGCTTTCCGAGGGCTGAGGGAGTCCTCTCCCTCACTTTCTCCGTGAAGGAAAGATTCCTTCACGCCTCAGATAGCTTATCGTCTTGGTGTACCCAAAACACCGGCTGCAATCCAGGCCACAATAGGCCATGAAGTCATAGGTTTTTGTTTCGGCCATTTTTTCTCCCTATGTTACTCCGAAAATACATTTATGAGGGCTGAGGGAGTCCTCTCTCTCAGCTATTCCGTGAAGGAATCCTTCCCAGAAGGACCTTCACGCCTCAGACTATTCTCATGATTCGTTGGTTTTCCGCTTCGCGTTCGTCATCAGCTACTAGGTGATAAGCACAACCACCAGGACCAATATCAAGGCGACAAGGCTGGCGCTTAAACTCACCAGGATCATCGCCAGTAGCACCTTGCTGCTACGCTCCAAGCCTACAAGCCGCTGCTCGATCTTCTCCTCATCCATTTAAACCCCCTACTCTTCGCCTTTCGCCGCCAAGAGTCGGTTGAGGGCGTTCATATAGGCTTTGGCGCTGGCAACCATGATGTCAGTGGAAGCGCCCCGGCCAATATATGTTCGGCCCTCGCTCTCGATCTTGATGGTCACCTCGCCGATGGCATCTATGCCCTCGGTAACAGATTTGACGCTGAATTCAGTAAGTATATTAGGCACCTGCACCAGGCGGTTAATTGCTTTGTACACCGCGTCCACTGGTCCTGTACCCAGGGCGGCATCGGCAAGCACCTGCCCATCGGGAGCAACGAGCTTCACCGTGGCCGTTGGCACGCTATTGTCACCACAGGAAACCTGCACCTGCTCCAGGTGGTAGGTCTCAGATACGGTGCGCAATTCCTCAGCAACTAACGACTCCAGGTCACGTTCGGTGATTTCCTTCTTCTTGTCAGCCAGCTCCTTGAAGGCGGCGAAGGCACGGGTGAAGTCATCGCTAGCAAGTTCATATCCGAGTTCCTGCAGCTTCTCGCGCAAAGCGTGGCGTCCAGAGGTCTTTCCAAGTACGATCCTGCTGCCACCGACACCTATGCTGCTGGGAGTCATGATTTCATAGGTAGTTCTTTCCTTGAGCATGCCGTCCTGGTGCAGTCCCGAAGCATGAGCGAATGCATTAGCCCCCACAATCGCCTTATTGGGCGGCACCT
Organism: uncultured Dehalococcoidales bacterium; assembly: GCA_964443325.1. Lineage (GTDB taxonomy): Bacteria > Chloroflexota > Dehalococcoidia > E44-bin15 > E44-bin15 > DAOUVR01. The sequence continues at coordinate 93,016 of CAYUCL010000002.1, forward strand.
CCATGCCCATGTAGTTGCTCACCAATCGACTGGTCCTATAGATCTGGGTGGTGTCAACCTTGGTAGCCAGGTTGAAGAAATCGCTACGGGTTTTGAGAGCCATTACAATCTCCTCTAGGGCGGCATTACCTGCTCGCTCTCCTACCCCGTTGATGGTGCACTCTACCTGACGCGCTCCACACTGGATGGCGCGCAACGAGTTGGCCACTGCCTGGCCTAAATCATCGTGGCAGTGAACGGAGAGGGTGACTTTCTCAATCCCGGGAACGTTGTTGCGTATATACTCGATTAAGGCACCGAATTCATCAGGCTGGACGTAGCCCACGGTGTCGGGAACATTGACCACGGTGGCCCCTACTTTTATAGTGGCTGCCAGCACTTGGCAAAGATAATCCCAGTCACTGCGAGTGGCATCCATCGCTGAGAACTCGACCGCATCGCAGTAGTGCTTGGCATACCGCACGGCCTCAACCGAAAGCTCAAGTGCCTCTTCACGGCTGATGTGCAACTGGTATTTGAGGTGAATATCGGAGGTGGACAGGACAACATGGAGAAGAGGGGCTTCCGCATCCTTCAGAGCATTCCACGTAGAGTCAATCTGCTCATGCTTTATGCCGGAGAGCCCAGCAATCTGGCATTCCCGCAGCTCCCGCGCCAGAAGCTGCACAGCAGCGAAGTCCCCCGGTGAGGTATGGGGAAAACCAGCCTCGATGATATCCACACCCAGCCTCTGGAGTTGATGACCGATCTCGTGCTTCTCTTCAAGGGTCAATGCGCCCCCGGCCGCCTGCTCTCCGTCTCTCAGTGTGGTGTCGAAGATGATCACGCGCTCCATTTCCTTCTCCTTCTAATGCAACCTGCCATAATTATTGTATATACTTCACTACCTTTTCAAGGGATTCTATGTAATCTACTCTGCCTGGTGTTCCTCAGCCGGCACTTCCTCACCCATCTCCAATAGCTATAGGTATTCTCCACAGTCTATTGGTTGGGCTTGTTGTGG
>CAYUCL010000002.1:94028-193872 GCA_964443325.1 uncultured Dehalococcoidales bacterium
AAGAAGCCAATCCCTGAGAAGTTCAATAATTTGCCATAGAATCCCTGGCCCCGTTTTACCCATCAAGCCAGGGCATCATGGCGCGGAGCTTCTTACCGACTTCCTCAATCTCGTGTGCCGCTTCTTTTCGCCTATACGCGTTGAAGCTGGGGCGGCCTGCCTGGTTCTCCAGAATCCACTCACGAGCGAATGTGCCGTCCTGAATCTCGTTGAGTATCTGCCACATCTCCTCCCTGACGTAATCATCGATTACCCTAGGCCCACGAGAATAGTCGCCGTATTCTGCAGTATCACTTACTGAATAGCGCATATAGGCAAAACCACCCTGGTAGATGAGGTCAATAATGAGTTTTAGCTCATGGCAGACCTCGAAGTAAGCTATCTCCGGCTGATATCCAGCATCGACCAGGGTTTCAAAGGCCGCCTTTATCAAGGAAGTGACTCCACCACAAAGCACCACCTGCTCCCCGAAGAGGTCAGTCTCCGTCTCCTCCTCGAAAGTAGTCTCTAGAACTCCAGCTCTGGTGCAGCCGATACCCTTAGCATAAGCCAGGGCCCTTTCCTTAGCCTTACCCGATGCATCCTGATGCACAGCGACAAGCGCCGGGGCGCAAGAGCCCTCGGTATATAGCTGGCGCAGCATATGGCCAGGGCACTTAGGCGCTATCATGGTCACATCAATATCAGGAGGTGGCAGTATCTGATTGTAGTGGATATTGAAGCCATGGGCGAACATCAGCATATTGCCCTTGGTGAGTCCCTGCTCAATAGAGCTATAATAGACTTGCCGGTGAAGCTGGTCTGGGACAAGCATCATGACAATGTCCGATGCCTTCGCCACCTCTTCGGCGCTGGCCACCTTAAGTCCAGATTCAAAGGCTGCTACCCAAGGCTCGCTACCCTCAAGCTCGCCAACCATGACCTGAAAGCCGCTATCCTTCAGGTTCAGGGCATGAGCATGCCCCTGGCTTCCATAACCTATGATGCCGATGGTCTTGCCCTTGAGTAAACTTACGTCCACGTCACTGTCATAATAGATCTTAGCCATAGCTCTCTCCTTATAAGTTAGATATTTCGTCAGCGCCTCTGACCTTCTTAGGGCCGGCTCTCTTTGGCTTCTCCTCCACTACAATGGAACCCCCTACTCCCCGCGCCATAGCTATTCTTCCAGTGCGAGCTATCTCCCGGATGCCAAAGCCCTTAAGCAAGCGAAACAGGGAATCGACTTTATCCTCATCTCCAGTGACCTCGACCATCATGGAATCGGAGGCAACATCCACAATGTTGGCCCTGAAGATGTCCACAATCTGCAGGATCTCGCTCCTTGTGGCTGAGGTGGTCTTCACCTTGACCAGTGCAAGCTCCCGAGCCACCAGACCGTCTTCGGTGATGTCGGTAACCTTTACTACATCGATGAGTTTATCAAGCTGTTTCCTGACCTGCTCCACTGAGGTAGCAGCGCCATCAACCACGATGGTCATCCTAGAAAGCCCCGGCGTCTCGCTATGCCCCACGGCGATGCTCTCGATATTAAACCCCCTCCTACGGAAAAGGCTAGCTACCCGATTCAACACTCCAGGTTTATCTTCCACTATTGCTACCAGACTGTGCTTGGCCATTACACTACCCTAGCCTCCTTCCTAGGCTCCTCCAGGACTTCATTAATGGCAGCGCCAGGTGGCACCATAGGGTAAACATTCTCCTCGGGCTCGACTTGAAAGTCGATGAGGAACGGACCCTGGTGTTCCATAGCCGCCTCAATAGCGCTGGTCACCATAACCTTATCTGTTACCCTCAAAGCAGCAATACCGTAGGCTTCGGCAACCCTGACGAAATCGGGACCGCTGAGAGGGGTTGCAACATAGCGACGCTCATAAAAAAGTTCCTGCCATTGCCTTACCATCCCTAAGTGGCGGTTATTAAGGATCGCTATCTTCACTGCCAGGTTCTCCTGATCTATAGTAGCAAGCTCCTGAATAGTCATCTGAAATCCGCCGTCGCCAGCGATACACCAGACATTTTCATCGGGACATGCAACCTTGGCCCCTATGGCGGCGGGAAGTTCAAAACCCATCGGTCCCAGGCCACCCGCGGAAATCAGTGTATTGGGCCTGTTATACTCAAAGTGCTGGGCAGCCCACATCTGGTTCTGCCCCACGCCGCTGACAACAATAGCATCACCTTTGGTGACCTCGTATATCTGGCGCACTACATACTGAGGTATGAGATCATCCGTATCCCTGATCACCGTTGAGGGGTGGTCACGCCGCCACTCATCGAGCTGGGAGACCCACTCCACATGGTTTTTAGGAGTAATCTCTCTATTAAGCGCCTGTAATACCGCCCCCACATCGCCCACTATGGGCACATCTACCTTCACATTCTTCCCGATCTCCGCTGGGTCGACATCTATATGAATGACCTTGGCATGAGGGGCAAAGCTGGACACCTTTGCCGTAGCTCGGTCATCGAACCTCATCCCAATAGCGACAATGAGGTCAGCGGCATTTACCGCCATATTCGCGTATGCCATACCATGCATCCCCAACATACCAAGGCTTAAGAGATGCGATTCGGGGAAGGAACCAATCCCGAGAAGAGTGGTAATCACCGGTATCTGAGCCTTCTCCGCTAGCTCCTTGAGGTGAGCGGAGGCTCCAGAGATCAGCACGCCCCTGCCAGCGATGATAAGAGGGCGACTTGCCTCATTGATCAGGTGTGCTGCCTTCTTTATCTGTGCCGGATGACCTTGAAGCGTTGGCTTATAACCCCGCAGGTTTACTCTATCTGGATAGTGGAACTCCGCCTCTTCGATAAAGACATCGCGTGGTATGTCGATGAGAACAGGACCCGGCCTTCCCGTGCGCGCGATATGGAAGGCCTCCCGAACTACACCAGCCATATCCGCAGCCGCTGTAACCAGGTAGTTATGCTTGGTGATAGGCAGTGTAATGCCGGTTATATCTATCTCCTGAAAGGCATCCTTGCCAATGAAAGGTCTCGCCACCTGTCCTGTTAGTGCAACCATGGGTGCGGAATCGAGATAGGCGTTGGCGATACCGGTAACCAGATTGGTGGCCCCAGGACCTGAGGTGGCAATACATACACCCACCTTCCCCAAGGCTCGCGCGTAACCTTCGGCGGCATGGGCTGCCCCCTGCTCGTGGCGGGTCAGGATATGACGCAGCTTGGGGTATTCAGGTAGGACATCATAGAAGGGGATAACCGCCCCGCCAGGAATCCCAAACATGACATCAACCCCCTCCTTAATGAGGCTCTCACACACTATTTGCGCACCAGTTAGCTTCATATTCCCCCTATCTCTCGAACACCGCTCCTCTGCTTGCTGAAGTCACCCTTTCAGCATAGCGCCTAAGGTATCCTGTCTTTATCTTCGGCTCAAATTCAGGGAGTTGAGAAAGTCTATCTTTTATCTCCTCCTCGGTTAGCTCCACATCTATCTTATTAGATGGGATATCTATGACTATCATATCGCCATCTCTCAGGGCAGCGATTGGCCCTCCCGAAGCTGCCTCTGGCGAGACATGGCCAATGGCAGCTCCCTTTGTTGCCCCTGAAAATCGACCGTCGGTTATCAGGGCCACACTTCCATCGAGCCCCATCCCGCTTAGCAGCGATGTTGGTCCAAGCATCTCCCTCATCCCTGGACCTCCCTTTGGTCCCTCATAGCGGATGACAACCACCTCGCCCGGCTTTATGGCGCCAGCTCGAATGGCCTGGGTTGCCTCATCTTCAGAATCGAACACCCTTGCCTCTCCTTTGTGAGTCAGCATTTGGGGAGCCACGGCAGCGCTTTTCACCACTCCCCCCTCCGGTGCTAGATTGCCGAAGAGGATGGTGAGCCCGCCAGTTGGGGAGTGCGGTTGGGAAATGGAGCGAATAACATCCTTATCCCGCACCTTTGCTTCGGAAAGCTCGTCGTCCAGAGATTTAGCCGATGCCCGCTTGACCCCCCTATCCAAAATACTCCTGACCTCCTTCATCACTGCAGGTATGCCACCAGCAAGGTCCAGATCCTCAATATGATAATCCCCAGCCGGGCTTAGCCTGGCCAGATGTGGGGTCTTCTCGCTTATCTTGTTTATCTCTGATAGGGTAAACTCGATCCCCGCCTCATAGGCAATAGCCATGATATGCAAGACCGAGTTGGTACTTCCACCCAGTGCCATGTCCACGATAAAGGCATTCTCAACTGCCTCTTTGGTGATGATATCGCGAGGGCAAATGCCCCTAGCCAGCAACTCCATAACCTGTCTCCCCGCCTCTCTTGCCAGGCCGATGCGTCGGGCATCTACAGCGGGGATGGTGCCGCTTCCGGGAAGCGACATACCCAGTGCCTCAGTGAGGCAGTTCATCGTGTTGGCGGTGAACATTCCAGAGCAGCTACCACAGCCAGGGCATGCCACCCGCTCCAGCTCGTCGAGCTCCTTCTCGCTCATCTCTCCTGCGGCCACCTTGCCGACGGCGGTAAAGATACTGTTCACATCTAGAATCTTACCCTGCCAGCGACCTGCGAGCATGGGGCCACCACTGATGAAGATGGCAGGTATATTGAGCCTCACCGCTGCTATCAGCATTCCGGGAACGATCTTGTCGCAGTTTGGGATGAAAACCAGTGCGTCGAAGGCATGCGCCTTGGCCACGATCTCCACCGAATCAGCGATGAGCTCGCGGCTAGGGAGGCTATACTTCATCCCCTCATGCCCCATAGCAATGCCATCGCACACGCCAATGGTGTTCACCTCAAATGGGGTCCCTCCAGCGCTCCTTACCCCACCTTTCACCGCGTCGGCAATAGCATTTAGATGAATATGTCCAGGGACTATCTCGTTAAAGCTGTTCACAATGCCGATAAAGGGCTGGTCCAAGTCTTTATCGGTGCACCCCAGCGAGCGTAGCAAGGAACGGTGAGGTGCGCGCTCCACACCCCGCTTTACAATGTCGCTTCTCAATTTACCCCTCCCAGTTCCCTTGAAAGTAGTATTATAGCAGTTCCCTATCTGTTAAGGAAGCCTTGCCGCCCCAACTAGCTCGGTGATGTCGTTTGTCCTTTCACTCTCCATGAAATGCTGCAAACCTTCGATAACCTCAAGCGGAGCATTAGGGTTGACCATGGTCGCCGTACCCATCTGGATTGCGGTTGCTCCAGCTATGATGAACTCTAATGCGTCATTGGCAGACGCAATGCCTCCACAGCCGATGATCGGCACATCAACCGCCTGAGCAACCTGATATACCATGTACAGGGCGACGGGCTTGATCGCCGGCCCCGATAGTCCCCCGCTGACGCTGCCCAGAAAAGGCCTTCGATTGGTTACATCGATAGCCATGCCGGTTAATGTGTTAATCAGGGAGACAGCATCGGCTCCAGCCTCCACAACAGCCCGCGCAATCTCGGCGATATCAGTTACGTTGGGAGTCAGTTTAACGATGACGGGAAGGTGAGTTTGCGATTTCACCTTTTTGGTCACCGCAGCGGCCATTTCAGGGCTTTTGCCAAACTCCATCCCTCCCATGGCAACATTGGGGCAGCTAACATTTATTTCTATGCCGCTGACCCCTGCAACACCTTCCAGCTTGCCAGCAAGTTCACCATATTCGGCAATGCTTTCTCCAGCGATATTCGCGATCACCGGGACACCCCAGGTGCTCCAGATAGGCGCTTTCTCCTTGATTAAGGTATCGACTCCAACATTTTGAAGCCCTATCGAATTAAGCAGCCCTGATGCCGTCTCAGCAAGGCGTACTTGGGGGTTGCCAGAACGAGGCTTCAGTGTGATCGCCTTCGAGACGATGGCACCCAGCCTCTCGATGTCAACCAACTCAGCATACTCCATGCCGTAGCCTGCAGTCCCTGACGCCGTCATCACCGGGTTTTTAAGTTGCAGCCCTCGCTTATTATGGGGGGCGAGCTCGACGGAAAGGTTCAATTAGCAGCCTCCAATCGTATTGTCTACATAATACTCTTTACTCGCTATAGCTTCAACCAACTACATAGCATATTGATGCAAGGATAGCTAAGATGGCTTAGAGAAAGAAATGAAAATAGCGCACACTTCAAGTCCCAAAGCCTGGCCTGCTCATGGTTCTGCCGCAGGAATTGCTTGCTTGCAATGTTTTGCCCTTGGCTCTCCCTTATTCACCCTTGCTCCATCCACCGATACGTTGTATAATAATAGTTGTTGAGTGCGTCCCGGGATCGCAGCGAAGCAGAATAGCATCTTTGTAAACTCTGTTCATTGCTATTGCTTATTAGTATGTTTAGTTCCGTATCATTCCAAGGAGCTTGCTTTGCAGTTGGTTTTTGATATGGTATCCACTCAAAAGATATTGTATTCAATTCCGTAATAATGAACGTATTGTTGGCAATATTAACCGATATCTGGTATATTACTCTTTAAGGGTAAAATGCCAAATTATTATAAGGAGGGTTAATTGTACGATTTTAGGTTTCCCGGTGATGAGCAATTCACAGCATGGTTCCTTCTCAGTCAGACCTGGCCTGCAATGTACAGCGTATTTGAACGGGAGCTTGCCAAGGTTGGATTAACTCCTGAAAAGCTCAATGTCCTGTGGCTCTGCTCAGATTATCCCCCCCCATTGATCCCTGCTGAAATCGCTCGTTTCCTTTTCCGCAAAAGTCACTCTATCGCTGGACTGATTGACCGTATGGAGAGAGATGGATTGGTGAGGCGCGATCCCAAGCGGAAGGGCCACCCCTTCACAGAGATTCAACTGACTGCCAAAGGTAAGGAGCTCGTCGGCCCTGGCAAAGATGTAGCGATCCCTTTGATAGCCAAGCTGATGTCCCCCTTATCCAAAGGCGAACTCCAGCAGCTTCAAGAGCTGCTCCGAAAGCTACGGCAATATGCGCTCGAAGAGCTGCACATGGAGCTAAAGCCATGGTCTGGACTAGGCTGGGTTACAAGCCCAGATGCTCCCACTAAAACTAAGTAGCAAAGAGACATTGCTTCGGTCGGATCCATAGTTGGCCATAGAAATGCTGTATGAGGCCAATGCGGGCCGGCACAGTCAGTCTTAGCCCCTATCATTTGTTAACTCTTGATAAATGGTTTGCACACCAAGGGGAAGACGCTCAACATGAGGCCACTCGAGGTACGGCAGGTCAACCCGCTTGGTGGCTTCCTCAGCGGAAAGGCCCTGATTAAAGCAGTCCTTCACCTGGCTTCGTAGCTCGATAAGGCACCGCTTGAGGTCGCCTAGTTCCTTCTTGTTTGCAATGAACCCATGGCCCGGAACTACAGTATCTATATCCATAGCTTCAATCTGCTCAATAGCTGTGATCCATCCGGCACTGCTGCCGAAGATGGGCGGGAAAATATGGTTGAAGAGTATATCGCCTGCATAGAGTAGTTTGTCATCAGGAAGATATACCATCGTGTCTCCATCGGTATGGGCCACCCCGGGGTGAATGAGTTCGACAGTTCGACCATCAAGGTGTAGCGTCATGTGGCAGCGATAGGTTATATGAGGCGCTATCACACTTGTATCTTTGATGTCTGGAACCAGACCGGAGAGCCGCTCGGCAAATGAGTTGACCATCGCCTCCCCCTGTGACACAAGTGTCTCACGTACCTTTTCATGAGCTACGATAGTAGCTGGGGGCGAGAATACCTGGTTGCCGAAGACATGGTCACCGTGACTGTGGGTATTGATAAGATAAGTGGGTGCTTTGTCAGTTACCTGGCGGATGTATCCTGAAAGCTGCTGGCCGAAGCCAGGGCTGATAAGGGAGTCGATTACAATCACTTGCTCGCCGGCCAGGACAAAACCGGCGTTCGGCCCTCCACCCTCCGGCGGGATGACCGACATAATCACCGCCCATGCGTTGGGTGCTACCTCTATGAGCCCTGTTTTCGAATGCGAAGCCATAGTCAACCCTCCTTAGTCACATAGATTCCAGAATCTACGACATGTCTATCCTGCCTGACAAGTAAACTAATAATCCATCCATGCTAACTCACAAGGCTAGCAAAACCTTATCCTCCAAATGTACTATTATGGGCAGTCATCTAAGCCATCTTGGTAGCCAGTGCTGTAACCCGAAGAATAACCAGTGCTGTAGCCTGAAGAATAGCCAGCGCTATGGCCCGAAGAGTAGCCATCGGTGTGGCCCTCGGCATAGCCCACGCTGTGACCCGAAGCGTAGCCATCATCTTCCCCTTCATCGTAGCCCTCGTCATAACCCTCATCGTAGCCATCGGCGTGGCCTAGATCGTAGCCAGTAACGTTGCCGGCAGCTTGGCCCAGGTCATAGCCGGTGACGTTGCCAGCCGAGAAGCCTAAGCCATAACCAGTAGTGTTGCCCTCTGAATAACCCGCTGTATAACCAGTCTCGTTGCCTTCAGCGTATCCGGTATCATAGGCATTTGCATAGGATTGGTAGTAGCTAATGAAGTAACCGCCAGCGCCACACCCTATCATTAGGGCAATCACTACCAGAACCGCCAAAATAAACTGCCAAAGTTTGACGCGGCGCCAGACGTTCAGCCCCATCCAACGTTTGATACCCTTCGGCTCGGTATCAACATCCTCGACGAACTCGTCGTCATTAGCCTCTTCCCCGTACATCTCCTCCTCATGCATATCTTACCTCCTTTGATTTCACTCTCCATCATCCTTCAGAATCATTCCGGTAAGCCTCGCTATAACTTCATGGCCTGGATCACCAAATAGGTTATCCACACACAGCAAAAATAACTTAAATAAACACCATCCCAATGGAAATCCACCATCAGCCAGGCCTCATGCAATCTTTAACAAGTGGCTTTACCTTCAGGCAGATATGAATAGCAGCAAAGAAACCCAAAATTCAACCATGATATCGAATACAGCGATCAGGGCATACTTTACCAAGAGTAATAACCATCCCAGTAGCCAACATTATAGCCAGCGTTCCAGCCAGCGTTATAGCCAGCTGCATAGCTACTTGCAACTCCAGCACTGCCCTCATCGTAGCCCTCGTCATAACCCTCATCGTAGCCATCAGCTTTGCCGTCAGCATAGCCCTCATCCACGCCGTCGGAGTGGCCCAAGTCATAGCCGGTGAGGTTGCCAACCGAATAGCCCGCAGCATAACCGGTGCTGTTTCCTGCACTGTAGCCAACATCATAGCCCTGTGAATAGCCCTGGCTGTGGCCGAGAAAATAACAACCAACCCCACACGCTGCCAACAGAATAAATGCCACAACCACCACTACTATAATCTGCCATGGTTGTATACCCTGCCAAGTTTTCCCAGTTCCTTGCTCAGTGTCAACAATCTCGTTCATCTCTTCTCCACTCATCTTTTACCTCCCTTGATTTCACTCTCGCTCGCCCTCTGGAAGATTTCCACCGAGTCAGCAAACCTCTTTACTTCTGCTCACCAGGTAAGCATTGGTAGCGTAAGGGAAATGGAACACTGCAATGATTAGCATGTTGTGCTGCAAGCTGATAATCCCTGCCTTTCACTAGACCGAGTCAAAGTCGCCTCTGCATTTTTCTATGCTTGAGGCCAGCCTCCATAAAAGGCAAGCCCATCTCCTCAAAGCCACATGCTTTATAGAACGCAACGACTCCGTATTGGGCATGGAGAACTACTTGCTCTACTTGCCTATTCCTAAGTTGTTCGATGAGAAAGGCTGTTATTCCACTGCCTATCCCCTTGTGACGGAAACCGTCCAGGACGGCCATCCTCTCTAGCTTGGCCTGCTTGGCCCCTAGAAACCGAACCCTGGCGGTGCCAACAACCTCCGCTCCGTCCTTGACCACCATTTGAAGTGCCTTGCCATCGTTGCCGTCATATTCCACTTCCACCGCGATACCCTGCTCCTCGACAAACACTCGTCTCCTCACTTCAAAGGCACCTCGCAACTCGTTCTCACTTTCCACCAGTTTATAGCTTAATTCCTTCATAGCGACGAAATCGAATATTGCCCCGGCCCGCAATCATTCCCCTACTGAGATACCTATTACCTATAACATTGCTCCAAATGATGCAATGTACACCCCTTAAAGCCCATCCACTCACACTTTTAGTATCCTCTCTTCTTGTCCACCACATTGCGTAACTTCTTTCCGCTCAAGTATCGCCCCAGGTTCTCCACAAACCGCTCGGTTGCTCGCATGACATAGTCCTCCATGCCACCAGCAATATGAGGGCTGAGGATTACATTGGGAAGCTCCCATAGCCTGCTATCAGTGGGCAAGGGTTCAGTAGTGAATACGTCTAGACCTGCCCCGGCGATCCAGTGCTCATCGAGGGCATGGATCAATGCCTCCTCATCCACTACGTCGCCCCTGCTTATGTTAATTAGATAGGCAGTAGGCCTCATGCTTCGAAGCTCCTTTTCTCCAATCAATCTGTTAGTTTCCGGCGTAACCGGCACAGCAAGCACCACGAAGTCGCTATCGGCAAGCAATCGTTGTAGCTGACCTGAAGGTAACATTATGTCAACATTCCTGGCCTTCCCCTCTCGCTTAGCCGATCTACGGGTGGCCATAACTTTCATACCAACGGCCTTAGCTAAGCGTGCCACCTCCCGCCCGATACTACCCAGCCCCACAATTCCCACTGTTTTTGAGCGCAAGCTCGACGGTGGCAACCGCGTCCACTGCTTCTCTTGCTTCATCTGGAAGTGCATTGGCGCGTTTTTGGCAAACATCAGCATTAGCCCGAGGACGAATTCACCAATTATGGTAGCATGAATGCCGCTTACGTTGGTCAATATTACCGGGCTTTGCACCATCTGGGTATCTAGAAACCTGTCTACCCCAGCCGACATGAGCTGAGTCCATTTCAACTCAGGGGCTCGGCTAATGATGTTTTGGGGCAGTCTCAGCCCAAATATTACCTTAGTATCAGCTAGCAGGGCATCGAGCTTCTCTTTCGAGGCAAAATCCCCCCCGTTTTCAGCACGGAGCAAACTTGAAACATCCGTCAGCTTCACCTTGGGGCTGACTTCAGCTATCTGCTGCAGGCATTCATCGCCTATCACACTGGTGACAAGTATATTAATCGATTCCACCGGAACGGATACCACCTTTCATTGTACTATGAAGTAATAGCCAAGTTTAAGGTCACCTGCCCCAACAGTCAAGATAGCGATTTGACACTGCTTCTTCACAACGCTAGTATGTTTCTACTACTGCAGGCGATTCGAGCCTATTGGAATACAGATCAACGGAGTAGATGGGAATTAACTGCATCCCTAAGGATTAAATTGTAATATATCTGCGATGGTGATAAATTCGAAGGAAGAAGGAAACTCAATATGCCTAAATGGATGAAAATGGGCGATGATATCGGTCCTCAGAGCATTTTTCATGTTTGCGACCCTGCTATTGGAATGAAAGGAGTCGTTGTCGTCGACACCACTATATTTGGCAGGGCGTCAGGTGGCACCCGCATGCTTCCAGATATAACCACAGAGGAAATTACATGGCTTGCCAGGGCAATGACACACAAATTCGCTACCCTCGATGTCCAACAAGGTGGTGCCAAGGCAGGCATATGGGCTGATCCCGGCATACAAGGGGCACCACGGGAGTCTATTTTGAGAGCTTTTGGCAAGGCGGTAAAACCGCTTCTTGCCGAAGGGATGATACGGCTTGGGGCGGACATGGGCACCGACGCCAGAGATGTAGCCATGATCCGTGAAGGGGCTGGCCTGCCTCCTTCTACCAGCACTGGCCTGCATCAGGAAGCGGGCGAGAACCCTATTGGGGATCAGGCAACAGCCTATGGAGTGGTGGTAGCAGCCAAGGCATCCTGTGAGTTTGCCAGTATGGAGCTTAAGGGAGCTACGGTAGCCATTGAGGGCTTTGGTAAAGTAGGTGGTTGCGCGGCACGCTTTATGGATGAAGAAGGCGCAAAGGTAGTGGCAATATCAACCGTAAATGGAATGGTATACAACGAGAACGGCCTTGATGTTGGGAAGCTGCTGGATGCACGCCGAAAACATGGAGATAGGGCCATACAGGAGTATGAAGACGCTCAACACATCGAGAAGGAGGCAATGTATTTCCTGCCTGTCGACGTCCTTATCCCTGGGGCACGCTGTCATGTGATTAACAAGCGTAATGTCAGCCGTGTTCAGGCTAAGGTTATCTCCAGCCTTGCCAACGTGCCCGTAACCGATGAGGCAGTGGAGATACTATTCCAGCGAGGCATACACTTTGTCCCCGACTTTATGTCAAATCTCGGCTGGTTCGTACCCTGGTTTGTTAACACCATTGGAGGCACAACTGAGGATGTCTTCAAGGGCTTGAGAGAACTTATAGGTCCGTTAACCCATGACATACTTACAGATTCTCTTAAGGAAGGGGTTAGCCCTCGGAGCCTGGCGGTAAGTAGAAACAAGGAGAAGGTTTTACGGTTGCGAGCAACAAAAGAGCTACCCGTATCTACTGAAGAGTTCGTCAAAACCTACAGACAGCGTCTCAAGATATAACCAAGAACTTGTGAAGAAATGTCGCAGAATTTCGATATGCCCGGCGACGTACAATCCAGTAAGGCTCCCGACATACCCATTTTGCATAGAGGCGCTGCCTGGCACTATTTGCAGCACTCCTGAATACATAGCTCAAGAGGTACTAAACATCATCCGCGGTTAAGAACCTGCTTTATTTTGATTTATCGCAACACTTCGCCGGCGAATTCGCATTCCAAAAAGCGGATAGCAATTGAGGAGGTGAACAACGATGCCCGATATCGATATAGATGCTCCAGGTACAACTATACTCCTGATGGGCAACGAGGCTATCGCCCGTGGTGCGCTGGAGGCAGGGATAGGGTTTGCTGCCTCCTATCCGGGGACACCCTCATCAGAGATTCTTCCCGCCATAGCCCAAGTTGCCAAACGTAGAAAAATCTATGCAGAATGGTCGGCAAATGAGATGGTAGCCATGGAATCGGCTACCAGCGCTTCCCTGGCCGGCATCCGCGCTATGGCTTCTATGAAGCAGAACGGAGTAAATGTCATCTTAGACTTCCTGGCCAATCTCGTCATGAGCGGCGTCGGCAGCGGGTTGATCCTAGTAAGTTGTGATGACCCCGGTCAGAGGAATAGTTCTAACGACCAGGATACGCGGCCTGTAGCTAAATGGTTGGATATTCCACTGCTTGAGCCAGGCGACTTTCAGGAAGCCAAGGATATGACAAAATGGCTCTTCGACCTCTCCGAGGAGCTGGATACCGTATGCATGCTACGCTGCGTTAGCAAAATCTCCCATACCAGGGGCAATGTGAAGCTTGGTGAATTACCCAAAGCAGAACCTAAGGTACATATCTTTTCCGACCACCCACAAAGAGCAAGAGGTGCAAGGCGGCATGACCTGTTGCATCAGAAGCTAGACAAGGCACGGGAAATGTTTGAGTCATCACCATTCAACCGGTACGTGGGCCCAGATAAGGCAGAGTTGCTGATTATAACCTGCGGGAGCTGCTGGCTTCACTCTCAGGAGGCAGTGAGGATATTAAACCTGAAAGATAGGGTAGGCATCCTTAAGCTGGGCACATCCTGGCCCTTACCGCAGAAATTCTTGGAGAGTCACCTGAGCAAATCACAGAGTATCCTCTTTGTAGAGGAGATCGATCCTTTCGTGGAGCGGAGCGTGATGGAACTGGTGGCCAACCTGCCATCCACTGGCCCGCGCCCTATTTTTTACGGCAAGCGCTCCGGGCATATAAATGCCTACGGAGAGCTAAACCCAGACACGGTTATTACAGCTATAACGACCATAATGGGTTTCACCTACCAGACTCGGGATATCGAGTATGAAAAGGAGGTTGAAGCGCTCTCAAAAAGCTACGTTATCATGCGCCCCGGTACGTTGTGCCCCGGCTGCCCCCACAGAGCCAGCTATTGGGCAATCAAGAACGCCCTCAGGCTTGACGGACGAGGCGGTTTCATAACCAACGACATTGGTTGCTATGGTGTAGGACCAACCGCCGCTGGCTTTTTTGTGGGCAGAAACGGCTACTGCATGGGAGCCGGGACCGGTGTAGCTAATGGATTCGGAAAACTGGGACAGTTCGGCTTCAACCAGCCAGTGCTTGCTGCCTGCGGCGACTCCACCTTCTATCATGCCGCTATCCCTGCCCTGATTGACGGCATTCACAACAATACCAACTTCATCCTCGTCGTTTTTGATAATGGCGCTACAGCCATGACCGGCTTCCAACCTCACCCCGGAATTGGAGAAACGGCTATGGGGGAGCCAGCAAGAGTGATAAGCATAGAAGCTATATGCCGCGCTATGGGGATACGGGTTGAGGTTTGCGACCCGTTTGACCTGAAGAACACTACAGCAACCCTGCTAGACATGATGGCCATGGATGGCGATGTTAGGGTACTCATAATGAAACGTGAGTGCGAACTGATAAGGGCCAGGAGGGAAAAACCTCCCTATAAGGTATACGTAGACCCCGATAGGTGTATAGGGGAGGCTTGTGGCTGTGATCGGTTATGCACCCGGCTGTTTCTCTGCCCTGGGCTGAGATGGAACAGTAAGACCGGCAAGGCTGAAATAGACGAGATTATCTGCTCTGGATGTGGGGTGTGTGCCGATATATGTCCGCAAGGAGCGATCATAAGGGAGGTAGCATGACCACCAAGACGTTGGTGAAAGACCCGCTCAACCTTATCATCATCGGTGCCGCCGGGCAGGGCAATGTGCAAATATCCCTGCTCATCGGTGATGCTTTGGTGCGAGAAGGCTACCTTGTGACATTCGGGCAGACCTACGGAGCAACCCAGCGCGGTGGAACCGTTACCAATTACGTGAGGATATCAAAGGAAATCCAGTGCAGCCCAATTGTACCCGAGGGGCGCGCCGATATCATCCTCGCTTTAGAACCAGTCGAAGCCATGCGTATGCTGAGACGCTACGGAAACCCAGATGTCATCACCATAGTCAACTCCAGAGCGATACACCCTATCGACATCACCGGTGGTCAGACTCAATATCCCGACATGGATGAACTCATCGAGGCCATCAAGCGGCTGTCAACTAAAGCCTGGGTAATAAATGCCACCGATGAAGCACAGAGGCTGGGTAACCCCGTTCTTGCCAACATAATCCTCACTGGCGCCCTTATTGGCACTGGCGCAGTTCCGCTGGATGAGAAGTCAGTGGAATCTCTGCTACAAGAGCGCTTTACAAAATCAATTGAGCTCAATATGGCGGCTTTTAGCAAGGGCATTGAACTTGTAAGCCATTAGAATAGCTAGTGCCACCATATGCCTGCAACCGAGCTGAAATAGTCCGCTTTACCCGAGGCTGTCTTGCTTCAAGGTGCCTTCGGCAATCATGGCATCTACCGAATCGACCAAAGCCTTGACTGTCTGGTCGATATCCTCTTCGGTGTGGGCTATTGACAGGATAAACAGTCTTGCCCCCATGGTGGCAATACCTCGATGGAGTAAATGAAGGCACAGTCGCATCCTTATCGATGTTCCTGCCATTAGCTTGCGTATGTCATTGGTAGGCGGCAGAGTATCGTCAGATGGCTCGTAGTCGATCGGTCCGAGATAGAGATGGACAATTGACCTTCCATAAAGACGGCCATCAATACCTCGCTCTTTCAGAGCCTGGTTACCTTTTTCCCGAAGATAGGCGCCAAGCTGATTAACCCTTCTTTGGACCTCACCTCCCTTGTACAGCTTGCAAGCGGCAACCCCAGCGGCTGCGGTGAGAGGGTTAGCATTCCAGGTACCGGTGTGGAAAAGATACTGCTGAGGACGAGGCTTGGGCTTCAACATATCCATGATGTCGACTCTACCCCCCAGCGCTCCAACACCGAGTCCTCCACCTATTGTCTTGCCCAGGCTGGTTAGATCAGGCGTTACCCCCACTGTAGCTTGCCACCCTCCCGGTGAATCGCGGAAGCCAGTAACCACCTCATCGATGAGAAATATAGTGCCATACTTCTGGGTGAGACCAGGCAGGGCACGCACAAAATCAGCATCCCATGGAATCTGACCACCCATGTGGGCACCACCGCCCTCAACCATGAGGACGGCGTATTCTTTCTTGGCCAACTCATCCTCTACGCGGTTGATGTCGTGGCCTGGTATCACCACAACCTCGTCAGCCACGACACCAGGCGTTTCCCTGCCCGATATATATGCTGTCAGTTCATCGCCCCAACCGTGAAAATTCTCCTCGAACCTGAGTACTTTCCTCCTGCCGGTAAAAGCCCGGGCAAGCCTTATCGCCATCATATTGGCTTCCTGCCCACAGGAGAAGAACTCTACCCTTTCCATCGACGGCATCATGCCATTTATCAACTCAGCCCACTCAATCTCCAGTTCGTGGTTTTCACCGTAGTGAACTCCCTTGGCCATCTGCTCCTGCACCACCCGTACCACATCGGGGTGGGAGTGGCCCAGTATCAAGGCCCCATGCCCCATCACGTAGTCTATATATTCGTTACCATCAACGTCCCATTTTCGTGAATCCTTAGCATGAGTTATATAAGGCCTGAAAGGGTCGAGGATACGGCTAGCATGGGTAGCACCATTGGCAGCAAAGACCGCCTCTGCCCGCCCATGTAACCTCTGCGACTCTAGATGAGTTCTAATGTATTCGTCAACCACATTCTCTACAGTCATTATTCCTTTCCTCCTAGGGAAAACCTCGGATATGTCTCAACCCGGTTTATTAACTATGCCTGGGCCCTCGATCCTTGACTGGAAACTATCGGCAGATCCTTCACAGTCATTAGTCCCGGTGGGGCGTCTATAACACGGTGGACGGAGTTGACTACAATAGCAGCCGTAGCTATATCACCGTGGGTGCCTCCTTTTATCACCACCTCCACGTTGGGTATCCCGGTGATGTACACCGCATCATAAGATTCGGGAGCGCCCATATATGCTTCAAACTCCAGAGTTACTAGCTCTTCTCCGCCACGGATTCCCCTACCTACCTGCCTGACGCCGGCTGCCTGTCCAGGCTCCACGGTTACAAAATCGGTCTTAACCCTTGCCCCAGCCACTACAGGTTCGATACTCTCGCTAATCTCATCCAACTCCCACCCCAGTCCGCTGGCAATCATGGCTATGGATTCCGGCAAGCCAACGTGTTTAAGAGTCTCAGCAGCTACAAGTTTCTTGAATTCATCAAGTGTGCACCCTGCCCCTATCTTCTTCTGGAAAGGACCACGACGCGATGAGGCATCCTGAACCCTGACTGCCTTGACTCGCTCAACCTGCTGACATACTCCTGTCATGAATAATGGCCAAGCATCCATTACAAACCCCGGATTCACCCCCGTAGCCAGAACGGTGACGTTGTGTGCCTTGGCTATCTTATCGATATCAGCCGAAAGCTGGGAGTCCCTGTCATACGGGTAAGCCAGTTCTTCACAAGTTGACACTACATTGACACTGGCCGCAACACACCTTTCCACCTGGGGGCAAATGACCTTCAGAGAAGAACTAGTAGTGAGAAACACAACATCAGGATTGGCCTGAGACAGAACAGCATCGGCGTCAGCAGAGATAATGACCCCAAGCTCACTATCGATGCCAGCAACCTCACCCAGATCGCGCCCTACCAGGCTCTTATCGACATCGATGGCACCAACCAACTCAATGTCTGGCCTCTGCCACGCATACCTGACGACACTACATCCAATAGGACCGCACCCAAATTGCACTACTTTTGCTTTTGTCACCATTCTACCTCCCAATCGGATTTCTTATTATATCACAGCATCCTTTACTTCTAGGTTTCAGAGGGGTCTAAGAGGGAACTGCCCATTTACAGGGGGTCTATGGGTCTTTTCCAGAAGCGCATTCCAGGGCGGCTGTGAATGCTTCCTGTTACAACGAATCAAGTGTAGTTGCCCATCCTTCTTTGAAGGATTGGGCCAATTGTGCGCCGACAATTCGGGGCAACCACAAAATTGGGTGCGGAGGCATCAAGTGAAAGAGTTAACGGGATACGGAATTAGATTGCTTCGCTACGCTCGCAATGACAATAACGGTCTGGGAGTTGCCTGGAGCTATCCACCTCGCCTGTTATTGCGAGGAGCGTTAGCGACGAAGCAATCTTGGGGAGTTGATATAAGGATTGGTTCCTCCCTCCCCTCACCAGAGGCGAATCGGTCGACAGAGTCGCCTCAGGAGACCTTTAGAGACATGAGCGGCCCTTACAGGCCGATAGGTCGGCCGCCCTACGGCCCAGGCCTGTCCTGAGTTTGTCGAAGGGATCAGGTCGAACGGGGTCAGGCCACTGAGGTAGGGTGGGTGAAATGAAGTGGAACCCACCTTCACACATAGAAATGGTGGGTTTCGCCCTTCCGCTGAAGGGCTGCACCCACCCTACTACTGAACATACTGCAAGGGCTCGATTAATTCTCCACCGAGATTCTTCACTGCGCTCAGAATAACAATGGGTGCTGGCGGGGTTCTCTCTGACCTGTCGGAGCAAAATTACATTTCTCGGCATGTGGGCGGGTCAACATGATAGGAACGCTGCGAAGCAGTTATCATGGGCAAGGAATGAGGCATGACCAACCATATAAACAAGCACAGCGAGTTGACAGCACCTCTCCACAACGCTAGTATGTTGCTACTCCTGCAGGGAATTCGAACCCTAAACAAGAACTGAATGGGGCCTTAGAGGAACAGGACGAGGGTCCACTTTCAAGGCCCGTTGCCGTTCCCCGGGCTAATATAGAAAGATTATTTATGAAGAGGAGGGTAATGTCTGAAGCTTATATGGGTAAGATGCTATTTGTGGACCTTTCCAAAGGCGAACTGAAAGATGAGACGCCAGAGGAAAGATTCTACCGCGATTTCCTGGGAGGGTATGGCATTGGAGTCAGGGTACTTTTCGACCGACAGGGGCCCAAGATAGACCCGCTAGGGCACGAGGCCCATTTGGGGTTTGTCGCAGGGATGCTTACCGGCACACCGGCCCTATTCGCCTCCCGCTACACTGTGGTGGGCAAATCGCCCCTAACCGGCACCTGGGGTGATGCTAACTCCGGGGGCGATTTCGGTCCCCACCTCAAGTTCAGCGGCTATGATGCGGTGTTCTTCACCGGAATCTCCCCGCAACCAGTCTATCTCTTCATCAATGACGGAGCCGCTGAACTCCGGAAGGGGGAGCACCTGTGGGGTAAAGACGTCCGTGACACCGAGGCTCTACTCAAGGCTGAGCATGGCCCAGATGCCAGAATTGCCTGCATTGGCCCCGCTGCGGAGAAGCTGTCTCTCATTTCATGCATCATAACCAATGAGGCGAGAGCCGCCGGCCGTTCAGGCCTGGGGGCAGTGATGGGAGCCAAGAGGCTTAAAGCTGTTGTAGTAAGAGGCAACCAGCCTGTGCCTCTGGCTGACAAAACCAAGTTAGAGGAAGCGCGCAGAAAGCACCAGCGCCAACTGGGAGGCCAAGCGCAGATTTTCCGCCAGTATGGAACCTGCGGCGGCACTGCTGCGTTGATACGAATCGGCGATACACCAGTAAAGAACTGGTCTGTCGCTGGCGAGGAGGATTTCCCAAACGCCTCTGCCATCAGTGATGAAAGCGTCATCAGTCAACAGCAAAAAAGATACGGCTGCTGGCGCTGCCCTATCGCCTGCAGCGGGATAATGAAGGCAGGTAGAGGCAAATACAAGTATCCCGCTGGAGTGCATAAACCGGAGTACGAAACACTGAGCTCCTTCGGCGCTATGTGCCTCAACGACAATTTAGAATCAATAGTAAAGGCCAACTACCTATGCAACAATAACGGAATGGATACCATCTCCGCCGGCGCTACTATCGCTTTCGCCATCGAATGCTATGAGAACGGCCTTATCACCAGCAAAGACACCGATGGAATCGAGCTGAGATGGGGCAACGACGAGGCCATTGTGGCCATGACCGAGAAACTGGTGAGACGTGAAGGCTTCGGCGACGTCCTCGCCGACGGGGTTAAAATGGCAGCAGAGAAGATCGGCAAGGGGGCAGAGGAGTTCGCCATCCACATCCACGGTCAGGAACTGCCTATGCATGACCCCAAGCGCAGCTTACACTACGCCACCCCCTACCAAGCCGACCCGACCCCCGCCCGCCACACGCAAGGCAGCTACGGCTACAGGCCAACCGGCGGAATCGAGTTCCCGCCAATGGAGCGCGGTTCACAGGCTGGCCGAGGTGAGGCGAACAAGATGGGCAGCAACCTTATGCATGTCGTCAACTGCGCCGGGATATGCAGTTTCGGCTATACGTCTATGGATATGAGTGCCATCACTGAGTTTCTCAGCCTGGCCACTGGGTGGGAGTATGACCTCAATGAGATGCTAAGGACCGGCGAAAGAATCGCCAACATGCGCCAGGCCTATAACGTCCGCGAAGGGCTAAAGCCTGCCGATTTCAAGATGCCCAACCGGGTGCAGGGTCGCCCACCTCTAGATAAGGGGCCCACCGCCGGCAGGAGCGTAGAAATCGAGACGATGGTCAGGGACTATCTGACTGCCATGGATTGGGACCTTGATAGCGGCAAGCCCAGTAAAAGCAAGCTTCAGGAGTTGGGACTGGGGGATGTTGCTGAAGTCCTCTGGCCTTAGCTAAAAAGAAAAACCAGGTTGGCTATCTGCGAGCGCACCGATCCAGTGCCACCTTCAGGGTGTTGCGAGGACACCCTGAGGTCGGTGTATCCCTCATAACTCTGACCGAGGTGTCCATGCTGGGGCCAGAAAAGGAGAGTCATCATGGTGGACAAACAATCAGTAGAGGAGGCCTTAGGCAGAAGACTGCTCTTAGGGGAAATGATCGCCCGTAACGCCCGTAAATTCCCCGACAGAGAGGCTCTGGTATATGGAGATACCCGCTTGACCTGCAAGCAGTTTAATGCCCGCATAAATCAACTTGCCCATGCCTTGCTGGATCTAGGCATTATCAAGGGCTGCAAGGTAGCCATACTGGCCTTCAACTGCAACCAGTTTATGGAGGCCTACTTCGCCCTGGCGAAAATCGGAGCAATGGCTGTGCCCCTCAATTTCCGTCTCCATCCAGAAGAGCTCAAATACATCGTAAACCACTCCGAGGCAGTGGCCTTCATCATGGGCGAGGCTTTTATGCAAACGGTAAAGGATGCCAAAGGAGGCCTCCCTCAGGTAAAGAACTACATCTCCATCACCGACACGCCAGTGGAAGATATGCTCCACTATGAGACCTGGATTGCAGGGTTTCCCGATGATGAACCCTTGATTCTGGTCGAAGAAGAGGACCCGGTATTCATCATGTACACCGCCGGAACCACCGGTAGGCCCAAGGGGGCCGTTCTGACCCATAAGAATGAAATGACAATGTGGATGTTGGTAAATACCTTTATTCACTCCGAACCGGAGGTCTCGGATCTTTCCACCGCAAGGGCATTTGCCGCTCCTCCAGTATTTCATCTCGCCGCCTTCGGTTTTTGCCAAGCCTGTCTATTCCTGGGTATTACCGTGGTATTGCCCGTAGAGGTTTTCAATCCAACCTACATCATGAAGACCATCGAGGAGGAAAAGATAAATATAATCATCCTGGTACCTGCAATGGCCATCTTCCTCCTGATGCTGCCTGACCTTGATCAATACGATACCAGTTCCCTGCAAATCTGGATTACAGGAGCAGCGATTCTGCCTACCGAGACCCGGAGGCGGATCATGCACAATTTCCCCAAGGTCAAGATCTTTGACATGTTCGGTCAGACCGAGATGAGCCCCATTGTCTCAGGTCTTGCACCCAGTGACTCCGAGGGTCGGGAGACGTCGGTGGGCAAAGCCCTTCACTTTATCGAGATCCGAGTCGTTGATGACGAAGATAATGATGTCCCCGTAGGAGCCGTCGGCGAAGCCATCTACCGAGGACCTACAGTGATGAAGGAGTACTACAAGGACCCTGAGGCCACTGCTGAAGCCATGCGGGGCGGATGGTTTCACTCCGGCGACCTGGTCAGGCGGGATGCAGAAGGATTTATCTACATCGTGGACCGAAAAAAGGACATGCTCATCAGCGGGGGGGAGAATATCTACCCCGCCGAGGTTGAGGAGGTGCTATATAAGCATCCCAAGATCCTGGAGTGTGCGGTTATCGGCGTTTACGAAGAGGAGTGGGGCGAATCGCCCAAGGCTGTAGTGGTTCTAAAGGACGGGGAGGAGCTTACCGAGAAGGAGGTTGTGGAGTTCTGCAAAAGCCATCTGGCCAGCTATAAAAAGCCTAGGTCGGTGGACTTCGTTGATGCACTGCCCCGAAATCCCGCCGGGAAGGTTCTGAAGACGGTACTGAGGGAGAAGTATGGCAAATCCGTTAAATACTAGGTGGATGTGTCTCAAGTCCTCCTGCCATAGCTAATGTTAGTCCCATAGTCAATCATGCTAAAAACAAAATGGTCGCAATTTCCTGATATAATGAAACCCACTTTTGGTGAAGGAGGTTTGAGATGAAGATAACTGATGTTGATGCATACCTGTGTCATTACCCGCTTCCCGACACGTTCTACCCCACCTGGATCCCAGGCTATCCCCAGTCGAGCAACTCCTGCCTGATACTTATCTTGAAGACCGACGAGGGGATCGAGGGATACTGCGCCTCAGTGGGATTCCTCGATGAGGCCAAGGGGCTGGTGTCGTTGCTTCGTCCCTTCCTGCTCAACCGCGACCCGTTTCAGGTCGAGGATACGCTACGGATGCTGCGCAGCGCATCCTTCCTCGGCTACAAGGGCTGGTTTGCCGAGGTTGCGCTGTGGGACATCATTGGCAAGGCGACAGGGCAGCCCATCTACCGTCTGTTGGGCGGCGGTCCAGAGAAGATACTGGCCTATGCCAGCACCGGCGAGCTTCACCCACCCGAGCAGCGGGCCGAGGAGGTTCTCAAGCTCAGGGAGATGGGATTTAAGGCGGTGAAGCTCCGCGTCAAAGCGATGGAGATGCGGGAGGACATTGCCCTGGTGGAGACGGTGCGGAAAGCGGTAGGCGATGACATGGTGCTCATAGTCGACGCCAATCAGGGCTGGCCTATCCACGGCTTCGGCCCCTATCCCCGGTGGAGCCTGAAGCGTGCTATCGCTGAAGCGCATGGCTTCGAGGAACTAGGACTACGCTGGCTGGAGGAGCCCTTGTACAAGCACGACTATGACGGCTATGCCCAGCTTCGCGCTTCCACTACAGTCCCCATCGCCACCGGCGAGTTCAATACCGACCTTCACGAGTTCCGTGACCTGATCAGCGGTGGATGCCTGGATGTGGTTCAGCCCGACGTCACCCTGAGCACCGGCATTCTCAACGGCAAGAAGGTGGCCGGCATGTCAGAGGCATACAACCTGGAGTTCAGCCCACATACCTGGACTAATGGCCTCGGCCTGGCATCTAATCTTCAACTGATGGCATCGGTTACCAACTGCCCTTACTGTGAATACCCCTACGAGCCGCCAGGGTGGGTCCCACAGGCGAGGGACTTCATGCTCACCGAGCCGCTTCTAGTCGACGACCAGGGATATATCGCCGTGCCGCAAAAACCAGGTCTGGGCATCGAGCTCGATATGGAAAGAATAACATCCTGCGCCGAGAAACTGTGAGGCTGGTGAGAGGGCACACGAGCCCAGCTTAGTGCAGCGGGCATATCATCAGCGCTAATAGCAGTGAGATACGAGGATTGCCTTACTGCAAATTGAAATGGGAAATCCTGGTATACTGCTACCAGGGATTGAAGGCCTCCACTTAATGACCACTTACCAGGTGGAGCAAGACACAGTAGCACATCTGTAGTTTCGGGATGGTAATGTTCCCGCCCACTACGGGAATCTGCGGGCGTTACAGGAAGCCCTGGCGGCGCTGCTGGAACAGAGAAGACGCCATAGGCCAGAAGGGGCAGATGCCTGGGAAGAAGGGGTGTTCGGGACGGTGGGGAGGAGAAGCTAGGTTCGCCCGATGGCGAGTCGAAGGAGGAGTAGCATGGCTTTGCTGAGAAAGCGCTATCTGCTGGCAACGACGATAGTCGGTATCATTCTTGTCGTGGTGGGAGTGTTGTGGATGATGGTCATATTTCCTGCCCTTGCGAAGATGCCTGCCGATTACGAGCGGAATATCCGCTTTAATGGCAACTTCAACGTATTCGACCTGGCGACACAACAGCTCCAAGAGATTCCAGTTATAATGGTCAGAGAGCAGGATACGGTTGGCGTGGAGGGCAACGTTCTTCTCATCAAGGAGGTGGTAACCTTCAACAACGCCCAGGATGCCACCGACCTTTCAGAGCAGCTCGGCAGCGAGAGCACCCTCGCCGTAGACCGTTCCACTCGCCAGCATGTGTCCGGGCTGGGAGACATGGACAGGGAGGGAGGCTTCGGCTTCCCATCCTGGGTGAGCAAGGAGCAGAGCTATCCCATCTGGAACCCCAAGGCGGCTGCCTCAATGGATGCCCATTTCGTAGCCGAGGAGGAGTTCAGGGGGCTTAAGGTGCTGGTTTTCCAGATTGCCGAGAAGGATATAGTCGCTCCCGCGGACGAGCAAATGCCCGTCGAGGGAACGATGGACACCACTATCACCTTCAGGGTGGAGCCGGTAACCGGGGTCACGATAACCAACGACAGCCTTACCACCGTGCGTGTCCCTATGATGGGTGAGGACCCTGTCTTCATCGGCACCACCACGTTTACCGAGGAGACCATAGCGGATCTGGTGGATATCGCGGTCAGCAATCGCACCAAGCTGCTCTGGTTCCATACTTACCTTCCCTGGCTGCTCATCGGACTGGGCATAATAGCTCTTGTTGCGGTAGCTATAGTGGTGGCGATAACAGCGCGACAGAAGCCATAAATACCCAGAAAAATGTTTCCAGGCGCCGATAGATCAATGGAGGTTAGCATCGGCCGCGGAACCGGTTTTATGTCTAAGGCAAGTGCTGGCAGTTACAAGTGGGAAGAATGGGTTGTGAATAATACCTCTTTCCCCAGCGTGAGAAGGTGCTGCTAACCTACTCCCTGACAGCGGCGCGCATTGCGCCTGCGGACCGATTTTGCATGCCGTTGATGATTCGAATGGTCGCCCGGGTCACCGGCAGCAGGCTGTCCCGGTGAATCATATCCGGCGTAGCCTGAGGATCGAACAGGTACATCGGCGCGGTGAGATACTGAACGATCGGTACGCCGGCCGGATGGAAAAAGCCACCGTCTGTAGGCGGCCTCTCGCCCAGGGCGTCCGGCGGCAGCAGAAGTGACCGCCGAAGGTCTTCCGCCTGGATGGCATCCTCTACCACATCCTCAAGCTCTGTGATCTTGCTCACCCACCACCACCGAATCTCCGGCTTGTCGGTCGGGATCAGTCGACCGTCTTCCCCACGACACTCCCTCGCCGCATGCTCGAGGTGTATCTCCACAACGATTCGATCTATCAATTCGGCGTTATCGTTCACGAAAGCCTGGCAGCCAGCCCCACCCGCCATGTGTCCGCCATTGAGTAGAAATAGCAAGTTGTGCGGACGCTCCTCTTGTGGAACCTGCGACCAGTACTTTGCTTGCGCCAACACCATGGCGATCCCCGATGCGTCCTCGACCGCCGAGGCCCACGGACCGTCGTGGTGCGAGCCGATAACGATCCATCCGTCGGAATCGCCCAGCAGCGTGCCGATCACGTTGTGGATCGTCACCGCTTCGGTTTTCGATTGTGCCACAATCTTCGCCCGTACCGCGCCGTGGTCCATGAGTTTCTTGAGCTGCTCGCCGTCGGACTTGCTCAAATAGACTCCGGGTATCGGCCGTTGAATAGCGTCATAGGGGACATAGTATTCGCACGTTTCCCATGGAAACCCGGTGAGGAGTCCGATAAAGGCCGAAGCTCCCGCATCGATCGCCGGCTTCATCACCATCTGTATCGCATTGCTGAAGGGGACTACCTGGGACTTTGTTGCAAACTCCCCGTCGGGGTCGTAATAGCGCGACGCTACAGACGTCATCATGGTTTGTTGCACAACCATCAAGGCTATATCATTCACGGCGATCCTGCCTTCGGATTCCTCAACCGTTGAAATCGAACCCTCCAGGCCATCGGTCGACGCCGAGTAGGGAATGGTAAAGCAAGGCGGTGAAAAGGTGTTCTGGGGGTCTGACTCCAGCCAGACCGTCAAGTTGCCGGATAGGTCTTCCCACCGAAGAACCTCAACTGGCTCCAGCCGCACATCCTTCAACCCGAGGGCAACGAATTGTTCGTGGGCCCATTGCTCTGCCCACTGGTCGGCGGGATAGCCCGGCCGCCGAATGCCCTGCTGGTAGACGTGCTCGATCCAGCCCATCATCTCCCCGGTGATCGGCAGCAGCTCCTCATGAATGATTAAATGCTTCATATCACCCACGTCGCTGGCAGTAACCTATTATTGTAGCCATAACAAACAAAAACGCAAGAACCCCAGAAGACACCTTAATCCGTGAATCCAGATTTAAAAGAATCATCTATTAGTTGGTTTTTTCTGAGGCGTGAAGGAATCCTTTCCTTCGCGAAAGCTGAGGGAGAGGACTCCCTCAGTCCTCAAGCAGAATCTACGGATTAAGGCGACAGCTAAGAGATAACATTCTCTTTCATTTCGTACCCTCAAAGTAAAAAATTGTCTTTTCCCGGAATTTCCCGTATCAACTACTGTGTCCATGTTAATTAAAACCCTGCCGGATGCATATCAAGGCATCTAATAGGTCTAAAACCAGGTGCCAGGCATAAGCGAGCTACTCGCTTAACAGTAGCAAATGCCCAGCTTGACCGACATTATGACAAGACCTATAGTGTCAGGTAAATTATCAAAACAAAATATCCTCAATAAAAAAGAGGGATTTTTGTGCTACAGATTCGGGCCAAAGATAGCAAGGAGGTATTTCTATGAATGCTGATGTTCATCCTCTGATTAGAGCAAATAAGATTATGTTAATTCCCGGGGTCTATGACGTTTTGTCGGCAAAGATTGCTCAGCGTGCCGGGTTTCCCGCTGTGGTATTGACCGGATATGGTGTATCGGCAAGTTACCTTGGTGAGCCTGATTTTGGCCTTTTGACCCAAACCGAGATCCTCGATGTAGCCAGACGGGTAATTGAAGCCGTTGATATTATGGTTACGGTAGATGCTGACACCGGATATGGCGGGCCTTTGAACGTGCAGCGCATGGTTCAAGAACTAGTAAAGATAGGAGCTATTGGCATCATACTTGAGGATCAACGGTGGCCAAAACGTTGTGGACACATGCGAGGTAAAGAGGTTATCGATGCAGAGGAACACGCCCTGAAGATCCGAGCCGCCAAAGATGCAGCCGGCGAATCTATATTTATTGTAACCGCCCGTACCGATGCTATAGCTACTCATGGTCTGGATGAAGCTATTAGAAGAGCCAAGCTCTATAAGGAAGCGGGGGCTGACATACTGTTTGTTGAAGCTCCCCGTAGTAAAGAAGACCTGCAGCGTATCGGCCGAGAGCTACCTCCACCTTTAGCAGTCAATATGATTGAGGGAGGCCTTACCCCTGTTGCTAGCCTGGAGGAGTTGTGTGAGATGGGGTTTTTCACCGTTGGTTATGTGCTTACCGGTCTATTCGCCGCCGCAAAAGCTCTGCAAACTGCCTTCACCACTCTAAGAGTCGAGGGGGGAAGCTCCTCCATTACCAAAGACCTTATGAGCTTCGAAGATTTTTGTAGCATAGTTGGTCTGGAAAAACGCTATCAACAGGATGAAAGATATAAGGCGAGGTAATATAAATCATGAATTATGAGATGAACTCAGTGTTTGCCTTCCAGAGGATACGGCCAGTTCATATAGTTATTCCTTGCAAAGTGCCAGGATAAGACCAACTGAGGAGGTCAGATATGAAACTAGATATGAGCCGAAGAATGCGCATTAGCTCCAGGCTGATATTTACTGGTTTTTTCTTTTTTGCCCTCTATGGGATTCTGGCTGCTATTTTGAGAGAGCAGATCGCTGTTTACACATACCACACCTTTAGTGGTGAGGATTTACCGGCACTGGCAGAAGTAAGCCGGTATTTTGCCTTCGATCTGGTGCTCCAGGTTAGTCTTATGGGGGCAGGCCTGGCTATTTGCGCGGGTGCGCTCGTATGGCTCGGACTTACCCGCAGGTTGGGCTGGGTCTTCATTTTGGGACTTGTTGGCGGCGCGGTTGGAGTGGTCCCCTTGATGGCCATCCATATACATCAATCGGCATGGATTATGGTAATTATAGATAATGTATGCTTGTTCTGGATTACCACCGGTGTGACTATAGGCATGAGGGAGATTCCTCAGTTGTTTCGTGGAAAAGGCGAAGACAGTTAGCCAGCAGGGAGCGGTAACGAAGGCAGCGAGTATGGAGTGAGCGAAACCGGGTGCCAATAACAAAGGCCGAGCAAAGAAGGCACAATTCAATTTGCTCAGCCATCTTTTGATGATATTATCTCTTCAACAGAAAGCGCTGTGACATGATGCACGAAGTTGATATCACGATTATTGGGGCTGGTGTTGTCGGGCTAGCAATCGCGGCACAAGTAACCAGCGAAGATAGGGAAGTCTATGTGCTGGAGAAGAATGAAACATTCGGCCTGGAAACAAGCAGCAGGCAGAGCGGGGTTATTCACGCCGGCATATACTACCCTCAGGGCTCACTCAAGGCAACGATGTGTGTCGACGGAAACCGCATGCTTTACCAGCTTTGCACGGCATATGGCATTGGTCATATGAGATTGGGAAAGCTAATAGTGGCGGCAACAGATGAAGAAACTGGGGAATTGCAAAGCCTGCTGAAGCGAGGCGACAGAAATGGCATAGAGGATCTAACGATACTGTCGAAACGCGAGTTGAAAGAATTAGAGCCGAATGTAGAAGGGGTTGCGGCAATCCTGTCGCCGTCAAGCGGCATCATAGATTCCCATGCATTGATGAGACACTTCGTAGCCAGAATACAGGAAGGGGATGCTCGAATAGCCTACCGAACAGAAGCAGTTGGGATAGAGAAAGCAGCCAATGGCTACAGAGTTACGGTAGATGACGGCACGGGAAGATTCACCTTTGCTACCAGAATCGTAATAAACTGTGCTGGCCTCCAATGTGATAAGGTGGCTGAGCTGGCTGGAATAGACATAGTCGAAGCAGAGTACAATTTATACTATTGTAAAGGGGACTATTTCAGCATAAGCAACACCAAAAGCAAATTGGTCAGCAGGTTAATATATCCAGTGCCACCACCCAAATTGGCAGGCATGGGGATCCATGCAACACCTGATATAGAAGGTAGAATGAGACTGGGGCCCAGTGTCCAGTACGTAGATAGCATAGACTATGCTGTTGACACCCAGAACAAGCAGCTCTTCTATGATTCGGTAAGAAGATTTCTGCCCTTCATCGAGTATGACGACCTGGAACCAGAAATGGCCGGCATCAGGCCAAAGATTCAGAAGCCCGGCGAAGACATCAAGGACTTCGTAATCAGAGATGAAATGGATAAAGGCCTACCAGGATTCATAAATCTCATCGGCATTGAGTCCCCGGGTCTGACAGCCTCTCCAGCCATAGCTGAGTATGTCGGAAGCATGGTTGGAGACCTGTTGGGCAAGTGAGAAATGGGGTTAGAATTTGAAAGTCCGGATCTTGCATCATAGTGAGGGGTGCGCGATTGGGAGTCAGGAAACCGTTGTGCTTGATACTACTGCGACCATAATACTTTCGGATAGAGGAAAAGATTACTGGAAGACAATTTCGCCTTGGGATACAATCATTGCCAGCGTCTACACGCTTGATCGTGGTGCCTTATTCAGTGCGGGATGCGGAGCACCAATCTGGGGACCTCAGCGATCAGTCTGTGTTCATTTTACAAAGATGGTCAATTGTTACGTAATAAATCCTTGAGCAGAAGCCATAGGTTTTGCGATTTCCCCACTCATGGATATCAGTAGATTCAAGTGAAGCTACCGAAAGTGAATCATGCAGAGTCCGTTTAATATGAATATCACAATACCCATTTACTGCTCAAGCTTTCCTTAACATTGTCCAGCCGCCCTGATACTGCTATTATAACGCACAGAACCAAAACGTATTTTTAGGCATTCGCAACGTTATCTATTGTAAGAGAAGAATTATTGCATTGTTAGTTACTACATATATGAACTGAAAGGAAGATACATCATGGATGCCGATGAGCAGAAATGTCAGCAGGGATGGAAACGGATGAAACCTAACGGGGTAGAACGCGAGACCCAACATTTGATTAATAAGGAAAGAAAAAAGAGAGGGATACCTCCAGTCGCATGGAGTCCGTATATGTACTGTCTGGCTAAAGAGGTTGCCAAAAGGCATGTGGGGAAGGGCCCTAACAAGTTGAAGCACTCCACTCGATTTGCTCTACAGGGGGGAGAGAACTTGTGTGTGGTATCAGCTTCTAATGTCAGCCCAAAGGAAATTGTCAAATGGTGGATGAATAGCGAAAAACATAAAGGATGGTTGCTTGATATGTGTGTAAATAAAGCCGCCATAGGGATTTCGAAAGGTAGCAAGTGGGCTTATGTATCTTGGTCGTTCAGTGAAAGACCTTTGGGGAAATAGAACTAGTCATAGATATTCATGTATTGTGAATGACCACCCAGTAGGTTCGGGAAGACATAACAGTCACTCATCTTTTGGATGGACGCAACATGATAAGTATAAGACTTGAACGGAAAACTGGTCCTGGGAGTAAAGTGACATGGTGAGTATAAACGTTTATAAGATTCCGCCGAAGCTGTGCCCGTGCGGGCGAAAGTTTGCGGTAATTCCCGAAGGTAAGTTCGGCCCTTTCTATAGATGTCCACGGTGCGGGGAGACGGCCAGCATAGACGATATTGACCTTCTTAAAGCGGTCGTGCCTGACCAAAGAACATGCGCCAAGTGTGGCCAGCCAATGAAGTACCTGCGCACCGAAACGGCAGCCTTCCTTGCCTGCTCCGCATATCCCGAGTGCGATTATCATCTAAAATTCTAAGATACACAGAATACAACAGCTAGCCGCTTACCCCACTTCATCGCTCTGTCTCAACCCAGAGCCGCTTGCCGTCGGTGGTAAAGGTGATGGTGCACCGGATGATTAAGTTGCCTGTAATAGCTTCACGAACTCTTCTACTGTTAGACCTGCCTCTCTGATGATAGCTCTAGTCGTACCCTTGGGCAAGTCTCTAGGATGCTGAGGGACTGATATCGGGTGACGGAAGCCAGATTTATACATAATCACATGACTGACTGTGTGCCTTTTTACCTCAAAGCCTGCCTTCTCCTAAGCTGCCACAAATTCATTTGGTTTCACAACGGGCAATTCTCGCTTCAAATTGGGAATCCTCACAGGGCGGCGAGTTCAATAGTATCAAACTGGTCTGGTATGGGCACACCCTCTTCTCTAGCCACGGCTAACCAGCCTTCAATGGCGTCTTTTATCATCTCCATCGCTTTCTCAAATGTTTCGCCATAAGAGATGCACCCGGGCAAGGAGGGAACGGTTATGGTATAGCCCCCTTCGTCTTCAGATTGAAGCTCAAAAACAATGCCTCCACGAATCACCTGAAAAGTCTTCATATCAACCACCTCACTTCCAACTTAACAACTCTAATTACAGAAAGTATAGCACCTAAGCGTAAGAATTATCAATTCATCGCTCCGTCTCCACCCACAGCCGATTGCCATCAGTGGTGAAGGTGATTGTTCCACTCTCCGAGGTAAGGTAGACCCTGTCCTCCCCAAGCCTTTCGGTGAGCCTCGTTATGACTTCATCGCTGGGATGACCATAGGGATTATCGGCACCCACCGATATCACCGCTACCTCAGGGTCGACAGCGGCAAGAAATTCAGGGCACGTCGAAGTGTCTGAGCCATGATGCCCAATCTTGAGCACAGTGCTCTCTAGCTCCATCCCTTGTTCAAGAATATATCGCTCCGCATCCTCGAAATGGTCAGCAGTTAATAGAAAGCTTACCTCCCCCATCTCGAGGCGGGTCACCACACCATTGTTGTCGATGTCAGATTCGGTACCTTCAAGAAACTGCACCGGCGGATTAAGCACCTCAAGAGTTGCACCACTGCCAAGGTCGATCGCCTGCCCCACCTGGGCCGAAGTGCAGGGAATGTTCTTTTCATCAATCAGTTCTAGCCATTCATCATACACAACAGCCTCGTAATCCAGGTCTGGATACAGTACTCGCTTTACTTCATAGCGGCGAAGCACTTCCACCAGCCCGGTGACATGGTCATCGTGTGGATGGGTGAGCACCACGAGGTCGATCGTCCTGTCCCAGTAGGGAAGTGCCTTTCCCAGCTCAAGGCAGACCCGCTCCGGGCTGGGCCCCCCATCTATGAGGATATGCTGGCCAGATGGGCTTGTGACAAGGATTGAATCGCCCTGCCCTACATTGAGGATCGTTATACTGAGCTTGCCACTTTCAGGGGCGACCGCCGCCGCAACCCAGACCAGGATAGCAATGACAACCAGCGGGATAACCACCCACTTCGCCCATGCCCTTCGACCAGAACCACGCATGACCCTCAGAAAGCTCCCTTCCTGCTCAATGCCAGGACCGCTCCACCAAGTACGCCATAGTAGAGCCACACCCAGGCTGCATCCATGTTGCCCAACTCCAGGGAGGAATAGGGCAAAGCGGCAAAGCCCCCAACAATCACAACTATGTATTTCAGGAAGAGCCAATCGACCCACCCGACTACTTGAGCCAGGGGCAGAGCGAAAAGACCGATAAAACCAACCAGTGCTGAGAGAACGATGATGCCCGGCAGGGCAAACAGGGCAACAAAGGTGGCGGGGAGACCAACCAGAGAGATATAACCGAAGTAGTAGGCGATGAGAGGCAGAGTGGCGATAATCGCCCCCAGGCTAAAGGCGAAGCTATCAGTCACTATATTCGGAACTTTTATCTTTAGCCCCCATTCCTGGAACGTGGGGGTGATAATTATTACCCCCGACACTGCGGCGAAGCTCAGTTGAAAGCTAACGCTCCACAGTATCTGCGGATCGATCACTACCATTATCGCCGCAGCAAAGGTCAGAGCGGTAATCGCGCTTCGCTGCCTGCCTAAATAGGTGCCAAACAGGAAAATGCTGACCATGATCGCAGCACGTACCACCGAGGGCGACATCCCGGCTAGTAAAGCATACATCCAGAGAATGGTAAGAGTGATTATGAAATATGTTGGTCTATGCCGGCCAAAGAGCCACACCGAGATGCTGAGGATAATGCCAGCGATAATTGCCATGTGAATCCCTGAGATAGCGAGAAGATGGGCAGTCCCCGACATCCGGAAGTCCTCATATAAGGAGGAGGGGACATTGTGGCGCAGACCAAGAAGGATGCCCTGAGCCAGTGAACCCTCTGGCTCCGAAAGCGATTCGCCAAGCGCCTCGCTCATTCGATGTCTCACTGAATAGAGCCACTGAAGGGGCTGCGGACCTTGCCCGGTAGCTAGAAGCTCAACCTCAGGGTAATACATCGTTGTGTAGATGCCCTGGTGGGCAAGATAAGCACGGTAGTCGAAACCATCGAGATCATCAGGTGGCTTCTCCAATTCCCCCGTCATCTTCAGAAAATCACCGTATTGGTAGGTGGGATACCTCGTGGTGCGCACCAGCATATTGCCCTTGACCCGCCCTCCATCAATCTCCCTGTCAGCAAGGACAAGGGTCATGGATGAATCACTGGGCTCGGGCTCCTCAATCACTACACCGACGACTTCCACCGCCCCTTGGCCGACGTGGTATTGAAGCTCATCGCCAGTGGGCACCGCCCCAAATCTGATGGCACCACAGAGGAAAAGGGCTATACATAGTCCACACAAAAGAAGGGGGCCCTTTTTTCGCAACAGGAGAACGACAATAAAGACGGCGATTATAATGGGAAGGGCAACGCTCCACGGTATGGCAAAATGCGAGCTAAAATAGATGCCAACAACAAAGGCTAAGCTAAGATAGACCAGCATCATTCTTTTCCTTCCACTACCTCCCAGTATGTTAAATCTCTTTCGCTCTATTGCTTCACTCCACTGTGACCACGTCCTTCAGTCCATCGAATTTAGCTTGACCAATACCCTCCACCATCGTCAATTCTTCTACATTCTTGAAAGGGCCGCTCTGGCAGCGGTAATCGACGACCCGCCCTGCTAACGTGGGGCCTATGCCAGGCAGGGCCTCCAACAGCCAGGCATCGGCGGTATTGATATTCACCCTTTGCGGGGCATCGCCGAGAGGTGAGACATGTATCAGGTCTCTATTGTCCAGAGGTGCAGCGGGGTTCAAGGCCTCCGCATCGGCATAGCTAGTAAATCCACCCGCCGCATCAACCGCATCCTGGATGCAAAGATTGCAATCATCAAGGACATATATACCGGGGCTTTCCACCTCACCTAGAACACATACAGTGACCTGGCAGGATGGCTCAGAGAGATCGATCTCCAAAGGCCCTTTATCCCAGGGTTGCTTATAGAGAAGCACCACCCCACCAGCGATGATGATCATGACCAGCATTATGACGATAATTGTTTTATGCCTGTCAAGCCACTTGCTCATAGCTTCACCTCCTGCCAATGGGCGGCGCTGCATAATTTTGATTTCCCCCTCAGTTTCCACCAGTTCGGGGACATTTCACCCCCAGATCACTGTAGCGCGACCCTTCAGGGTCGCTGTAAGCGAGGCTATAGCCTCGCGCTGCGTTTTTTTGAACAGCCCAATTGGCAAACTACCTATAACCCGCCAATCAGCCCCATGTCAAGATTACAGGTTGTCTTTTCAAGCCATGCTGGTTTATAATTGCCACTATTCCTACATATAGAAGGAGAGTCACATGCCTCAATATGCCTTTTTCAATGGAAAGTTCATGCCCCTTTCCGAAGCCAAGATCGGGATAATGACCCATGCCTTCCATTATGGCACCGCCTGCTTTGAGGGGATTCGCTGCAACTGGAACGCTGAGCAGGAGCAGATGTACATCTTTCGCCTCGCAGAACATTACCAGAGGCTGCTCAAGAGCTGCCGCGTGCTCAAGATCGAAATTCCCTACACCGTCGATGAGCTATGCCAGCTTACAGTGGAACTGGCGGAGATGTGCAGCTATCGGGAGGACATTTATATCCGCCCCCTGGCTTACAAAAGCTCTGAAGAAGTGGGGGTAAGGCTTCACAATCTGGATGACGGCTTCCTTATCTTCGCCACCCCTTTTGGCGCCTACCTCGATGTAACCAAGGGGGCGCGATGCTGCGTCTCCTCCTGGCGTCGTGTTGACGATACCATGATCCCCCCCCGCGCCAAGATAACCGGGCTTTATGTGAATAGCGCCCTTGCCAAGACGGAGGCCTTTGAGAATGGCTTTGATGAGGCTATACTCCTCACCCAGGATGGGCATGTCTCCGAGGGAAGCGGAGAGAACATTTTCCTCGTAATCGATGGCCAGCTTGTCACCCCACCGAGCTCGGATAATATCCTAGTGGGCATCACCCGGGATACCGTGATCATGCTGGCGCTCCAGGAGCTGGGCATCGAGACCGTTGAGAGGTCCATCGACCACAGTGAGCTTTATACCGCCGATGAATGCTTCCTAACCGGCACAGCAGCCCATGTAACTCCCGTCACTGAGATCGGCTACCGCAAGGTAGGCACGGGTCAGGTGGGCGAGATAAGCATGAGGCTGCAGGACCTATACTTTGATGTGATACTGGGCAAGAATCAGAAATACCTCCATTGGTGCACCCCGGCATACAAGCAGGCCAAGGCGTAGGCAGATGACATGGCTGAGGTGGGAAACTTTCGGAGCTGACTACCTCCTGCTTGCAATAATGGTCTCCCTCGGCGTGCTTCAGTTAGTAGCAGCATGGCGTAGGCTTGGCGGGCTTTCCCTTTTTCTCCGAAAAAGGTATCTGGGGTATATCTTCGCTGCTGTAATTATAAGCGGGGGATACTGGTTGTTCTTCAGTGAGCCACGCAACATCCCGGACTACGCAGGAGGACTTGGCGGGTCGCAGCTCTTCATCTATACCATCGCCGGCATCGCCATCGCCGGCCTGCTCACCATAGTCGCCTCATCAGCACTCAACGCCCGATGGGGCCACTCGAGCACAGGAGGAGAGGAGGGGCTTGATGCCCTGAAAAGGATGACCTACCTTCAGGCTATTAAGAGAGGCTTCAGGGGAAAAAGTAGATGACCTGGCTTATTGAGCTTGATGAGAGGTTATTCTTCCTCATAAACGGACTGGTGGGGAGATCTGCGTGGTTTGACCAATTTATGACCCTGGTAGTGGGAGAGTATTTCATTCCCCTGCTCCTGGCAATGGTCCTCTTCGTCCTTTGGTTCTCAGGAATAAACGCCCAGGCCAGGGAGAGAAACCAGAGGGCAATCTTCTGCGCTGCAACTGGGCTCGGCTTCGCTGCCGCTGTAGTCAAGCTCATGAACCTGGGATTAGACCGTCTCAGACCATTTGAGGCCTATCCCGATACCGTCAACCTCCTCTTTTATGCCTGCACCGATCCCTCTTTCCCATCGAACTCCACGGCTATCGCTTTTGCCTTCGCTACAGGAGCCTGGTTTGGCAATCGTAAGGCAGGCGCTTTGCTCTTCATCCTCGCCATCGCATGGTCCTTCGCCAGGGTCTACTGCGGAGCGCATTACCCTCTGGACATAATTGGGGGGGCAGCAATTGGCATCCTTGTAACCTTCGCCGCACTGTGGGTTCTTCGCCTTGTCGAACCGTTGCCTACATGGATTCTCAAGGGAATGAGGAGAATCTATCTGGCGTAGCTTCTTTGGAGCCAGAGGCTTCTCTCTAACTGTACTCGATATAAACAAATTCCTTTGACACTACCATGCCAACCTGCTATATTTCACCTGAGGGGGCAGGAAATGGAAGTTCGGAGATTTATTGCGCTTATTGCTTTAAGCATCCTGCTGGTAGCGGCCGTCGCTTGTGGCACCACCGAAGGGCCAGCCGAAACATCGACTCCTGTATCTGGGGTAACTGCTGAACAGATAAGAGACCAAACCATTGCAGCATTGGGTGAACTGGTTACATGCCAGTTTGAAATGACCATGACAATGGATATGTCGGTTGCGCCAGAGGGAGAGACTACTGATTTTTTAATGGCAGTTAATGCCAACGGCGCCATGGATAGACCAATTGAGAATATGTACATGGATATAGACATGACTTTTGAGATTCCCGGTGTGCAGCACATGGAAATGTCAACGGAAGCGTATATCGTAGAAGATTGGTTTTATATGGGAACTGAAGTTCCTCCTGCACCTGCAACATGGACGAAGACTCCGTTAACGGGGGAGGAGTGGGAGGAGCAGGACATAGCATCCCAACAGCTTGATTTGCTGTTGGATGTCGAGGTGGAACTTGTTGGCACCGAGGCAGTCGATGGAACCGAGTGCTATGTTCTCGAACTGACGCCTGACATGGAAAAACTCCTGGCATTGCTGCAATGGTCTGGGGCAAAGGGAGGATTGCCACCTGATCTGGACCTTGAAGAAGTGCTTACCGATTTCTCCGTTATGCAATGGATAGCAAAGGACACATACTTAACTCGAAAGACAACGGTGAATCTCACCATGGCATTTACACCTGAGTCTTTAGGCATTACGCCGGAGCCAGGTGGCGAGTTCGATGCCACTGCGGATATGGCGATAACAATTATTATGCACCACATCAACCAGCCAGTTACCATCTATCTGCCGCCAGAGGCGGCAGATGCTGAGGAGATGCCTCTACCCTGAAGCAATAAATTCCGGGGTGTGGCGCAGTGGTTAGCGCGCATGGTTTGGGACCATGAGGTCGCCGGTTCAAATCCGGCCACCCCGACCACATGCATGGTAAAAGCACCTCAGACCTCACAATTTGCCCCTTAAGCTAAATCTAAATAGCCACGGACTATACCTCATGGTCTGTCAAGACGGAGCCCAAGCTTTATGGAACAATTGAAAATCTAGGCATCGCCGGGGATACTCTTAATTACCCACGTCTTTCCCCCCTTTTGTAAAGGGGGCTAAGAGCTCACATTACATACATGTTCCCCCTTTTGTAAAGGGGGCTAAGAGCTCACATTACATACATGTTCCCCCTTTTGTAAAGGGGGAAAAGAACTCGTCATTACCTACATCTATCCCCCCTTTTGTAAAGGGGGCAAGGGGGATTTTGTGTTTATGGGTAAAAAAGTCCATTGAGAGAGGGATTATGTTTGTCGGTGATGATAAGCCCTTCACGAAAGGGATTTCTTAAGACATTGTACGGAACACCGTTTTGCTGTTGTGGACCGGGCTCTACGGTTGATTGACTTCCTTGAGCCACCTATCGAAATCCGCCTTCAGGTCATGGTCTGTCACTTCAAAAATGCTGAATGCCAGATCAGCCAACCTGCGGGCGAGGAAGAGAGCGGACCTGGAAAGCAGGGTTGCCTCATCCTCGTCGTAGAGCCCCATTAGCAAGAGCTTGACCTCTTCTTTGGGGTAGGCTTTTCCACGCTTACCGCGTGAATGCGTTTTTCCGTCGGACGCTCTGAAAGATATTGAGTCAAGCGCAAATCCCCAGTCATCGCCTGACTTCTCAAGCTCTGCCCAGAATTCGTCAGGAATGAGGTCTCTGAAATCCAGTCCGAAAGCCTGAGCCAGCCCCACTACAGAGATGTGGATATGGCGTGACGATTTGTCCCACAGAAGGCGCATCAGCTCCCGCTCATGTCGCTCATCAGGCGCATGCCGCAGAAACGAATTTCTGGCACGGTGGAACTGATCCCGCCTCAATCTGTACCTCTCCATTGGGTCCAGATTGGGATGCAGGTCCGGTCTCAGCCAAAGGCCGATTTCGTCCGGATCCTCGGCGAACAGATACAGGTAGACCAGTGACTCATAGGCCGTCCGCAACAATACGGCAACACCAGCGTAGTAGCCGGTAAAAATGGCGGTAGTGCTCAATCTAAGCAGGTTGGCACACTTCAGCGTCAATAGCGCTTTGATGAAGTCCGGCGAGCTTATTTCGACCTTTTCCAGTGTTGGCGTCCAGCTAACACAGCTCACGACTAGCATGCCGCCCTCTTTGGCTAATACGCACCATTTTTCTACCTCTGGCGAAATCTTGTTCAGGTGTTCCTGCTCATCGTCGTCGAGGTGCAGTATCTCATGCCACTCGTATCCAAATTCCTCTATGTCACGTTCAGCCATGTCCTGCCTCATGTAAATTTATCATCGCATGAACGAGCGGTTCGGCTCAAGTATAGTCGCGACTTGTTACGTGGTCAATGTTTTGACCCATCCACCGTTATTGTCTTTCTGACTCTTCGCAGAGTGAAGGGGAAGAATCTCCGTGGGGGGGCGCTTATTCCGCTCGCCCTGAGCTTGTCGAAGGGCCGTTCATGGTTCGACAAGCTCACCACGAACGGTGCGTGGCTTCAGACAGGTGGAGTAATATGGTGGGTGCAGCCCTTCAGCGAAAGGACGAAACCCACCATTTCCTGTTGTTGCCTGATTTATCAGGTGCCCACTAAAAAAGAGGGTAGCCTAGAGTATCTGCTCTAGGCACGGTTGGAGCTGATGCTCCAACCTACCCGGATTATTGCGCAGTATGGGCGGGTTTGAAACCCGCCCATACTATGAGGAAAAGACGTCACCCATCTATCTGAACGAGAGCACATTAGGGTTAAGGCCCTGACCTTCGTTCTAGTCTGAAGCGGTATCTTCTGTGCAACAGCAATATCAATAAAACAAGAGAACCAATGACAGCCGCTATCGCCGCCAAATGCTTCCATGGAAAAACCCAGAACTCCCCCCTTTGACTCTTATTGACCAACTCCTCATGTTGATCGAAATAGCCAATGACGAAGTTTGCTCTCACCCTGCCAATAAATGGGGCTTTTTGCCAGCTCCCGGTCAATGTTCCTTCGCCATCCGGCAAGACGGTCACCTGCCCTAGGTCCAGCTCGCTATTTCCGCCAAACATATCGCTGAAATATGCCTTAGCAGCTATGGTCAGATGAACATTGCCTGAATTCTCCACCACAACACCCACCTCCACCGGCCGCTTTTCAACAATGCCTGGCAAGATGAGGGAGACGATCTCAGCATTAGCCACAATATCGGCATCAGTTACGCCAGGGACGGTGATGTAGAAAAGCGAGGGAATCCTGGTTGAAATGGAGACGCCCTCTCCATTTGCTGAAGGCGCCGTTTCGAAGAAGAGAGCGGCGTAGTGCCCTCCAGGCTCTATGTCAGCCGGTGCTGCGATGATGACCTCAACCTCCTGGCTTTCACCGGGAGCAAGCTCAAAGTCAGTACAGTTAACACTCAACCATTTTGATGCGGAATAGCTCTCATGCCCCGGTTCAGAGAAAATGAAGTTACCATCCTTATCTACCGAGAAATCCATAACATAGGCGCGCACACCTATTGTTTCGCCGCCTTGATTTTTGACATTGATAATCCTTTCAGCTTGCTCCCCCTCATTTACGGTCAAATCAATCTTGGTGGGCCAAACCTTGATTCCCCCTTGGGCCTGTGCTGAATTGAGAGGGATAATGAGGAAAATAACTAGCAGCAAAATTATTATGGCGCACTTTGCTGAAGATTTCACTGCTTCCCTTACACGAAAACGCAGGGCAGCGTAGAATATAGAATTGCGCCTGAGGTTATACCATGAATCGCTGTTATTCACCTACAATCAACGTATAGACATGATTGCCAGCAGAATAATAACCCTCGGCTTGAGTTTCGGGAACCACCAGCCTATAGACCACATTGACATCGCAACTATCGGTATCTGAGCCATCGGTGACCACATTGACAGTGACTTCGTCTTCTTGAGTATGATCACCTGTTCTAAATTGTGTGTCCAACGTCATATAGGTTGGACCCAAACATCCGCTTGATGTGAATGTGAACATATCAGGGGAGATGGTGTCACCAGTGTTGGCATCTGTTAGATTCTGAGTCGTGGTCACCGTGATTTGCCAGTTGGCATTTGCGGTAACGTTCAAGGTCAATATTTTTGTTGCAGGTTCCCCTTGAGCAGGTAAATCGCCGAAGTTCATCACGCCCTCTTCGTCTACGTCACCCCCGATGGTGAGGCTGCCACTGTACGATTGTATTACATTGACGACGGGTTTAACCAACCCCGTACTAGTGTCAGCGCTAGCCGATCCAGATAGCCAAACCGCTATAATCACGCCCATAACAATCGACACCAAGATGATTTTAGCCTTCATTCTCCAGTTCCCTGCTATTCGCAATGTGGTGCGAGTATATACAGGGAATGCATAAGAAGTCAATAGACTGTATCCGTGTTTGACAGATCTCTGGCTGCCGAATTACACTTGAGCCAGGCGGAACAAATACCAGCCAGGAGGCGATATGCAACGCAAAAGGAAACTCGGTAGAGGAGTAGCGGTAGTTGGTGCCGGGATGTCGAAGTTCGGCATGTTCAAGGACAAAGAT
This sequence comes from uncultured Dehalococcoidales bacterium, assembly GCA_964443325.1. GTDB lineage: Bacteria > Chloroflexota > Dehalococcoidia > E44-bin15 > E44-bin15 > DAOUVR01. Next base: position 135,492 of record CAYUCL010000002.1, read on the forward strand.
TCGAAGGACCTATTTGTCGAAGCCTTCAACGAAATGCTTTCCTCAGTGGACAAGGGAGCAGACCCCAACGATATTGATGCCCTTTATTTGGGAAATTTCACAAATGATTTCTGGGTGCATTCAGCGCACTGGGGCCCGGTGATCTCCGATTTGATCGGGCTCACCCCAAAGCCAGCAACAAGAACAGAGGGTGCCTGCGCATCAAGCGCGCTTGCTTTCAGGGAAGGCGTTTTTGCTATAGCTTCTGGATTCTACGATGTGGTTCTGGTTAGCGGAGTGGAGGAAATGTCGAAGCGCTCCACCGAGGAGGTTACCGAGGGTTTAGCTATGGCAACATCTTCCTATGAAGCAGAGGTTGGCTTCACCTTTCCCGGCGTTTTTGGAGCTGTGGCTACCGCCTATTTTGAGAAATACGGGGCCACACGTGAGCATCTTATGAACGTTACCATAAAGAGCCATAATAATGCACGCCTGAACCCGAAAGCTCAGTTCAACCTCTCCATCCGTGACACGATGAATTCCAAGATCGCACGCGCTGAGAAAAGAGGAGAGCCGGTGCCAACCTGGAGAGACGAAAAGGAGTTCCTGCGCGATCCCAAAGCCAACCCGGTGGTTGCCTGGCCGATGCATCTCTATGACTGCTGCCCCATAAGCGATGGGGCTGCCTGCATGTTGCTGGTAGCTGAGGAAATGGCTAAAAGCTTCACCGATAACCCGTTGTACGTCGTCGGCATAGGGCAGGGGAGCGGCAGAGCTTTACACGCTGCCGATGATAATACCTGCTTTGAAGCCACCAGGTACGCAGCAAAAGAAGCCTACGACATGTCAGGGCTTAAGCCAGAGGATATTCAGTTTGCCGAGGTTCACGATTGCTTCTCTATAGCTGAAATCATCCATCCGGAGGACCTCGGCTTTTTCAAGCCGGGAGAAGGATACAAAGCTGTCGAACAGGGTTTGACCAGATTGGATGGTCCCAAGCCGATCAATACCTCGGGAGGGCTAAAGTGTAAGGGACATCCGGTGGGGGCAACGGGTGTGGCTCAGCTTTTTGAAGTTTGGGAACAGTTGAGAGGAGAGGCAGGAGAAAGACAGGTGCCTATCAAGGACCTGCGAATTGGAGCAGCCCACAACCTGGGAGGAACCGGAGGTACTTGCTCCTTTACCATTCTTGAAAGGAGATGAAGCAATGGAAGAAAGGCCCTTTAGCGATATTTCTTATAAACAGTATCTCAATGAAGAAAAACTGATGGGCTCACGGTGCAAGAAGTGTGGTGCCCTGTTCTTACCTCCTCGCTCTATTTGCATAAAATGCCACGGCTCAGATATGGAGTGGGTAGAGATGAAGGGGAAAGGTAAGCTCGTTGCATTTACTTGCATCACTGTGGGACCGCCATTCATGATAGAGGAAGGGTATGACAGGGCACACCCCTATTGCTCCGGCGTTGCCGAACTGGAGGAAGGGGTAAAGATAGTCGCTCGCATTGAGGGGGTCGATACAACGAAGCCTGAAACTATAAAAATCGGCACCCCGCTTACCGTGCGCTACCTGCATCGGGGTGAGGCAGAGAATATGAAGACCTACCTGGCCTTTTCAGTATGAAGCGGTATCTTTTATGCAATAGAAACGTAAATAAAACATTAGAAGCAACAATATAACCTATCGCCGCTAAATGCTTCCATGGAACAACCCAGAACTCCCCTCTTTGGGTTTTGTTGCATCTATGTTGACCTACTCGTCTAGATATTTCTCTATCTTATATGCACACCTATCCGCCGCTTGCTGCGTTGGATATACCTGAACATCGTCTTTAGAAAGCATGGCTAGCCTGATTCCTCTTGTATTTTATTATCTGTTTCCCACAACACCTCGACCTCAAACTTAGGTGCTCTAAACGTTTGCTCAATACCCACAGTAGCTTTCCCTAAGCTTACCACTTCGCAAATAGCTATATCCCCAAGCTTAGGCAGTAAATCCAATCCTAACGTTGTGAATTTACAATCCAAAGGCTTACCTTGTTTAATTAACAGATTTATGTCTACTAAGTCAAACTGGTTTGCAATATTACAGAACAACCTATAGGGGCTACTAGCCCTCTTTCTCTTATCTTTAGCATACATATCTAAAAACAAATCCCGAAGGTGTAATTTTGTTACCCATCTATCATCTCTACGCTCATATTTAACCTGAAGAGGTAATAGTATGTGAAATGGTGATTGCTCTTCAGTACATACTACTCTGGCTTGACCATACCAAACTATAGAACAAATTGGGCCATATTTTGCCCATAACTTTTTATTCCTCCTGTACTCGTTAAACATTACATACTTACGATATAGGAAACGAAAGATTTTGACTAAAAATTCTGTCAAATGAAATATATTGAATAGCAATGCTACAATAATTCCCAAAGCAACAGTTATAGTTACTATGTATTGCCATAAATGATCCATACTTCATAATTTATCACCATCACTTTTCTGAGTCAACAAGACAGGTATATTAAAAAATAGTATCAACATTGTTTCAACAGTACCGGTCGATACCCTTCCTTGCACATATTGACAAGTAGTGTTATGCTTTTCTATGATACTGTGTGCTAGCTAGGCCAAGGGCTGTTGAGATGTCTTGTCTTGTGTTGTTGCTGCTCTTTCCATTTGTGACTGTTCCAAGCATCATCTACGGCCTCTCAGCGTACCTCCTACTCCCACTTGCCTTTATTCTAAGCATCTTCACTGGTAGACCTTCGCCGCTCCGTGCATCTAGCATATCAGTTTGGCTAGTACCCATATTTCTAGTTGTGGTAGTTCCAGTGGGCCTGTATTTCCTTTGGTGGCCGCTAGCTATCATCTTCGCTGCGTGGATGCTGTTGTACCTAGTAGGCAGGCGCTTCAGTGGTGTCTCGGAGCGCCAGCGATATACCTTGGAGGGATGGAGACAAGCCGATGTTGGACTACGTAGCATGAAAAACGGACGGCCGAGGCCAAAATAGTGCAGATAAAACTAGAGCATAATAGAGGCATATTGCCAGAGGAATGTTATGGGGATTTTCGAATCTCAAAAATCTAGGAATAATCGCTTGTTTCTAAAGTCTTTCGAACGTTTGAATTTGGCTGCTGGACAGTTGGTAAGACAAGGGATGACGTGGGAGGAACACCATATGTATGTGTCTTGGTGTCACGGTGCAACGATCTTGAGCAATTCTCTTGTGGAAGTGGTCAATGTGGTTAGGAAAGCTTGGGGAAAAGGGGACGTTAACAGGGCTATAACTTTAACAGAAGTATGCATTCAGCCTATGATGAGCATTTGGTATAGAAATTTCTATGCCAAAGTAGGTGGTGAGTTCTCTGATGATCAAAAGCGTGAACAGAAGCAAACCGCCATGTCAAATGTTTTTATGTTGTTGGGGATAGGCTCAAACGTTAGAGTTATGGATGGCAAGGTATCACGCTTTTTGAACCTTGACGCTCAGTGGAACTACCAAGAAGACCATCGGGAAGAACGTGAGAAACAGGGTGAAGAAGGCACATCGTTGTGGTATAGTACGCTATTGACGTCCATGATACAGCGTGCCCTAGGGTACAAAGGTTTCATTAACTGGCGTAAGCAGACCTTCCCAGTGACGCAACACAGTGATTTATGTTTCAAAGACGAGGGGACGCCGTTTGGCTTATGGGGCTTTAGCGCCTTCTATTGTACCATGCAACTGGAAATTTCTGTTTTCTTGGCTGCTGCCTCGATGTTCCGATTCTACCGATGAAGCAGCTGTTTAGTTTCAGGTTCTTCACTATTAAATGCCATACCTTCTGTCCAACGCATCAATTAGTTGACGGGCAAGTTTTGAGCCGTGGTGACTGTGATTCGCCAGCCGGCGATTGAAGTAACGTTCAAGGTTAACGTTTTTATCACCAGTTCGCCTTCGGTAATCATATAGCCGAATTACATTACACCACCTCTACAAATGGACTCAATCAGGATCGTATGCTATGTTATTGAGGCTCTTTTGGTGGTCGTTTAGATCGCGGTGTATGAGTGCTAGCTGAACACCGAGTTGGGCGATTCGTTCGGCGATTTCGTAGAAATATTGTTTCAGGTCAAGTATGGTCTGTTGGTGTGGGGCGAAGAGGGGGCCCAGATCGCGGAGTTGGGCTAGGATTGAGACGCAGGCGGATTGGTCGGCTTCTACTAGCTTGCGCCATGCTTGTACGGCTTGCTCGCTGAGGGAATTGAGGTCGCTGGTATTAGGGGTGTCGTTTTTCATAGTAGAAACTCCTGTTTTGCGATAATATACGACAGTCCGAGACGTAGGTCAAGGCCTTATCACGTTGTGTTATATATAAACTACAATATAAAAGAACCAAGCATCATGGGTTCTGAGGAATGAGACTTTCTAGCCTGAAGTGTCCAATATGCCTGGGGCATTAACGCCTCGCATCTGCCGGCTACACACAAGATGCCGATTTGTTTGGCATGATTTGCTACAGCATCGGCAGACGGTTCGGGTAGCGTTAAACCTTCACCGTGTTCATTTTTCCTGGTCTTTGTCCTCTTTGAAATGGTCCGCCACGCTTTTACCGAAATCCTGAGCCGCTTTTCCTACGTCTTTAAACCTGTCCTTGACATCCTCATCCTTAAACCTGCTGGCGAATGTCTCTGCCGACTGACGCGCACTCTTGCCGAATTCCCTGGCTTTTTCTTTCAGCTCAGGGTCTTTGAATATCTCGCTTATGGCGCTGCCAAATGCTTCCACCATTTCACCAAGGCTTTCAGCCGAACCTTTTTTACCGGATTTTCCTTGTTGCGACATGATTCTCCTTTCCAGTTTGGAATTGTGCGTGAATCAAATTACGGCGCCTTCCTCTTTCATTGCCGCTATATCATCCCAGGTGTAGCCCATCTCCAACAGAATCTCCTCGGTATGTTGACCCATTTCTGGAGCCTTGCTCGCTATCTTGCCCGGCGTCTTGCTCAGCTCAACAGTGACCCCAGCCACCTTGACTTCACCAACCCCGGGATCATCCAGACTCACAATGTAATCATTTGCAAGAAGCTGCGGGTCCGAAGCTAGCTCGGTAAAGTGTTTAACCGGCGCCCAGGGGAAATCATACCGCTCCAGCCGCTCTATCCATTCATTCTGGTCTCTGGTAAGGAATACCTCGTCAAACACGGAAATGAGAGCCGCATTGTTGTCACGCCTCGCTTCGGCAGTGTTGAATCTGGGATCGTCAACCAAATGCTCGATGCCCATTGCCTCACAGAATTCAAGCCAGGTGCGTTCATCCTGCACCAGCGCCACCTGTATCCACCTTTTATCCCTGGTTTGATAGCAATTGTACACCGCGTTCTCAGATTCGTGAGGCCATCCAAATATGTCCTGCCCGGAAACAAGGCAAATATCAATACAACAAGAGGCGACAGTAATTAAGCTTCCCAAGAGGGATGCATGCACCATCTGCCCCTCACCGGTCCGTTCGCGGTGAAAAAGCGCCAGCATGATGCCATATGCCAGAAATGTTGATGCGGTATAATCACCTGCCGCCGGTGGGCACTGCGGCGGGCAGTAATCACGCTCAACGAAGCCCGACGCTAACCCGCATGCGGCAAAGCCAGTAGCCTCAAAAGCACCGCGATTCCGCGCCTGACCCCTCAATCCCCACCCAGTGCCAATGGCATAGATAAGCCTGGGATTGACTTTGGATAGGGTCGCATAATCCATACCCATCCTCTCCAGGCCAGCCACTCTCAGATTGGTTACAAAAACATCCGATCTCTCCACCAGCTTGTGTGCTACCTGGCGTGCTTGGTCATTACGCAAATCCATGGCGATGCTTCTTTTCCCACGGTTGCTCTGCTCAAAATAGGCATTGTATTTGCCAATCGGTATGCCCTTCAGTCTGTCTTCTCCACGGGCGGGGTCACCGCCGGCGGCATTCTCTATTTTGATAACCTCGGCCCCCATCTCGGCAAGATAGGCGGCGGCACGTGGTCCAAAAGCATGCTGGGTCAAATCCAGTACCCTGATCCCTTCAAGAGGCATTTGCATCTATGTTCTTCTCCTCTCCACTAGCTTATTATCGGTCAAAGACCATACCCGGAGATTTGGCATCGAAACTTTCCGCGGCACATATCGCTACAGCCCCTTGTCGGCAGTCAGGCTATTTCCATATTGTGAGCCATCATCCTTAAGGCGTCAATCACATGCAAGTGGGGCTGAACTTGTCCTTCCCCTCGTAGTACCTGCACCTGCTGGCATCTACACCGCCATCCGTCTGGAAGTTTGCTAAACCCTGCAATATAAAAAGCGTTGGTGTACTCGTTATATCGGAACCACTTTTCAAAACATCGCAAATACCCGGCCCCGATGAAGCCGAAAAGTGATTGCATGCTCCGCAAGACTTCTGGCTGTCACCCATACCCAGCAAATCCCCCACCCCCATCCCCTCCTGTCCTCTCCTTCTCGGCATAACGCCTCCTTTTGTGCGGCAATTTTAGTATATTGTCCTGACTTCGCACTGCTTTGTCAATTTACGGCTATGGTCCTATTAAGGAGAGCAGACAAAAGGGTAAGATGTAGCGTCGCCCAGATATATATCTCAAGCGCGGGTGGGCGGGAAAACCTGTAGCGTCTCTGCTCTCAACGACATCAATGGTAGTGAAGAGCAGATATGCATCACCGATGGATAAGGCAAGCACCTTTGCTTGCCTGCCGAACAGCCGTCAGTATATAATGGCGTGCCAGGGCAACCAGTAGCGCCGCGGCGGGTGTCTCCCTCTGCTGAAAGCCACATGGTGGCTGAAGTGCCCCCGCGGTGCATTACGCACTCCCCTGACCGCTTTCAGCCAACCCTGGCAGGTTCTCAATCGCCGTGTTTAGGTTCGGCGTATCATCGGTCAACATGCTTGAGAATTCTCGAACCCGGCCGGCGCGGCGCTTTGCCGTGGTCTGGCTGTCAACCCTGATCGGCGGGCTCGGCATCGGTATGGTGAGCCCGCTGCTTCCCGTTTTCTCCCAGGAGATGGGTGCCACCGGCATATGGCTGGCGCTGGCGTTCTCTGGATTCGCCATCTCCGAGACGCCGTTGATGCCGTTCATGGGCAGGCTGTCGGACCGCTTTGGCCGCAAGCTTTTCATGGCGCTGGGCATGCTCACCTATGCCCTCGCCGCCCTTGGCTATGTCTATGCCCCAACATATCAACTGCTGGTTCTCTTCCGCATCTTCAGCGGTGTTGGTGCCGCCATGTTCTTTCCCGTGTCGTTCGCCTACGTGGGCGATCTCTCCCCACCGGGAAAGGAAGGGAGATACATGGGCCTTTTCAACGTGGCCTTCCTCTTGGGGTGGGGTGCCGGTCCCATCATAGGAGGCTCGATTAAGGACGCCCTGGGTACAGACGCCACCTTCTGGTCGATGATGCTGATGAGCTCTCTCGCCTTTGTTCTGCTCATGGTGCTTCTCCCGCGGGGACGGGGTGGTGAATACAAGGTGGGACCAAGCAAAAAGGACACCCCGTGGCTTCAGCTACTGAAAGACGGTAAGCTCATGGCTGCCTGCAGCTTCGAGATGATATGGGGATTGAGCTTCGGCGCCGTCCTCTCCTTCCTGCCGGTGTTTATGACCACCAATCTGGGAACAACGGCTACCGCCATAGGCCTGGTCATCTCCTCCCGCGCCCTCCTCAACGGGGTTCTGGTCTACCCCTATGGCAGGCTCGCCGACAGGATGAACCGGGTGCCCCTGGTGATAGCGGGAGCGGCGGTAACCGCCGCCGGCACTCTCGCCATACCATGGATGCACAGCTTTGCTTCCCTGCTGGTGCTGTTCTGCATCACCGCACTGTTCGAAAGCGTTGCTGTGCCTGCGGGCACTGCCATTGCCGTGGACAGGGGTAGAAAGCTGGGGATGGGCTCGGTGATGGGGCTATTCAACATGGCCATGGCTATAGGCCTGCTCTTCGGTTCGCTAGCCGGTGGTCTGGTCCAGTCTTCTCTGGGGGTGGAGAATGTTTTCCGTTATGCCGCCGCGGTCACCGTGGTGGGAATCGCGGTATTCTACACCCTGATGAGGCGGGCGCAGCGTGGCGAGACGGCGGTTTCGGCGTAATCCGAGTGTCTTCACTTGCGCAGGTACAGCGAGTGCCACCTCCTGAGCAGGTTTGATGAAATAGATGGCTGCGTACAACACAGCAACTTGAGCCCTTAACCACGTGTAAACATTGACGCATCTTCACTCATGGTATAATATGCGGCAGTGCGAAATTCACGCTACCAACCGTCAACTTACGCACCGCCACGGCGGCAATCCAAGTTGACATTTGCCGCTTCTCAAATACATTAAAGGAGGGATACTAAATGGCTGACGAAATGTATGGACGACTGGCAGACGCACTTGATGCTCTGCCCAACCGTTTCCCCAGAATGGAGTCGGGGGTGGAGATCAAGATCCTCAAGTGGATCTACAACCCAGAGCAGGCCCAGGTCTTCGGTTACCTGAAACGCGAGCCTCAGACCGTAGAGGAGATAGCTGAGAAGGCCGGCGTGTCGGTTGACCAGGCGAAGCAGCAGCTCGACACGGTCGCGATGAGCATGTTGGGCATCGCTCGCAAGCGCATAGTCGACGGTCAGGAGAAGATCCGCCTGGGACCGTTCGTCCTCGGCATTTACGAAGGCACCGTCGATACCATGGACAAGGAGTTCGCCGAGCTCGTCGAACAGTTCTTCCGCGAAGGGGCAGCCAGGACGATCCTCGAGCCGCAACCCGGTATAATGGATGTGATTCCGGTGCGGGGCTCGGTCAAGCCCGAGCTGCTTGACCCCCACGAGGACATCGATGCCCACTTCCAGAGGCACGAACGCTTCTACGTGTTGAACTGTATCTGCCGGGTGCAGAAGAACTTCGTCGGGAGCACATGTCCCATGCCAGTGAAGCGTTGTGCTTTTGTCGGAATGCCAGCCTCGGTCCCACTCTCGGAGAATATCCTCGACCGGGAGCAGGCGTTCAAGCTGTTTACCGAACTGGAGGAGAGCGGCCACGTGCACCTCGGATTTTATGGCTACATACTGTGGGCTGATGAGCCGCAGTTCATTGGCTGCTGCAACTGCTGTGGTGATTGCTGCGGTGTACTGCGCGCCATCAACGAGTTCGGCGCCCTCGAGGCGCCACAGAGGTCGAACTACCGTGCTGTGGTAGATATGGAAACCTGCATCTCCTGTGGCGACTGCATCCAGCGATGCCAGGTTCACGCCATAACCGAGGAGTCCGACGGCACCCCCATCTTCAACCGAGACAAGTGCATCGGGTGTGGGCAGTGCGTCATCATATGCCCTGTCGACGCTGTGGAGATGGAGAAGCTGCCCGAGGCGGAGCGGTTCTATCCCCCGCGCAGCATGGAGGAGTGGGAAGAGATACGCATGCGCAATATGGGGTGGATAAGCTAGGCAGTCACTACAAAGCAAATAGAGAACTGCAGCCGGAGCCTGCGCGCGATAACAAGTGTCAGTTTTTGCGGTCGAGTACCATATTGAGGAACTGCTCTATCTTGGTCCTCGACTCATCTTCGGAGGTGACCCTCGGGTCAACCAGGTCGATGTCGTACAAAAGGACCGGTATACCCTCCTCGCGAAAGGCGTCCCTGATGAGCCCGTGAGCGCCGGTTATCCACTTGCAGCCGGGATGACCGGCTATTATGGCACAGTCAGCTTTCCACTCCCTGATGACATACAGGAGATCCTCGATATAGCGGTCGGTTGCCCCCTGGGCTATCTTCACCATGGGCACCTCCAGCGCCCGCCGCGCCATACCCTGTATCATGCTCTCCGGTGTCGATGTATCCACCGGCTCGGCACGGTAGCCATCGAACTCAACAAAAGGCACCGATACCCCCATGTCAGCCATCCATTTCATCAGCCCGGTGTCCCAACCTACGGGGAAGTGAAACCACACCGCGCGGGCTTTCTCATCGGCGACGGCCGCCTTTCCCTGGGCGATGTCATTTTTCACCCGGTCGAGAGTCGCCTTCACCGCCGCAGTGCTTGACGGAAGGCCGAAGGACGTCATGCCGGCATAGGTGCCGGTCCACAACGGGCCGGTTCGTGGCGCCGGCTTCATCTTCTGCAGTTCCATCAGCTCCAGCCAGTACTCCACACAGCGGTTGCTCTCCTCCACAACCTCCCTCAGCCGGTCGTAGTCCATCTTCCTGCCGCTCTGCTCTTCGAGAAAGGCGATCAGCCCTTTGTACTGCTCGACCCAGTACTCCCTGGCCCCCTCTTCGTCCATGTTATAGGGGATGTCGCTGACCCACATCGGGGCACCGGTTATATGGGCTACCGCCTGGTAGGTAATATAGGCGTTCTGGCACGGCGTAGCTGACAGGGCGATCATCGACGGCGGTGGCATGGTCTCCCGCATCACGCTCCCCAGTATCGCCTTGTCGAAGGAGCACATCTCCGACGGTATGCCCGCCTCGTGAGCGGCGTCGATGCTCTTCAGCGGATGCTGCGGGTCGACCCGCGACGCCATCATGTCCCACGCCTCACAGCAGAGGGGCTGCAGGTCAAGGGCAATGATCACCTCGGAGAAGAGGGCGAACGAGTGATACACGATAGGCCTGCCCTCGTCGACGGCCCGGAATACCCCCTCCAGCCATTCCGCTAACATCTTCGCCCCGGGCGCATCCCTGCCCTTGAGCACCTCGTACATCCTCCTGTGGACTTCATACTTCTCGCCTGCCATCTCTGTTCCTTCTAGTAGCCTCCGATGGTCTCGAGAAAAGCCTGAACCCGGGTCCGCGTCTGCCCCATCGAGCTCATCAGGTATTCTCGCTCCAGCACCATGCACGGCGTACCGTTCTTGCGCATGTCCCACTGGATCATGGCGCCCTCGCCGCCCCAAAGGTCGCAGTATTTCATCCGCTGTATGATAATGCCGTCGACCCTATATTCGCGTATAAGAAACTCCATGAACTCCTGCCTGCCGTCGTGGTCTATCATGCGCGGGCAGGAAACGTTGCGAATGTATCGCCTGGCCAGCGCCGTCATTGGCTCGACGTCTTCCTCAACCTGGTCCCAGAAGTCCCTGATGCCAAAGCAGAGAAAATCGGTGACCACTAGCCCGCCAAGGTCTTCAATCAACTTGATATAAGCAGGGTCCTCCAGGTCAACGCCGCCGAGCAGCAGGCGGGCACGGTACCCGGAGATGCCCTCCCGGCTCTGAAGCTCATCGAGCGCCTGCCTCAGCATGGCGTTGAATTCCTCGACCGGCATGGACGTGGCGGCGATGAGAATCTCCAGGGCCTCGGTGCCGCTAATCGGGGGAGCTTCCTGCTTCCTCAGCTCATAAAGGCTCCTGAGGAGGAGGTGTTGCTCGTTGTACACCTTGATGCTGTTGGCAAGCGCCTCGTCGCTGATGCTTACTTTGAAGTGCTCCTCTATGCTTCGTCTGAAACGCCCCAGTTCCTCCGCAAGCCACTCAACCGCTGCATCGTCGGCCTTGACCGGCACGCTAAGGAAGTGCAGATAGAATGGAGAACAGGGAAGCTCGACCTTCCCTAACTTCCATACGTCGAACATGCGGCGGATATGATCGCAACTGAACAGAGCAACCAGCCCGTCGAGGAAGTGGTACGCTCCCCTCATCGCCTGATCCAGGGAGTGACGACAAAAGGTGCACGTGTTGTAGGCGGCATAAACGTCCCCCAGTTCCGTACTGGTGCTCCCCGTGGCCCTCATTCGGAAAGGCATTATCCCCGCAGCATGAATGATCTCCACAGGGACATACGTACAGTAGTAGCCGATTACCTTACCACCCTTTTCCTTCCACCGTTCAATGTAGGGATTGGAAAGGGACGCAGCCGGTCTACTCAGTTCCTCCAGTGCCGTCATTCGTAGCTATCTCCCATATTTCAAGCAATTTCTAGAATCGATATCCCATATATCATTATATCCCAATAACAGTTGACGATGCTACTAAAAGCAATCAATTAGTTCTGAGGGACCATGAATGAAACGAATGGGCTCGAAGAATCTCACCCCCACCGAGATTCTTCCCCTTCACGGAGCCTGCCCTGAGCGTGTTAAGATTCTTCGCCGCCTCTTCGCTTTACTCAGAGCTACGGCTCAGAATGACATTAATTGAAGGGTGCAGGGTCAGAATGCCAATATAGATCTGGTGGGTGCTGGTTAGACAATTCCGTTAGAGCTATCCGCCTTGCGGACTCCTATACTTTTTTCGGAGAGCCTGGACCCTAGGACGGGGCACCCCAATTTGCCGGGGGCCGACCTTTCAGCTCCGGCCTATCGGCTTCGAAGGGATCTCCCCTCTAAACTGCCCTTCCGTATTTGAAAAACCGATTTTACATCACGCACGGCATTTGCTATATTGCCAATGGGCGAAAAGTAGAAAGAGTGAGAAATGAACATACTTGGCATCGAGACATCGTGTGACGAAACGGCGGCCGCCGTGGTCCAAGATGGGATAAAAGTCCTGTCCAACATCATCGCCTCGCAGGTTGACATCCATTCCCGCTACGGAGGAATTGTTCCCGAGGTGGCATCCCGCCAGCACCTCCTGACCATGATCCCCATAATCGAGGAGGCGATGTCCAAGGCCCAAGCCCACTGGAGCGACCTGGATGCAATCGCCGTCACCAACGGGCCGGGGCTCGCTGGTTCCCTACTGGTGGGGGTGAACATGGCCAAGGCCATCGCCCTGGCGCACGATCTCCCCATCATAGGCGTAAACCACCTCGAGGCCCATATCTACGCCAACTGGCTGGAAGGAAGAACACCGGACTTTCCTGCCGTCTGTCTCATAGTCTCCGGTGGACACACTGACCTTGTCCTAATGAGAGGTCATGGGGACTACCAGCTTCTGGGAAGGACCAGGGATGACGCCGCCGGCGAGGCCTTCGACAAGGTAGCCCGCATCCTGGGGCTTGGCTACCCCGGCGGCCCAGCCATAGAGCAGGCAGCCGTTGACGGCAATGGCACAACTCACCGCCTGCCTCGCGCCTGGCTCAAGGGGACTGACGACTTCAGCTTCAGCGGGTTAAAGACGGCGGTGCTCCACCTGGTACAGGAAAACGATGATATATCGGCGACCGACGTCGCCGCAAGCTTTCAGGAAGCGGTGGTCGATGTACTGGTTAGCAAAACGGTTAATGCAGCACGAAGGCTGGGGGCTCGCCAGGTCCTCCTCTGTGGCGGTGTCGCCTCGAATCGTCTTCTTCGCCAGACCATGTCCCAGCGCTCCCCCACCCCCATTCTCATCCCCAGCCCTATCCTGTGCACCGATAATGCGGCAATGACCGCTTCATGTGGCTATTTCCGCCTCAAAGCTGGCGAAACCTCGGATTGGGACCTCGACGTGGAGCCCAACCTCAGGCTGGCATGAGAGGACACTCGCCGCATTTCCTGTCAAGGCAAAATTCTCTGTAAAGTTGGATTAGCCCTTGCTGACGTCTTGCCGACTTAATCAATCCCGGTCCCGTGTGAATCTGCCTCGTCATCTGCCTCGTTATCTGGTTTTCCCCAAGCCTGGGGTAGTTTCGATAAAGCTCCAGTGCATGTCTGCCGGGCTTTATTCTTGCTCCTCCCAGGGCAAACAAGAAGGGCAAAACGATGTTCACTACTATATCCCCAGCCCTCCCCCGCCCAATCAATGCTCCATGCTCGCCTCCGGGTACGATCAATCCATCCTGCAGCTTGCTGCAGCCGTTTTTTGCACCTGTCTCCTTGATAAGCTGGAGCAAACCCTGAACCAGCCCCCCACCTCTGAGGTAAACGGCGAGCAGATAAGCCGCCGCGATGATGCGCCGCTGTGGCATATTCGGCGGACGTATACCGGCGAGATGCCACTCTAGCAGAGCTGCCTCAGCCGAGAGCGCCCTCTGAAACACCTGACCGTATTTCTCAGGGCAACTATCTTGAGCAATCTCTCTCAAAGTCTTAATTGGCATGCGGCGTGCCAGCTCTTCAAAGGACTCGCTGTTCTGACTATAGCCCAGAGCCCGCATTAACCCCTCATAAAGCACCTGGTCTCGCTCCTCGACGGCCATCTTCGCCTTAAAATGGCCAGCCTTCGAGCGAAACCGCTCCTCCCCCGCACCATCCAGCACCTCCCCTACCGTATGTTCACCGAGGCGCATCACCACATCCCAGCAAGGCTCCTCAGGCACCACTAGGGTGGTTGGAAAACCATCCAAATCGTCTACATAAGGGCGCAACGGGAGAACAGGCACAGCCCTGCCATCCTGAAGAACAGTGACCCCACTTCTATCATCCCACATCACCACGTGGAGGATGACACCATTGTAGTTGGGGTCTCGATGGTGTCCATGAGCTCGCCATCCGCTGGACCTGACATGAAGCTCCACATCCCCCCGAAGCTCCCTACCGCTTGTGACGATGATGGCATGGCGAAAGTCGGGGCCACCTACGCCATCCCGCCTCCCTGGGTAAACTACCCGGAGCCATTCCCCACCTGCGGTGAGCAACACTCTGTCGCGTAACATGTCGCTCTGCCATAACCGAGACAGCAGGCTTTCCTTTATCCGCTCCATACAAGCTCTTTTTACACGATTACGTGTAATACTTACCAAAAAATAAATCCCTGTCCCTCAACCATCTCCATCAACCTGACCACATGGCGCCCACGTCCTCTTTTCGTAGGTGATATGGTCGACCCTGAATCCATACCGCTGTACTTCTCCTCTCTCCCTCTTACTCTGGCGAAGTTAATTTACACGTTTCCGTGTGAGTTGTCAAAAGCATGTTCAAAGAGAAAAAAGAATTATTAAGAAAGAATATGGTTGTAATAGGGAATTAAAGTTATCTCAATCTATGCCAAGTAGCATAAATGGCTGTATGCTAAGCTGAAACCCGCTGCTTACCCTTGCTACGGTGAGCTTCCTTTGCCCGCCTCCGCTCAGCGAGAACCTTCTTGGTATGCTCTATCTCTTCAGGTGTAACCTTACGACGCATCTCCTCCAGGTTGCGCATGATCTGGGCAAACTTGGACCCCTCGTCGGCGCTTATCCATTCGTATTGCAGCCTTTCCGGCCGGATCCCCAGCTTCTCCATGCGGGCCCAAAGCCTCTCGGCACGGCGCTTTGTCCAGTGGTTGGCGGTGATGTAGTGGCAGTCGTTTATGTGGCACCCAGAGAGCAGCACCATAGCAGTCCCCTTCTCAAAGGCGTGAAGGATGAACTCCTCGTCCACTCTTCCGCTGCACATGACGCGGATGAATCGATTGTTGGGTGGATACTGCAGCCTCGACACTCCAGCCAGGTCACCCCCAGCGTAGCTGCACCAGTTGCACAGGAAGCTTATGATTTTCTGCTCAGGCTCTTCTTCCAGGGCAGCGTCTATCTGTGCCAGTATCTGTTCGTCACTGAAGTGCTGCATGGTTATAGCATCGAAGCGACACTCCGCAGCGCAGGCGCCGCAGCCGGCACATGCTGCAGCTACGATGTGTGCCCCCGTCTTTGCCTTCACATCTACCGTTATAGCACCGTAGGGACAGACCTTGGCGCAGACACCGCAGGATGTGCACTTGTCCAGGTCTACCACCGCTTTGAGGGCCTCCATTTTGAGCGTACTTGCATTCAGTATGATGGCACTCTTGGCCGCCGCAGCCCCTGCCTGGGTTACGCTGTCCTTTATATCCTTGGGTGCTTCCACAGTGCCGGCGAAGAAGATGCCTGGCGTAGGTGCGTCCACTGGCCTCAGCTTGGGATGAGCCTCCATCAAGAAACCGTCGCTAGTCTGAGAAAGCTTCAGGACATGGGTGAGCTCCTTCAGGTCATCCTTCTGCTCCAGTCCTACCGCTAAAATCACCATGTCCAGCTCATAGTCCTCAATACGTGCCGCAGTAGTATTCTCCACCTTAAGGTAGAGGTTGCCGGTTTCAGGGTCTTCGGTGACCTCACCAGGAAGACCACGAATATACTGAACGCCTTCTTCCTTGGAGCGTCGGTATAGATCTTCGAAGCCCTTGCCATAGGCGCGTATGTCGATATAGAAGACGTATATCTCGGCATCCGGGTAATGCTCCTTAATGAGCAGGCTGTCCTTTATTGTGTTCATACAGCATACGTTAGAGCAGTAGGGATTGCCGCGGTTCTCTGTTCGTGAGCCAACGCACTGAATGAAGCCGATGCGCTTTGGATTCTGACGATCTGAGGGGCGCACCAGATGACCTTCGGTAGGCCCACCAGCACATATCAACCTTTCAAACTCTATACTGGTGATGACGTTCTCAAAGCGGGTATAGCCGTATTCGTCCAGCGGAGCAGGGTTGTATATAGCCATGCCTGTGGCCACGATTATAGTACCTACATCCAGCTCAACAATCTCGTCCGCCATGGTCAGGTCTATGCATTTCTTGTCACAGGCATCAATGCACTTGTCGCAGGCTATAGGGTTGTTCCCCAAGCAATGCTCCATGTCGATGAGATACACTGATGGCACCGCTTGAGGGAAGGGCATATACACCGCTTTGCGCGAGGAGAAACCTTGCTGAAACTCGTCGGGCAATACCACGGGGCACACCTCAGCGCAGTCATTGCAGGCAGTGCACTCGTTTTCGTCTACATAGCGCGCTTTCTTACGCACTCGCACCTTGAAGTTGCCAACATAGCCCGACACCTCCTCCACTGTGCTGTATGTTAAAAGCTTGATGCGGGGGTGGTTACCCACATCCATCATCTTAGGCCCAAGCACACATATTGAACAGTCCATAGTGGGGAAGGTCTTATCGATCTGCGCCATTATGCCCCCTATGGAGGGCGCCTTCTCCACCAGATATACCTGATGCCCAGCATCGGCAAGGTCAAGGGCCGCCTGGATTCCAGCCACTCCACCGCCGATCACCAGAGCAGCATCAGTGACAGGTATCTCCAACTCCTTCTGCGGTTGAAGCAGGCGGGCGCGAGCCACCGCTATTTTTACGATGTCTTTGGCCTTCTTGGTGGCTGCCTCACGATCGTGTAGGTGTACCCAGCTACACTGCTCCCTTATGCTGGCCATGTGCATAAGGTAAGGGTTGAGCCCAGCATCGGCCACACAGTTGCGGAAGGTGACCTCGTGCAGCCTTGGAGTGCAGGAGGCCACCACCACACGGTTCAGCCGGTCTTCCCGTATGTGTGCCTTTATCTCTTCCTGCCCCGGGTCAGCGCAGGTGTACCTATTCCTCATCGAGACTGCGACATCGGGAAGCCCCTCGGCGAAACGACGGACCTCCTCGGTATCAACCGACCCCGCTATATTTAGTCCGCAGTCGCAGACAAATACTCCTATTCTAAGTTCCTCTTCAGCCAACCGATTCACCTCCTAGTCTAAAGAGCGACCAGCCAGATATGCCAGATCCTGGATTTCGACTTGGGATACATTAACATCACCGCTCTTCTGAGCACACTTAAGGTGTATCTGGCATTTGGGGCAAGCAGTCACCATCACATCTGCTTTTGTAGCCTCGGCCTGGGCGAGACGCTGTTGCTGTATCTCCCGGTTTACCACACCACAGTGCACCCACGGGCTTGCCCCGCAGCAGAGCGATTTCTCCCGGTTCTGCTCCATCTCCACCAGTTCCAGACCCTCCATTGCTTCCAGGATTTGTCGAGGCTCATCGAATATCCTCGAGCATCTTCCCAAAGTACAGGGGTCGTGATAGGTAACCCTTTTCTCAAGTCTACCAAGATTAAGTTCACCGCTCCGCAACAACGGCGCTATTACCTCTGTCAGATGCACTACCTCAATTCCCGTGCTACCCAGTATCCTGGGATAGTCAACCTTCAGCGTGTAGTGGCCTTCAGGACAGCTAGTGATTATCTTTCTTACATTGTGGCGAGCGAACTCCTCCATGTTAGCCCGTGCCAAGGCCAGGAACCCCTCTCTATCTCCCTGGAGGAGCAAGTCTCTGCCACAACAGCGCTCATTAGCGAGGATGTTAAACGGTATCTGAGCGCGGTTCAACAACCTGAGGGCTCCCTTTATCCCGTCGAGTGTGTTGACCCCCAGGTCGCTGAACAGAACATCGAAATAGGGAGCACAACCCACGAAGAATATCGTGTCACATTGCTCGGATAATTCAACGTCGTGCGGCAGCCAGCCCAGTCGGTCCTGGTGCAGGTCGCCACGAGCCATCATATGCATCGCCGCCTGGAGCGTCCCGCCGTGGGCGCATTGCAATTGAGCACCTTCCTCGAGGGCCTCAAATCTCAGGGCATGTATAAATTCGGGGAACCTCACATGGTAGTTACAGCGCTCGGTGCACATGTAGCAACTGAGGCAGGACCAGATCGTATCATCTTGCGATATATTGCTGTTCTGTCCCAACCGTCTCTGTGCAATGAGACGGGGATTAAAATCCGGGTCGTGCTGGGCAACCGGACATACCACGGTGCACTTGCCACAGTCAAGGCAAAGGTTTATCCTGGTATCGCGTATCTCTCTTTCAATATCGAACAACCTGTAGCTATATCCTCTCTAAATAAATCATCGCTATATATCATATATGGGTGGCTTGGCTTAGCCAGTAGCTGCTACGCTCCACCAGAAACCGCAGGCTTCATGTGCTCGATCTCTGTGACAAAGCTCGTTACCCGTCCTACAAAGTCAGAACCATCGCCGCGTGGCACATAGGCGAGTTGTAATCTCTCTTCTCTCAGCCCCAGTAGCCTCATTAGATTCCGCGCCTTATCGTACTCTTGCGTTATAAGTCCAGTATCGGTGTCAAACTGACATTTCCCTGGTTCACACCCCAGAAGCATCACTCCATCCGCCCCCAGTTCAAAGGCCTTGAGCATCAAGCCTTGATGCAACCTGGAGAGGCAGCTAACTCTGACAACTTTCACCGATGCTGGATAGGAAAGCCTAGCCTGCGCTGCCGCCTCGACACTGCTCAGGCCGCCCCAGTTGCAGGCAAAGACAACTATATTTGCCTCTGAGTTACTCATGAAACCTCAACCGTAATGGGTGTTCTTCCTAATAAAGCTTCCATTGTGGCTAATATGTGATGGTCACTTTGAGTAGACTGAGTTATGGCACCTGTTGGACAGTGAGCAATACATGCCCCACAACCTAGACACAGTGCCTGGTCAACATAGGCGCAGGATATGCCACCACTGCGTTCTTTCATCTCTATGTAAGGGCATATAGCGGAGCAGTCACCGCAGCCACGGCACAGCTTGCTATTAATGATCACCGCAGTAGCGCGCGGGCTCACCACACCTTGGCCAATATAGGCGGATGCCCTGGCGGCAACCGCTGCCCCCTTGCGTAGCTGTTCCTCAAGCGACTCCTCCCCATCCGTCGATATGATGAATATGCCGCCCGTTTCTTTCATGGTGGGACTTCTGAGAGCAGCAGTATCTCCCCCACTAAGTTTATCCGAGTACTTCTTATGAGCAAGGATTCGACCGAGCAAGTTCTCTCTAGGAATAGCATCATCACCGGCTGGCACTTCCCCGGTTAGCCGTCCAAGGTCCAATATCACCGCACCAGCCTTGATCCGGCAAGTCTGTGACTGGTACCTCACCACAGCCTCATAGCTACCCGGCGAGCCGTCCAACTCCAAGACGCGGGGCCACAGCCTAATACGCATACCTTGTTCCTCGAGCTCTTTCGCTAGGGTATCCCTTCTGTCTATATATTCATGGCTATATTGCCCTGTGGTACTGTCCGATTGGGGACCGGAAACAACCTCTACTGAATAGCCCTGGTCCACCAGGTTTCTCGCTGCTGCAAGGCCACAAAGCCCTGCGCCCAATACGAACACGCTTTCAGCCAACGGACGCTCCTCGTTTGCCGCTGCCAACGACATCTTGGCACGGGCGACCCCTGACGAGATTATGTCTATCGCTTTGCGTGTTGCCCCTACTGGGTCGTCTTGGTGAACCCAAGCGCATTGCTCACGGATATTTACAAACTCTATATTCCTGCCATAATCCAAAGAGAGACTACTGCTGAGATTCTGCTGGCACATCACCCGCCTGTCTGTGCAGCTAAAGCATACCTGCTCCAGGCCACAGCATCGGCAGGCAGCGAGCACCACCTTGTCCAGGTCCCACTCTGCGGCCTGGGCCACAATCATATCTGCTCCTTCCTTACTACATGCCTGCGATATCTCCAGAACGTTGCACACATCGGGAAGCTGGAGCACTTTATTGGTCACCTGATTGCAATCTATCACCGAGCTTATGCTACCGCCGCAGCGGCATAGTACCACTCCTACACGAGCTTCCCCACGAATGGCTGGCTCTGCTTCCTCACGAGTTTGATCCAAATAGATACCTGGAGCGCCTGCGGTATCAGGTGCCTTTGGGCGTAGTGCCTCCCTCGACTTAAGCTCAATGGCGGCCTTAAGGGCGGTGGCTGAGGCCCGGTCAAGTTCGCCTTCCAGTCCAATGTCTTCCTCTCTGCCCACTATATAGATGCCCTGTCCTGTGACCTGCATAGATGTACCTTGATCAATTTCATACGTTCGCAGATAACTTTTTGTCCCGTTGTCTGAGGCGGTGAAATCAATTACTATCTCGGCAGGTATATCTACCTGCTGGGCATTATCCTTGTGGAATATCGCATTCAGTTCGCATACTCGCTCACATTCCATGCATTCGCTGCATAGGGCGCAGTTTATACAACGACCAGCCTCGCGCTCTGCCACCTCCATAGGAAGCCCCAACTCAGTTTCCTCAAAATTGCCCACCCTTCTAGAAGGGGGGATTGCAGGCATGTGGGCTCGCTTGTAATATGAAACATCCCTTTCTCTTATATCAACCTCGACCGGCTCAGGTTTCTCCAGACTGCGACCCTTCCTCAGATCGCGCCCCCTCAGGTATCGGTCTATCGACTCCGCTCCTCGCAGGCCAGCTGCCATGGCATCCACAACGTTGTTGGAACCAGTTATGCAATCACCGCCAGCAAAAATACCGGGCAAGCCGGCCTCAAGGGTTAGAGGATCCACTTTTATAGTATCCCTATCGCTATCAACATCAAGCCACCTCATATTCAACATGGAAGTGTTGGGCCGCTGCCCTATGGCCACCACCACCTGGTCAGCGTCGATCACGAACTCACTTCCTGGCACTGGCTCGGGCAATGAAAAAGCATCGGGTTGCGGATTGCCCCCTTCCATTCGCTGGCAGCGTACGCCGGTTATCTTGTTGCCATCACCGATGACCTCCACCGGACCTGTGCGATATTCTATAGCAATTCCTTCCCTGATGGCGTCCTCTGTATCCTCTTTTACCGCTGTCATCTCATCCCATATGCAGAGTATACGCACTCCTCCCTTGCTTCGTCTGTTTGCCGTCCTGGCCGTATCAACGGCGCTGTTGCCGCCGCCAATGACTACCACATTGGAGCCTACGGAGGTGCCCACCCTCAGATTCAACGCAAACAGGAGCGACATGCCATCCACTACACCCTCTAGATCCTCACCGGGGATGTTCAACCTGTTGTTTTGATGAGCACCTATAGCCAGGAAGAAAGCCCTGTACTTTCGCTCTCTTAGATCGGTTATCGTTACGTCGCTGCCTACCGTTACCCCTGTCTTTATGTCCACCCCCAGGGCCTTGATTGCTTCCATCTCTCTATATCGTACCTCCCAGGGGAGGCGGAATCGGGGAATGCCCGTGGCCAGCATGCCACCCACCACTGCATGTGATTCAAATATAGTAGGCTGATAGCCACGGCGCGCCAGCTCCCAGGCAGCAGCAAGGCCAGCAGGGCCGCTGCCAACGATGGCTATTTTTTCTCTCCTGGACCCGGCGGCGGCCTTGCGCCTGTAGTTGATACCGCCAGGGGCGTTATCCGCAGCATAGCGATGCAGGGCACGGATGAATACCGGGTTGTCAACTTCGTTTCGCTTACAGTTTTCCTCACACGGGTGCGTACATACGCGGCCGAGCACTCCGGCCAGAGGGGCCGCCTCATTTATCAAGCTTAAGGCCTCGTCCACTTTACCCTTAGATAGTAACGAGACGAACCCTTGGACGTTGATACCGAGGGGACATGCTGCGCGACAGGGAGCAACCCCCTTCTTCTCTATGCTATACGCTGAAGGTACTGTCTTGGCACCTAAAACGGGAGCGTGGATGGCACTATGGGACACTAACCGGCCGCCAAATAGTAAGGGCACCTGCACTGAGCACTCCTCCTCACAGCGGCCGCAGCCGGTGCACAGTTCCGTTCGTACATAGCGAGGGTTTCTGGTTGCCCTTATGGTGAACCTTCCCCGTTTACCACCTATAGCGGTAACCTCCGAGTTGGTATATAGGTTAACCAGTGGGTGGCTCGCCGCTCGAAGCAATAGTGGCCAGGCGCCAAGCAGCTCCTCAGAAGAAGTGATCGAGGTATTCTCAGTAGTATTATCTAAGCCCATTGCCGCGCGGGGTGTAATTAGCTTGACCTCCACACCCAACTCGGCCAGGGTAAGGGCAGCCTGCGCCGCACCAACACTGCTGCCAATCACGGCGACCCCTCTAGTCATTTGCGCCATCGCCTCGCTTTCCGTGCTCTAACCCATAGCTATATCCTAACTCGAAAGCCTTGGTATTGAACTCCTCCGTTCCCTTGGGAACAGAGGTAAGGACAGATTGCTTGAGTGACTCATGGGAGACCAGATCGCTCACCGCTGCTAGAAAGCCGAGCATTATGATATTGGCGACCACCACTCGCCCCATGTCCCGCGCCATGCGTGTAGCTGGTATGGAGAAGGGTGGCGGGTTTTGCGATGGTTCAGGTTTTACCAAATCTGGATCTATTATCATCAGTGTATCGTCAGGGAGATTTTGCCTATTCTTACTGTAGGCCTCCTGCGATAGGATGATAAATACATTTGGATTCTGCACATAGGGATAACCTATGGGCTCATCGGAGATCAGCACTTCGGATGTGCATGACCCACCGCGGGCCTCCGGCCCATAGCTTTGGGTCAGAGTGGCGTAACCATCATCATATATGGAAGCGGCTTGGCCAATTATATGCCCTGATAATATGACTCCTTGTCCACCGAATCCTGCTATTCTTACTTCCTTTACACTCAAACTCTTCCACTCCGATTTATTAAAATCTGGCGAGAAGACCCCTCAGTTTGTTGGGGGAAATGAATCACTGGGGTGGGGATGGCTTTAGGTATTCCAGATGTCCCCTAGCTTGCTGCAGGGTGATTCACTATCCTGGTAATTCCAAACACGCTCGGCTGCCTATTGGTTTTCCTTACCGCCTATCCTGTCAAGCAATTGTTCGTATTGCTCCCAGTATGTCGGCCTTTCTATGTCGACAAACTTTCCGACAACAATGGGGCCGTCTATAGTTATGGCTAGATCCCTGGGATCGGCTCCATCTCGAACTATGCTTCTTTCCTGGTATGAGTGCATGGTATCCAGCCCCTGTGGCTGCTTGTTCATGCGTCCATACAACGCCGGGCAGGGACTTATCACCTCTATGAAGCTGAATCCTGGTTTGACCATCGCCTCAGCGATAGACCTCTCCAGCTGGCGCGCGTGCAGCACTGTCCAGCGGGCAACGTATGTGGCACCACTGGCAGCCACAATGTAGGGGATGTTAAAGGGATTCTCGAAATTGCCGTATGGCGACGTGGTGCTGCGGGCGTCAACAGGCGTAGTGGGCCCCAATTGTCCGCCGGTCATGCCATAGTTGAAATTGTTTATGCAGATGACAGTCATATCCATATTGCGCCGTGCAGTATGGATGAGATGATTTCCCCCTATAGACACCAGATCGCCGTCTCCCGAAAAGACTACCACGTTCAGCTCAGGTTTTCCCAGCTTCAGACCGGTGGCGAAGGGAAGGGCACGACCGTGTGTAGTGTGAAATGAGTCCAACCTAAGATAGCCTGCTGCCCTTCCAGCGCAGCCTATTCCCGAGACGACCGCAATCTTATCTGGGTCAAGGCTATCGCGGTGGATGGCCTTGATAAAACACCCCACCGCTGGCCCTATACCACACCCGGCACACCAGATATGCGGCATCCTGTCCAATCTGAGGAATTCATCCATAATGTTTTGTTCCACAGTTACTGTATTTGTCATTGCACTACTTCCTTTATGGCTTTAAGTATGGTCTCGGGAGTGTGTACGCTACCACCCATATGCGGCACAAGCAACGTAGTGGCCCTGCCGGCGGCGCACCTCTCTACCTCTAGCACAATCTGACCATAGTTTAGCTCGGGAACAACGAAAGCCTTGACCTGCTGCGCAAGCTCCCTGATGCGCTCCTCAGCAAAAGGCCACACTGTTATCAGTTGCAGCAAACCGGCGCGAATCCCGCTGTCCCTTGCCTGCTGCACCGCCAGTCGGGCTACGCGTGCGGTTATTCCATAGGCACAGACCACAACCTCTGCATCCTCTACATCGACCTCGTCATATTTTATTATATCTTTCCTGTTGAGCCTGATCTTGTCCACCAGACGGCGCACCAGCTTGTCCTGGGCTTCAGCGGTCATTACCGGGTATCCCTTCTCATCGTGGGTAAGCCCGGTTACGTGGAAGCGGTAGCCCTCGCCAGCTATAGCCATTGGCGGTACCAAATCCCCATCAGCTTTGTAAGGTAGGTATTGTTCCGGCGCCACAGAAGGCCGTCGTCGATTTGAGAGTTCCTCAGGTGATATACTTGGTATCACTACCTTCTCGCTCATATGCCCCACCGCCTCGTCAGCCATCACCAGCACAGGAACACGGTATACCTCCGACAGGTTAAACGCCATGACAGTAAGGTCGAATATCTCCTGGGGAGAGCTAGGCACCAGCGCGATAATCTCATAGCTGCCATGTGAGCCCCATCGTGCCTGCATCATGTCTGCATGAGCGGGCAGGGTAGGCAAACCAGTGGATGGTCCGGCTCGCTGTATATTAACCAGAACGCAGGGCGTTTCCAGCATCACTCCCAACCCCAGGTTCTCCATCATCAGAGTGAATCCCGGTCCCGATGTCGCCGTCATTGCCTTCATCCCCGCCCACGATGCACCCAGTATCACATTCATGGATGCGAGCTCGTCCTCCATCTGGATATATATGCCCCCCACATGGGGAAGCCGCTCACTCATCCTCTCAGCCACCTCTGTAGCTGGGGTGATGGGATAGCCAGCGAAGAAGCGACAACCTGCGCTGATAGCCCCCTCAGCGCATGCAACATCGCCATTCATGAAAAACGTCCCACAGAGCACTCCGTCTTCAGACATACAAACTCCTGTTAGTTCTCGTTATCTCACAATTCCAGGTGGATGGCGAACTCGGGACAAAGCATCTCACACAATCCGCAGCCCAAGCACTTGCTCTCATCTGCCACCATAGCGAGGGTATAGCCCTTTGGGTTCAGTTCCTCGCTCATCTCAAGCACTTCCCTAGGGCAGAATTCCACGCAGTATTCGCACCCCTTGCATCTATCTTTGTCGATCAGCACTTTAGCTGGCTTAACAGCCTTTTCTACATGATCGAAGGGTGTTCTCCACAAATTCACCTTAGTTCCTTTAATACCTGCATGTTGCAGTTACATCCCTGTTACGAATAGTGCAGCCATTCCCATAATGATGGCTGCGTACCATTACCAGAAGCAAACCTTCGTGCTTATATCTTACACTCCTATCACCGTAGCAGTCAAATCAACTTAGAAGATTGATACTCGATAAAGGAACTCCTGCTTCAGCTAAATCCAAGCTAACGGGCTTACCGTCACTCGCTCCGTTCAGGCCATTCTTACACGGTTTCATGTAGCCCTACGTATAAAATGAAGCCTCACCTTTCAACCATTCCGACCAACCCGACCTCCGGGCACCCACACCCTCTTTTCATCGATGATGTGAGCGACTTCGAATCCATCCCGTTGCAGCTCCCGGTCAATAAGCCTTCTATGGCACCGCCAATAAAGGCGATCAGCACAGAAAATTACTACCTTCCTCTCACAGGCCAGTTCTTCAAGTCTTCTAAGCCTCCGCCTAAATACTTCTGTGCTGACATGAACCTCATATCCCTTCCTTCGATATCCCCTTAGTTCGTCGCCGAGATAGATATAACTTAAGCCCGCTTTTCAAAGTATTTGAATCTCGATATGGGGAAGCAACGCACGTCCATCACCACCTACGTCCTTGAGTAGCGCCAAGAACTCGTCTAGGGTACGATAGCTCGTTCCCAATGTATACACAACCTCACCGCTCACCCTCTACTATCTTCTCGAAACTCACGAAATCCTAATCATCTGAGGCAAAAATCCACCATCTTTAAGGATGTTTATTTGTTTTCGCCCCGTACTCAAAACCAGTCCGCTCGGCGACGATGGTGAGCAGCCTTGACGAGGTGCCCCTTGGACGGTATATATCCCGCTCCCACTCGCTGATGGTCTGCTGGCGCGTGCCCAGCTCATCGGCCATCTCCTGCTGGGTGATGCCCAAATGTTGCCTCAGGGCGCGAACGCCTTCCGCATCCCACTGTGCCTTCTCCTTTCTCCCCCCAGCTCTCATAGAAATATTTTACACGTTTCCGTGTTCACTGTCAAAGGTAGCATTCAAGAGAAAAAGAGACCTATTTAGAATAAATTAACAATAAGAAAAATTTAAATTTAGCTCAATTGCTTCTAATAGCTATTAATGCTTATCTGCCCACTTGCAGCCTACGCCAATCTAGGCTAATATGATTAGCAGTCTGCTGGTGAGAGTGCTAATGAGATAATTTATAGGGAGGACGAAAGTGGTAACTAAGTTGAAGCCGTTGGGAGACCGAGTAGTAGTGAGACCGATAATGGAGGAAGAGGTAAGTAAGGGAGGTATTATATTACCTGATACAGCGAAGGAGAAGCCTCAGCGTGGTAAAGTCATCGCCGTAGGCCCAGGAAGATTAGACGAGAATGCCAAGAGGGTGGTTATGGAGGTGAAAAAAGGAGACAAGGTGGTCTACGCTAAGTATGCTGGCACTGATATCACCGTCAACGATGAGGAACTCCTGATCCTGCGCGAGAGCGATATATTGGCCAAGTTTAGTTAAAGGGAGGAGAAATGGCAAAACAACTGGCTTATAGTGAAAATGCAAGGGCACATTTAAAAATGGGGATGGATGCTCTGGCCGATGCGGTCAAGATTACCCTGGGACCAAAAGGGCGGAACGTAGTACTGGACAAAAAATTCGGCCCCCCTACCATAACCAATGACGGCGTCACCATCGCCAAGGAGATCGAACTGGAGGAACCATTCGAGAACATTGGGGCTCAACTTATAAAGGAGGTGGCAACCAAGACTAATGATATCGCTGGCGATGGCACTACTACCGCCACCGTGCTCGCCCAAGCGATGCTCCACGAGGGAATGAAGAATGTCGCTGCTGGGGCAAACCCCATGGCATTAAAAAGGGGCATTCATAATGCAACCAACGTTGTCATCGAGGAACTCAAGAAGATATCAACTCCGGTAACCACACGTGAGCAGGTATCCCAGGTCGCCGCTATCTCGGCGGCCGATGAGGAGATCGGCAATATCATAGCCGAGGTTATGGACAAGGTGGGCAAGGATGGCGTGATCACCGTAGAGGAAGGTAAGGGGATACAATTTGAAACGGAGTATGTAGAGGGGATGAAGATCGACAGAGGTTACATCTCCCCATACTTCGTCACCAATCCAGAGAGAATGGAGACAGAACTGGAGGATCCCTACATTTTGCTTACCGATAAGAAGATATCCGCTGTTGCCGACCTTCTGCCACTACTGGAGAAGGTGCTTCAAGTTTCAAAGAACATTCTTATCATCGGTGAGGATGTTGATGGAGAGGCGCTGGCTACCTTGGTAGTCAATAAGCTGAGGGGCACCCTCAACTGCCTAACGGTTAAGGCACCAGGCTTTGGCGATCGCAGAAAGGCAATGCTTGAGGATATGGCCATCCTCACCGGGGGTACAGTGATTACCGAGGAGATGGGGCGAAAGCTCGATTCAGCCACAATTGAGGATCTCGGCAGAGCAAGAAAGGCGGTGGCTACCAAGGAGGATACCACCATCATCGAGGGCAAGGGCTCAGATGAAGCCATTCAGTCGAGGATAAAGCAGATAAAGGCCCAAATAGAGGATAGCACATCCGAATTTGATAAAGAGAAGCTGCAGGAGCGCTTGGCAAAGCTCGCCGGCGGCGTTGCCGTTCTTAAGGTGGGGGCCGCCACCGAGGTCGAACTTAAGGAGAAGAAACATCGCGTCGAGGATGCCCTCTCCGCTACCAGGGCTGCTGTGGAGGAGGGGATCGTTGCCGGCGGTGGGGTCGCCTTCATTAATGTCCTCCACAGTCTGAACAAGATAAAGGCCTCTGGTGATGAAGCAACCGGGGTTAACATTGTCAGAAACGCCCTCGTTGAGCCGCTGAAGTTGATCGCTATCAACGCCGGGCGAGAGGGCTCTGTGGTAGTCGAGAAGGTGAGAAAGAGCAAGCCAGGCATTGGCTACGACGCCCTGAGAGACGACTTCGCTGACATGCAGAAGCGGGGTATCATCGACCCGGCCAAGGTGACAATAGCCGGGCTAGAAAATGCAGCGAGCGTCGCCGCTATGGTGATCACCACCGAGTCGCTGATCGCCGACATCCCAGAAAAGGAAAAGGCGGCAATGCCCCCAATGCCAGAGTACTAGTGCTCGAAAAAAGCTAGCCCTGAAATTGGCAGCCATGGTTTCCTAGAGCCATGGCTGCTATTCTCCACAAGATTGTTGGGTAATGCATAGGATGATGAGGTGAAGGGATGCGTATTGCCCAAATAGCACCATTGGAGATGAGAGTGCCCCCTATTGCATATGGGGGTATCGAGCTAGTGGCTAGCCTGCTCACCGAGGAACTGGTGAGGAGGGGACATGATGTAACCCTCTTTGCCAGTGGCGATTCGGTGACAGCGGCGAAGCTTCAATCTGTTTGCCCCTGTTTTCTTCGGGGCTCTAATAGAGATAGAGAAATCCTAAATATAATCAACTTCGTTTCTTGTCTGGAACAAGCGGAAAGGTTCGACATCATCCACAACCATACCGATTTTGAAGGTCTAGCCACAGCAGGTCTGGTGAAGACGCCAGTCCTTACAACTTTTCATAACAGATTGAAGGGTGACCAGCTCACCCTTTTCTCTGCCTACAAAGGATACTATAATACCATCAGCAGATCGGCCAAGGATTTACTACCCGAGAAGAAGGGGTATGTAGGGGTAATATATAATGCGATCGACTGTAAATCCTACCCCTTTAATGGCAAACAAGGAGACTATCTTCTTTCCCTGAGCCGTATAAGCGAAGAGAAGGGCATTCACATCGCCGTCGAGGTAGCAAAGCGGCTAAAGCGAAGGCTTATCATCGCTGGCAATATTGACACCATAGATGAGCAGTATTCCTCGCAAAGAATAATGCCGCAGGTCGATGGCGATATTGTTCAATTCTTCGGGGAGGCAGATTACCAGCAGAAGAAGAAGCTATTCGCCAACGCCTTGTGCTTCCTTATGCCTATAACCTGGCCCGAGCCCTTCGGCTTGGTCATGGTGGAAGCTATGGCCTGCGGAACCCCGGTCATCGCCTTCAACATGGGCTCAGCGCCAGAGGTCGTTCTTCATGGTGAGACGGGCTTCATCGTGGAGGATATAGATGAAATGGCGGAGGCAGTGGGGGATATAAGCTGTATCGACCGCAGGGCTTGCCGTGAGCATGTGGAGCGAAACTTCGATGTCCCGCGAATGGCGACAGACTATCTCGATGTCTATGGGCGGATACTTGAGTTGGAGACTGAGGAAAAGTATCCAACCATCAATTTGACTCACCACGCAGAACAAATTGCCACCCACCAGAGCACGATACTTCTCGGAGAGTCCAAATAGGCGGCAAGCGCGATCTCAAAAAACTAAGCAGAGGGGCTCACTTTTGGAAAGGCACGTCCTTAAAGAGAACGATCTGACGATGGTCTCGGATAAGTGGGGGGATATGCCTCTTAGACGGCGCAGGCTCGGGCTATACTGCTGCGATACGCGGTTCCTTTCTATTCTCGAGACGACTATCGGTGGACAGCGACCGCGCCTTCTCGCTTCATCAAGCGAGGAAAACTATGTCTGCGACGTCCAAATGGCAAACCCCACTATGCAGCTTTCTGATGGTAACACCGCCCTGGCACGTACTATTAGCATCAGGCGCAGCCGCTTCCTCAAGGATGGCCTCCATGAACGTATTAGCTTTTATAACCACAATCCAAGCCCCTATCCTATCCAGTTCACCATCGTCTTTGGCAGCGACTTTTGCGACATCTTTGAGGTACGTGGCCGGAAAAGAGAGAGACGAGGACAGCTTAACCCACCCCGCTTCGCTGATTCCCGTCTGACCTTAAAATACCTTGGGCTGGATGAGGTGGAGCGTAGGACAGAGATCATTTTCGAGGTCAACCCATCAAACGTAGAGATTGATGTATGCGACGCAGAACCCGTCCTTCGTCGCCCTAGCACGTTCCTACCCAACGCTGTGGAGCCCGCGATCATGACGGTGTTGCAACCCGCTTGTGCCAAGATGACCTGGGATTTAAACCTTATGCCAGGTAAGCCTCAGTCCATCACATTTCATATCCTAACTATAGAAGGGGAGCCTACCCCTATGGTGGGAGCCTTTGACAACGGCCTTGCTGATTTGCGCAACTCGTATCAAGATTGGCACAACCAGTGCACCAAGCTGGAAACCGATAACCAGCTATTCAATCAGTTTCTCCACAGGAGCACACTTGACCTCCGCCTCCTCATGGATATAACTCCTGAGGGGCCGGTTCCCGCCGCAGGCATCCCCTGGTTCGCATGTATCTTCGGTCGTGACAGCCTCATTACCTCCCTTCAGACGCTGATGCTCAATCCGCAAATAGCTGTTAGCACTTTGCGCTTTCTGGCAAAGCATCAGGGAACGAAAGTCGACCCCTGGCGAGATGAGGAGCCAGGTAGAATTCTTCACGAGATGCGCAAGGGAGAGATGGCAAGGGTGGGGGAGCTACCACACAGCGCCTATTACGGGAGCGTGGATGCTACTCCTCTTTTCCTGATATTGTTCGCTGAGACCATGAGATGGCTCGACGATGATGCACTTTACCAAGAGATCTTGCCTGCAGCTAAGAGAGCCCTGGAGTGGATGGAGCACTATGGTGACTTGGATGGCGATGGCTATTTAGAATACTTAAGCCGCTCGTCACGCGGCATCAGAGACCAGGGCTGGAAAGACAGCTATGGGGCCATAACCTACCCCGATGGCACCCCTGTTGACCCTCCGGTTGCGCTAGTTGAGGTACAGGGCTATGCCTACAAGGCGATGAAGGAGATAGCTGTATTATTAACCCGAAAAGGTGAGATTTCCCTTGCTGCCAAGCTCGAAAAAAGGGCGGCGCTGTTGAAGGAAAGGTTTAACCGGGATTTCTGGCTTGAGGAAAAACACACCTTCGCCCAGGCACTTGATGCCGAGAAGAAACCGGTGGAGGTGCTCACCTCAAACCCGGGGCACTGCCTCTTTTGTGACATTGTCGATGAAGAGAAGGCGAGGTACTTGGTGCTGCGCCTTACCTCAGCCGATATGGCCAGCGGTTGGGGCATCAGGACGGTGAGCAGCAGGGAACCAACATACAATCCGATGAGCTATCAAAATGGCAGCATATGGCCCCATGACAACTCCCTCATCGTTGCCGGGATGAGCAGGTATGGCTATTCTTGGGAAGCGGAGGAGATCACTAGCCAGCTTTTCCAAGCTAGCCTGTTCTTCCCATATAGGCGTTTACCTGAGCTCTTCTGTGGTTTCAGCCACGATCGAGAGGGCTACTCTGTGCCCGCAGAGTACCCCGTGAGCTCAAGTCCACAAGCCTGGACCGCAGGAGGCGCCACCCTCCTTTTCCAATCGATGCTTGGGCTCAAGGTCGATGCCTTCACAAAGAGAATCTACTTGACCCCAAAGCTGCCCCCCTGGCTAAAGCAAGCCTCGATCACCGGGCTTCGTATCGGCCAGGGAACGGTAGACCTCCATTTTGAAAGGTATGATGAGGACACTAGCTTCAAGATAACTCAGAACGAGTCTGGCATCGAGGTAGTGCTTCCCCCACATTAAAGCTTGAGTAGTCTACGAAAGCAATGCTCCTCGGTAACAGGACCAACGACAGCCAGGTTGAGGCTTTCAGAAATCAGTAGTTGTCTCGCCACTCTTTTCAGGTCCTTGGTGGTGATAGCATCGATTATCGATACCGCTTCATCAACGGTGTAAATGCGCCTAGTTAGTATCTCCTGTCCCCCCGTCCAGCTAGCAACATTCCTGGTGTCTTCCATGCGAAGTACCAGACGCCCCTTGGCATACTCCTTTGCCTTGGATAGCTCTACCTCGGGAATGTCCTCTTTGAGGAGGTGCAACTGCTCCAAGATGGCTTGAATAGCGCTATCGATATGCTTAGGATCAACGCCGGCATAGATGTTAATAGCCCCTGAATCGAGGAAATGCTGAACGTAGCTGTAGATGTCGTATGTAAGCCCCCTTCTCTCCCGAATCTCCAGGAACAAGCGGCTGCTCATCCCCTCTCCGAGAACCACATTCAGCATGTCCAGGTTGAAACGATCAGGGTGAAGGATGGGTACACCGCGTATCGCTAGGCAAAGGTGAGCTTGCTCGGACTCCCTTGGCTCAATACGGAGTTGAGGCTCCTGCTGGGTATCGTCGGTGGGAAAAGGAGGCTTGGGAATACTTGTAGCCCAATCGCCCAAAGCCCCATTTACGGCTGTCAGTACGTCCTCATGGCTTATGTCGCCAGCAACGCTGACTACAGCGTTACTAGGCACATATTGATAGCCGATATAATCCATAAGCATCCTTCGACTCAAGCCACTCACCGATTCCTTGCTCCCAATAACATCGCGTCCAAGAGGCTGGTTGGGCCACACTACCTCATCGATAAGCATACTCACTCGGTGTTGTGGCAAATCCATACTCTCATTGAGTTCCTCTATAATGATCTGGCGTTCCCGCTCCATGTCCTTGGCATCGAATTTAGAATGCTGTAGCATGTCGACCATTAGGTCTAAAGCGAGGGGGAAATGGGGACGAGCCACCTTGCACCAGTACATGGTGAGTTCCTTACTGGTGGCCCCATTTAATATGCCGCCCACTCCCTCAATGGCCTCTGAGATATCCTTTGATGTAGGTCGGCGCTGCGTCCCCTTGAAAAGGATGTGCTCAATAAAGTGGGAGATACCTGCTTCCTCCGCTCTTTCGTAGACAGAGCCCGTACCGAGGAAGAAAATAATGGACACAGATCGGGTACCAGGCATAGAGCTGGTGATAATTCGCAGCCCGTTATCCAGAACGCTCTTTTGATACATCGTTCACTTAAGGCAAATACTAGCCACATCTCCTACCCCTGTCAACCAGCGGTTGACTTCACCCAATTCAATTGCTAATATGCTACATATAAAGTCTCCATAGGCTTAAGATGTGAAGAGGGAGGCCGAATTGGAGATTGCCCCTGGAATTCATTCTATCCCGGTGGATAAAGGCTCTTTCATGGGTTTTTTCGCACCGAATGTCTACCTGGTGGTCGATAAGTCCGATGGCGCACTTATAGACTCGGGATACGGCGATGAGGAATCCATCAGGGCACGAATTGATTACATAAAGAGCCTCGAGTCTCACTTGCGCTATATAGTGCTCACTCATACCCACCGAGACCATATTGGTGGAGCACCGATAATCAGGGAGGAAACGGGGGCAGAGATCGTTCTCCACTCCGCTGAGCTAGAGCAGGCGACCATCCCGATGTGTAAGGCTGTGGAAGATGGTGACAGCTTGCCCCTTAATGGCATTAAACTAGACGTGATACATACGCCGGGACACAGCCCAGGACATATATGCATCTATCTCAAGGAGCAAAAGGCTCTCTTTTCCGGGGACCAAATCTTAGGAACGGGCACTACCGCAATGAGACCACCGGAAGGTGATATGGCCATATACATCGATTCGTTGAGGAAGCTACTCAATTATGATATTGCGATGATCTACCCGGGCCATGGCCCACCAATAAGGGAGGCTAAACGAAAGATCGAGGAGTTGATCCAGCATCGCTTGGAACGAGAGGAGCAGGTAATAGCCGGGCTGAGGCAAGGGAAGGCAACAGTGAGAGAACTGGTGGATGAGATCTACCCAGAGCTAGATAGTCGCCTTCATTTTGCAGCCGAGGGACAGATTCTCGCCCATCTCATTAAGCTGGAGCGAGAGGGAAAGGCATCCTGTCTGAGAAAAGGAGAGGATACCCACTACACCATCAATTAGCCACTGTTAAGTTACCAATGCGAGGAAGATATGCCTGGACTTTCTCTATTCCCTCCAACCACACAGATTGATAGGAAGAATCATCTCATTATTGGCGGTTGCGATGTCGTGGCTCTGGCCAGTGAGTTCGGCACACCTCTCTATGTCTTCGACGAAGCAACCCTGAGAGGCAAATGTGCTGAATACCGTGATGAGTTCGGTCGTCGCTACCCAGATAGTCTTATCATCTACGCTTGCAAAGCCTTCATCAACCGAGCTTTAGCGCAGATTTTCAGGGAAGAGGGCTTTGGGCTTGATGTTGTCTCTGGCGGGGAACTTGCCATCGCCAAATCAGTGGACTTCCCCATGGAGAAAATCCATTTCAATGGAAACAACAAGTCGCGGGAGGAGCTGGAGATGGCCATCCAGTGCGGCGTTGGTCGTATTGTGGCGGACAACTTCTATGAGCTTTCTCTGCTAAACACGGTGGCAAGGGAAGCAGGAAGTAATCAAGGGATCCTCCTCCGCCTCTCTCCTGGTGTAGACCCCCACACCCATGCCTACGTAGCCACAGGAATCGTTGACAGCAAATTCGGCTTCCCCATGACACAGGCTGAGGAGGCCATAGCTCAATCAATGTCATACTCCAACATTGAACTCAATGGGCTTCATTTCCACATCGGCTCACAGATTCTCGATTTGGAACCATACCGAAAAGCGATTACTGGTTTGCTTCAGTTCGCCGCTGCGATGCAAGGTAAACATGGATTTAGAATCAGAGAACTCAGTATTGGGGGTGGGCTAGCTATCACTTACAGTGAGGATTCGCCGGCCCCTACAATCGCTGAGTTCGCCCAAACCATCACTTATAGTATTCTAGAAGAGGCCAAGGTGCTCAGCGTTGAGCCACCGCGCCTTGTCGTGGAGCCGGGGAGGTCGATAGTGGGACAGGCAGGGGTCGCCCTTTACACCGTGGGGGCGATAAAAGAGATCCCCGGTGTGCGCAAATATGTTTCAATTGATGGGGGCATGGCGGACAACATCCGCCCCGCCCTTTACCAAGCTGAGTATGAGGCAGTGGTGGCAGACAAGGTGGAAGACGACTCAGAGCGGGTCACCATCGCCGGAAAATTCTGCGAATCAGCAGACATCCTGATTACTGACATCGACCTTCCCAAGCTTGAACCCGGTGACATCATCGCCGTCCCGTGTTGCGGCGCCTACTGCCTCTCTATGGCGTCAAACTACAATGCTTCGCTGATGCCAGCTATCGTGTTAGTAAAAGACGGAAAGGCGCGCCTAATTCGGCGACGTCAAAGCTATGAGGATTTGATGAGCCACGACATTGTCTAGTTAGAGGAGAACCTATGTGGCAGGTAGTGGGACATGAAAAAGCGGTCGGTCTTTTAGATCGGAGCCTGAAGAATGGCAAGTTGGCCCATGCCTATCTCTTCATCGGTCCACCACATGTTGGCAAGATGAGACTGGCGATAGACCTGGCCAAGGCGCTAAACTGCCTGGGCGAGGATAGGCCCTGTGGTCATTGCGCCCAATGCATAAGAATTGAAGAGCTAAAGCATGCCGATGTTCAGGTGATTGGCCTCAATGGTAGGGCGGAGATAGGCATCGATCAGATGAGGGAGATGCAGCACTCCGCTAGCCTCAAACCATTTGAGGGGAAGTATCGAGTTTTTATCGTCGATGGGGCGGAACACCTCTCGCATGAGGCCACCAACTGCCTACTTAAGACCCTAGAGGAACCGCCGTCCAATGTTCAGCTAATCTTGCTTGCCCTAAATGAGAGGGAGCTTCTGCCCACAGTGCTCTCTCGTTGCCAGAAGTTAGAGCTGAGGCCATTGCCCATTGCTACCTTCCCGAAGATATTGACTGAACGCTGGGGAATCCCCGAGGAAAAGGCGAGGGCGCTGGCAAAGCTCTCACGCGGTCGTGTTGGCTGGGCAGTCAGCGCTTTGACCGACGACCAGCTCCTCCAAGAGCGATCGGAGAGGCTGGCTTCGTTGCTACGTCTCACTAAAGAAAATCTGGCCGAACGCTTTTCTCATGCCGCTCAGCTAGCAAGCCAATTCAGCCGGGATCGACAATCCGTCTATGAGGTTCTCTCTCTATGGATTGAGTGGTGGCACGACCTGTTGTTGACCAAAGTGGGGTGTGACAATTTCATTAGCAATGTGGATCAAGAGGCAAAGCTTCACGAAGAGTCGCAGAGATATAGCTTGAAGGGAATTAAGGTATTTGTAGAGAGCCTGCAGCAGTCCATGGCGCAACTGGACCAAAGCGCTAATCCCCGTCTGGTGCTGGAGGTGCTCATGCTCAGCATGCCGAGAAGAAAGGGGGAGTGAGTCCTCTAGATATGACCGAAACAGTTGGTGTTCGTTTTAAACGGATAGGGCGCGTATACTACTTCGACCCAGCAGGCATCGATCTAGACTTGAATGATTGGGTGGTGGTGGAGACTGAACATGGCATTGAGGTAGGCAGGGTGGTCATCTCCCCTAAACAGGTCCTCTCCAGCGAGATAACTGCGCCTCTAAAGCCTGTGTTGCGTAAGGCAGAGGAAGAGGATATAAGACAACGAGAGGAATCCGAAGACAAGGAAACAGAGGCGCTGGACATATGCCAGAAAATGGCCCACCAGTTCAACCTGCCGATGAAACTATTGGCCGCAGAATACAACCCTGATGGCACTCGTCTTACCATATACTTCAGTGCTGAAGGCAGAGTGGACTTCCGAGATCTGTTGAAGGAACTCACCAACACCTTCAAAACACGCATCGAACTCCGACAGCTAGGCTCCCGCGATAAGGCAAGGCTTTTGGGTGGGGTTGGCAAGTGCGGTCGCCCTCTATGTTGTGCCACCTTCCTCTCCGAGTTCAATCCAGTCACTATTAAAATGGCCAAGGAACAGGCCCTACCGCTTAACCCGATGAAGATCTCCGGGGTTTGTGGAAGGCTACTGTGCTGCTTGAGCTATGAGTATGAGCAATACCGCATTATGAAAGAAAAACTCCCTGCGTCCGGTCAGCGAGTGAGCACCCCTATGGGGTTAGCTACAGTAGTGGGAGGCAACCCACTGAGAGAGACGGTCATAGTGCAACTAGAGAGCCAAGCCACAGTGGAATTGCCTGTTGAGCAGGTAAGCATTAAGAAGGAAAGGCTCCTCAGGAAGAAGGGCGCTTAATTCTGCGTAACTCTGTGCGAGATGGGAACAAACTTCTGCCATTCGCTGTGCCTGTGAATATAATCATAGGGGACAAAGTAGCCGCTAACATGAGGAGTGGATGGCCTGCGGATGAGCCTCATTCCTGCCTCCTCGGGGGTATGCCCTGCTTTGCGATTGTTGCAATGGATGCACGCACTCACCACATTCTCCCAGATGTGTTTTCCCCCTTTATAACGTGGGATCACATGATCCAAAGTAAGCTCCTTAGTGTGTCTGCCGCAATACTGACAGGTGTATCCATCGCGGCGGAACACCTCGTAGCGAGTTAACTTCCTTTGAATACGGGGGCGCTTCACCAGATAAATTAGGCGGATCACCGAAGGGAGGGGAACGAGCTCATTAATGGTGTGAATAACCCCGACGCCATTCTCCACTAGTTCAGCCTTGCCTCGTAGAAGTAGAACCACCGCACGGCGTGCACGGGCGACATTAAGCGGCTCGTAGTTCTGATTTAACACCAGAACAGGGGAGTTCACCATAGCCTAGCGACTCCTCCTCAGCCGCTGGGTTTGCTCCCTCCCCTTCCCCGAAGGGGCGAGGTCAGAGCGGTAATCAGGAGCCATTATGTTAACATTTGAGCTCATACTAGTATCAGCTAATCGCGAGCCTATTCGGGTTTCGATATCCTCCAAGGCCAAACAGGTAGTTAGCACCGTCGGCAACCGCGCATTATAGCGATAGTTGATTACCTGGTAGAGCTTCTCCTGGGCCCAAGCAGTGCTCGCCTGCTCCCCAAATTCATCAAGAATAAGCAGCGGTGCATTTCTTACCTTGTCGAACAACTCATCATAGGTCACCACGCTATCCGGGCTGAAGGTGGCACGAAGATGATCGAGGAGATCGGGAACTGCCATAAAAAATATAGGCCTACCTCTTTGCAGTTGATAATTGCCGATGGCAGCAGCCAGATGTGTCTTGCCACAGCCATTAACTCCAAGAAATACTATCCAGTCCTTCGGTTCCTCGGCGAATCTGCGCGCCTCATTAAAAGCCCATTCCAAATTCTTCTGTTCCTCACGAGGCAGATTAACTCGCCTGCGGTCAAAGTTTTCGAAGGTCATATTACGAAGCAGCTTGAGCGCAAGGTCGCCACTATCTTTCCGCAGGCGCTCTAGGCGCTCTTCACCAGGCTCCCCTTTATTGCACTGGCATGGAACCAATCTGGTGAAATCGGGACGCCCTGAAGGGAGCAGCGGATGGACAAATCCTGCTCCCCTGCATAATGGGCACTCCTCAGCCTCGGAGACCTGCTCACCGCTTTCAACGCTTGACCACGTGTCCGTATTTGCCCTTGATATATTTGTCCCTGTCCTCTTTAGAATCTCTCCCAGGCTTTCCATACTTCCTACCCTCATCAGCCCAGCGCTCCAATATACTTGAGATGTACCGCCATTTGCGTACGTTCAGGCTCACCGCCTCCTTAAAGGCATCCTCGAGCCATGAGACGGGGTAGATCCGCTCTGCCTCCTTTAGCTCCTCAGCGATCATCGGTGTAAGCATGCCGATGTTCTCCTCATAGAGGGTGAAGATATTGGGTTGTTCCTTTGCCTCCCGACATGGCTCTCTCCTCGGAAAAGCACCCAGGTCAATCTCCCCTCTGGCAACCTTAGCTAGTGCTACCCTATCGCTCTCGGTATTTAGAAAGTAGAGCTCCTCGCTCCTCCCCTCCCGGTCCAGTGTTAAATGAATTAGGGTGCCCCGTGATAAAGCCCGCTCCAAGCCCTCACTAAGCTTGTCGGCATTACCTATACCCGCCATAAGCGTCTTATCACCAAGAAGCTCAGCGTAGGTGATAAATTTGGGGTACCCCCGCTTTTGATAAAGGCTCCAGAATATGTGAAGCGTTATCTTGAGCTCAATGATATCATTGATGTGCGGAAGAAGATCGCTAAAGAAAATATTGGGCAGCGGGGTAAAGCGCATCTTTTGTGGGAAACCAGCAAAAAGCTTCATCCCACCCGCTCCACTTCATAGTCAGCGAATTTTACCGTTCTCGCCAGAAACCGCAATTTCCCCTCACCAAGAGGTCCATTACGGTGCTTTTCCACGATGATGTCAGCAACACCTCTGGGGTAAGGCTCATCGGGATGCCGCTTATTCCATTCATCTTCCTTTATGTACATATCATCCCGGTGGATGAAGATCACTATATCGGCATCCTGCTCGATAGAGCCGCTCTCCCTTAGATCGGAAAGCTGGGGACGGTGAGATGGCCGACCCATTGGAGCCCTGGAGAGCTGAGATACGGCAAGCACGGGCACACTCAGCTCGCGGGCGAGCTCCTTGAGAGAGCGAGAAATCTCAGTGACTTCCTGAACCCGGTTCTCCCTGCCATCACCCCGTATCAATTGCATATAATCGACGACTACAAGGTCGATGACCCGCTCGTAGTGAAGCCGTCGCGCCTTGGATTTCATCTCCACCACCCTCAAGGCAGGCGAGTCATCGATAAAGATCGGCGCTTCGGAGAGAACGCCTGTGGCCTCCATCATCCTTCTCTCCTCCGCCTCCGTCTGTTCGCCAAGGCGCAATCTCTTGGTATCCACCCCTGCCTCACTGGCAAGCAAGCGCTGCACCAGCTGTGCCCGTGACATCTCCACACTGAAGATAGCGACATGGGCTCCCTGCTGGACTGCGGCATTTCTGGCGATGCCCAAGGCGAGGCTGGTTTTGCCTAGACTCGGCCTGGCGGCAAGCACTATCATATCGGAGCGCCGCAGCCCTCCTATGATATCATCAAGCGCGCGAAAACCAGTGTATACGATCTCCCCCTCGAAGGGACGAATCTCGCTTTCCTCAAAGTACCTGTTAAGGAGCTCGCGTATCGGGACAAAATCGCGGGGGCGCTGACCATAACGCAATCGGAAAAGGACATCCTCTGCCTTACCGAGTGACTCATCGATGTCCGGTCCCGCCTCGTAGCCGATGGCTTTAATCTGTTCCGCCGCACCGATCAATCGTCGCATTACCGACATGCGGTGCACAATCCTGGCGTAGTGCTCGATATGCACCGATGTAGGCACAATGGAAACAAGATAGCTGAGATAAGCGGGACCTCCCACCGCCTCCAGCCTGCCCCGGTGTTCGAGCTCATGGGCCACGGTGACCTGGTCTATGGCCTCGCTTCGCTCATAAAGAGAAAAACAGGCTTCATAGGCCCACTGATTTTTCTCTCGATAGAAGTCGCCCGGCGTTAGGAAGGTGGCGATGCTAAAAATGCCATCGCTATCGATGAGCAGGGACCCGACTACCGACTCCTCAGCCTCAATATCGTGCGGGGGCAGCGTTTCGGCGACCATCGCTAACTATTATCCCCCTCAACAATAACCTTTACCTTAGGTACAAGCTCCCCTGACAGCCTCACCACCACGTCATATTGACCCAACTGGTGAATAGGCTCTTCAAGCTCGATCTTCCTCTTGTCTATGTCGACCCCCACCACTCTATGAATTCCCTCAGCGATGTCGCTGCTGGTGACCGCCCCATAAAGGCGACCCTGCGCTCCCACCTTGGCTTTAATGACAACCTCCACTCCCTCCAGGGCCTGAGCAAGGCTCAGAAACTCAGCATCGGCGACGAGTTGGCGACGCACCTCACCTTGATGCTGCTCCTCAATCCGCTTCAACAAGGAAGGAGAGGCAAACTCTGCAAGCTTTTTGGGAAGGAGAAAGTTCCTCCCGTAGCCATCGGCTACCTCCTTAACCTCCCCAGCCCTCCCTAAACCCGACACATCATGAAGCAATATTACTCTCATCTTGCCACACATTATAACCCAACAATTAGGAAATAAAAAGGGATTCTCTCGAATCCTTTTTGACATTTTCAACTCGCTTCACAGAGACATTGGGAGGAGAACAGAAAAACCGCACCTTGCGTTCTCATGGTGCGGTTTTTGGTAATAAATCTAAAATAAAACGGCCGTCAGACGTTCCGTTTTAAACTATGATTCGGAGAGCAATTCGGATACCATATCGCTCACCTCACGCCCGTCAGCCTTCCCTTTGAGCTGGGGCATAAGCTGAGCCATCACCTTGCCCTTATCTCCGGGGCTACGGGCCCCAACCTGTTCAATTATCCCGCGGGCAGCCTCTACTATCTCCTCATGACTCATCTGTTTTGGCAAGTACTCAAATAGTACAGCTAATTCCGCCTCCTCTTTGGCAACCAGGTCCTGGCGGTTTCCTTTAGAAAACTCGGCGATGCTCTCTCGGTGTTGCTTCACTTCCTTGGCAATAACATCAATAATACCCGGATTGTCGAGGGGAGCCCCCTTGGCTTTCTCTACGTTCTTCTTTCCTGCGATAACCAAGCGGATCACCGATCTTCGGACAGCATCGCCTTTCTTGGCTGCCTCTCTTAAGTCAGCGGTAAGCCTTTCTTCCAGTGTCATTTCGCTTTAATATATAACGACTCTTCTCTAGCTGCTTCGAGCGCTCTTTCGCCGCTTTGCCGCTTCTTTCTTCTTACGCTTTGTAGATGGCTTCTCGTAGTGATTCCTTCGCCTCACCTCAGCCAGAATACCTTCCTGCTGCACCTTCCGATTGAATCGCCTGAGGAGACTATCAAAGCTCTCAGTATCAGAAAGCATCACATCTGCCACATGATCCCCCCCCTTCAATGGTTCATCTATTTAGCCTATATTAGCTACTTGCGACCGATGTGTCAAGGGAACGTGGGGGGAATCACAGATTTTGCTGGGTAACCAAAGTGACCCTCGCCTAGAGGGATGGCTGATACTTCAGGGGGAGCCAGAGGGGGCTCCCCTATTGTAGGGGTCTGGGGGTGTCCCCCAGTAATACATCTCAGGGCGGGCGGGTGGGGCTACGAAGTAAGTTTAAAACTTGGTGATTGCTTTGCTTCGCCCAGAGTGAAAGTGAAAATAGGTAAAAGATGGTATGTCACTGCTGAAGTGGACAATTACAACAATTTGCCTTTGGCCAGTATATGGTATAGAATCTCAGCAAAATGAGCAGTCTTCTAATAAGAATTTGGACATGGCTCTCCCCCAAGTCAATATACGCCATAGCATTGCTCATGATCTTTGGCGTTGCCCTAACGCTCAGGATATGCCTGTCTTATGACAGCGTATTTGTGGGAGATTGGGTTAGATTCGGACTGAACGACCCGTGGTACCACATGCGATTGGTGGAGAACCTGGTGCAACACTTCCCCCACCGCATCGCTTTTGACTCCTTTACCCTCTTTCCCTATGGGCAGGACGTGCCTTTTGTCCCATTCTTCGACCTGCTTCTGGGATTCGTGATATGGGTTATTGGCTTGGGCTCTCCAAGCCAGCACATTATAGAAGTAGTGGGTGCATATTTCCCAGCCATTTTAGGGGCCCTGGTTACCATACCGGTGTTCTTCATTGGAAAGGAGCTGTTTAACCGCAATGTCGGATTGCTGTCTGCTGGTTTAATTGCTATCCTGCCAGGTGAGTTCCTCTTCCGCTCCCTACTGGGATTCACCGACCATCATGTAGCTGAAGTCCTTTTCAGCGCGATAGCGGCCCTGTTCTTGATATTAGCCATCAAAAGCGCCAGGGAAAAAGATACATCTTTTAGCCATATATGGAACAGGGATTGGAAGCATTTCAGGAAGCCCCTGATTTATGCCCTGCTAACAGGGCTAACATTGGGAGTATATCTTCTTTCCTGGGTCGGTGCACTGCTCTTCGTATTCATAATAGCCGCCTATATTATGATTCAATACATCGTCGATCACCTGAGGGGCAAGTCAACTGACTACCTGTGCATTATCGGTGTACCTTCATTTCTCATCGCTCTGGTGATGATAGCCCCAGTCTTATTCCCTCCCTATCCAGGCAAAGGCCTTGTTATCATAGCGCTGGTGATTGGCATCCTCGCACTCCTGGTATCAAGTAGCCTTTCCTGGCTGATGACTTGGAGAAACCTGAAGCGGGTATATTATCCACTAGCATTGGCTGGCCTTGGTTTAGCTGGGCTGGGAGTCTTCTATGCTATCGAACCCTCCCTGTTCAACTCAATGCTGGAAAACTTCGGCATATTCCGGCCAAGCACAGCAGCACGAACCATCAGCGAAGTGCAACCACTTCTCTTTCAGCTTGGCAGTTTCTCATTAAAAGTGGCGTGGCATTACTTCACCACCGGCTTTTTCATCGCCTTCATATCGCTGGGCATAATAATCTATGCCATTATTAAGGAGAGAAGTGCCGATAAGACATTCCTCGTTATCTGGAGCTTGATCATGCTGGTGGCTATGTTAAGTCAAAGGCGATTTGCCTACTATTATGCTGTGAATATTGCCCTTCTATGCGGGTATATCTCCTGGAGAATACTGGAGTGGAGCGGCCTCAGGAAACCGTCGCCGCTGGGTGAAGTCGAGACGGAAAAGGTGGAATTGGAGAGAAGGAAGAAGAAAAAAAGAAAAGCGAAGAAGAGAAAGGAAGCGAGAAGGCCTATCAGAAGCTATACCAGGTATGTTTTACCTGTAGTGGCAGTTCTAATTGTATTCTTTACCGTTTTTTACCCCAATATTGGGGAAGCAGTGAACACAGCAAAATACCCTAGTGGACCCGATGAGGCCTGGCATAGCTCGCTACTCTGGATGAGGGACAATACTCCCGAGCCGTTTGAGAATCCCAATTTCTACTATGAATTATATGACAGACCTCCGAATGGACAGAGGTATGACTATCCAGAATCGGCCTACGGCGTGATGAGTTGGTGGGATTACGGTCACTGGATCACACGAATCGCCCACCGTATACCCAATGCAAATCCCTTTCAAGCAGGCGTTGCCGATGCGGCCTCTTTCTTCACTGCACAGGATGAATCTTCGGCTAGTGAAATCCTCGATAAGGTGGGCTCCAGATATGTAATCATCGACTATGCGATGTCAACATCAAAATTCTATGCTATGCCGACATGGCTTGGAGAAAGCGAGTCGCAGTTCTTCGAGTTATATTACCAGGGAACACCAGAGGGAGAATTGGAACCTATACGGCTATACTATCCTGCATACTATCAATCTATGTGTGCCAGGTTGTACAATTTTGGGGGACAGGCGGTGATTCCCGAGAATTCCACCTGGGTAATTTCATACGTCGAGAAGACAGATGAGCAAGGGAACAGATACAAGGAGATCACTGGGGTGGCTAACGATGGTGAACCCTTCGCCACCTACGAAGAGGCGGAAGCCTATTTGGGGAACCAAAGCTCTCCCAAC
Source organism: uncultured Dehalococcoidales bacterium (assembly GCA_964443325.1). Taxonomy (GTDB): domain Bacteria; phylum Chloroflexota; class Dehalococcoidia; order E44-bin15; family E44-bin15; genus DAOUVR01. Next base: position 180,190 of record CAYUCL010000002.1, read on the forward strand.
TATAGAATAGTCGGGCCAAACCCCTTCGTCAGCCCGGTACCTCTGGAGAAACTGGAGCACTATACGCTGGTTTACCAGTCCAGCATGCTGGTAAGGCTGTCGGGAAACGAGACGGTCCCTTATGTACAGATATTCGAGTACACACCCTAAATCCGTTCCCTCCTCTCTTCGCTGATACTGCTTCCCAATCTAGGAATGAGAGCTTGATTGGAGGCTCGTTTTCTTATATTATGCGGGAAAGAATATAGCGCAATAGCAGGAAGATCGGCATGGCGCGAAAAGCGATGAAAACCCTGATATTGGCTGGTGGCAAAGGCACACGACTCAAGCCCCTTACCTATACTATCGCCAAACAGCTTATCCCTGTAGCCAATAAACCTATTCTTTTCTATGTCCTGGATCAGGTAATAGAATCAGGCATTACCGACATCGGCATTATCGTCTCACCGGAAACTGGTAACGGGATAAAAGAAGCTATCGCAGATGGCTCAAAATGGGCGGCAAAAATCACCTACATTTTGCAGCCTGAGCCATTGGGACTTGCTCATGCCGTGAAAACAGCCCATGATTTCCTTGGCAGTTCCCCCTTTCTCATGTTCCTCGGCGATAATCTTATTCAAGGCGGCGTCAAGGCTTTTGTTGACGAATTCAATAATTGTGAATCTGATGCCCTGGTTCTACTGAAGGAGGTTGCTGACCCTCGTTCCTTTGGCGTTGCTGAGCTTGATGAATCGGGCAAAGTAAAGCGGTTAGTGGAAAAGCCAAAAGAACCAAAAAGCAACCTCGCCCTGGTTGGCGCTTATCTCTTCACACCTGAAATCCACAAGGCAATAGCCCAAATTGAGCCCTCCGAGCGAGGGGAATTGGAAATAACCGATGCTATCCAGAAGCTCCTCGACATGAGTAAGACGGTTCAAAGCCATATACTCAAGGGCTGGTGGCTTGATACTGGCAAAAAGGATGACCTCTTGGAGGCAAATAGAGTCGTGCTCGATGAGTTCCTGAAGCGGGAGATAAATGGTAAAATCGACTCAGATAGCCGCATAGAGGGAAAGGTTGAACTTGCAGAGGAGGTAACGGTGGAAAACAGCACTATCCGTGGTCCTGTTTCCATCGCCAGAGGTTGCCATATCAAGAACTCCTTTATAGGTCCTTTTACAAGTATAGGTGCTGGTACAGTAATAGAGGATTCGTCTATAGAGCACTCGGTGATTTTAGAAAGCAGTCACATTTACCGCATTGAGCGCCTGGAAGATAGTATCATAGGCGAGCGAGTTGAACTTAAGAAGGCTGATGAAAGATTTAAGGCGGTAAAACTATTTATCGGTGATGATGCCAGACTGGAATTATAGGAGGTTAAGAGTGGAATATATATCGGGGGTCAAAGTGGAAAAACTGCGCCTCATGCTTGATGACCGGGGATGGCTTATGGAGATGCTTCGCAGCGACTGGGAGATATTCGAGAAATTTGGGCAAGCTTATGTGACCACCTGTTATCCAGGTGTGGTCAAAGCCTGGCATTATCATAAAGGACAGACCGACCACTTTACCTGCGTTCACGGTGTGGCTAAACTTGCCCTCTACGACGCCCGTGAGGACTCGCCGACAAAAGGCCTAGTAAATGAGTTCTACATCGGAACTTTAAATCCCCTCATAGTAAAGATCCCACGTTTGGTTTATCACGGTTTTACCGCTGTGGGCACTGAGATGGCCATGATCGTTAACTTCCCGACTGAGCTTTACAGTTACGAGAAGCCCGATGAATATCGGATCCCCTATGATGATCCTTCCATACCCTACAAATGGGAAGTGAAGATGGGATGAAGGTGCTAGTAACCGGTGCTGGAGGTATGCTGGCAAAAGACCTTGTTCCGTGCCTGCAAGAGCGGGGACATGAAATTCTTGCCCTGCCTCATGAGGAGCTCGATATCACTGATCTAGAAACCGTTAGAGCTGCAATGAATAAATTCCTGCCTGAGCTTGTCATTAATTGCGCCTCTTATACCAAAGTAGATGAGGCAGAAAAAGAGGAGTACCTGGCGCTTATGGTCAACGGCTATGGTGTTCAGACCCTTTGCCTTCTGTGCAATGAGCTAGATGTCCCGCTGGTTCACTTCAGCAGTGACTATGTCTTCGATGGCACTAAGGCAAGTCCATACACCATTTATGACCAGCCTAATCCCATAAACGCCTACGGTCGCTCCAAAGTCCTTGGCGAAAAATATATCCTGTGGCTTCTCAACAAGTTTTACTTAATACGTACTGGCTGGCTATTTGGGCTCCATGGTAAGAGCTTTGTCAACACTATGCTGGAGCTTGGTCAAAAACAGAAACCCATTTCTGTGATAAACGACCAGAGGGGATGCCCCACATGGACCCGTCACCTTGCCCAAGCAGTTGCTGAACTGATCGAAACGGAGCGCTATGGTGTCTACCACATAACCAACTCCGAGCCAACCACCTGGTTTGACTTCGCCAGGGATATCTTTAGTCTCTCTGGAATGGACGTACAGGTCATCCCAATAACCTCGGAGCAACTTTCCAGACCGGCAAAGAGACCCAAGAACAGTGCTCTTGACCCCTTCCCTCTTACTGAGGTCTTATTGAGAGAGATGCCATCATGGAGGGAAGCTCTTGAGGAGTATCTGGAACGAAGAAACACATAGAAATAGATATTCAACAGGTAGCGCGAGGCTTTAGCCTCGCCAAGTGGAGATAAAAGGAAGCGAGATTGATTCGCTTCGCTCGCAATGACAGAAGCGACTTCTAATAGAGGGGGGCCAGGGAGTGAGGTTAATCAGATTATGAGGCTACTTGTAACCGGAGGTGCCGGCTTTATCGGCTCGAACTTCGTTCAGTATATCCTTGAGAAGCATCCCGACTATGAAATAACAAACCTCGATGCCTTAACCTATGCCGGGAGCCTTGACAACCTGAAAGGAGTCATGGATAACCCCAGGCACAGGTTTATTCAGGGCAGCATTGCAGACGGGGAAGTCGTTGAGCAGGTAATGACAGGCATCGATGTGGTGATAAACTTCGCCGCCGAGTCCCATGTGGATAGAAGCATCGTTGAGCCTCAGGTCTTCATTAAAACTAATGTTTTGGGCACTCAGGTCTTGCTTAATGCGGCACTACGACACAAGGTGAAGCTTTTCAACCAGATCTCCACCGATGAAGTCTATGGTGCCGTTGAGCTTGACACACCGCAGAGATTCAATGAGGAATCACCCTTGCGCCCCAACTCCCCCTACGCTGCCAGCAAAGCTGCTGCCGACCTCCTCGTCCTGGCATATCACCGCACTTACGGGCTTCCCGTAGTGATCTCCCGTTGCTCCAACAACTATGGGCCAAGGCAGCACCCAGAAAAGTTCATCCCCACCGTCATCCTCAATGCATTGCGCGATATACCCATTCCAATCTACGGTGATGGCCTCTATGTGCGGGACTGGATTCATGTTCTCGACCATTGCCGGGCGATAGACATGATATTGGAAAAGGGAAGGGTTGGCGAAATCTATAACATCAGTGCCGATAATGAATGGGCTAATATCGAGCTTGCCCGAATAATCCTACAAATCATAGGCAGACCCGAGTCTTTGCTTCAATCTGTCCCGGACCGCCCTGGGCACGACAGGAGGTATGCCCTGGGCAGCGATAAGCTGAAGCGTGAATTGGACTGGAATCGAGCATTTTGCTTTGATAAAGGCTTAAATGAAACGATTCAATGGTATAGTGAAAAACAGGATGTCGTTGAATAAGGGGGAAAGGCCTGACAAATGAGAATCTCAGTCATGGGCTGTGGCCATGTCGGTTTGGTGGTTGCAGCCTGTCTCGCCAAACTGGGAAACAAGGTCACTGTTGTCGATATCGACGAGCAGAAAATAGCACAATTAAACAGGAAGGTGTGTCCGGTATACGAGGAGGACGCAGCCGAAATCTTGGCAGAAGTCGACATCGAAGCAACCTCGGACCACCATCGCATGTCGGGATCGGACATTATCTACATCTGCGTGGACACGCCTTCAAAGGCAGATGGCTCTATATCGCTTGAGCATATAACAGGGGCAACGAAGCAAATTGCGTCCATACTAAAACAGAAAAAGGGCCACTGCATAATCGCAGTAAAGAGCACAGTAATCCCCGGCACTACCGAAGATGTCGTTATTCCTATACTGGAAACCTCCGGGAAAGTGGCTGGACGTGACTTCGGTGTATGTATGACCCCGGAGTTCCTGAGGGAAGGAAAGGGAATAAGCGACTTTATGCATCCAGACAGGATCGTCATAGGGGAATATGACCGAAGTTCTGGAGATATGCTATGTAATCTATATCACACCTTCGATGCCCCTGTCGTGCGAGTCAATCTGAAGACTGCAGAGATGATCAAGTATGCTTCTAATGTGTTCCTAACAACTAAAGTATCTTTCATAAATGAGATTGGCAATATCTGCAAGCAGCTTGGTATCGACACCTATGAAGTAGCCAAAGGTATGGGCTATGATGAGCGAATCGGACACAAGTTTTTGAATGCCGGCATCGGTTTCGCTGGCCCTTGCCTTCTCAAAGACCTAAAAGCATTGATTGCAGGCGCAAATCAGTTGGGCTATGAACCAAGGCTGCTCGAGGAGGTATTGAGCTTAAATGAGCAACAAGTGCTTAAGCTTGTAGAACTGCTACGAAAGCATATCCCGCTAGAGGGCAGTAGCGTAGGCATATTAGGATTATCATATAAGCCTATGACTGACGATATAAAGGACTCGCTGGCTATAGATATCGCTAACACCCTGTTAAAGGAAGGAGCAGTATTAAAAGCCTACGACCCGCAGGCCATGCCAAACTTTGAAATACTATTCCCCCAAATCGAGTATGCCACCCCTGAAGAGGTGCTAAAATGCGACGCCATTATCATTCTCACCGAATGGGAAGAGTTTGAACGGTTAAATTACAGGGGAAAGATCGTCATAGACGGAAGAAGGGTATTGAAAGCACAAGAAGCCATGATATATGAGGGGGTTTGCTGGTGATTCTATATCCTACAAGCGAGCGCGAATCAGGAGCGTCAGAAAGAATATGTTGACTGTTATGAGCAAAACAGCGGGTAGCAGTCCAGATGAGATTTAGAGCTCGAGGAGGAGCGAGGCCCAGACAAAAATGATCAACTGGTTGAATGGGCTATTCAGATATCGAGGTTTGCTTTACAGGCTGACTGTGCGTGAAATACAGATACGCTACAAACAGTCAGTGTTGGGTATAGCCTGGGCAGTCCTCCAGCCGTTAGCCCTGATGCTGATGTTCACCCTTATATTCTCAACATTGCTCAACATTCCCAGCGACGACATCCCTTACCCCATCTTCGCCTATAGCGCTTTGTTGCCCTGGACATTCTTCTCTGGCTCTCTCACTCGTGCTATTCCCAGTCTGGAGACCAATGCCCCACTGATTAAGAAAATATACTTTCCCCGGGAGCTCTTCCCCATTTCATCTGTTCTAGCAGCCTTTGTCGATTTCCTCATTGCTGCTATTGTCTTTATAGGCATGATGTTCTATTTCCATGTTCCCTTTACTGTAAATATGCTCTACGTGGTGCCCATACTTCTGATACAGATAGTATTCACTTTGGGTATATGTTTTTTCGCCTCAGCGATAAATGTCTACTACAGAGACATAAGGTATGCCCTACCCCTGCTTATCCAACTGTGGATGTACGCCTCACCTATAATCTATCCAATAAGTATGGTCCCGGAGCGAATAAAGCTCTTCTATTTGTTCAATCCCATGGCCGGAATCATAGACAGCTACCGCAACGTCTTGGTCAAAGGAGAACCCCCACATTTCTTCTACCTGGGCGTTGCGGCAGCGGGTTCGGTAATCCTTTTCGCCTTGTGCTACCTCTATTTCAAGCGCATTGAAATGACCTTCGCCGATGTGGTATAGATTTATATAGGCAATCGAAGAGAAATGGCAATCATAAGTTTTCAGAATGTGTCCAAGAGATATCGAATGGGCCAACGGGGATATCGCACTATTCGAGAGGATATCTACAACTTATCCAGCAGGCTAATTCACTTCAGAAAGGACAGCGGCCGGGATTTCATCTGGGCGCTGAAAGATGTCAGCTTTGAACTGGACAAAGGCGAGACACTGGGTATCATTGGCCCGAACGGGGCTGGTAAAACAACCACCCTGAGATTACTGGCGGGCATAACCAAACCCACAGAGGGAAGTATTTCGGTTACGGGGAGAATGGGGGTTCTGATCGAGCTCCAGGCCGGTTTTCACCCTGAGCTGACCGGTCGGGAGAATGTCTACCTCAACGGCTCGATACTTGGTATGACCACAAAGGAGATAGCCAGGAAGTTTGATGCTATCGTCGACTTTGCTGAGCTGAAGGATTTCATTGATACCCCGGTGAAGCGATACTCATCAGGAATGATGGTGAGATTGGGCTTTTCGGTGGCGGTGCACGTCGAGCCAGAAGTCCTGCTGGTTGACGAAGTATTGGCTGTAGGTGATGTAGCCTTTCAGTCAAAATGCTACCAAAAGATGGGTAAGTTATTAGACGAAGGATGCGCCCTCGTGTTTGTATCCCATAACATGGCTGCAATGCAGCGCATGTGTAAAAGGGTTATCTGGCTCGACAAGGGTCAAATAAGAGAGGTTGGAGAAGCGGGAAGCGTCTGCAACTCATACTCCAACTACATGATTTCATCTTCAAGTGACAAAGGGGTGTATACCAATATCCCCGTTGATTACTCCGACCCTGACATTTACCTCAAATCGGTGGAAGTTTATGGCAGAAACAGTGAGGAAGTGAACAAGGTATGGCTGGACGACGAATGCACCATTCGCGTTGTGTTCGAGACTAAGAAAAGACTTGTCAAGCCATCTTTTCTCATCGGTATCAGAAACGAGAATAACCTAGAAGTGGCCGTATTGCATAGCAAAGCCCAAGGCGACAGCGCTGATTTCGAGGGAACGGGTGTTGTCAATTGTGTACTGCCAAATCTATCTTTGCTGCCCGGTGCTTACCGATTGCGTTTCAGCATACTGGAAGGCACCCGCCAAAGGGCATTGCTTTCCGCCAGTAACGCCAGCCAGTTTCGAGTTGTATCTGAGTCGCCTGAGTGGATGCTTGCCCGTGCCATTTTCATTCCAGGCCACAAGTGGACTTTTGAGTGAATCCGGGTTTGCTCTACATCATTGGTTGACTTATACAATTCTTGCCATTGAAACATAGAATCGTTTGGGCAGAAAGGAAGGCTTCTGGATGTTTGGTAGCAATTCTGGTTTCTTTATCGCTTGCCTTAAGAGATATAGCTGGGATATAACAGGAATTGACACTTCCGAATGTTCCAGCAATAGGAAATTGGGTAATGCCTCTATTCGTTATTTCCCCTACTCGACCGACCCTTTGGTTATTAGTTCCTTTAGCCGTTATCGTATACTTTGCGATTTTACCCCTTTTAAAGACTTTCCCCAAATAAGACTTGGATTTATTTAAGAAAATTTGTGATGTAAAATAGAACAATGAAGAGATTGAGTCTTCGCTCTGTCGCTGGATATATGTATCATAATGCTCAATTGAATGGCCGATTTATGGGGAAAAATATGCGGCACAATTACTATTTAAAAAACTGGATCGAATGTAGGAGAAATAAGCAACTCCTAAAAAACGCTAGAAATGAATCCGATGGGAAACCCAACAATGAAAATCCTCTTATATCCATTCGGATTCCTACATACAATCGCGCAACTATTTTAGTAGAGCGCACAATCCCCTCTATTCTCCGCCAAACATATCAAAATTTTGAGATAATAATAGTTGGCGACCATTGCACAGATAATACTGAAAAAATGCTGAAAAAACTTAACGATCAAAGAATAGTTTTCTATAACTTGCCCATGAGGGGCGATTATCCTGCCAATACACTTCACAGGTGGATGGTTGCCGGTGTAGTTCCATCAAACGAAGCCATAGCGCTGTGTTCAGGCGATTGGATCGCTCCACTAGATGACGATGACGAGTTTTCAGAGAATCATTTAGAGATATTATTGACTTATGCGCTGGAACACACTTACGAAATGGTCTACGGTATAACGCAGATGCAGAAGCAGCTTGGCAAGTGGGTAAACGTGGGCTCCTATCCGCTAAAACGCAGACATATCTGTCATCTTTCGGTTTTGTATCATTCCAAACTGAAATTCTTTAAATATGACATTAACTGTTGGAAATATGGGGAGCCCGCCGACTGGAACATGTGGAGAAGGATGGAAGAAGCTGGTGTACGAATAGGATTTCTTGACAAAGTGGTTGGAAAACATTATCTAGAGGGAACACAACAAGGATTATAAAATGATTTACATATTAGGTGCTGGTAGCATGGCTAGGGAGACTCTTGACATCTACAAAGATGCCAGCAAGCTTGATGAGGTTGCTGGCTTTATAGAGGAAGATTGCCAAAGAATAGACTCTAGAATATGTAGTAAACCAATAATGGGTGATCCGGTTATTAGTGCTCTGCCTGACAATTCAATTTTCATTGGGGCAATGGGTTCTCCAAGGAGAAAAAGGTGGATAGAGGAAATCGAGTCAAGATGTTTCGATTTTGATACTATAGTACATCCTTCTGTCATCATGGGTGATCTTGTAAATATTGGTAAAGGATGCATAATTTGCCCGGGAGTTATCTTAACCTGCAATGTAGAAATGGGAAAACATTCAATCATCAATATAAATACAACAATAAACCATGACTGTACGATAGGTAACTTTGTCACAGTAGGTCCCGGTGTCAATATAGGTGGAAATGCGGCAATAGGTGATGGATGCTGGATAAGTATTGGTGTCACAATAATAGATAGAGTGTGTGTGGGTAAAGGTTCATATATAGGGGCGGGTGCCGTCGTAACAAAAGATATTCCCGAAAATGTTTTGGCTGTCGGCGTTCCTGCAAAGCCACTGAGGGTATTAACCGAATCTGATTGGATAGAATTAATATGAGAATCTCAGAATCATTGGCGCGAAGGATTCCTAATAAGTTTAAATCTCAATTGAGAGTGGCCGCGCGAATATATAGGAGAATAACACTTACACTACCTGGAAAACGTACTGGAGCCGTAAGATCTATGGACATTAATGACTATGAGCAATGGTACTATAGTAGACCTCAAGCTAAGAAATACCTGGATAACAAAATAATCTGGATAAATTTAGTTGATATGATTCAATATTTCAAGCCAAATAGAGTATTTGAATTTGGCTCTGGACTAGGTAACGTGCTAAAGGAATGCCAAGATCGAGATATCGATATTGTAGGCTCTGAAACATCTAAATATGCAATTCAGAACTCACTGTGCAAGGAAAGGCTTATACGAATAGGAGAAATCGCCAAAAGCATATTACCTTTCAAAGATAATTCATTCGATCTAGTCTTCTCTTCCGAAGTAATGGAACATGTAGAACAAGAGTATACACAAGCAATTATTAAGGAATTAAATAGGATCTGTTCAGATTACGCCCTGCTAACAATCAATACCTTTGATCATAAACAGCCAGGTCATATAAACATGCATCCAAGAAAGTGGTGGATAAAGAAATTTGAACAAAATGGGTTTACACATGACAACGTTACGTGGAGCGATTTGAATAGAATCAAATACTTACAGTGGGATATTTATGTGTTTAAAAAGGAAAAACCTTAACATTAGAGAGGCTGAGAGAAATGAAATTACGACCAAAAGGCCTTGGTTGGGAAAAAGTAAATGCACGAAAGACCGAGCTCATACAAAGATGTTTGCCTGTCGAGTCAGTTGCCGACTTTGGAGGGACCTGGGGTGTTGAAGGAGGATATGCGGTTAAATGCGCTACTGATTTTCAAGTGCCCAAGGTGTTTTTGATAGATGAACTTCGCCCCTCGGTAGATCTTCATACGAGCATAAGCTTTATTCAAGGAGACTTTTCAAGTGAACGGATACTAGAGCTAGTTCCAAATGTTGACTTGGTTCTTGCCTTCGATATCATTTTGCACCAGTACGGACCACTCAAAATGCTTATGAACCTGCTTGATAAAACCAATAAGTACATAGCCATCGACCAGCCTACTATCAAAGAAGAGTTTTTGAAATTTGAAAGCGAGATGCCTTTCTTGCAAGGAATTCTAGACGAGAAAACACGCAAAGCTATCTATCCCGGCTCCATGGGAGCTGGATATCCAAACGGGTTCTGGCATCCTAAAGATTTTCGTACCAACCACTGGCTTTGGGGAATTCCGAAACACCTAGTAAAAGTATGGTTGGAAGCAAAGGATTTTGAAATTGTCTTCGAGAAAGCTGAAGAGATAAATAAGGTTTGGTATCATTGGGGTTTTGTTGCCCAAAGAAAAGCAGACAGCCCAAATCAATTATGAAGTCATGAAGATGATAAATGTTACCAAGTCTGACCTTCCTGAGCTCGAAAAATACGTTGAGTATTTGAAGAGAATATGGTCGGGTAGGTGGTTGACAAACGACGGTGAGTTTCTGCAACTGCTAGAGGCAAAATTGGAAGAATACTTAAGAGTCAGGAATTTGGTGCTTGTTGCTAACGGCACATTGGCCCTTCAGCTCGCGATAAAGGTACTCGAACTTAAAGGAGAGGTTATTACCACTCCTTTTACCTTCGCAGCTACTACAAACGTAATATTATGGGAAGGACTGACTCCGGTTTTTTCAGATATTGACCCTGAGACATTTAATGTCGACCCTGAGCAAGTAGAGAAGAGCATAACTGAGAGGACCAGCGCGGTACTTGCAACACATGTATATGGCAACCCCTGTTATGTCGAGGAGCTTAGAGAAATCGCTGGTAAACACAACTTAAGATTGATTTACGATGCTGCGCATGCTTTTGGTGTTGAATACAAAAAGCAGTCCGTTTTTAATTATGGAGACATATCAACATTAAGCTTCCATGCTACAAAAGTTTTCAATACTATCGAGGGCGGAGCTATTATTGGCAAAAATGAAGAGCTATTTGACAAATTGAGACTGTTGAGAAACCACGGTATCAAATCTGAGGAGGAGGTCATTCTTCCTGGGTTAAACGCCAAGATGAACGAGTTTCAGGCAGCTATGGGGCTCTGTAACCTTGAGAATATCGATGAAAACATTCAATCGAGAAAAAGGATCTATGAACATTATAAAGAACAACTAGCCGATACAAATATCAAATTCCAAAAAATAATAGCATCTAAATATAACTATATTTATATGCCGATATGCTTTAACAACATTGAAAAACGGGATGAAGCGTATTCAGAGCTCGTCACGAATGGAATTAAGCCGAGAAAGTACTTCTTCCCTTTAATAACAAACTCGCATTACTTTGAGAAAATGGGTGTAGATTTAACTAAAAAATATAACCTGAGATGGGCATCTGATATTTCGGGTAGAGTATTATGTCTTCCTTTATACCCTGATCTGGAAATATCAGTGGTAGACGAAATTATCACCATAATAAAAAACGTTACGCGGCGATGAATCAGCATAAGCTTTTCATAATAATCCTTAACTGGAAAGGGCTTGAGGAAGTCGCAGGGTGCCTGGAATGTTGTACATAAAAAAAATAGGGGTTCATAATTATAGAAAGAAGTAAAGATTCTATGGATAAAGCCTAGATTGATTTAGATGTGGAGCTAATCGAAACCAGCCATGTCATTTAGCATCTAGCGAGACATCATCTACTATGATCTTACAAAGAGTGGCTCAGAATCTTAAAGTAATGAGATAAATTATTAAATTATTGATTACGACGGATTCCGCTGAGTTTGATAAAGAGTGTATGGGGGAAAAGAGAAATGGTTACATAGTATTTCTGGGGTGCAAACACTTTCTGGAAATACACACACGTTTGGATATAATTCTCAAAGATTGGAAGACATCCTGGAGAAGGCATCGTTGAAAGATATTCACCGGGGAAAGCGCTAAAATCTTCAGGGTAAACTGGATTCGTGCTTAACGTTTGAGTGTGTTAATGGTACTAAGCTATGAAAATCTCAATTCTAACACCAGATATGTCGTATAACTGCCTTGGCAGAGCCTATTTGCTGGCTAGAGTATTGCAGAGGCAGTATTCAGTAGAGATTGTAGGGCCCATATTTGGCAATGGTATATGGGAGCCGCTTGCTGAGGTTGACGATTTGAGCTACAAAACTGTGGGTGGGGGCACTTTCCCGCGGTTTCCGCGCTTTCCACGGTTTCTCCCTCAGATAAGAGAACTGCTGAGGGAAATCACCGGCGATGTGATTTATGCCTCGAAACCTCTTTTTACCAGCTACGGAATAGGACTACTAAGGAAGCTAGCTAGTAGAAGACCACTAATCCTGGATATAGACGACTGGCAGATGGGATTCCGAAAAGAAAACCTCAGGAACCTATCTCCTACTCAACGTATTCGATCGTTGGTTGATTCCGCCGCTCAGCCGCACAGGACGGGCTCTTACTGGAACAGCTTGTTCTGTCAACAACTGATTCGCTTGACTGATGAAATCACGGTCTCCAATAGGTTTCTCCAGGAGAAGTTTGGGGGAACAATCGTATGCCATGGTAGAGATACAGAAGCCCTTAATCCTGAGAAATTTGATAAGGACCTACTCAGAGAGAGATACGGCATAGGCAAAAATATCAAACTTATGATGTTCTTTGGCACCCTCAGACCCCACAAGGGTATAGAAGACCTTATCGAGGCAACCAGCCAGCTTCGGGACAGAGAAATAATGCTAACCCTTGTGGGAGTGGATATAGATAACTACTCTAAGAATGTAACAACACTGGCAAGACAAAAGCTTGGTGAAAGATTTAAGGCATTCGGGCTACAGCCATTTCAGAAGGTTCCTGAGTTTCTAGTCATGAGCGATGTTGTAGTAATACCCCAGAATAAAACCTTTGCCACAATAGGCCAGACGCCAGCGAAGGTCTTTGATGCTATGGCAATGGCAAAGCCGATTATAGCTACTGCCGTCTCCGACCTGCCAGAAATCTTAGATGGCTGTGGTTGGATCGTCGAATCTGAAAACCCTCAACAGCTAGCCCAGGCTATACAATATGTAGTTGACCATCCCGAGGAATCGGAAAGAGTAGCGTGGAAGGCTCGACAAAAGTGCGTAGAGAGGTATAGCTGGGATGCGATAGAAAGTGTCTTAGTCAATGTGTTTGAGAAATATCGACAAGACCATGCTTTTTCGTAATAGAAGGGGTAAATCCATATGCAATTTTTAAGCAGAGTATCACACAGGATCTCTCGTTTCTTCGAAATAGCACATGAGGAAGGATTTTCGTCAGCGATGCTGGCTGTGAAAAGATTTATTGTTCACAGAACAGGGGAAATCTGGCTATTGCCCTATCTAAGATTACGAACCAGACGGGGACTAGTTTTGAGAGAGATTCAAGGCAGCAAAATGTATTTGGACACTTGTGACCCAGGGATATCAAGAGAGCTCATATTGTACGGCGCTCACGAAGCGCTGGCAACCAAGGTAGTGCGAAGAGTGCTCAGCAGTGGCATGACGGTCATAGATATCGGAGCAAACCTGGGATATTACGCCCTTCTAGAAGCTTCACTTGTCGGAGAAGAAGGACAAGTCTACGCGCTTGAGCCTGTTCCTGAGAATTTCGAAATGCTCTCTAAGAACATCGAAGTTAATG
>CAYUCL010000003.1:0-15736 GCA_964443325.1 uncultured Dehalococcoidales bacterium
TTCAAGGCTGTCAATGTGTCCTTGAAGACACCGCGAAGGGGATAGTCCGTGGCAAAGAGTACTTTGTTCTCCGCCCCGTATTTTATATAAGCGTCCCACGGCATGTGATTGTACAGGTCTGTGAAAACGGATATGTCAACATATACATTGGGATGTCTTACCACCAGTGACCAGGTCTCCCAGGGCCACGGAAAACCGCAGTGCCCCAGGATAATCTTCAGATCGGGATAGCGTATGGCGACTGGCTCTAAAAGCATGGGGTGGCCCAACCTGGCATCCGAATCAGGGTGGGAGCGCTGATGGGCGGTGTGAGTCCAAACAGGGATATCCAGTTCCAACGCAGTTTCCCAAAGCGGATAATGCTTCGGGTCGGTAAAGTCGAAATGCTGCACGGGAGGAACCAGTTTCAGACCTCGGCACCCCAGGTCTTTCACAGCATGAACCAGCTTGTCCACGGCAGCCCGACCCATGGAAGGATCCACGCTGGCAAAGGGGATAAAGCGGTCGGGATGGGCTGAAGCAAACCGTGCAACATCTTCATTGGTTACCAGCTCAACGCCGTAATAGGTAGTGAGATCCATAGCTACAATACAAGCCTTATCCACCCCTGCCTCGTCCATATCACGGATTATGTCCTGGAGGGTGCGCTGCGTGAACAGGTAGGTGAATCCTTTCTGAATCGTCTCCCGAAGCTTCGGCTCATGCCGGTCGAACATTCGCTTCACTGCTTCCTGCACACTAGGCGTCACCGTGGCTTCCTTGCAGAAGGGATGAGCATGAATATCGATAATCATGGCAATGACCTACCCGATTGTACCACCTTTCATGTTAAAGCCGTCAAGTGTAGTTACGTTATTGCTATTAGCCGTCCTGCGCCTTTCTTATGTCCCGGCTCATTATGAAATCAACCAGCCCAGGGAAAAGACGCTTTGCCAAGAAAGTAAGTTTGCCGTCATAACCGGGGATGATGAGAAACTTACCTCTCTCCATCCCTTTGACAAGAGCTCAAGCGCGTTCTCGCCACCGGCACCCTTGGTCTCTTGTCGACACCACCAACGATCTAGCTACTACGTTTGCTGACCTATTTCCCAAATAGCCCTTTGACCTTGTCAGAGAAGGACTTGGATTTCAGTTTTCTAACGAACCCAGACCACTCATCCTCGGCGCTTCCCTTCCGCTTTAGGTCTTTGATCCGCCTCTCCATAAACTCCAGTACTCGCTTCTCCTCACCTGCATCTAGCCATACTCCATGCCCTTGATCGCAGAAGTCCAATTCCAGATCGTAGGCACGGTAGTTGAAGAACTGCATTGGTCGCTGGCACTTAGGACACAGGAGATCTCCCCGCATGGAGCGGAACATCAAACTACCCTTCATCTCATCTGCGTCCAAAACGATGTCCTCTAACTGATCCAGCTCTCCATAATCTAGCCACATACCATTACACTTAGCGCATCGATCAACCTCGATCCCCTTGTACTGCTCTGTAATCAGCTCACCTTGGCAACGTGGGCACTTCATTGTTTAGCTCCTTACGATTGGCATTCTTTGGCAGGAAGTGTGCATAATGGGCAACCTGGCGATAAGTTTGTTATAAATAGCATGAACTACTTAAGGGCTTGTGTCAAGCTGCACCGAGTTCCAGTAGGGCATGCAGACGGGTAGAAGTGAAGTCAAACAATCCGACGGCTTGTTCAACGCATCTGGGCAATTTCTCTCCTTCTCCTCAGCAGCTCCCTGAGCGGGCGCATTGCGGCGATTGTGCTCCGACCTAGTTGGTACTAATCAATGACTGAAGGCCTCGGGCGCGCTGCTTCATTGTTTGCCCTGCTGTGCCTTTCTTATGTCCCGGCTCATTATGAAATCAACCAGCCCGGGGAAAAGACGCTTTGCTAAGAAAGTAAATTTGCCGTCAAAACCGGGGATGATGAGAAACTTACCTCTCTCCATCCCCTTTATGAGAGCTCGAGCCACCTCATCAGGCTGCATCAGTTTTGCTCTTGCCGAGATCGCCCTCGTCTCCGGCGGTTTTGTTCTGTTCTCCTCCTGCAAGCCGGGCGTATCCGTATCCGGTGGGCAAAGCACCGATACTATAATGCCATATCGCTTGAGTTCGCTCCTGAGAGCCTCGGAGAAACCGATTAAGGCGAACTTGGAGGCGCTGTAGTCTGTATAGCCGAAGACACCGATCAGGCCTGCCATGGAGGATACGTTGACAATGTAGCCGCCACGCTCCTTCATGTAAGGCAGAAGCGCCGAAATAGTGTTCCATGCCCCATAGAGATTGGTCTTCATGGTTTCGTCGAACTGCTCGTAGGTCACATCCTCGAAGTAAAGCGGGCGTGCTCTCCCCACACAGTTGATAAGCACCTGCGGCGTGCCGAACTCCGATACAGCCCTGGACATAACCGCTTCAACTTCATCCTTGTTGCAAACATCAACCTGCATGTAGGAGAACCGTTGTGACTCTGAAACTGCGCATCCTGCAATCTGCGGTAAACAGCTATCAAGGCGGTCATTTCGCCGGGCGAATATCACCACATGAGCTCCTTTTCGGGAGATCGCACTTGCTATGGAAAGCCCGATGCCGCTGGACCCACCAACAACATAGGCAATCTTTTCACTGAAGTCTCTCACTGCTTCAACACCTTTGTCGTATCAGCCCAGGCGCTATTTTGAAATGGTCGCCGTTTTCGGCGAGACCCCTAAATGGATAACCTTACCACCGCGTGATGTTTTCGCAGTTGACCGTCGGTAAGCTATTTGGACGTGCCCAACAGTTGCTTCAACTGGTCAAGCGCCTGGGGCAATACCTCTCCTATCCCTTCGTGAAACCTCAGATGGACAACCCGGTCGAACGGGGTTTCGCCCTGGTTAATTATCACCAGCCGGGCCCCGGATTGCAGCGCCACCCTGGGCATGTCGGCGGCCGGCGTCACCACAAGGCTGGAACCCACAACCACAAAGAGATCGCAATCCTGTGAATGCTGGTAAGAATCGGAAAGGTCCTTTTGCGGCAGTGGCTGTCCGAAATCGACTACGCTTGAGACCAGCGCGCCTCCACAAGAACATTTGTCGGAGCCAGTGGACTTATCCACCGTCATACCGCAGCGGGTACACCTGAGCCTGGCGATGTTGCCATGGAGCTCTGCCAGCAAATCTGGAGGGATACCCGATTTCAAGTGAAGGTTGTCCACATTTTGCGAGATAAGGAAGCTCAGCTTGCTCAGTTTGTATAGCTCAACGATAGCCATGTGCCCCAAATTAGGCTCCACCGATGTCCAGTCCCGCGTATTTGGAGGAGGAAGCCCTTTGTCCCGTCGCGTCCAGAGGCCATCAGGGCCGCGGAAGTCGGGAAGGCCTGATTCAGTGCTGATGCCAGCGCCGGTGAACACTACCAGGTGTTTTGCCTCAAACATCCACCCGGCAAGGGTATCGATTCGTTTCTCCAGGTCCGATGACATTATGAGCTCCTCTATTACTAAAGATGTATAGCGCAATTCTAAACTCTGAGCAAATACACGTCAACGCATTTGGGGATATCGGCCACCGTTGTGCGGGCGGTGGAGTGCAGGTCAACAGAAAAACGATTTGACGAAGAATTATTTTGTTCATCCCCAGCCTGGCTTGAAGCACAGGACTTGAATGCAGTATCATTCACCAGAGAAGAAATGATTGATAGCGAACAACTGAGACAGAAATTCCTCGGCTCGCTGCTGGGAGCGGCGCTAGGAGATGCCATCGGTGCTTCCCGTGAAGGGCATAGAATGGCGGCGCGGCATGAGACCGAGCTGGTAGACCTTATTTCAGGCCCACTTCGCTATACTGATGACACCCACATGGCCATCGGCATAGCTGAGTCGCTGGTGGAATGCCGCGGCTTCGATGGAGCGCACATGGCGGGGCGCTTTGTCGATAATTATGTAAAGGAGCCATGGCGCGGGTACGGCCCCGGACCACCACAGGTATTCAGGATGATGGCCAGCGGCCAGGCATGGGACAAGGCGGCAGAGCATATATACCCCGGCGGCTCTTTCGGCAATGGTGCGGCCATGCGGGTGGCCCCGGTAGGGCTGTTTTGCTGGAATAATCACGCCCGGCTGCGAGAAGGAGTACGAACGTCGAGCATCATCACCCATTCTCACCCGCTGGGTATTGAAGGAGCCACATTGCAGGCGATGGCGGTAGCGCTTGCCGTTGCGCAGGACCCCGATGAGCCGTTTGATGCACAATCCTTTATCTCGCATCTCTTGGATGTTGCCACTGAGGACGTCTATCGCGCTAAAATAGCGAAGTTTGCATCTTTACTTGAGCGCTCCGATGACAGGCAGAATGTGGTGGACCAACTGGGCCACGGAATCGAGGCTTTCAACTCCGTTCCCACCGCCATATTTTGCTTTCTATCCCATGCCCGGGATTTCGCCTCGACGGTGACCTACGCCGTCAGCCTGGGAGGAGACACCGATACAATAGCATCGATGGCCGGTGCCATCTCCGGTGCCTGTTTAGGGGTCAATGCAATTCCTGTTGATTGGCAAGAGAGACTGGAGAATCGGGATTACATATCACAGCTTGCCGACGGATTGTGGCAGGTGGCGGTAGCTGGAGAGCACGCATAGATAGGGCGCTATATGCATGTATTGCGCAATAAATAGCGGAATAAAGGCTAATTTTCTGAGGTTGTTTCACCCAATGGGAAACCATCTCTAGCTTGAAGCTGGTCTCCCTGTTTATTTGTCTGTTTGCCGCTTGTTTCTAAAGCTGTCCAGCGTCCCTCTAGAAATCGCTTACGCCACAAGTAAAACTGACTGATAGACATCCCCTGCCTTTTGCCAGCATCACGGTAGCTAACCCCGCCACTAAAGCTGGCACGCTCCATTTCTGCCTTATCATCAGCGATATGCTTCTTTGACATGTCCGCTTCGTGGTTTTGCTTTCCACACCGTGATGCGACCCTTTTTAAATGGCATACTATATCCATTGCGCACGATATCCTGTAAACGCTACTTGTTTAAACTCTGCAATACTTACCAGCCTTCGTCCTCTTCTTCCTCATCCTCTTCATCTTCATCCTCTTCATCTTCCTCATATTCAGCCCCTTCTGGCGGTGGTGCGAGAAATAACCAATAGACGCTCAGCCCCCCCATCACCACAGGGACAACCGCCAGCATCGGCCACCATATGCTGAGGAATCCACGCCCTCCAGCGGGCCCAGCCAATACAGCGAAATCGCTGAGGTGGCTGACGCTAGCGCATGCCGTCATCGCAGTCTCTTTCACGGTGGTGGAAAGTATCTGCCAGTTCCCTGTATCGTCGTGGTACCCAAGCCTGAGTCTTGCTGCGTTTCCATCGGCGGCTGCGAGGAGGCTAGCGGTGTATTCTATGCAGATGTTTATTGGCTTTTTGAGCTCGCCGGTCGCCGTTATCGAGAAGCAGATCTCGTCCAAGGTGTAGCCTTCAGGCGCACCGGGGCAGCTTGACAAGCGGCTGATGCTTACCTTTGTGTCATGATCAAAGGAACCCTCAGGGAAATGGACCGATATCTTGCCATCGGGCGTCTCCACCCACTCCTCCACAGTTCCCACCGTCGCCTTGATCGATGAGCTTGAAGGCGTCGGAGTTGGAGTTGGTGTCGGAGTGGGTGTAGGAGTAGGCGTAGGTGTTGGCGTTGGCGTAGGTGTAGCATTATAGACGAACGACTCTGTCACGGTGGAACTTGTTCTGCCATCATTGTCTACGGACTTGGCCTCGACCTCGTAGGTCGATGCATCATGCAAGTCTCCTCCATCAGGCATATCGGCGGAAACGATTTCCCAGTCCTCTTCATCCTCATCAAAGGCGCCGTCCTCAGCTTCGGCATCGAGCCATTCTTCATCGTCCTGCCAAGAATTACCATACCAGTATTTCTCCTCATCGGTGTCTTCGATCAGCACCTGCACTTCTGCGATAGTACCATCATCGGTCGCGTTGCCTTTGATATCTGGCACCGTGGTTACCTCGTCACTTATTTCATCGATGGTCGTAACTGGACTCTGCGGTATAGGCGTAGGCGTAGGCGTTGGTGTGGGTGTGGGTGTAGGTGTGGGCGTTGGCGTGGGCGTAGGCGTGGGTGTGGGAGTGGGTGTAGGTGTAGGCGTAGGTATGGGTGTAGGCGTAGGCGGGGGAGTAGGAGTGGGGCTCGGGAGTGGTGGGGTTATGGTGAGGAACACAGGCACTGTCTGGGGGCTATTTGTTGCCTCGGAAGCAGTGATAGTGATAGTTGTGCTAAGGCTTCCCTGCGCCAGCCCGGAGATGTTTACCGAAGCGACCACCTGGTCATTCTCCCCAGTGGAACTGCCACTACCAGGGTTGAGGGTCAACCAGGTTGCATTGTCATCCACCGACCATTCTAATGTTCGCCCGCAATCGTTAACGATGTTTAATCCCTTGGCAGATGGATTAGGTCCGCCAGAGGCGGCGCTGAAGCTTAAGCTACTGGGGTTGAAACCGATAACCGGCGGATTCAAATCAAGGATCACGCCTATCTCTGTCACTGGAAGGTCATCCCCCAAAATAGTGATGGTGGCGCTATAAATGCCATCGTCCAGGCCGGTGACATTAGCCGATATCTCTGCCTGGTCCCACTCACCACAAGACGCACCACAAACAGGAACCGTGGAAAGCCAGCCAGAAGGCTCGCCGCCACCATATTCAACGCTAAGACACCATGTCACTGTCTGCTCCTCGGAAGTGTGGCGTATGTTGAGCGTTTGAGATAGGGGGTCGCCACTGCAAACGGTGGTGAAGGTGAAACTCTCCGGGCTGTATTCTAGCTTGGGAGCTAGCGCCAGGTTAACCGGCACCGTCTGCGGGTTGTTAATAGCCTCAGTGTCTGTGATGGTTATGTTGCCACCATAGCTGCCAGCGGTAAGTCCAGAGATGTCCACACTAAGTGTAACTCCATTCTTCTCCCCCGTTGAGGCTCCGCTTGCTGGGCTTTGCGAAAGCCACCCTGCATCGTCTGTGACCTCCCAGGATACAGTGCCATCACCACCATTCCATATCTCCAGGGTCTGCATGGATGGGTCGACTCCTTCCTCGACAGCGGTGAAATTGAATGTATCAGGCTCGTAGGCTATCACAGGGCCATCCGCCGCCCGCAATGGGTAGGGTGCTTGGACTAACACAGCACCTAAGGCAGCAACCATTGAAACTATCACCAGCATTGTGGCGATGGTTCTTACGTTCCTCATATCAGCTCTCCTCAACAAGAAGGGGAACCAACCTTTTCTCCGCATACTGGAGTGTCGCTTGACATCTTCGACTACCTCTTGCGGCGATATCACCTGGGGCACTAGGAGCCTGGAATAATTGTGGTATCATGGACATCGGCTACAGCCATCATACACTGAGGGAGTGCTTATCTTCATGACACCATGGCCCGTGCTGTATAACAACCTCCTATGATGTGTAAAGTACTAGGTTGGCTGCAAAATGGCGACTGCCTTATCCCCCACTTTTAACGAACCACCCCCTAATTCCGTGTGGTGGGAGACTCCCATGGGCGGAACTGGCGGGATTCTTCGCAGTTTACGCACTACTTCAGTGTGAATTATCATCCCATCCAACGTTTCCCCTTACTGAAGCTGACGCAATCAAGCTCGTGCTGCCCATAGTGTAGATAGAAGCTCTGCCTTCAGTTTTGATTATCAATACAGTAGGGATAACAACTGGCATTAGTACAAGTTAATACTAGCGATAATGCAGGCTAATACTGGCGACAATAGGCGTATTACTGGCGATAATACAAACGTGGAATTGCTCTACGTTACGAGCCTTGTACGAATATAAGGCGCTTTACCAATTTGTTAAAGATATCATTGGGAAGGAATAGTGTAAATGCTGGAGAAAGTGGAGAATACACCGCAGCCCCCAGCCCCTTCGTTTAAGGCCATCTCCCAGGCCCAGGCTGTTTCTCAGAGTATCTATGCTCTAGTGGCAGCTATAGAGGCTAAAGATCCCTATATACGGGGTCATTCCTCTGAAGTGGCACGCTTAGCGGTAGCCATAGCTACGGAAATGGGGCTGCCTGAGGCAGACATCGATGCGCTTCGATCAGCCGCCATCCTCCACGACGTGGGCAAAATCAGCATCCCCGGTGAAATCCTTAACAAGCCAGGGAAACTGAGCTGGGTTGAGTGGCAACTAGTGAAGACCCATGTAGCGCAGGGGCTCAAGATACTGACTGAGGCCAAATTCCCGTCGGAGGTGAAAGCCGCGGTGGCCCAGCACCACGAAAGGCTCGATGGCAGCGGCTATCCCCAGGGACTTAGGAGCGAGCAGATCGTAATCGGAGCACGTATATTGGCTGTGTCCGATGTCTTCGAGGCCATGACCTCTCACCGCCCCTATCGTCCTGCCGCATCGGTCTCGGAAGCGGTGGATTATATTCGTGGGAGCGCTGGCACGAAATTCGACCCGCTAGTGGTAGATGCACTCCTTAAGGTTCTGGCACAGGAACACCAGGAGGTAGTACCAAGTTCGAACCTTACCAAGTATACGTATTCACAGCCGGTCAATCCAGAGGTGGGTCCGGCGCGGAGTGCCACGCGACACATAACGCGGCGTCGTATCGTATTGAGGCGAAAAACCAGCAATCAGTAAGCAGAACTGCCAGATTGAGCATGAGGTCACCACTGCTGGCGCGTATGGTGGCCCAAGGAATAACCAGACTTTTGCAGTAAGGAAGGACGACAAATGAGGAACAAAATCGTTACAATGATCCTACGTTCAAATCATCACCTGCGGCATATCGCCATTATCATGGTGGTCTGCTCAATTTTCTATCATCTGCCCTTTTTCGCTGGTCTTGTTGGATGGACATCGCTACAAGCTGCGCTCAGTACACTTCATGACTTCTACGGCCTTGTGTTTTTCGCCCCGGTGGTATATGCAGCGTATGTATTCGGCGTAACAGGGGCTACGCTAACCGCCTTCATTACTATATTGGTTATTCTACCGTATGCCACTTCCACAGCCCCTTATCTCGAGAGCCTGTTCCGGGCTACCGCATTTGCTATCATCCTTACCGCCGTTGGTGCTGCAGTAGCCTTGATACAAAAAGGTGATGAGCAACAGCGTACAAGCGTGAAGGAACTTAAGCATCTCTATGATGTAGGGAAAGCAGCCGACATGAGCGATTCCCTTGACGAATTCCTTTCTTCGGTCATAAAACTTATCCCGCAGGCGGTGCAATGCCCTGAACAGCCCAAAGTCAAGATAGAGGTAGGAGATAAGATGCTACAGAGCCCGGATTTTGGGCAGCAAGGGCTTGAGTCTGTTGTTACCATACCCCTTCGCTCCAATGGTATACCTCCTGGATTACTCACGGTGGCGTGCCATCCCCAGTATCGTTTTAGCGCTCAAGAACTGAGGTTGCTCGAGTCCATCGGAGAGCAAATAACCATCGGCATCGCCAACGCCGAGCTTCACGAACAGACAAAACAAAGTGTTGAGCAGCTATCTATGATGGGCGAGATATCGAGGGTCATCGCCTCGAGCATCGATATCAATGAGGTTTACCAACGCTTAACTGCCATGATTAAAAAGCTAGTCGATTTCGACCAGGCCACTATACATATCGTTGAGGAGGGAGGGCAGATGATGAGGGTCTCTACCCTGTCCCCAGATATGCTCGCAAAAGTGGCTGTAGAAGTCACCTTTGCGATCGAGGGTACGGGAACTGAATGGGTGATCAACAACCGGAAACCTCACATTGAGGAAGATATCCAGAGGGAGCAGTGTTTTGCCTCTGATAAGTTTCTCATCGATAATGGGTTCAGGTCCATAGTACGACTGCCATTCATGTCAAAAGGTAGGGTCTTTGGCACCTTTAACCTCAGAAGTGTCAGGCCAGGTACCTATGGACAGAAAGACTTGGAACTCCTGGAGGACTTCGTAAGCCAACTGGCAGTCGCCATTGAAAATACTGCCCTCCTCTCCTGTGTTAGGTCGCACGACGAGCAGTTGGAGAAGACCTATGAGGCACTCCAGGCGGCTCAGGAATACATGGCACAGTCAGAAAAAAGAACAAAGTCCCTAGCTGATATGGCTGCTAGAATGCTGGGCGACTTCAATAGTGTAACTTCTGCCATGATGAACCGGGCTCAACTCGCACTTAAGGATACGGAGGATTCCAGGGTGCGGGAGAGCCTTCAGATCATCGAGCATAGCGCCCTTGATGCGGCAGATACAGTGCGCCGCCTCCAGGAATCTGCCACAGATAATCTATATGACGATACCGAGTTGATGAACATCAATGACATGATGAACAGCGCCATCTATATGGAAAAGATGCGAAGGATAGAGCGTGGCGACGGTGGTGGGGATATAGTCAACATCGCCCTCCAGTCCCAGACTATGCCCCCCAGTCAGGAAAGCGAAGTGGAGATCAAGAAAGCAGTGATGAATATCCTGGTAAATGCCATGAATGCCACGCCACAGACAGCTATGGTTAAGCAGCGCAGAAAGGAGAAGAGGACTAAGGATGAGCACATAGCATTACCCATTCATCCCGTTGCCATGGTCGACCTTCAAGGTAACCTTATCTATGTCAACGCTTCTTTCCTTGAGCAGTGGGGTTATGACAATGAAAGAGAGGTTCTGGGACGGCCCGCCGCGGAATTTTGGAGCGAGGACCAGGCCGCATCGATAAGCGAAACACTCTCCAAGCAGGAGAGCTGGCAGACAGAACTGGTAGCGATAAGAAAGAATGGCATAACATTCGACGTCCAGGTATCAGCGAGCATGGTTAGTGAGGTTGGCAAACCCATCTGTATGAGGGTCTCTTTCATCGACATCACCGAGCGCAAGCAGGCCGAGAAGGAAATAAAGCAAATTTTTGATAAATTGCGAACCGCCCTGGATGAAACAGTCACTGTCCTGGCATCAACTATTGAAAAGAGGTATCCAAAGATAGCGAGCCATCAGCAGAGAGTGGCCCGGCTGGCCTGCGCTATAGCCAGCAAAATGGGCCTCCCCCTCAAGCAAATCGAGGAGGTTGGTGTGGCCGCAGCCCTTCATGATATCGGCAAGATAAATATGCCAACGGAGATACTCGAGGAGCCTGCTTGGCTGACCGACATAGAAATTGCTGTAATAAAGACCCATCCACAAGTCGGGTATGATATGGTGAGGATGTTGCCCTTTGACGGACCTATTGCCGAAATCATACTCCAACATCATGAACTGCTCGATGGAAGCGGCTATCCCTCAGGTCTTTCTGGCGAGGAGATCGTTCCTGGCGCAAGAATTCTGGCTGTTGCTGATGTTGTCGAGATTATGGTAAGTCAACGACCTCACCGATCGGCGGCAGCTGGAGAGGAAGCCCTGAACGAGATATCGCAGAATAAGGGTGTCTTGTATGATCCTAATGTGGTAGATGCTTGCTTGAGGCTTTTCACCGAGGAAGGGTTTAAGTTCGAGTAAGCACGCTAACAGGGGAACGAATCACCGCCGAAATCAGGTAGCTATGCCTGCGCCCGATCAAAGGATATAGCGAGATGACACTCCATAATGTCCATTAGTCTTGCTCCATCAAGCGCTCTCCAGCGCTCTTATCTAACATCTGACCAGCGACTACCCTATCTCTTAGAACGGCACAGAGTAATCCATTTTTTTATGTTTTTTTGTAGGACAAGACTTGTGACCGACGAAAGGAATTTTTCAAGGGAATCGCTTATCTTCGCTGCTTTGAAAACTAAAGAAACTGAGGATGACAGCAGGCTCTTCACTCTTTCCTGAATCTGTCGTTGTGGTTCTCGATTAGATTATACCCACGCTACGCGGCGTGCATGGCGCAAGTTCATCTTTGGATACCACCGCGGCGTCGAAGCAGTGTCTTTATCTCTTCTGCTTCCTCGAGCAGCTCTTGTGCCGGGATATCGGGCAAGGACGCAATGAGGAGACCGATGGCTGAAGTCTCCTCTTCTTCTACTTGCTTGAACAGATCGCCGAACATTCCGTCTTTTTCGTCCTTTGGCTCCTCGGCAACCTTTTCCGGTAGCGAGCAACGCTCTTCACCTTCGATTAATGCTTCCCCATCTGGTTGTATCGAAAGCGTCTGTGGTTTGACTGGCTGGACTTGCTGAGAAACGGCTCCTCTCACCTCGTCTGTCTCCTCTCTCTCTATTGGGGTGATGGTGGCGCTTTCCTCGTCGCGCCCTGAATCCAACTCCCGCTCTTCTCTGAGCCGTTTCATCCTTAGTAAATTTGATTCCTTACCATTAGCTTTCCGCTTCTTTGTATCCTTAATGGGTTTCTGTTTTGCGGCAGCTTTCCTCACCGACTTTTTTTCTACGGTGTCAGCAGCTTTCTTCACCTTGCGCTTATTACCATAGCGCCCACGTGAGTTATGGATTGAGGAAACCAGTGAGCTCAGAGACATCTGAGTACCTCCTCGTTTTCATATTTGCCGTGCCTGATACTGGTTCACCACCCCACATCATCATCGGAAATAGCCCTCGCGATAAGCCTTGGAGAGTACGCCGTAAATATCATAAAAGTTGGTCATGCCCTTTTCCTGAACACGACGCAACACCTCCGCCCGCTGCTTAATCTGAGAATATATCTGCTGTCTACTATTACGTGGGATGCCGCGCTTTGGGGCGATCCTCTCCTCCAGCAGATAGGAGTTCATGTGTCCACGGAAAGTGAAGGTATCGGTCACCGGATCCCAATTGAAGGCCTCCATAAAAGAAAATGAATCTGAGACTGAATCATAGCCGACTATCTCGTTGATGCTGGTTACACGCCTGGCCGATTTCCCATTGGGTAGATGAACCATCTGGCATATGACCACCACATTGAGGTTGTCCACATACGACTTGGGCACACTGATGGGGTTACCAGTTACACGTTGTACCAGCTTGGCCACTGATGCTGCATGGAAGGTGCTCATGCAGGCATGGCCAGTCTGCATTGCCTGAAAAGCGATGGCCCCCTCTTCACCGCGAATCTCACCGATAATGATTAGATTGGGCCTCTGTCTTAACGAAGCCTTGAGCAGGTCGAACATGGACACCTCTGATTTCTCTGAGCTCTTGCCCGACCCGCGGGTCACGCCTTGAATCCAGTTTGGGTGGGGTACCTGAACCTCCGGAGTATCCTCAATACTCACTATCTTGGCATCAGGTGGAACGAAGGTGCAAATGGCGTTCATGAGAGTGGTTTTACCTGAAGCTGTTTCCCCCGATACGAAAATGTTCATGTGCTCGTGTATAAGTAGCGAAAGATAGGCCGCCATTTCGTAGTTCAAGGTGCCTTGCTGGAGAAGTTCTACAATGCTCATGGGAACGGGTGAGAACTTACGGATAGTGAAGTTGCTACCCCGCTTGGATACATCGGTGCCATAGGTGACATTGAGGCGCGAGCCATCGGGTAACACCGCATCAACGACCGGATCACGGAAGGTCACTGGATGGCCGATCCTTTCCGAGAGCGCAATGACGAACTTGTTCAGTTCCTCATGCGTTTCAAAGTTGATAACTGACTTGAGCCCGCCGAAAATCTTGTGCTCTACAAAGATGGCGCCCAGGCCAGAACAGGAGATGTCCTCTATATTAGTGTCCGCCAGTAGCGGCTCCAGAACTCCCAGACCCTCCAACTTACGTCGCAGTAGATAACGCAGTCCTTTGTACTCGGTAGGGTTCACCACAATTTCACTCCCCTTATGCCCATTCCCATTCTTCCCTGAGCGATTTGATGGGATACCATTACCACTCTTCTTGTCGACATGAACTGGCTTCCTGCCATTGCCCTGACGAACAGTCACCACTTTGTCTACAATCTTCAATATTGCAGCAATTCGCATCTCAGGGTCTTCTATACCCTCAAGCTCGTCTACATAGTCAGCGATGCGTTCCTCTAACTCATCAAGAAGGTCGGCCGTTCCCGTCGTCTCCATAGGGAGGCTCGGCTCCACTGGGATATAGTTGTCTCGGATATCCTCCTGGTTTGCTAGAATATGGATAAATATATGAGCCGTCACGGGGTAGACCAGGTTAGGGTTTTTCATGCCCTTCATGCTTCGTTCAAGCTTCTCGTAATACTCTGGTATGCCAATATCAGCCACTGGTAGCATGTGCAAATACTGAAGCAAGTGTAGATTGCCCTTGCACGCTGCCTGAAGCGGAGCAGGCAATTTGGGATATATAGGGCATTTAGCAAGAGGCACAGCGCATTTCTTCATGCAGTTCACGGGGCAGGGCCTTGGTTCAAAGGGAAAATGAAACAAGCTGTCCTCCTAAACTTTGGCTTTGGCAAGAGGAATAGGTCTCATGCCAATTTTGGGCTCTACTTCAAAGCTAACTACTTCTCCCGTGGGTCGGTCGGCACCATGTACCTTAAGGACTTCCAGTGTTTTTACCATGCGATCGCCTATCGCTTCCAGTTTGAGCCTGAGATGGGCATCACACAACGAACGGCACCGGTTAAGCACCTCTTCATCAAAGGCGTAAGAATGTGCCACCAGGAGAATAGTACATCCTTCGTCACACAGGTTCTTACACGTGGAAAAGAAATCTATGATTGATACTGAATTGCTATGTGCAACAAGTAGAGTGATGGAATCTACCACCAGTAGCTTGAACTGTTGCGGCTGGCGAGAAAAATGGTCTGTGAGCAGATGGAAGGGTCTATCTGAGTTCTGCAAATCGCTGTGTAAGGACAGAGGATAGATCCGAAGACGGTCGGTCAGAAAGAAATCCAGCGTATATAGCGAAAGGGAATCCATCTGAGAAATCAGACTCTTAACGGTGTTTTCCGTGGTATAGAAGACTACGGACGTCTCTGTAGAAGTCAGGGCCCCATAGGTTAAGTGTTGACATAGAACACTTTTGCCGGCATCGGAGTGACCCTCAACAAGGCATAAAGAGCCTACAGGGATACCTCCACCCAGTTTCTCGTCCAGGTCCCGTGCTCCAGTAACAATGACATCTTTTTTTTCCTCTTCTGTCGTCATGACGCCTCACCTTCTATACGCTGTGCAGCCGAGGAGTGCATTAATGGGCCTTTTGCCACATTTAAAGTGCTATAGCATAAATTATAGCATATGTAATATCCATAGTCAACTATTAAGCTTATTAATTATATGTTAGTATATATGCACATATTATATTATGTACTAACATTATCAATAAGCTAATGCTGCACCCTCCTGCTGCGCTACCATCAATCGTGACCATCGCTTAAGATGCCATGCAGCTCCAGGGTCAACCGACTCCAGATGTCTGCTGGACTCGCATCCGCCGACTGTTCTGACACCACTGCTGACAGGTGCAGAATGACCTCTTTCATTTCTGAAGACAGTTGTCCACGGACACTGTATGCCTCAAGGAAGGTAGGCAGTTGTGCCGAGCCTATCTCCCTCTTGGCTGCTGAAACCCAGCGTATGAGATTGGGGAGCTGGTTTGCCTGTAAGATTGACCCGCTCGCTTTTTCCATCATCTTCTCCTCCTTACTTACCTTCGGCAGCTCCTTCTCCGCTACCGCCTCAAGCTGCTTCTCTTCTGGTTGTTCTTCGGACGGCTGTGATGCTTCAGGAGTCAAGCTATCCATGTCTTCAAGTGGAGGCGCTTCCTCCGACGGCATCTTCTCAAGTGGAGGCGCCTCTCCCGACGGCATCTTCTCAAGTGGAGGCGCCTCTCCCGACGGCATCTCCTCAAGAGGAGGCACCTCGTCCGATGGCATCTCCTCAAGTGG
>CAYUCL010000003.1:15836-164919 GCA_964443325.1 uncultured Dehalococcoidales bacterium
CCGACGGCATCTCCTCAAGAGGAGGCACCTCGTCCGATGGCATCTCCTCAAGTGGAGGCGCCTCTCCCGATGGCATCTCCTCAAGTGGAGGCGCCTCCTCCAATGGCATCTCCTGGAAAGGTGGCAAATGCTCGCTTGCCTCCGGTAGCGTTTCATCCGTTATCTCCTCGATCTGCTCATACTCCGGCTCTCCTCCCGACGGCGGCGAACTATACGTCTGCGGAACAGCGGGAGGCACCTCTGGCAGCGGTGCCCCTTCTAAGGGTGCTGCCGGGGGCACTGGCACACCCTGCTGAAGATAACCAAGAATGTCGGTCAAGGATTGCTTCACCTGCCCCTTGATCAATTTGAACTCGCCTTCGAGACTTTCAACTCTCTCATCGACTTCCATGCTACATTACCCTTTCTTCTGGACTAGTTCTGGAAAGAGTGCATTCCCAAGTAGAACCAGCTCAAAGCGGCGAACCGGCTTCCATGATAAAGGTACGAATTTCCACCAGAATCTGCTTCAACTCATCCTTTTCGTCGGGAAATTCAGCTTCTAATGCTTTTAGCCTCTCTTCTATGTCCATGTCACCCCCCCCTTAAGCCCGAACAGATACAAATATCATATTTGCTATGGCGGGAAGAAAAACCAGGCCTGCGCCTGATATCGCCCCTGTGATCCCCAAATCGTAGAGAAATTTCCACCTGCTTCCTCCATCGGCCATGCTGGGAACAAGAGCGTTAGCTACGGTAAATACCAGTACCAGGGGTATCACCAGGCTATGCATTAACTGCAGGGTGGCGAAATTGAAGCTGCCGAAGGCAACCGTGGAGGTAGCGCCCTGTGCTCCCGCTATTTCGGGCAGCCCTTTCTCAGCGGCTGCTATCATCTCTCCGAAAGTGCATATCACCTCCGTGATGAATATTAATAGCGCAATAACACAAGCATGCATGATGTAACAAAGCCATCGGAAGGGGGATGCTATCGTCTTCCTCTGCGCCCGCAGTAGAGCGATCTTGATAGCGAACAGCGAGGAGTGATATCCAGCCTGCTCCGCTTCCCCACCCAGTTCTATGGCATCGTAGAACATAGTCATGCTCCGTCTCGCCAGCTCGCTCCCCGTCTCCTCGATGAATCTCTCCCAGCAGATTTTGGCTCTGATGCCAGCGACAAGCCTGGTATTAAGACGTTTCACCATGGGCCGCAGCGTGTTTATGGCATTAAAATCCAATCGACCCACAGCGTCCTTCACCGTTGTCCCGATCGCCGAGCAAACACCGCCCAGAGACCTCAAGAAGGGCCCTACTTCGACATCCCTCTTGCCCACTTTCTTGTCATTAGACATGGCAATATATCCAATAGGGAAAATAAGAGCGGCTCCGATGAGCAATACCCATCCTAGGTTTGCTCCAATAAATATAAGGGCGGCGCAGATGACCACAGCGATGGGGATAAGCACCTTGAGCACTTGAAAAAGGCGCAGCTTACCAGTGCCTGCCCAACTCAGGACCATCCCTTCTTTTGGTGACATTATATATATCAGCCAGGTTCCGACACCGGTGGTGCCAATGCAAACCGCCACCAGTCCCACGATAAAAACCGTGCTGATCGTGTATATCATGGTCGAGACCAGACCAACAATGACGACGAGAACTGCCGAGAGGATGAGGGAAACATAGGCATCAGTCCACTTCTTCAAGGACTCTAGCTTCCTTCCATACTCGTTCTCGTAGGCCTTGATGTGCGCTTCAGCTTCCCTGGTCAGGAACTCAGCTTCGGGTTCACCGGCAGTAAGGGAGCTGGAGAAACGAAGCAGCAGTCCTTTGATCTCCTCTGGCTTGACCGATTCCCCTACCACGCGGCAGGCCTTGGCATAGTCGTATCCCAACCTGTTACACGTAAGCTCGACCTTTCTGATGTATGCAGCCGTAGTACACGTAAGGAGGGAGGAGCTTCCAAAGATATGCTTCCGCGGGACGCCGGCCGAGGCAACAACCGACATATAGGAGAGCTGGTAAAGCAAGTCAAAAGTGGAAAACGCTCCATCGTTCTCTGACTTACCTGCCCCCTTCTCTCCCCTGTTGAACATTTGGCGAAGTTTGCCGATCATATTGCCATCCCTTTTACCCTAGGTGAGTTACTAATTTTTAGGGCCCCTCAAAGGAGATCGAGGCTGGAATGCCGTTGGGGGTAGCAATAACTACCAGATTCGTTGTCTTCTTGCCAACGGGTGGGTCCAACTTCGCCTCGATAACTATCTCCTCCCCAGGGTTTAGTATTCCTGGGTCAAATGCCTCCGGGGTCCCACCTTCTGCGTCAAGGTAGATCCCCTTGTCTGTCCACTCGTTATTGCCTGGTGTCCCCTCAGTGTAGGGGAGCCATTCTACGTGATAAGTGCCAGTGGAATCGTAGTATTGCACGATGGCATCCCAACTGGCGTAAGTGCTCAGCTTTGTTTGCCCGCTGTTCCTCAAGGTTACCTCTAATGTATCTGCCGAGGGCTGTGTTGCTGTCAGCGGAGTGAGTTCTGTTCTCATTATGTCCTCGGCTCTCTCGCTCATCTCTTGCAATCCAGCCGAACTATTGTCCACTGAAGAGATAAAGCTTTGAGACAGGGTCATCCCGCCAAGAACTACGAGCGCTATCAGGATTATAGATACAATGGCACTCTCCATGTTTTCACCCGCTACATGCTGAAATAGTACTCATCCGATATTCCGTTAGGTATGAACATCTTTATATAATAGGTTCCTGAACCGAGATCGGCATCGTCGGTAATGGTAATCTTCAGCGTGGCTCCGGATCTCCATTCGCTATCATTTTCTATGGTGTACTCCCAGCGAGGGTAGTCGCTCCCCGCATCAGCCACGTAGGGAATGCGCCAGAATTCGTCCTCCTTACCGAAGAACACATCGCTCTCCTCAATGGAATCTATGCTTGTGCTACCTGTGTTCTTTACCCAGATATACACCGTCTTGGGGTCAGTTGAATCTGCCGCATGCATGATGCTTACCCTGCTCTTCATACGCTCGTCTAAGGTATCGCTCATGCTGACCATTGCCTGGCTGGATCGACCCACCATCGGAACGACGCTGTTGAAGATAAAAATCGTACAAACTATTCCTGCCAAGATAAGTAGTGTTGTAGTAATCACTTTGTCCACAAAAGACCTCTCTTATAAGCTCCGATGACTTGCAATCGCTCAGCCTTGCCATTTGCCTCCCCTACAGCTTGGTGAAAAACATGCTAACTACACGGTATCAAGAGGAGTGGGGGCCTCTCGGCCCCCACTCCTGCCAATGATGAACCCTAGTGAAGGTCCATTACAGCATCGATCCATGCCGGCGTGGTGCGCTCTACAGTCAGTACCGCTCCGGTAGGCGGCTTGACCTCCACGGAGAAGGTGGTATCCGGCCCGAGACCTAGTGCACTAAGGTCTATGGCAATCTCAAACTTTTCGTCACCTTCCAGCAGGTAGTCCTCATCGGCTTGGCCTACCTTGCTAATAGTCCAGTCGAGATCCCGCTCCACCTGGGTGCTGTCAAGGTATGAGATCACCACCACATTATCGGTTGGCTCGGTGAAATCGATAGCCAGTCCCTGCATGGCCCCTTCCACGGTAAACGCTATGTCGGCTACTGTGCCATTGGAACCGGTGGTGTTAGCCGTGGCAATAACGGAGCCCTTTATCTGCAAGGTGGCTTCGACCTCTTCAAGACCGGTGTAGACCGCCTCCTGAGCTTTCTGCGTGGTGAATATCCCCGCCGACAGCACGGTGTAGGCAAAGACCGCCGCCACAACGACGAAAGCGATCAGGATGATGGCCGTCTCCAGACCGGTTATACCCTTTTGGTCTTTGTGCATTCTCTTTGCTAGGTTCTTAAGCATTTCGTCTCCTTTCTTAATATTTCCCTGGTTTTTGTTTCATCTCCTCTATTCACATCCTATCACCTCGCTCAATTAATGTTGCTTATCGTCCTGACCGCATCACCCCCTTTCATTTATTATCTTCCACAATTGCATTCTTCATTCGGCCACTAGCCACCTCCTCAGTACAGATTTACTAGCTGGCTGACTCTGGCAGGAATAGTACGCTCGATGGTGAGTACAGCTCCTGAAGGAGGCTTCACCTCCAGGACAAATGTATGATAAGCTCCCAGCATCTCCTCGGTTGAATTAGCGCTTGCATTCACGATCGAGGTATCCACCGTGATCTGGAATAACTCCATCTCATCAAGAATATTGTCGTCGCCAATACTAGTGATTTTGTTCAGCGTCCAGTTAAGCGAGGGCAATTGCCTATACTGGTCGCTAAATGAGATCACCACGGTATTGTTGCCTCCTGAGGTATCAGTCAAGTCGATCCGGTTTCCTTGGCCCACCGTCCCTACACTAAAGTAGATCTTATCTACCGCCCCCGCCGTCATATTGGCCAGGACATTGCCTCTTAGCATCATGGTGGACTTACTTTGCTCCACGCCCTCATAGATGGCTTCTTTTGCCTTCTGCGAGGAAAACAACCCTGCCGAAAGAACTACGTAGGCAAAAACTGAGGCTACCATCACAAACGCAATGAGGATGATGGCGGTCTCCAGACCAGTGATGCCTCTCTGATCGTCGTTCAATATTCGTCCCAATCGAACTAGCATCGCCCCTCCCTTCTACAAAGCAGTAAATAGATGGCCCCATTTGCCTGCTGCGGGGAAGACAAGCCCGCGGAGAGCAACATAAGCAAACCGGGAGACCGCCATCACTAATGCAATCAGGATGACGATACTATCAATACCTATGGTTCCTCCCTTGGTCCTCATTTACCCTTCTCCGAAGTCGGCCTGGCACTGCTTACTCTCCCCTTTTAAGCGAGTGACAGGGTTACTGTGATTACTGTACTCTACTCTCAAGGTGGTAAATCGACTACGAGGCCATCCCTCATTTCGATAGGCTATCCCCCCAATATTCCCCAAGACCTATTGCCTAGCGTCATTGCGGGAAATCACCAAGAAAATTGGGTGTTAACACCTCTTGCTATCTATAGATATACAGTGACATACTAGTCACTCTAATGTATTACATATATATATAGAGTTAGCTGTAGTTATTAATGCATATAATATATCAGGACTTGACAAATCTTAATTCTTGTGGTATAAGCATTAAATGTCATTTATCGTTGGCGTAAGGAGAAAATGAAAGGTAGGCTGCAGACAAGTGGATAGTAGGAGGTAAGAGATGGCAGCATCAGTAAAAAAGCAGGTAAGCCTTTACATTGTCGAGGAGCAGGAAATATACAGGGGGGCATATAGCTTCATATTTCCTCCAACGGCTCCCATCAATCTGCTGGGAGTCTCAACAAATAGTGACGTAAGGCTCTTGAGCCAGCAAGTAGTACCCATCAATCCCGATGTACTGCTAGTGGGGACCAAGACGCTTGAAGAGGGTATGATTGAGGAATTGGAACAGGTTCGTGCGCAAAACCCTAAAATGGGTATTGTTATCCTGCTGGTGTCCTATACCGTCGACAATGTCAAGCTACTGAGAGAGCTGGCGGTAAAAGGCAGAGGAGGGGTGGCACTTTTCCTGAAGCAATCTATAGACCACGTGGAGCAACTATCCGGGATTATACTTGCAGCCAGCCGAGGACAGGTCATTCTTGACCCTGCACTTATATCTTATCTTTTCGCAGAAAAACCGGAATATCCCTTCTTAAAAGAACTCACCACCCGGGAATTGGAGATCTTGAGCCTTCTGTCAAAAGGCTACACCAATTTTGCAATAGCTGAGGAACTTTACATCGATGTCAAAACAGTCGAGCATCACATAAACAGCATGTACGCTAAGCTGAAAGCGGAAGCCAACTTCGATAACAGGCATGCAAGAGTGAGTGCTGCTCGGCTTTACCTTGAGGCAACGGGAGAATTATTGTCCCCGATTGAGCAGCAAAGAATAACAGTGCCTGCTTATACTCCCGCTGTTAACGCAGGAGCATTAAGGCGATGAGGGACAGTTCAGCGAAGAGCGGGGGCAAATAACATTACAGTAGCGAGATGAGCAGTTCCTTCACATCCCAGCCTACTATAAAAATGAGGAGACCGATAGCGGGCAGAAGTAGCCTGCTAGGAACTATCCAGGCGATAAGAATAGGAATGGCAAGTTTAACAAGTAGCAGTTGAAGAGGTGATGCGGCCAGGCTCCGCATCCAGGGATTTAGTTCATATAGACCAATGGACAGGGCAAAGATAGTCAATATGAGATCAACCAGGTTCAGGAGCACAAAAGAAACCTTTTCGCCCACACCCTTTCTAAAGGTAAGCGCAGAGTCCCATAAGACGGGTCTCACAATAACCTCGTCAGCCCAGCGGGGTGAACGACAAGACTCCCCGCTGGGCCCATATCCCCCTCTTTATTACTAGTATTTACTAAAGACTAGAGTTCAGTCGCCTCCTCGGCAACTCGATCTACCGTTTGTTTTAGTACAGCTATATCTTTTTAAAAACAAAAAACCGACCTAACGGTCGGTTTCGCTACTGGCTCCACGGAGCCCAAGCAACCATCTACAGGCTCCACTTCTTTGCCCCCGCCTTTGAAATCATAACCAGAATTATAATTAATTATACTACAACCCCCTACCTCCTGTCAACCTCATGTTAGCTATATGACAATTTCAGACCTCAATGTATCCTTACCTCTGAGGAATACTATCCTCACCCGGTTGCCAGGAGTCAGCCCACGCATCGCATTTTCCAGGTCATCGGCATTGTGGATAGGCTGAAAGTTTAGTTCAGTGATGACATCACCCTTTCTCAGATCCGCCTTTTCACCCAGAGACGAGGGTGCAACCTTACCCACAAATGCCCCAAACACAGGAACAATACCGAACTTAGAAGCCATTTTACTGGCATCGGCTACCTGCAATCCGAAGCGAGGCTTACGTCCATTGCCTGCATCAGCAAAGACCTTCTCTAATCGCTTACGGTCGAAGCCAACAATTACCTGGTCGCCCACGATAACCACAGGCACCCCCATTTGCCCAGACTTTCGCACCATCTCATCGGCGGCAGCCCTGTCAACAGATACATCATGCTCGGTATATTTAACCCCTCGTTTGTCAAGGAAGTCTTTCACATGATGACAGTAGGGGCATGTAGGTGTGGTATAAACAGCAACATTCATGTTATGTCCCTCACTTATTCAAAAGGGGCGGGGGTGTTGCCCCCGCCCCTATCCATAAAGCGCCCGGTACCGGTTTACACTTCACGAAATTCGCCTTCCACAGTGCCTCCGTTGTCGTCACTTTGGTATCCGTCACCTTGGTACTCTCCACCGTAGTGGGCCTCAGCCCCAGCATGGCTGTATACCTCCTGACCAATACGTTGCAATAATGCCTCAAGCTCCTCCATAGACCTCTTTACCTGGTGAATGTCAGCGCTCTGTAAAGCTGAGCGAAGCGCTGCCACCTTGGCCTCGGCCTCACTTCTAAGTTCAGGTGGCAACCTCTCTCCCACTTCGCGTAAAGTTTTCTCCGTGGTATAGGCCATATTGTCCGCATGGTTTCTGGTCTCCACTTCTTCGTGTCGGCGCCGGTCTTCTTCAGCATGCAGTTCTGCCTCATGCACCATCCGGTCGACCTCCTCTTTTAACAGGCCTGAACTGGCGGTGATGGTTATCTTCTGTTCTTTGCCAGTGCCCTTATCGTGGGCTGAGACATTGAGGATGCCATTGGCATCGATGTCAAAAGCAACCTCAATCTGAGGCATTCCCTTGGGTGCAGGCAGGATGCCATCGAGCATAAAGCGCCCTATGGTCTTGTTTTCAGCCGCCATCGACCTTTCGCCCTGGAGCACATGGACATCTACGCTCGGCTGACCGTCCGTCGCAGTGGTAAAGAGCTGACTCTTCTGAGTGGGGATAGTAGTGTTTCTAGGGATAAGTGCTGTCAACACACCTCCCAAGGTCTCAATACCCAGTGTCAATGGTGTCACGTCTAGAAGCAGGACATCCTTTATCTCGCCTTTGAGCACACCTGCCTGGATAGCAGCTCCAACGGCCACTACCTCATCTGGATTAACTCCCTTGTTGGGTTCCTTGCCAAAGAGCTGTTTCGCTTTATCGACTACCGCTGGCATCCTTGTCTGGCCGCCAACCAGTATCACCTCATCGATGTCACTGGCCTTTAGCCCAGAATCCGCCATGGCTTGCTTCACCGGCTCGACGGTGCGCTTGATCAAGTCAGCCACCAGTTGCTCCAGCTTAGCCCGAGTGAGGGTCATTGTCAGGTGCTTGGGTCCGTTTGCATCGGCAGTGATGAACGGCAGATTAATCTCTGTCTGCATCACGGTGGAAAGCTCGCACTTGGCCTTCTCCGCCGCTTCCTTTAGCCGTTGCAGCGCCATAACGTCCTGCTTCAGGTCAATGCCCTGCTCCCGCTTGAACTCAGCTGCGATCCATTCCATTAGCTTCTGGTCGAAGTCGTCGCCACCGAGATGGGTATCGCCGTTGGTGGACTTAACCTCGAAGACACCTTCGCCTATCTGCAATACAGAGATATCGAATGTGCCCCCACCGAGGTCAAAAACGGCGATGATCCTGTCCCCCTTCTTGTCCAGACCGTATGCCAGAGACGCGGAAGTAGGCTCGTTGATTATCCGCAGAACCTCTAACCCCGCTATCTTGCCAGCGTCCTTGGTCGCCTGCCGCTGGCTATCATTGAAGTAGGCAGGCACGGTAATGACCGCCTGGGCAATCTTCTCCCCCAATTTCGACTCGGCGTCCTGCTTCAGCTTCTGCAGCGTCATCGCCGATACTTCAGCCGGTGAGTAGGTATGACCACCCATCGTCACGTGTGCGTCACCGTTGGAGGCTTTCACGATCTTGAATGGCATGACTTCGATGTCTCGCTTCACCTCCGGATCATCATATTTGCGACCTATAAGACGTTTTATAGAGAAAACGGTGTTCTCCGGGTTCGTTACCGCTTGGCGTTTGGCAGCCTGCCCCATATATCGCTCGTTGGTTTTGGTGTTTAGTGCAGCTACCGAAGGCGTGACCCGACCGCCCTCACTATTTTCGATAACCACCGGCTCACCGGCCTCCATCACTGCCATACATGAGTTGGTGGTTCCCAGGTCTATTCCCAATACCTTAGCCATTTTCTATTCCTCCTTTTTTTATTACGTTCTTAGGTTATTTTCTTGGCTCTTGATGGACTAACAGCTTCTCTTCCACTAGATGCGACTACTTTAGCCGCTCGCAGAACTCTATCATGGAGCTTATATTCATTGCACAGTACCGCCATGACTTTGCCTTCCTCCGGTTCTACTCTGGTCTAGCCTCAACAGTCGTCCAACTTGTCATGACTGATATTCGGCACCACAGGGAGTTCAAGGAGCGTGGATGTGTCGCGTTCCCACGTGGAACCCCGCCAGTAATTCTGGAATTCCTTCTTCGCGCCGCAGTACTTGCATACGCCTTTACTTATAGGCCCCACTGGTGTTTCGATTATCCAGTAGTGTTGGCACTTTTCTTTTCTACCTCTCTTTTCTTTGGGCTTGCTCTTAGTTCTATTTACCATCACATACCCCCAGCCTAATTGCTAAAACTATACTAGGATAAAAGATAACCTTTGTATGCGACTTTTATCTCATTGGGGGCGTAACGACTGAAGGACACTGCTAAATACAAGGCTGACTTGGGCAATACAAGGGGATTGCATAGAGGACGACACGGAGGTAGTTGACTACGGAAGGCAGTTTGCTCCTATTACAGGTCTGACAGCCAGCTAGCAATGGTTTGTAATATAGACACAACCGTATGACGCCTATAGGAAAGAGCTTACATTTGTCTCAGTGTGCATATGACGACCGGAAAATGCTTTAGGGGTATGAAACTGACATTAAGCCAGCAAAGAAGGAATTAGGAAAGGAAGATGTAGAGATTGCTAGTGCCCTTCGATAACTATCTCAAATGGGCATGTTATAGCTTCGGTGGGGCAAACAGCTTCGCACATCGTGCACCACTGGCAGTCTTCGGTTGCGACAACGGTGACAACCTTATCGACTATCACTAAAGCACCGCACAGGCATACATTAACGCATAAACCGCACCCATTACACTTTTCCAAATCTACGGTGGGCATCTCAATCATTGCTATTAATCACCATCCGTAATCATGTTATCACCATAGCCGACTAGTTTACTGTGACCTTTGTCTCAATCATACGTCCCCACCATTTCTTCGAGCGCTTCTTTATTGGTAATTACGATGCGTTGGCGGTCCAGCTTGATCGCTCCTTCATCCTCCAAAGCCTTGAGCGCTCTGCCCACAACCTCACGTACAGTGCCCGCCATAGCGGCCATATCTTGCTGTGTAAGCCGTGGCCGGGGACCTGTCCCATCACCAGCGTTCTCCAAGAGTATCTTGGCAACCCTGCCAGTAACGCGTCTGAAGGATAAGTCCTCTACCAGTGACCCGAGTTGACGCACCTGGCTGGCCAGGACTGTATTAACGTTCAGGGCTACCCGTGAGTGATTGCGCAAGATAATCTCCACATTGCTTTTTCTTATCCCGTAGAGGCTCACTGGCCCCATGGCCTGAGCGCTGGCCGGGTTTGGTCCGCCATCAAAGACGGCGACATCGTTAAAGGACTCACCGGGACGTATGAGGCTGAGGATCTGCTCTTTGCCATCAGCCGATGTCTTGAACACCTTTACCACGCCGGAAACAACAAAGTACAGCGCCTCAGCAGGCTTTCCTTCAACCAGAATCATCTCTCCTCTCTCAGCCTTTTTCTCAAAGATGAATTCCCTGATTGAATCAAGCTCACCAAGGCTAACCCCAGAGAAGTATGGGATAGACTGCAGAAACTCAATCTCAATCGCCATATCTACAAACTCAGACCACCGCTACAAGTATGTAATAGTCTTTGCTTCCATCGTCTGCATCATATGGGGCAGAATGGCTTGATTATCCCTGCCCTTCTTCCTCCTTTAGCAAGTCGCTAAATATATCAGCATGGTATACTTCGTGGTCTCTAATTCGGACTAAAAGATTTTTTAAATCGGTTTCTTCGATCTCCTTAGCAGCGCGATCGTACTCTGCAGCTACCTCTCGCTCGATCTTGATATCTGCCCGAAGCATATCGGCTGTATTTGTCGATTGGTCAACCTCGAGGTGCTCGATTCTAGGATTGCCACCGGCGTCAACCAGCTCCTCCGCCAGCCAGCCCAGATGCTGCATCTCGTTGATAGCCTGATCCTCCATTTGCCGCTTAACTTCCTTATTAGGCGATGTGTAGGAATGAAGTAGATACTGAAGGACGACGGTGTATTCATGTTCAATACCCCAGTTTAGAACACGCGTCACCCTGTGTTTGTTACCGCCCCTCACATCCTTGGCCCCTTCCTTCTGCGCCTTTTCCACGAAGTGTTCGAATTTACTGTGGTGTGCTTCTTCGTCAGACAAGATACGCTGCAATAGTCGTTTGATTTTACGATCGTCAATCAGGTTAATGTGTTCTTTGTATGGATTCATAGCGTCTTCTTCCAGAAGCACGCCATTTTTCATCCAGTCAGCCACCGACTTGCCTTCCATTCGCATTTTGCCCCGCTCCAAACTGGGGATACCACCCATCTCAACTATCGCCTCAGCCAACCAGTCTAAGTGGCGCATTTCCTCTCTGGCGATGGCCTCGATCTCACATGCCATCTCGCCCTCCCCCATAGCATAGGCGTGGGTTAGATACTGAATGATGGCGCCGTGCTCGCCTTCAAGGTCCTGATTGAGAAGCTGGATAATTTTTTCTTTATCCATAGCTGCCTCCATGTTTCACGTATTTGACCAACGGTGCTCCGACAATCGCTACATATTACCGCCATACGGAGAAGATCAATCCCCACCCTTGACAACAAATATACCTTATGTAAAGTATAATGCCTAGCTTTATTCTATTAGCTCGGCACCCTTCGCGGTAAGCTCGAAACTTTCACCCTTCTGACTAGCTAATCCAGCTTCGTTCAGCTCTCGAAGCCCACTCCTGACTCTAAACAAGGGTAAACCAGCATCTTTGGCAATCTCTTCAGGGGATACCAGTCCTGATTTAATAGCGCGAAGCATTTTGGTGCCTGAATCAGTAGGTTTACCATCTGGGCTTATGCATGCCATATCCTTCTCCTTGACTGCACATCTCTAAAGCTTCTTCTTGCAAAGATACCAATCCACACACTCGTAACCTTGCTTTACTCTCTCCTCTGCCATCTCCTGTGTGTTGGGTGGAGGAACCACTACCATATCACCCGGTCTCCAATTAGCTGGAGTAGCTACCGCATGTTTGTCTGTAGTTTGCAGTGCGTCAACTATCCGAAGTATCTCATCCATGTTTCTACCAGTGGTGAGTGGGTAATACAGTATTGTGCGGATGATCTGCTTGTCATCGATAATAAACACGCACCTGACGGTCTCAGTTTTGCTCTGACCTGGATGAATCATCCCATAGGCCATAGAAACCTCTTTATTAAGATCAGCGATAATGGGGAACGGTATCTTGATCCCTATTTTCTCCTCTATATTACGCACCCAGGCGATGTGTGAGGAGGTGCTGTCAACGCTCAAACCAAGCAGATTCACACCGCGTTTCTCCAACTCCGGATAGATTTCGGCGAAGGCCATGAACTCGGTAGTGCAAACTGGAGTGAAATCCGCCGGATGAGAGAACAAAATCAACCAACTTCCCTTAAAGTCCTCCAGCTTCAGTACCCCTTGAGTAGTTACCGCTTGGAAGTCTGGCGCTGCCTCACCTATCCGCGGAAGTCTAACCTCCTGTTCCTGTGAGTGTTCCATTTTGCCCCTCCTTCAATTGATCTTTTTACTCCCCTCGTGGCCATTTACTTGGCCTGTTCACATCTCTCTTAAATATCCATGCAGTTTTCCCATACCCCATGTATATTGCAGTAAGCAAGAGCACAAAACGATTTGAATTCTGCTACCGATGCCTGAAATCTTATGTTGGGATTGGCATAGCCTGGCGCAAAAGCAGATCGACCGAGATCGATAACCTGGCCATCTTTTTTAACGCCGAAGACCTCTATCCAGGCGATATGATGCTCAGTGGTGTTCGGGTGCGGAACTTCCTTACCCACCATTACGTGGATTATGTCAGCCCCACCTTCACCTTTACCCTTGCCTACCTCAATAACCGGTACATGCTTCTCCTTCCCTTCTGCCTCCGGACTCTTCAAAATGTCTGCGAATTTCATCTTCCCTACCCCCTTAATTCTATAGGTTTATCGAATCTACATACCTTCGGTCAAGACTACCGCTAATCGAAGTTATGCTCTTTGTGCTTTTGGGCAATAGTGTCAGCCATACTGTCAAGGGCCTTAAAATCATCTTCCTTTGGGAACCCCTTGCTGATAACCGGCTCCAATAGCTCTACCTTCAAGTTAGGAATCATTCCAAGTAGTTGTTCCACAGCCTTTCCTCCCCAACCAAAAGAGCCAATGATAGAGGCGAATTTCAGATTAGGCCTTAGGGCATTAGCCAGAAATGCGGCATAGGCAACATTCGGGTGCGCGCCGGCTAAAACTGTAGGCGTACCTAGAACAACTGTCGCCGCATCCACCAATGCCATAGCAAGTTTTCCAATGTCAGTCACTGTGAGATCGAATTGTCTCACCGTGACGCCCCTTTGGACCAAGGCTTCCACAAGGTACTCAACCATACTACGGGTGCTGTCATGCATCGAAACATAGGGTAATACGACGATGTTTCTTGGCTCGCCGAAGGCCCAGCTATGATATGCTTTGGTGATGAACTCTGGCCTGTCGTACATAGGACCGTGGCTAGGAGCGATGATATCGATTGCGTATTCTTTTATTTTGTCCAAGTTCTTCTGGATAGTCGTTCTGAAGGGCATCATGATTTCCCCATAGTACCTCTTGGCTGCCTCATATACTTGCCCTTCATCTGTGACGTACAAATCAGTTGTAGCCAAATGAGAGCCGAAGAAATCACAAGTGAAGAGTATTCTGTCTTCTCTCAAGTAGGTAAGCATTGTCTCCGGCCAGTGAACCCAGGGGGCATGGATAAACTCCAGGGTTCTATCTCCCAGCGAGATGGTGTCTTTATCATTGACCGTTATGAACTTGTCCTCTGGAATCATGAATAGGTCTATAAGCATCCCTTTGCATTTGGGTGTGGCAACGACCTTTGCCTCAGGGTATTTCTCGATGATTTGTGGAATGGCGCCCGAATGGTCCTGCTCAGCATGATTAGCAATAAGATAGTCTATATTCACAATGCCAAGCTGGTTCAGATTGTTCGTCAGGGTATTCTGCATAGTGGGGTCTACCGTGTCAATGAGAGCCGTCTTCTGGCTGCCTTTGACTATATATGAGTTATAACTCGTTCCATCGGGAAGTGGTATGAGTGAGTCAAATAGCCGTCTATCCCAGTCGGTTGCCCCCACACAATAAATTCCAGGTCTTATTTCTCTAGTTTTCATCCTACTCCATCCTTTCGAAATCGCTCTTAGCAGCCCCGCAGACGGGACATACCCAGTCATCGGGTATTTCTTCAAAAGGTGTGCCCGGTGCTATGCCGCCGTCTGGGTCTCCTAACTCAGGGTCATAAATGTAGCCACAAACAGTGCATTTGTATTTTGCCATTTTGGGTGTCACATCCTTCTTCTCCTCGATATAGCTCGGGGCGGTCTTGGGAGTGGTGCCTCGCTTAACCTGATGATAGTAAGCATAGGTCATAGGTTCGCCTTCCTTAATTACATCTGCCGCTATAAGCTCTGCTACAAAAATAGTGTGAGTTCCTATATCTAGCTCTCCTATTACCTTTGCCTCT
Organism: uncultured Dehalococcoidales bacterium; assembly: GCA_964443325.1. GTDB lineage: Bacteria > Chloroflexota > Dehalococcoidia > E44-bin15 > E44-bin15 > DAOUVR01. Next base: position 30,668 of record CAYUCL010000003.1, read on the forward strand.
ATATAAGCAAGGGTATTGTCAATGACCACTGGGCATTTAGTCTCACCTATCTTATAATTTATGCCGTCAAACTTATCTATATCTCGGCCTGACTTGAAGCCAAAGTGACCGACAAAGGAGAGGGGTGTATCTTGGGAAAGGACAGATGCCGTCAGAACACGGCTTTCCTTGATATACTCGTGGGTTAGATTCCCTTTGTTGATGCTAACGGCAATGGTCGGCGGCTCAGACGTAATTTGGAAAACGGTGTTGGCTATTTGCCCATTGATCCTATCTCCCTTCCTTGAGCTTACTACATACAAGCCATAAGACAACTTATGCAAAGCCTTAAGATTCATCTATCACCTCCTTCATAAATAATTTTCATGTTCCCTCATACAAGATGCAGAGTTACTGAACCCTGTTTAATGAATGCCATAACGATAACTATTACTAATTATCAATTATATTGCTTATTTTGTCAAGATAGCTCAAGTTCTTCCTATTGTCAGTACTACTGAATGCTCTTTCTCTCTTTCTTGATAGCAATCTGAATTGCCGCGGGTCTTCACGTCGGTTGTCAGTGGGATGTATTATGAGCTTATGCTTATCGCACGTCAATACTTCCTACCCGCTCATCTGATTGGCCATACCGCACCCCTTCAATATGATACTTGCTTCGCAGCGTCCATGTCATTTGCACCTACCTACAAACCGTGATATGTAATTTGTGAAATACCCCAGAACCTCATAATAAACAGCTTCGTTAAGGACAAACCTCACGATGGCGAAAAGATGTCATTCTGAGCCTGAACGAAGTGCTCGCAGCCGGGGTAGGTTGGAGCATCCGCTCCAACAGTTCCTGGAGCAGACGCTCCAGGCCACCCTATGTCTTTAGTTAGGTGGTTTTGAGTACTATCGGGATACATGTCATACACTGTGGTATGATTGGGCGATGCGATCAGTCCGCTGGGAACTTAAGGATCAACTCTAGGAGGCATTACTACGATGAAAAGGGGCTCTAATGGTTTAGCTATTGTCGTAGATAAGGTTTCCTTCAGCTACAAGAATATTAAAGCGGTTGACAGGTTATCATTGCAGGTGCCTAGAGGCATAAGCTTCGGGCTGCTTGGCCCCAATGGTGCTGGAAAGACTACGCTTATCAGACTTTTAGTTGGTTTATCAAGACCACAATTAGGCACTGTTCGAATACTCGGCTCCCCTCCGTCCAGAAGACTGTCCCGTCGCATCGGCTATATGCCGCAACTCCACTCGCTATATTCTGAGCTATCCGTATTACAAAACGTGGACTTCTTTGCCCAGATTTACGGACTGAGAGACAAGGCCAAGCGCCGTAAACGGGTCGAAGAGGTAATTAAATTGGTTGGCCTGTGGCCACGCCGCAAAGACTCAGTGCAGAAGCTGAGTGGTGGCATGAAGCAGCGGGTTAGTCTGGCTTGTTCTATTGTCCATTATCCACGGGTGCTCTTTCTTGATGAGCCTACTGTTGGACTTGACCCTGAGCTGCGGGTTACCTTCTGGAATTACTTTACTGCCTTAACCAAACGGGGTGTCACGCTTATCATCTCCAGCCATACCATGGATGATGCCGCTCACTGTGATCGCCTTGCCTTTATGCGCCACGGCAAGGTCATTGCTCAAGGCACTCCAGACGAGCTAAGGCAGGCTACCCGAGAGCCTGACGCTACACTTGAAGACGCATTTCTCTATTTTACTCGCCGTAAGGTCGTGAGGATTCATGTCAAGTAAAGCCTTCATCATTGCTATCAGGGTCATACGCCAGCTAATACGGGACCCCAGGACAATGGCTCTGATCGTTGTTGTGCCATTGGTAGTAATGACTCTTATCGGTCTGAGTTTCCCCGAAGAGGATGTCCTGGATTATATCGCCCCAGCTCTACTGGCGACACTGGCACTATTCTTCAGTTTCTTACTTACCGGCATCAGCTTCCTCAGAGAACGCTCCCAGGGCACTATGGAGCGCCTCATGGCGTCGCCGGTATCACGCCTGGACATGGTTGTTGGTTATCTATTAGGCTTTTTCATATTTGCTCTGACTCAAACGCTGATTGTAGTTCTATTCACCATCTATGTGCTGGGTGTCAACTACTCCGGCGACCTATGGCAGATCTTCATATTCCAAATCGTGGTGATAATCGTTGCAGTTAATTTGGGCATCTTCACCTCAACATTTGCCCGAAACGAGTTCCAGATGGTTCAGTTTATTCCCCTGATCATAATCCCTCAGGTCTTCCTTTGCGGGGTCATATGGCCGGTTGAGCAAATGCCGGACTACCTCCAGTGGCTATCCTCAATACTACCTTTGACGTATGCGGTGGATGGGCTCAGGGACATTATGCTTAGTGGCAAGAACCTGATTGATGTAGGTGTTGAACTGGTGGTATTGATTGGTTTTGCCGCAGTTACATCAATCCTGGCGGCTATTACACTGAAAAGAGGCGCTTAAGGCTAACAACGCTCCATTACTAGTAACCCCGAAACCTGCGCTGAATAGCAACATTCATCAGTGGTGTTTTAGCGCCATCTTACATCTAAGCTGGTCAGCTGCCCATAGGCACGCCAGTAAGCCGGGCTGGCGGTTTTGGGTATCTTATCAGCAGGAATATTATCCCAGATAGAGAAACCAGCCCCAGGAAGGTATAGAAGGCTACCTTGTAGCTTCCCGAAACGTCATATATATACCCGGCGAAGACTGGTGCCGCCACAGCAGCGACTGAGGTCAGTGCTGACGTTATACCCCCGATTGTAGCGAATGCCTTCCGACCAAAAAGCCGGCCGCGGAACGCCAGTGTCAGTGGAATCGCCCCCCCGTACCCCAGGGCATAGATTACTGCGAAGACATACGCCATCCCGATACTTGTGACATTAATGAATATTAATATTCCCAGCGCCTGAATTACAGATGTAGCAAGCAGGAGGTATCGATTGTCAAACCTGTCACCCAGCCAGCCGAAGATAAGTCTTCCCGGGACACTCATAAGAATCATCGTGCCAAGACAACCAGCGGCAGCCTCGTAGGATATCCCGACGTCAACAAGGTGTGGTATCTGGTGTACTACAATTGCGCTAAGGATGCAAGCGCGGAGCATCATGGCGACAACAAATGTCCAGAAGGTTCCTGTTTTCATCGCCTCCCTAACGGTGAAGTTTATCTCTCCCGCCGTGACATTTGCTTGGGATTGCCCTTCAAATTCAACACCTTCTGCCCCCAGCGCTACTTCCGCACGTTTGACCACTTCGCCATCGGGAAGCAAGCCCTTATCCTCCGGCTTGCTCCTGACGATGTACGCTGCCGGAAGGCCCAACACCAACACCATCACGCCTATGACTATCGATGCCGTACGCCAGCCGAAGTTGGTGATAAGCAAAGCCAGCAAAGGCACCATTGCGGCACCACCCAAACCACCACCCGTGGTGATGAATGAGAGGGCACGGCTTCTCCTCTTGATGAACCAGTTCGCTGTGGCGGTAGTTGTGGCATGGAAGAAGCCGGTTTCGAAACCCATGGTGACAAGGAGCCCAAAGATGAGGTAGAGACTCAGCACACTATTGACCGTACTAAGGGCCATAAACCCGATGCCGGTAAGGGTTACACCGATGAATATCAGCTTTCTGGCGCCGAATTTGTCAATCAGCCATCCAATGATGGGCCCCTCGATGCCCCCTTCTAACCTGGACAACGAATAGGCGCCAGACGTAATCGCCCTTGACCAGCCGAACTCGGCAACCATCGGGTTGAAAAAGGCGCTGAATCCGTAAAATACTGAACCTATGCCTAGAAAATAAAGGAAGCTGCCGGCGGCAACGACCCACCAGCCGTAGAAGACTCTCTTCGGTCTTGAGGCGAGTTCCTTTATGGTATTCATCTAGATTGAGTGCTATTCCCTCCGTATGAGACGCATCATCCTTTCTGCAACTGCGAGATTTCACATGCAGCCCAAAAACCAGATTCCCTTACCGTCGCATCTCACCGCGCAGCCTACTATGGTTACAGGAATAGTGTGCACATTCACACTGGTCTTATACCCGTAGGTGCATCGGTAATGCTCGATGTCCGCTTCGGAAACCTTACAAGGAGGAATGCCAATCCTGACAAACTAACCAGCCCTATGAAGGCATAGAAGGCTATGCTGTAGCTGCCTGTGGTATCGTATATGTATCCAGCAAACACCGGCGCGGCCACAGTGGCAATGGCGGTAAAAAACGATGTTAGTCCGCCCATAGTGGCGAATATCTTGCGCCCGAAAAGCTGTCCTCTGAGCGCTATCGTCAGCGGGATCGCCCCCCCATAACCAACACCGTAGACTGCTACAAACACGTATGCCGTCCAGAGGCTGTCAACGTTGATAAGGATCCATATTCCTGCTGCCTGAAGCGCTGATGAGACAAGCAGCAGCAGTCTCTTGTCAAATATGTCGCCCAGCCAGCCGAACAGAATCCTACCCGGAACACTTATGAGAACCATCGTGCCGAGAACAGCAGACGCAGCGGTGTAGGAGATCCCGACGTCAACCAGGTGAGGTATCTGGTGCACCACCAACGCGCTAAGGATGCAGGCACGTAGCATCATGGCGGGCATATAGGTCCAAAATGCAGTGCTTTTCAGGGCCTGCCTAACAGTGAGATTGATCTCGTCTTCCGGCATAGCCACCGATGATTGCCCTTCCACCTCAGCGGGAACCGCCTCAGGCCCCGCTTGTGGGCCTTTAGGAACCATAGCGCCGTCAGGCAGCATGCCTTTATCTTCCGGCCTGCTCCTCATCACATAGGCTAATGGAAGGCCGCCTATCAATAGCACCACACCGATGATTACACCGGCCAAACGCCAGCCATACTGAGTGATGAGGAAAGCGAGTAAGTTCACCATGACGAACCCACCCAAACCCCCGCCAACGGTGATGAAGGCTAGGGCACGGCTTCTCTTTCTAATAAACCAGTTAGCAGCGGCGGTAGTGGTGGCATGGAAGAAACCAGTGTTGTACCCCATAGATATGAGGAGCCCGAAAATGAGGTAGAGGCTCAAGGTGTTGCTGATTGCAGGTAGACATATATACCCGATGCCGGCAAGTATTACGCCAATGAATATCAGCTTCCTTGCCCCAAACTTGTCTATCAATGGCCCAATGATTGGCCCTTCAATGCCACCCTCCAGCCGAGAGAGTGAATAAGCGCCAGAGGTGGCTGCCCTCGACCAGCCGAACTCGGCAACCATTGGGTTGAAGAAGGTATTGAATCCATAGAAGATCGAACCTATGCCGAGGAAATAGAGGGAACTACCTGCTGCGACGATCCACCAACCATAGAAGACCTTATTCGTTCTTGCCTTAATCTGTGTGATCACATTCATTGGATATATCTTATAGAAGGCGATGGGCGCCTTGCAAACAAGGGGCGGAGCCCGTCGTCCGAATCAGGCACCGCCCCTTCTATTTTAGATAATATCAGCTCTGAGGTCACAAATCAACACCACGCATTTATTGAATTAGGCCCCAGACGGTGATGAAGGAAAACCAAGCACAGTATGTCAGACGACACACATTATACAGCTACGCTGCCTTTGGCACTCGGCACACGACCAGCCTAATGTCTCGGCTTTAAACACAGTAAAGACACAATGTGGTAAACTTGCAGGAAAGGGTGAAGCAGCTAATATAAGCCCGTACCATTCAAAGTTTCCATGCGCTTTGCCCCTTGCTTATCGCCCTGTAGAATACCCAAAGGAGGAATGTAAGTGATGTATGAGACCATACTTTACGAGAAAAAAGGCAAGATAACAACGATTACGCTCAACCGGCCAGAAAGAATGAATGCTATCCTCCCCTTCGTCACGCCCAAAGAACTGGAGTCAGCGGTCGGCGAGGCCAATGCAGATCCCGATGTACATGTGATAATCCTCAAAGGTGCGGGGGGGTCGTTCTGTGCTGGCTTCGACATGGAGTTTGTTGCTGACCAGCCCGGTCCGGCTACCGACGAACCTTGGGATCCGTACCGGGACTTAATGTGGACAACATCCACCTGCGCCAGTTGGATGAGCATGTGGCGAGGCTCAAAGCCGGTTATCGCCCAGGTACATGGCTGGTGCGTGGGAGGCGGCACTGATATGGCTCTGTGCTGCGACATCATCATTGCTGCCGAAGACGCCTATTTCGGTTACCCCCCAGCCCGGGTCTGGGGCTCGCCAACCAGCTTCATGTGGGTCTACAGGCTGGGTGCGAGCTGGGCCAAGTACTTGATGCTCACCGGCGATGCAGTAGATGGCAAAACGGCAGAGCGCATCGGCCTCATCCTCAGGGCCGTTCCCGCCAACAGGCTGGAGGATGAAGTGCTGTCTCTTGCTCAGCGGATGGCCCAGATCCCGCTGTCTCAACTTGTTACCATGAAGCTCATCGTTAACCAAGCCTACGATAACATGGGGCTCGTCAGCACCCAACTGCTAGGATGCATGGCTGATGGAGCCATGCGGCATACAGCGGAAGGGTTGGCCTTTACCAAATCGCTCATGGAGAGAGGTATGGCAGCCACGATCGCCGAGCGAGACGCCCCTCATCACGACTACAGTCAGCGTCCCAAGCGCAAGTCGTAAGTCAAGGGACATATCGTAAAGTAGCCTTGGAAGGCATTAGATCCTTGGCAAAAATTAGCAAGGGCGCTAACCTTGCAAAGGAGAAAACAACATGGCAAAGGTCACCTACGAGAGACGAGGCAACATATTCCATATCACCATCAACCGCCCTGAGGTTCGCAATGCGGTCGACCCTGAGACCGGAGCTTTGATTACACAGGCCTACCTCGCTTTCCGTGATGACGACGATGCCTTGGTCAGCATCATCACTGGCGCTGGCAACGAGGCATTTTGTGCTGGTGCGGACTTAAAGGCGCTCTCAAAATTACCGCCAGACCGCCCCCTCGGTTTGGCCAGAGACGTGGACAAAGCCAGAACCGATATATACAACAACCTGGGCTTCATGGGCTACACCCGAGGGGTAGATATCTTCAAACCCACCATCGCAGCTATCAACGGCTGGTGTGTAGCCGGCGGTCTTGAGCTTGCCACCTGGTGTGACCTGCGAATCGCCGCAGACAACGCCAAGTTCGGTGTCCTCAACCGGCGCTTCAATGTCCCTCTGGTCGATGGTCTAACGGTTCGCCTTCCTCGTATTATCGGACTGGGGCGCGCCATGGACATGATTATTACTGGCAGAGTGATCGACGCTCAAGAGGCGCTACAATTCGGCCTGGTGAGCGCTGTAGCCCCCAGGGATAAGCTCATGGAACGAGCGACACAAACCGCCAAACAGATATGTGAGTATCCCCAGGGGTCTATCCGCACCGATAAAGAGTCCGTCCTGCGCAGCTACGGACACACCCTTACCGAGGCCTATCTTATAGAAGCCGAATTGGGGGCCTTGACTCAAATTCGGGGTATCAACAGCCAGACAGGGGCAACTGCCTTTGCCGAGGGTAAGATTGGCCGACATGGCCACCGCACCACCGGCCATAAGTGGGACCGGCACGGATTGTAGCCTAGACACAAGGGGCCGACAGGTCTACGAACAAGACAACCTTACCATGCCAGACACAGCCTCCCTTGGGCGTCGACACCCAAATCCACATGCCCGCAGGCTCTATTGCCAAGCCACTGGGTGTGCTATTTCCTGCTGCCGACTGTTAACCTCAGCTTCGTTCACGGTACAGCGCAGCGAGGTCAGATAGCGTATCCAGGTCGTTTTCTTCAGTAAAATCAGGCCACGACACCAGAACGTACGTGTTGTTATTCCATATCGGGTCGAGCCACATAATGTTGTTTTGTTCCTCGTCCTCATCCTTTACAAGTTGGTAGAGCTCACTGTTACTGGTAGGCTCGTACGAGTGCCCCATGTGTGTCATGTACCCTGTTCCGGTGTACTCAGCGCAGATATCAATGTCGCCGGCCTCCATTCCCTGCCGCAGAGTCGTAGTTGAGATGTCTGAGACCAGATTAACTGTGAAGCCCCGGTCCTCCAGCAACTGCTTCATCATCTGACCAATGATGTACTGTTCGGTGAAGTTCTTGTTTCCTATGATAACTGTGCCGACCGTGGTCGCAGCTTCACCCGTGAGCAACTCCTTGTCCTCTAGGTAGCTCTGCGCAACCTCGTCTGGCTCCAACTTATCGATATCCACTTCCGCATTTAGTCCCTGCCACACACTCTGACAATCACTGATTATCTGCGCTGTCGCGTCCTGACCTCCGCCGGGAAAGGTTGCTACCAGCTCGTTCAAGATGTCCTCAAGCTCGGGATACTGGTCAAGTACATCCCCACGTACGTTGGGAGCGAGGTCATACGGGGGCCAGAACGACTTATCATCCGAGTAAACGTGCCATCCGTTCTCCGATATGGCCGCATCAGTCCCGAAAGCCATGGCTACATCACATTGATGGTTCTCCAGACCCAGTAGTGAGGCTCCGGGCGCGCCGGTCATCAGGCAGCCCTCCTCTACGTTGAAGTCATACGTCTGCTCAAGAGCGGGAAGTCCATCAGGGCGAGTAGAGAATTCGAAGCCAACATACATTTTGATTCCCTGCCCACATCCTGCCCCGCAAGACACAGCCGTCATTAGCAGCGTGACAGCCAGCAACACCACTGTCGCCGCAGCAATCGTCTTTCTCATTTCGTCCTCCTTATCTTTCCTGAATCCTGCCTCTCTGCCTCCATCGACAGCATATCCGCTCATATATTCTCCAGCTATCACCCCCCTTGTTTAGTTTGCCCTTCGACTCTCAGGCCTCGCGGTGTTACCCACTTCTCAATCTGCTCCAACAGGAACCCAAGCGTAATCGCCATGAGCGCTGTAGGTGCCGCTCCCTGGAGTATCAGTAGCGGCTGGGAAGCCAATACACCCGTAAAGGTTATCCGACCCAACCCCTTGCCACCAACGAGAACAGCCAGTTCCGCCGTACCTACTGTTATAATGGTGCAAAGTCTGATACCAGCCATTATTACCGGCCTTGCTAAGGGCAACTCGATTTTTCGTGCGATTTGCCACCTGCTCATCCCCATGCCCTTCGCTGCTTCGATTACCGCCAGGTCGATGTTGCTTATGCTGACATAGGAGTTCCTCACTATCGGCAATAACCCATATATAACAAGCGCTACAACCGCCGATTGCAAACCAAAACCCAGTAGCGGCGCCATGATAGCGATGATCGCCAGGCTGGGTATGCTCTGTCCTATATTGGCTCCTCCTATTACCGGGGCCGCCAGTTTCGTCAACCCTGGCCGGGTAACCAAACCCCCCAGTGGCACCCCTATGATCGTAGCTATCAGGACAGCCATAAACACCATTTGCAGGTGGTTCCCCGCTTCGCTGAATATGTCTCCCCAGGTGAAGACGTCGAAAATCCCTACCTTCTCCAGGCTTGTGATCCAGATGGTCAAGCCAATGAGAACCACTGAGAAAACGAGATAGACAACAAACCGTCTCATTCTGACCCACTCTCAGACGCCTCTCTCAATCCTCTACGTATGTCGTCAAAGGACAGCACTCCTCGGAGTCTGTTGTCCTTGCCCACCACAGCTAAGACCATTACACCACTGCTCAACATCATAGACAGCGCTTCATTCAGCACCATAGTCTCGCCTGCAACCATGGAGGATGGGGTCACTATGGCACCAGCCGTTGCGTCCTGCTTCACCTCAGCCTCGCCGACCCATCCAATAAACCTCCCGTTAGCATCTACCACCGCAACCACATCCCTCTTCCCTTCCTTGATAAGTTCATCAGCGCGTTTCACGTTCTCCTCTGCTTTTATAACCAGCGGAGAGGCATCCATAACCTCCGTCACCCGTATCAATTGCAATCCCTTGAGGGCCCTATCGGCACCGATGAAGTCTTCCACAAACCTATCCTTTGGTCTGTAAGTCAGATCAGCAGGTGTCCCATACTGCACCAGCCTTCCTTCCTTTAGCAAGGCTACCTTGTCACCCATCTTGATCGCTTCGTAGATGTCGTGTGTTACGAAGACGATGGTCTTTGATATCTCCTGCTGTATCTTGAGGAACTCGTTCTGCAGGTCTATCCTCGTTATGGGGTCGATGGCTCCGAACGGTTCATCCATTAGCAATGTTGGCGGGTCCACCGCCAGAGCACGAGCCAGACCGACTCGCTGCCGCTGTCCACCCGACAGTTCGCTGGGGTACTTGCCGAGCACCTCATCTGGGTCCAATCTGACAAGTCCAAGCAGCTCTCTCGCTCTTTCCCTGCGTTTCACTCTGGCCCAACCCTTTAGTACGGAAACTGTTTCTATATTTTGCCCTACGGTCATATGGGGGAAGAGCCCAATCTCTTGAATAGCATAACCGATATTCCTCCGCAGTTCGTTCTCATTCACCGTGGTCACATCGACCCCATCCAGGTATATCTTACCGCTTGTTATTGGGATGAGACGATTGATCATTTTCATGGTAGTCGTCTTCCCACAGCCCGACGGCCCCAGAAGCACGCAGAGTTCGCCTTGCTGAACCTCAAAGCTGACGTCATTGACCGCCTGAGTCCCATCAGGGTAGGCCTTAGTAACGTGCTCCAGCGTAATCATGGCGCTACCTCTTCTTCAGCCCTTTAGACGTAACGGTACTCTGCACCAGCGCCATGACACCGTCAGTTGCCAACGCGAGAAGGGAGACTGTGACGCCCCCAATGATAATCAAATCCATCCTGGCATTGCGCAGTCCTCTAAATATAGGTGTCCCCAGCCCACCGGCACCGACGAACACGGCTATTGTTGCGATCCCGATGAGAAGCATAAGTGAATTCCTAACGCCAGCCATTATCACAGGCAACGCGATTGGGAGCTTTACCCGAAGCAGTATCTGCCTTTCGGTCATCCCCATTCCCCTGCCAACCTCAATGAGCGCCAAATCAACCTGCCGTATCGCCGTATACGTATTGCGTATGATGGGAAGCTGTCCATAGATAACTAACGCAATAATGGCTGGGAGAAAACCAATGGATTTCAGCGTCATCGCGGCAAGAACAAGCATAAGCAGCCCAAACAGCGCCAGGCTGGGCACAGTCATCATGATCTCAGCCAAATACAGGACGGTCTCCGCTAACCTTTCTCTCCCCCTGCCTGAGATGTATATTCCGACAACAAGGCCCAGAATAAGCGCTATGCTGCCAGCGACGAAGACGAGCCACACATGCCTGGTGGTCCACTCCGCCAGCAGCTCAGGGTGCCGCACGACGAATTCCCACGCCTCAACGATTGCTTCTAACATTTCAGAATCCTGGCCTAGTTGCCCCCACTAACCGTTGGCTTTCCTTCACGTAGGGGACCTCGCGCTTCCTCGACGATCCCCCTTTCAAATCTACCACCGTTCTTTCAACCCAATCCTGCCTCCGGCCACCCACAAGTTGCACCGAATCATATAATTTGTAGAAACGACAGTGCCAAACCGCCGCGAGCTTGTTGGTGTGCCAGCAAAATGTGCGAGCTCCGTCAACCGTCCCTCTCGCCATAGCTGTCATAGCATACTAGCTCGCTGAGTTCCACCCTGCCTTTCTCGGGTGATTCCGCTGCATATCCCAGCGAAATGAGGGATAAGATCCTTCTATCACGTGGGATGCTCAGGATTTCCTTGGCCCTCTCTTCGTAATCAGAGCCGTAGGAGCCAATCCAGCACGCACCCAGGTCTAAAGCGTGAGCAGCCAGAAGTATGTTCTGGGTTGCCGCCGCCCCGTCCTCGACAGGATGACTGGAGCCATGTGGGTCAATAACTACGGCGATGCCGATAGGAGCTTGAGCAATAAATCTCCCAAAGGGAGCTACGCTTGCCAATTTATTCTTAATCTCTCCATCTCTAATAACTACGAATGTCCAGGGCTGCCTGTTGCTCGATGAGGGCGCCCACCGACCCGCTTCAAGGATTTGTGTCAGCTTTTCCTCCGGTACCGCTTTGACTTGATACTGCCTGATGCTTCTTCTTTCCCTTATAGCCTCAAACACATCCATGCAAAACCTCCCTAACGCCTGGCTATTACCGCGCCTCGAACTTTGGCTCCCTCTTTTCTAAGAATGCCCTCACCGCTTCGGCGTGGTCGGCACTGCGAAAGCAAGCATCAAGCCCCATTGTTTCGAACTTCATTTGCGTGCGAATGTCGGTATCCAACCCCTGATATAGACCTCGCTTTGCCATCTGGATGGCAAATGGAGGCAGTTTGGCAATGTTGCTTGCCATCTCCTGCGTGGCTTGCTTCAGTTCATCCGCTGGCACAAGCTGATTCAACAGGCCAATCTCATTAGCTTCAGCGGCACCGAATATGCGAGCAGTGAATACCAGCTCGCAAGCCTTGGCAATACCCACGATGCGAGAAAGAGTATAGGTCGACCCAAACTCGGGGATGATCCCAATCCGAGCAAACACCGCTCCAAAGCGCGCCTTCTCCGAAGCTATCCTTATATCGCAGTGAAGGCTGATGGTCATGCCGCCACCGACGGCGACCCCACCGATGGAAGCAATGATCGGCTTCGATACCACTCGCATCTCCTCAACGACGGCCGGTATCGCGTCACGCCTTTCTTGTCGCACGGGCGCCTCCTCCTCTCTTTTATCTAGCGCCTGAGCAGAATCGCGTAAATCAGCGCCCGACGAGAACGCATCGCCGGCCCCGGTCAAGATAACCACCCTCACCTCCGGGTCGGCATCCACTTGGCGAAAAGCCTGCGCCAACTCCACCAGCATTGTGCTGGTCATGGCATTGAGTCTGTCGGGCCGATTCATGGTGATGGTTCCGATCCAGTCCTTCTTTCCCACCAGAAGTGTCTCATAGTTGTTCATTAGAACCTCTCAGTCACTAAATATGCTTAACCACATTTCTCTCAATTGGTAGCAGTCATGGTTTTTTACTAAAAGCACTTGGTCACATGTTCCGCAGCGCCATTTAAAATGTTCCTCTACAGCACTCTGCTATCGCGACTCGAAATTTGGCTCCCTCTTTTCCAAGAACGCCTTCACTGCCTCGGCGTGGTCGGCGCTGCGGAAGCAGGCATCAAGCCCCATGGTTTCGAACTGCGTCTGCGTACGAATGTCGGTATTCTGCCCTTGATAAAGGCCTCGTTTTGCCATCTGGATGGCAAACGGAGGCAGTTTGGCGATGGAACTTGCCATCTCTTTTGTCGCCTGCTTCAGTTCTTCTGCGGGCACAAGCTGGTTTACCAGCCCAATCTCTTTAGCCTCAGCGGCATCGATTATGCGAGCGGTAAATACCAGCTCACAGGCCTTGGCGATGCCGATAATACGAGAAAGAGTATAGGTCGAACCGTATTCGGGGATTATGCCCAAACGTGTGAAGACAGCGCCGAATCGGGCCTTCTCTGAAGCGATCCTTATATCAGCACACAAGCCTAAAGTCAAAGCCATCCCAACACAGACACCGTTGATAGACCAGATGATTACCTTCCCCATCTCCCTCATGAAAGTCGGCATAGCGTTTATAGCCGATTCCGGTGCTGGACCTCCCGCTGGCATCTTCCCTCTCAACTCCAACCCGGCGGCAAAATCGTGTATATCTGCACCGGCAGAAAAGGCATCGCCTGCCCCAGTCATGACCACAACCCTAACATCGGGATCGCTTGCCATTTCCCGCATGGCTTGGGGAAACTCATCGCGCATCTTGGTATTGAAGGCATTTAATCTTTCGGGACGATTGAGTGTGATGGTGCCAATCCACTCCTCCTTTTCCACCAGAAGTGTCTCATAGTTGCTCATCAGTACCTCCCAGGTATTCGATTTAGGCAATCTAATTCTTGACCTGTTACACTGCAGGATTGTAGGTTGGCATGAGGCCAAAGTCAAGCAAGGTATCTCGGTCTGTTGCACACATTGGCGGTCTTACTGGGTTGCTAACTGCGGTGAAAGCTACGATCTGTCTCCATAAACTGTGAATACTGATAAGTTATAATGGAAGGCAAACACAACTAACCCTTGGTGGCCACCCGAACACAAGAAAGGCGGTGCAAAAGATGAATAGTTTATGTAATCATAGGTTCTCACAGTTGTATGCCCAGGTTTCAGCTAGCCATGGTGCTTGCGTAGCGGTATTTCTTTAATGAACATATTAGCTACCCAGGCGACGACGATGACTATGAAACCTATGAAGAAAATCTCCCCCAAGGCCGAACTGAGAGCCAGCTTGAGCGATTCTAATACCTCATCAAAGAGCGCTATCCCTTGCGTCCCCAACTGCTCAAACATATCCATCAACTGACTTTGGGCCTGAGGGCTCACAAGTGCCTGTGGATTATGCGCCAGTGTATTTAGCGCTTCTGGTGGTATGACCGCCTTTGCGGTATCGGATAGGCCACTGACGAACTCCGTAGCGAACCTATTGTTCAGCGCTGACCCATAAATGGCCAGCCCCAAAGCACCGCCAAAGGACCTAGCGAAGGCATTCGAAGACGTAGCCACTCCCATAACGGCATAAGGGACTGCGTTCTGTACCGCGATGGTATACAGAGGCATGATAATGCCCGCTCCAATGCCTGCAATAATTATGTAAACCACCGCTGTCGCATAGCTGGTCTCAACCGTCATTATAGAGATTAGCCCGCAACCCACTGCCATGATTGCCAGTCCCACAACACCTTGCAACCGGTAATGTCCCCCTGTGCGTGATAGAACCTGCCCGGATACAATGCTACCTGCCACCACCCCTAACATCATAGGCGTTAAGAAGCTACCGCTGGCAGTGGCTGATGTCCCCAGCACGCCCTGAAAGAAGAGCGGGATGAAGATAATTGCCCCGAATGTGCCAAAACCGGTCAAAAAGGTAACGATCGTCGATACAGCTACAATCCGGTTCTTGAATATCCACAGAGGAATAATGGCCTCCTCGGCTCGGCTTTCGATCACCACGAAAAGGATCGCCATTGCCGCTGAGAAAACGAACGTGCCGATTATCGGGGCAGAAACCCATGGAAAATCGACGCCAGCCCACGATAGAGCCAGCATAGCTGGTACCACCGAGAGTATGAGTGTCACCAGGCCAAGGTAGTCGATCTTGCGCTTTAAAGCGGCTGGCTTCAACTGAGGGAAGAAGAATACGAATAGGCCAATGACCACGATTCCCAGAGGCACATTAACGAAGAAGACCCAGTGCCATGAGAGGCTGTCGGTTATGAATCCACCCAGCGTTGGCCCAATTACGGACGATATGCCGAACACCGCAACGGCTAAACCTTGGTACTTCCCTCTTTCAATCGCCGGAAAAAGGTCGCCAATGATGATGAATGCATTGGCCATCATGATCCCGGCGCCTGCACCCTGCAGCCCTCGAAAGATGATGATTTGCAGCATTGTCTGGCTAAAGCCACAGAGGATGGAGCCGCCTATGAAGATCGCTATTCCCGCGGTATAGAACCACTTTCGACCGTATATATCGGTCAGTTTACCAGTGATTGGCACAGTGACGGTGGAGGCGATTATGTAGGCAGTGGTAATCCACGTGTAATGGGTAAATCCGCCGAGGTCAGCGACGATTCTCGGCATGGCAGTGCCGACTATCGTCTGGTCAAGTGAACCAAGGAACATGGCCAACATCATGCCGGCCATGGTGATGACTACTTGCTTCTTGGGCAGTGATCGCGGGCCACTAGTGTCTGCTGCTATTATCCCGTTTGCTTTCTCTTCTCCCACGTTTTCTCTTATTGCAGGCTCCAGAAATACCAGCGTCTATTCTACCATGTTTCCTCACTCGCAGACATGGAAACATGAACGAGAATATTTATGGGGGCCAGAGGTGTCTCTTCTCTGGCGGGGAGCTGTGGGTGTCCCCCAGAACCACAAATCAGGCCAGGCGGATGGGTTGGATTCCTTGACTCAACGATTGGAGGTGATGTACCCTTTATCGCGGAGGTGAATTGAGTGAAGAGATATTGTATACTGCTTATCGTTGCAGCGTCCCTGCTGGCTGTTAGCTGCGGTGGTGGAGAGACCGCAACACCGACACCGACGCCAACACCAACGTCTATACCGACACTGACTCCAACGCCTACGCCAATGTATAAAACCTATTCAGAACCACCACCAATGACAATCGATGAAAGCAAGCACTATACTGCTATCATTGAAACGGATAAGGGCGACCTGGTGCTGGAGCTATTCGCCGCTGACGTTCCAGTAACTGTCAACAACTTCGTCTTCCTGGCTAATGATGGTTTTTACGATAACTGTACGTTCCACCGTGTAATACCAGGCTTTATGGCTCAAGGTGGAGACCCTACTGGAACCGGTAGTGGAACCCCCGGCTACTACATTCCCAACGAAATCACCGAGCATACCCATGTGGCTGGCGCCATATCGATGGCTAACTCCGGCGCGGATAGAAATGGCTGCCAGTTCTTCATTTGCTATGAGCCGCAGCCGTACCTCGATGGCAATTACTCCGTGTTTGGCCAGCTAATCGAAGGGATGGATGTCCTCGAATCACTTACCCCTAGAGACCCAACTCAGTACCCAGATTTCGAGGGCGATACCATAATACGGATAACTATAGAGGAAAGCTAAACATCATCGCTGGATTTCAGAGACCGAGTGACCCGCCTTGTTGGCTATATCACCTATAATGGCAACAGGCGGTGACCTCGGCGAGGTAGGTCACTATCATCATTCTCATTGGTTGGGGCAATATAGATAACCGACTTTTTGAGATTCGGTTTTATCATGATTACTGTAGTAGAACCTAGCAAAGAGTGGATCAACCTTTGCAATAGCGTCATAATCCCATGGCGGAGGTGCACATTCTGGACACCAATGCCCTGCTGTAACACATACAGGGGTAGCTTCCCATTCATGTCCGAACCAACATCTCCATGTGAGCTTGGACCCGATACCACTAAACTCTGTTGAAAGGCATTGCCCACCCCTTGATTCAGCCAGTTCTCGCATATCATCTATTGTATAGTCCTCAGATGCCATTTCCTTACGACGTTCTGCTTGTTCACCAGGCTCTGCACAAATGTAATCGTGCCAACCGGGAATATTCTCCCATGCTTCACGGCTACCGAAAAAAGCCTTGATTTTCTCCTCTTCGTTGTTTTCTATCCATTTTAAGGGGTCTGCCATTCTCTTCATAAACGCCTTGGTGATATTGGTTGGCGCTATTGTAGCTCCTAATTTCAAATACAACGGGATGGCATCTTCCACCTGCCTGTAGTGGTCCTTAAGCGAATGACGCCAGTGACCCAGATATTCATTGAGAACCCAGCTATCCTCGTACCAACAGCAATGGAAGTTCCTCAAGGCGAACCAGTTGAGCGGCATTATCTTTCTATAATCCCCCAAACCGAAGATTCTCATCATTCGACCCAGATAATCCTTGTACACAACCCGGCATGATGGGCCGCCTCCCATATTGTATACTCTGCCATAGAACTCATCGGGGGCCTCCAACGTTTGCACTAGCCCGTATCCTGCATCTTCCTTGGTAATAAGCTCAATGTGGGTATTTACAGGCTGGTGGAACATGATTGGGTCCAGAAGGGACAGTGCATTGGGGATAGCTATATAAGTCTGTCGCATTGAGCCCCAATATTTTAGACCTGATTCTATAACCGCTCTTTCCGCTGCTACTTTTGTCGTTGCATAGAAGTCCCCAACGCTTGGTTTGAGAGGATCGCCAACCCTCACCATATGGATAGGTGGAAGCCGATCCCCATATTCAGCTACGGTACCGATATAGACGAATCGAATATCGTCGCCATTGTTTGGCTGCTTCTTAATCGCAGCTATTATGTTTTCTGTGCCACCGAGGTTTATCTTGTTAGCAAGCGCAGGATTGTGGTCTGCCGCCGGTGCGATAAACGCAGCTGGATGGAGAACATGGTCTACTCCGTTAACCGCTTCCAATACATCATCGGGATTCTGCAAATCTCCCCAGACCACTTTAATTCTTTCCTGATTCTCATATTGTGCGAAATCCCTCTTCTCTTGCCTGGTAGGCCTGAGCAGAATTACAATGTCATATTTGTCTCTTCTTCTAAGCAGCTCTTTGAAAGCCTCGCCGCCCATTGAGCCGCTTGCACCGGTCAGAAGCACTTTCTTCTTCGCCATTTTACCCATTCACTGTGCCATGGTTAGTTGCAGCCTAAAGGATATGCTAATTCATATAAGAAGCTTGGTCGTTGGCTAACGTTCTCAAATGCGCTAGCCCATCGTGGTTTATGCTGATGTACACGAATGCCCCGAAGTTCTTCATATTAGTAACGATACGGTGCATTTGTGTAAGCTTACTATGATATATCTAATGCGTGGTATGCCCGGGCGCTGTGGATGTGTTTCGTAGCTCTGGCCTCACATGTCAAGGAGAAGCCGTTTCATGCCTGGAGAGCCCGTTTCCGCTTCGAAATCGGGATGCCTCTTCTCATCGACGACTTTGAAGCCGCATTTCTCGTAGGCATTCTGCGCCGGCGTATTGCCAATAAAAACGCCAACCTGGGCGAGGCCAAACCCTAGCCGCCGGCCCTTTTCAAGGACTTCCTCCAGTAATATGTTTATCACTCCCCGACGGCGGACCTCTGGCAGTGTAGCTACACTCTCAATAATCCACGCGCCTTCGGTCTCTTCGGGGTAACAGTACAAAATCGCCGCCACGCCCTTCTGGTTGTCCAACCTGCTGCTTCCATTCAACCCAAGCTTCTGGAACGCCTCCAGTAACGGCTGCCCCACCTCAGCCAATTGCTTGGGATCGTAGCCGCTGAGGGCAGCGACTGGGCGACCGTCCACCTCCGCTATTATAAAGTCTGAGTAGTGGAACATATGATGCGCCTCTGTCACCGTTAGATGTTCAAGGAAGGTAATGCACTCGTTTTCTGGCATTCCAACGATAATATCCCAAACTCCTCTAGGGCAATGCGAGCGCCCTGCCGCGAAAATAACCCATCCCAGAAAGGAAGCATCGTCGGGCCGGGCCGTCCGGATTTCGATTTCCATTTGTTCTACTCCCCTCTCATGTCTCGCTGGGACGAGCCTTTGCTAGATTGCTCACTGAATCCGATGCACTGTAGATAGAACCATTGAATCGAAGCCGCTGATGATGCATCGTGTTCCCCAATAGTGTGAAGTAGTTCTTCCCAACTCAATGTGCCGACTTCGATTTGTTGAAGGGTGGGCTGAAACCAATCTTTATACCATTTTTCTTTCTTGACACCGAACTCATTCACTCGTTTTTTGACCTTCCTGTTTATCGAACTACGACTCATTGCCTTTTCGAACACGTTTCGGGCAATCTGAACCTGTGGAGCCAGTACATAATAGCAGAGACGGGACAAATCTGAAGGAGGACGGTCGGCACGTCTGAGAACCTCGGCGATGCAGGCAACAGTGCGAGCTGCCTGGTCAAAATATTTGGCGTTGGTAACACCAGGCGATAGCCCGCTGAATATCTTGGCTTCGAGCACCACCAGGTGTTTGGCGTCAGGCTGCAGCGACAGGTCGGCCTTGCCATTAGTGCCAACGTCAAAATGGCCGACCACAGCATCCACATGAGTCGAAGTCTCGGCTAATCGTGCTGCCTTGCCACTTCCAGTAAAGGTGGTGGGTAGTAATACCTCCGAGAACCACCGCCCCTTCTCCGTAACATTGAGTGGATGCCCTTCAATCGGGTGTGCTGAGAACCAGTCCAACATAAGCCGAAGCAACCATCTCTCATTGTAAATGGTCGTCGGTGGGAACACCGGCGATTTCGTTGCACATGATTGCATCATTGCTCCGATCCTCTTTGTTGCCAATGAAAGCCCATCCTGACGTACCGGCTGCCTGGATTTCATTGGCGCCCGTTCACGCGTCACACCGCGATGACTTGTTAGAGCACCTATTCTACTCCACGGGCCTTTCACAATTGAGCCACTCCTATATTGTCAACTATCTATACCAACCAACATGACAACATGTAGAGGAGATTTCACGTACTAATTCCTCAGTAGACCTCATCGTCATCCCATCTAGATTACAAGAAAAACCCCCTCAGAGTCAATAAGATGTATTTGCAGAAGTCACCACCATCCCCTTGCAGAGGGTAAACCCCTATGCACTACACTTTTTCTTCCCACTCCCTTCAAAGATGGTATAATGCCATGATATAAACCGGCCTCCAGTGGCCACTATATCGAAATTAGACGCGGAGAGATACCAATATGAGTGTTTATGATACGGCTATTAAACGACGGTCGATCAGGCGATTCAAGGACATGCCAGTCCCTAAAGACGTTTTGGAGAAGTGTGTTGATGCGGCCAGGCTGGCACCATCGGGTGCCAACCTCCAGCCACTTGAGTATATCATTGTAGATGATGAGCAGCTAGTGCCCCAGGTGTTCTCCATTATAAAATGGGCGGCATACATCAGACCGGCAGGCGACCCGCCCCCGGGCCATGAGCCCAAGGCCTACATCGCTATACTCAAGGAAGCCAGCGCCACAGCGCCATGGACGGCGTACGATATCGGAGGGGCGATGGATAATATCATGCTCGTGGCCCTGGAAGAGGGCGTTGGTTCCTGTGCCCTTCTCAATGTGGATTGGGACAAGCTGAGAACAATATGTAGCGTCCATGATAGCTATGAAATTTCTCTGCTCATCGCCCTGGGCTATCCCGATGAAAGCCCGGTTGAGGAGCCTTTTGATGGGTCGGTGAAGTACTGGAAGGACGAGCAGGGCGTGCTTCATGTCCCTAAGAAGAAGCTGGAGATGGTTCTGCACTGGAATGCTTTCTAGTACCACTGTGTTCTGCCATCACTCAAAACAGCGTCCAGACTTGATAACGGGTGTTTGGGTGTGTACCCCAGCAATACCTCTCAGGTTATGTGTGTAGGTGGGATAATTAGAATCGACTTCTGAAGCAATATACTACAAAAATGGCAGAGAAAGTTATTCTGGCATGGAGTGGCGGCAAAGATAGTGCCATCACGTTATATGAAATTCAACAAAGAACAGATTACCAGGTTGTCAGCCTGCTAACAACGCTAACTTCAGACTACGATAGGGTGAGTATGCACGGCGTCCGCCGCGCTCTATTGGAGCGGCAGGCAGAATCTCTCTCACTACCACTCTATGAGGTATTTATCTCAAAAGAAGCAACCAACGAGGAGTATGCGTCCAAAATGCAAGCTGCGCTCACCGATTTTCAGAAGGCTGGAGTGTCCTCTGTTGTCTTCGGCGACATTTACCTGGAGGATGTAAGAAAATATCGAGAGGACAACCTGTCTAAGGTAGGAATGAATGCGGTTTTCCCCATCTGGGGAAGAGATACCGCCGAGCTAGCCAGAACTTTCGTAGATTTAGGGTTCAAGGCTATTATAACCTGCATTGATTCAAAGGTTCTCGATAATATGTTTGCCGGAAGGATAATCGATGATAGCTTCCTGGCTCAACTACCATCTAATGTTGACCCATGCGGCGAAAATGGCGAGTTCCATTCGTTTGTCTTTGACGGGCCAACATTCAACAGTAGCATACAGTACACGTTAGGTCAGATCGTCCTCAGAGATTCATTCTACTTTTGCGACTTGATTCCGGCATAGTAAAGCCTGATCACATGTTCCCCACGTGGTTTGGAGAACGGCGAAAACTTCGCCTCACCCCAGCCTTTCCCACCTACGAAAAGGAGACAGATCGAAACAGCGGCCGCCATCCGACGAACCGACGCCGACCGATGTATTCCTCGGGTAATCTAGAGCATCTGCTCTAGGCATCGTTGGAGCCCTTCCCCTGAAGGGCTCCAACCTACCCATGAGCTAGGCCCTGACTATCTCGGGTGAGACTTCAACCATGGCTCTGGCGAATGCCTTTCCTTTACACTGCAGTCGAACAATGCTATAGTGACAAAGAGAGCGGAGTGGAAGGGTGACCTACCACTCCTGCTAATTATAAAGGCAGGATAATGGTTGAACAGATTTTACCCAACCTATACACAATCGAGGTTCCTCTTCCAGGAAGCCCTCTAAAAGCGACCAACTCGTACATAATAAAGGCTGATGATCGATCTTTGATTATCGACACGGGAATGAATCGGGAAGAATGCCTCTCCGTACTATCTGCTGGCTTGAAGGAACTTGATGTAAATCTAGCGCAGGCAGACTTCTTTATCACGCATATGCATGCTGACCATTCAGGTCTCATCTCAACTCTAGCCACAGAGACATCAACAATCTACTTCGGTGAAACGGATGCTCCCAGTGGCGCTATGGCCGCCAAGCATAACTATTTTGAGCAGATTCCCAAAGTTGCTCGCATGCAAGGTTTTCCTGAGGACGAACTTCAAAAGGCTATTAAGAATCACCCCGGTTACAAATACAGTGCAAGAGGCCACTTAGAATTTCATTTTGTTAGAGACGGCGACATAATAAGCATCGGCGACTATTCATTTATATGCATTGCAACCCCAGGCCATACTAACGGTCACATGTGTCTTTATGAGCCTAATAAGAAGATCTTTGTTGCCGGAGACCACATTCTTATTGATATTACCCCTAATATCTCATTGTGGTCTGAAGGTGATGAAAACCCTCTGGGTGATTACCTGGCCAGTCTGGACAAGGTCTATGACCTAGACGTTGAGCTTGTATTACCTGGACATCGAAGACGTTTTAAGAACCACAAGCAGAGAATTGACGAATTGAAGAAGCATCACGAAACAAGAGCTAATGAAGTTCTCTCCATACTCAAACAAGGTAGTCAACATGCCTATCAGGTGGCATCGCAGATGACCTGGGATATGAGCTACGAGCACTGGCATGAATTCCCACCCTCGCAAAAATGGTTTGCCACCGGAGAGGCGCTTGCCCACCTCAAGTATCTTGAGGACGAGGGGAAAATACGAAGGGAAACCCACAATCAAACAGTATTCTTTTCACTGATATAATACAATCAGACAGGAATGTCTTTAGGCTCTTCCGTTCTTTCCTCTTTAATCACAAACATATAAGCAATTGTGTTTGCCTTGACATCAGCTATCAGCAACGTTAGACCTGCATAAGTTATCTGCTCCCCTTCTTTGGGAAGATGCCCAAAGAGGTGGAGGGCAAATCCACCAATAGTCTGATAGTCGCCTTCGGGAATATCGAACTGGAGCTGCTCATTTACGTCGTCGATTCGCATGCCGCCCTCTATTTTATAGAGATGCTCTCCGACTACCTCAAATTCCTTTTTGGCTTCCGTCAGTTCTTCTCTCACCTCGCCCACAATTTGCTCGACTACTTGCTCGATGGTCACTATGCCCGAGGTACCCCCGTACTCGCTTAACACAACTGCCATCAAATATCCTTCGTCCCTCATTTCGCCAAACAGTTCGCCAACTGTCTTGCTTTCAGGAATAAAATACACGGCGCGAGCCAGGTCGGTAACCACATCCTGTCGCCCCATCGAGTCCTGTGACATGGCGGTAAGTACATCGCTGATGGAGAGCATACCTACCACATTGTCGTAGCTTTCCTCGTAAATGGGGTAACGCTGGGCAGGAGACTCACTGTATATCTTCAGGAAATCATCAAGCTTGATACCCTGCTCCAGCCAGACTACCTCGGTACGTGGAGTCATCACCTCCCGCACCTGACGTTCCCCCAACCTGACGACGCTGCGCAGCATTTGCGCTGAGGCCTCGTCGACAACGCCCTCCTCCTCCCCCATGGAGATTATTGTACCTAGCTCCTCCCGGCTAATTAGCTCCCCCGTTATAGTGCTCGAATGAGTCAGGTGTGTAAACCTGCCAGCGACCCAGCTCAACGCGATGACAACAGGGTGTAACAGCCTGGAAAGTATCTCAATTGGCCTGACGTACAGCAGAGCGATTCTCTCCGGGTGCTGTGCAGCAATGGTCTTAGGAATCACCTTGGCGAATATGAGTAATACGATGGCTATGACCACAATAGCTACCGGCGTTCCTACGCCCTCACCCAACAGCGCAACGATGAATATCGTTCCCAGTGCAACGACGATGGTTTCGGCAAAGCTGAGGCCAGTGAGAACAACAGAGAGGAATCGCGACGGGTGTTCCATAATCCTGGCTACGCGGTCAGCGCCGTGAACTCCCTCCTCCTGTAGATGCCTGAGCCTGAACCGTTGCAGGTTGATGAACCCTATCTCAGCGCTGGCAAAGAAAGCACAGATCAAGAGAAATAATATGGATAGCAGCAGATATAAAATTTCTAAGGTTCCCATACTTCCATCTTTGGTTAATCAGTTGTGTAATTCTACAATGAGATGGTCTAAACCACAAGAATGACCACCCTCTACTATGGCGAATTATTGATCATGATATAATGGGCTGAAAGGTATGGGTGAGAAAATGGAACGGAAAATATATCCACAGTGCCACAGATGTGAGAAGAGGGTCTGCTACCCTACCATTGGAGTCGATGAAGAGCCCCCATTTAGTGAGGCGCCGGAATTCTGTCCCATGAGGCTTCATAGCGAGATCATACAAAGTGCGCTCTCCGAGTATGACAGGAAGGATGTCAGAGAGTTTGCTCGGCTTGCCTCATTACAGGAGTTTGAATGTTATGAGTGGGTGCCAGAGGGCATAAGGACAAGGTTTCCGCGGGTGGAAGAGACCATACAGTTCGCCAAGAAAAATGGCTATAAGCGAATTGGCATAGCTTTTTGCATCGGTCTTATGAACGAGGTTCGCATGCTGGCACAAATCCTGGAGCGTAAGGGCTTCGAAGTTGTCTCTGTATGTTGCAAAGCGGGTGCAATCCCCAAGGAAAGAATAGGGTTGAGGGCGGAGGAGAAGATTCCAGGCCCGGCAATCTTCGAGTCGATGTGCAGTCCGATAACCCAGGCTGAAATCTTGAACGCAGAAGAGGTCGATTTTGTCATCCAACTGGGCCTTTGTGTAGGACACGATACCCTTTTTATGAAGTATTGCCGCCTACCCATGACAGTGCTTGCGGTTAAAGACCGGGTTTTAGGACATAACCCGCTAGCTGCGCTGTATCTATCTACTTCGCCCTATTACTCCAGGCTTAGGTCTCGAAAGACGGATTGACGCAATGGAATTCACCGATCATTGTCCTATCACCAAAGCTTAGAGATGTACTCATATGAGCGATACTGTTGAAAATTTGGCACCACTTGTCTTGAAACTGGACGTCATGGGACGCCTGGGAGAGGCCTTAGCCTGGAGTAATAGTACTAAGGTATTCGTCTTTGGAGGTATCCCCGGCGAAGAAGTGCTGGCTGAGGTAGTGCGGCAGCACCACAATCGTATCGCCGCGCGAGTGGTCAAGGTGATAGTTTCCTCTTCCCAGCGGGTGGAACCGCCATGCCCCTATTTCGGGTCGTGTACCGGGTGTCAGTGGCAACACATCCGCTATGAGCACCAGTTGGAGCTTAAGCACATGATGGTCAAGGAGGCCATGGAAGCGATGGGAGGGATGGTCCACGCTCCGGTGGCCCCTGTTGTCCCTGCACCCCAGACCCTGGGCTACCGCAACCACGCCCGCTTCACCGTGGGGCCAGAGGGCGCCCTCGGTTTCGTCAACCGCGAGAGCCGCCGCTTTGTCCACATCGACCAATGTCTACTCATGCACCCATCGATCAACGAAGCACTATCCCAGCTTCAGGGCCGCTGCGCAGAGACTACCCAGCTCTCTATCCGCTATGGAGTAAATACCGGCCAGTGGCTGATTCAGCCCACCCTCAGAAGGCCTGAAGTTCCTCTATCATCTGGCCAGAAAAGCTACGAGGAGGCTCTTCACAGTAAACTCTTCCGCATATCTGCTGCCTCTTTCTTTCAGGTGAACACAGCCCAGGCGGAAAGAATGGCTGAGCTGGTGCGGGAGCGCCTCGCATTGACCGGCGAGGAACTGCTTGTAGACGCCTACGCTGGTGTAGCCACCTTCGCTGTTCTCTTCGCCCCGTACGCCAGCAAGGTCATCGCCATCGAGGAGTCGGCCTCTGCTATCAAGGATGCCCAGGTCAACATCCAGGGTTTGACTAACATTGAGCTTGCCCAGGATAAGACGGAAAAGTTGCTACAGTCCCTCCCGCAAGTACCTGATGCCCTGATTCTGGACCCACCGCGCACCGGATGCCACCCCACAGTCCTGCAGACCATCCTGCATCGGCCGCCGCAGCGGATAGTGTATGTCTCGTGTGACCCGTGGGCTCTGGCCCGCGACCTGCGAGTGTTATGCCACGGGCCTTTTGTTCTGGAAGAGGTGCTACCCATTGACCTCTTTCCCCAGACTCACCACATCGAGTGCATCGCCACCCTATCTTATAGCCCAGAAAGGCAGTATGCCTTCCAATCACGCCAACAGCTTGTGCTGGCTTCCGAATCCCCCAGGCGGCAGGAGATCATGGCCACCATGGGCCTCACCTTCCAAACAATACCATCGAAGGTTGATGAGACTCCACCATCCTATGGTGATCCGGTAGCTATTGCCCAGAAAGAGGCCCTCGACAAAGCCCTGGCTGTGGCATCTGACCTGCGCGAGGGAACGGTTATCGGAGCCGACACTGTGGTTGCCGATGGGGATGATATCCTGGGCAAGCCTGCAACGGAGGAAGAGGCCTATGCCATGCTGCGCAGGCTTCGTGGTAAGGAACATCGGGTTATCACCGGGTTAGCCCTGGTAGACGCTGCCAGTGGCGAACAGCTCAGCGGCTACCGCATCAGCCACGTGCGCATGCGAGAATATAGCGATGAAGAGATCACTGCCTATATCGCCGCCGGTGATGCCTGGGACAAGGCTGGTGCCTACGGCATCCAGGATACCCAGTTTCATCCCGTGGCTAAGGTGATGGGCTGCTACCTGAACGTTGTCGGTCTTCCCCCCTGCATACTGCTGCGTCTACTACACCGAATGGGCATATATCCAGCCATCGACCCCAACTGGGTCCCACCAGGGAAATGCCGCGATTGCCATCGCCTGGCCAGAGATGCCAGGGATAAATGATGCTTCTACGGCTTTACCCGAAGCGTGCGCAACCGATTTACCGCGGCAGCCAACTCCTGCGCTCTGAAGCCTACAAGGTCGGGAGGGTATAGAATGTGAGATATCCCATCGAGTCCCGCCTGTTGCACATCACGTTGGACCCGCCCTAATATCTCTCGAAGAGGCGTACTACCATCCATGTAGCGCTGTCGTGCGTATGCCATGGCGTATCCGATGGCCTTCACCTGTCCGTCCTCAACAACCTGCTCCACATGGGAGAGGTCAATCTCGTCGCGCCCGAACAGAAGCGTACGCGTTCCTCTAGCCTTCAAATTCACCTCACGCCGCCCCTTCCTTGGGTCCAGGCTCTCCGCAAGAGGAATGCGCTTCGGGATAGGTCCGAAGTGGTCTCCACCCTCTAATGTCCGGTCAGTGGGATACTTTAACGCTATTGCCCTTGCCTCCTCGGCCACCTCCTGGGGCACGTACTCTACCATTGCGATAACCGTATCCGCCACATCGAAATAGTCCCCCGAACCTCCCATAACCAGCACGGTCGAGACTCCGTGGTCTTTATATAACCTCTGCACCTGGTCGACGAAGGGAGTTATTGGCTCATGTCGCTTTTCGACCAAGGCTTGCATCCTTCGATCGCGGATCATGAAGTTGGTGGCCGAGGTGTCTTCGTCCACTAGTAGAAGACGGCTTCCCGCCTCCAGCGCCTCAGCGATGTTGGCCGCCTGAGAGGTCGAGCCACTGGCGTTTTCCGTGGTAAACCATCGGGTGTCCACACCACCCGGCAGCCGATCGATAAATGGCGAGATGTCAACGCCAACCACGCTACGCCCGTCCTCCGCCCGTACCTTAAAAGCGGTGGGATCAGAGACCACCAGCTCTCGGCCGTCACCAGGTACGTGATTGTATACCCCACGCTCAAACGCCCGCAGCAGCGTGGACTTCCCATGAAAACCGCCCCCAACGATAAGCGTAACACCTTGAGGCATACCCATACCTGTCACGGCACCTCGGCTGGGCGCCCCTATCGTCACCCGCAGGCGTTCCGGCGAGCGGAATGGAACAGCCCGTGCCAAGGGCCGGTCGTCTACCCCGCTACGGCGTGGGAGCACGCTATCATCAGCGACAAATGCCACCAGCCCGAGTGTCTCAAGACTTGCCCGCAGTGCATCGGTATCCTCAGAGGCTTCCACATGCTCCCACAGCGCTTTGTGGTCCAGATTTTTAAAGTAAAGTGCCGCTTCCACGATGACAGGCAGCGCCTGCACCAGCATATCCTCAGCCTCAACCCCCAGGATACGGCGCCCGGCCGCTGGCAGCCCGACGAAGAAGCGCAGTTCCACATAGTCTTGGTTCACCTGGCATGCGCTGCGCTCCAGGATCTCCTGCCCTGGAGCGTCAACAAATAGCTGACCGCTCTTGCCTGAACCGCGGCGCTCCGAAACATGCCGCGCCTCCCGGGCGAAGGCCCTTACCAGAAAGTCCCGAAGGGCGACCCCCCGCGAGCGGTTGGAAAAGGTCTCTGGCGGAAAATCCGCCACCCCCTGAGGCACGAGGACGTGGAAACGGCTTGGGGCAGCAAATGGATCCCCTTGAATATGGTCCACTACAAGCTCGAAGCCCGGGAATTGAAAGCGCTGCCTTTCCAGGTCTTTGTAGGCTTTGTAGCCACGACCATCGATGCGATGCAGGATCTCCCGAAGCCGATTCATCTCAATCAGAATATCCTTTTGCTGCAAATAGTAACGTTCGTATTGACTGCAATATTAGCACTGGGCTATTAATAGAGCAATCTGCACAAATTAACACAACCGCGCTTGTTACAGGTCTTGACAGCCTCCGAGCAGGCGTTTAGCATACCCGCACCAGCAGATACGGGAAATCCCTGTATATGGAGAAAACGGTGGCTGTGATTAAATGCCGAGCTATTATAGATATCATATGTAGCTGCCCTACCATCAAGAAGCGAAAGAGGTTTTCTTTATGAACGATAAGCTGAAGATTGCTGCGGTGCAGATGGAACCCAAGATCCTGGAGAAGGATAGGAACCTGACAAGATGCCTCGAGCTGATTCAGGTCACCGCCAGGGAGAGCGCTCAGCTTATTGTCTTTCCTGAATGCGCTTTGACTGGGTACGTATTTACCAGCCTTGAGGAAGCACTGCCCCTTTGCGAATCTATCCCAGGTACCAGCACCGGAAAAATCATTAGCGTGTGCCGTGAACTGAATGTATATGTGGTACTTGGTTTGTTAGAAAGGGAGGCTGACAAATACTACAATGCCGCAGTCCTTCTGGGCCCTGGGGGAGTGCTCGCCAAATATCGCAAGATCCACCTTCCCTATCTAGGGGTTGACCGCTTCTTGAACCATGGCGACCTACCACCAACTGTATGTCAGACAGAGATAGGCAGGATAGGGATAGGCATCTGCTATGATATAAATTTTCCAGAACACGCACGTGTTATGGCATTGCAGGGAGCAGATATCATCGTTCTCCCAACGAACTGGCCTTTGCACAGGGAGTTCGTCCCAGAGCATATTGTCCCGGCAAGAGCCGCTGAGAACCTGGTCTTCGTTGTTGCTGTCAATCGTGCTGGTGAGGAACGAGGCATAAGGTTTATCGGTCGCAGCAAGATCGCCCATTGGTCCGGAGGGATAGCTCTGGCTGAAGGGAAGCCCTATGAAGAAGATGTCCTTTATGCTAATATCGAACCAGCAACAGCCAGGGAGAAGCACTTGGTATTCACTCCTGGAGAGTTTGAGGTGGACATCTTCAAGGACCGAAGGCCAGAGCTATACGGTGTTATCACTAAGCCCTTGGATGATCCTTCTCGCATTAGGAAGTGATACAGCGTCCTAGACTAGGCTACCCGTGATAGGATATTGGACGTATTCCAAGTCCATGTATCTGGTGGCTAGGTGGCATTGCCAGTGAAGGTATCAATTGATAAAGACTATACCCCAAGGCTGGTGGCGCGATCCCAGATGCCAGTTTGGTGAACTCAGCCTGTTCCTGTAGGGGCATTCAATTGAACGTCCCTACAAAGCAACAGGTTTCATAATATTTTCATAGGAGGTGACAACCATGGCGAAATCTGCCGAACTCGCTTTCCTTGACGCTATTGCCCAGGCAGGCCTGGTGCGGCGGAAGGAGGTCAAGCCAATCGAACTTGTGGACGCGGCCATTGAGCGGATCGAGCGCCTCAATCCTACCCTCAATGCAGTGATCACGCCAATGTACGAACAGGCTCGCACCGCTGCCAACAGCGCACTTCCCGAGGGACCCTTCACCGGGGTGCCCTTCCTGCTCAAGGACGTCATTGCCAGCTATGCTGGCGTGCGAATGACGTTTGGGTCGAGTTTCCTGCGCGACCACGTACCGGACCACGATAGCGAGCTGGTGTCACGGCACAAGCGTGCCGGTCTGATCGTCCTCGGCAAGACCAACGCTCCCGAGTTTGGCATACTTCCTACCACCGAGCCGCATCTCTTTGGTCCTACGCATAATCCATGGGATACGAGCCGAACCTCAGGCGGGTCCAGCGGTGGCTCGGCCGCGGCTGTTGCCGCTGGCATGATACCCATGGCCCATGGCAATGACGGCGGTGGCTCTATTCGTATTCCCGCCTCCTGTTGTGGTGTCTTCGGTCTCAAGCCCACTCGAGGGCGTACGTCGCTTGGCCCTGACTTCGGCGACCTGATAGGCGGCTTTGTCGAGGAGCACGCCCTCACCCGGACGGTGCGGGATAGCGCCGCCCTGCTTGACGCCAACGCAGGCCCTTCCATTGGCGACCCCTACTGGGCGCCCAAACCTGCCCGTCCCTTCCTTGAGGAGGTGGGCGCCGATCCAGGGCGTTTGCGCATCGCCTTCACTACCGAAACGGCTACCGGCGTCGCGGTCCAACCCGACTGCGTCGCCGCCGTCCACGACGCAGCCAAGCTCTGCAGCGACATGGGCCACGACGTGGTGGAGGCCAACATGTCACTGCCTGGTGATTCGCTCGTTCAAGCTTTCATAACCGTTTGGTGTGCCATGGTAGCCTGGACCATTGATGGCATGGCTCTCATCACCGGTCGTACGCCATCCGCCGACCAGTTTGAGCCGCTCACCTGGGCATTGTACGAAGCGGGCCACCAGAGAACCGCGTCAGAGTACCTGTTGGCGGTGACGACACTCCAGTTGATTTCCCGTGAGATCGCTCGCTTCCGCGCCGACTACGACGTGATTCTGACCCCCACCCTGGCCGAGCCCCCACCACCGCTGGGCACCTTCGATTCACCTCCGGACAACCCGTGGCAGGGTCTCTTTCGATCCGCTGAATTCATGCCCTTCACCCCGCTGTGCAACTTCACCGGTCTACCTGGCATGTCCATGCCTCTCTTCTGGAACTCGGAGGGAATCCCCATCGGCACGCACTTCGTAGGACGTTACGGTGACGAAGCCACTCTCTTTCGCCTTGCGGCACAGCTTGAGGAGGCGCATCCATGGGCCGAGCGCCTACCTCCGGTGTCAGCTTGAGCAGCACTGCGGGCGGTCTTGGAATAACACCAGAAAATATGAATTAGGCGAACTCAGAGTTCGTCCGTACTACTTGTTAGGTGAAATCATCCCTAACATAAGGAGACACTATGAAAACCGTTGTCGTTCTTGCCATGCATGGCGCACCGCCAAATGACTTTCCCAAACACAAACTGGCTGAATTCTTTTCATTATATGGCGGTCCTGGACATACATCTGAGACAGATTCCGTAGCGCCTAAACACCGCTATGCCGAGCTGGAGGCTAGTATGCGCGCGTGGCCACGTACAGAACAGAATGATCCCTTCTACCATGCTTCACAGGACCTGGCAATACACCTAAGCCGAGCAACAGGACATGAGGTGATTGTTGGGTTCCACGAATTTTGTGCACCCGATTTGGATGAGGCGCTTGAACATGCGATAAAACATGGAGCCGATAAGGTCATCGTCATTACACCAATGATGACCCGCGGTGGCGAGCATTCCGAGGTGGACATTGCTGCCACGGTAGAACGCGCGAAAACGCTACACCCTGATATCCCTATCACCTACGCATGGCCGTTTGAGGTCTCCGAAATAGCGCAGTTTCTTGCCTCACAGATAGCCCGGTTTGCTTGACAGACCACGTCTCTTACCCCAATAGCGTGTTACATCTCCTATAATCACACCCACTTTACGGTCTGATCGATCGTCCTCAATTACCTGAATAGCGCCGCTTCTATTCTCCACTATTAATCTATATCAAGTCCTCGTATGTGATCTGTACTTCTCTCTCTAAATATGTGTTGACAACGAGACATATACTTGGTATAATACAAATAGTTAGCCTTACAGTAATAGATTGTGTTACCAATAATATGTGCCTTATTCAAATAAAGCTAGGAGGCGCTACATGACAGTGGAGCATCAAAACGAGGAACTTGTCGAACATGTGCTCGAGCTCGGGGCCAAGATATTCCACGAGTTGCTTCCCATAATACCAAAAGAGGTGCTTCAATTCGACCTGACCATGCCCCAGCTCAAGGTCGTCCTTCTTCTCTTCTTAAATGGGCCGATGCGCATGAGTGATTTAGCCTCTGGGTTGAGCGTCAGCCTGGCTACAGTAACGGGAGTGGTAGACCGATTAGTTGAAAGAGACGTCGTGTTGCGGGAGAGCGAGCCCACGGATCGCCGGGTGGTGTTGTGCCGTCTATCGGAGAAAGGCCAGGAGCTGACAGATGTGCTGTGGAAATCGGCCCGCGACAGAACAAGGGAGCTGCTTATGGCAATGACCGTACCCCACCTGCAGTTGCTCAACGAAGCGCTCGAGGCGCTGCTACAGGCCGGTACAGCAAAGAAAGATGACTTACAGCAGGTAAGGGTAAATGATATTCAATGAGTCTAATACCCACGCAAGGAGGACCGAATGCGTGTGCTGATTTCGGGTGGAGCGGGACGATTGGGGATCAGTGTCTGCCGGACCTTTTTACAACAGGGATTCCAGGTGCGCGTATTCGACCTAAACACGGAACGCAACAGAAAGAGCGTCAAAGAGCTTGGGCCCCAAGCGGAGATCTTTTGGGGAGATATCACACAACCCCATTCGGTGCGGGAGGCTATGGAAGGAGTGGACGCAGTGGTTCACATGGCCGCCATCCTACCCCCTGTTGCCTACGAGAAACCTGAACTGGCCAGTAAGGTTAATGTGGGAGGTACCAAAATAGTCGTTGACCTGCTAAAAGAAAAAGGTGGCCATATCCCATTCGTGTTCACATCCTCGGTGGCAGTGTTTGGCCCCTCTCCCAACGCCACTGAACCTATCAGCCCGGAGAAGAATGTGCCGCATCCCAAAGGGCCATACGGTGAGACCAAACTTCAAGCCGAAAACCTTATCAAAGAAGCAGGGATTAACTATGTGATCTTGCGCCTGACGGCTACTATGTACCTCGCTTTTGGGACAAGCGACCTCAAGCGCTTGTATAGTGTCTCGCTTGACAATCGCATCGAGTTCTGTCATCCAGATGACACCGCTGTGGCGATACGTAACGCCATCAATAATTTTGACGCCGTAAAAGATCAGACGCTGGTGATTAGCGGAGGGCCTGGTCAGCAAATGCTGTACAAGGACATGATTCGTCGCATCCTGCGAATTATGGGGTTGCCAGTGCCGCCAACCCACAAATTCACCAAGGAGCCATATTATCTGGACTGGTATGACACCAGCAAGTCTGAAAAACTCCTTTGCTTCCAGCGAACCACGTTTGCTGACTACCTTAAGGACTATTCCCGAGGGCTAACCAAGCAGTACTCCGCACTGTTCCTGCCTTTCATGCTCTACTTTGTAGGACCTCTTTTTGGCAAGATTATTGTTCATTTCATTTAAACCATAGCACTGCTTCTAGATTGCAACACTAGCGCACATAGCGTAATTCCAAATGAAATCGCCTATATAGTCAGCAAATCAACTAAGTCGCATTTGTAAGTCGATCGAAACCTCGTAGCAGATTACTAAAGAGAGGATGCCATATATAATGGCATCCTCTCTCATAGCATTGCCCTTCTTAAGTGACGGCTTAGCGCCTCATTTTAGAATAACAGTCGCTGCAGTACACTGGTCGCCCTTGTCGGGGCTCGAAAGGTACCTGACACTGAGCGCCACAAGATGCACACACAGCGTCATACATCTGCCTCGGTCGACCATAGCCGTAGCCACCACGTTGCTGTTTCCTGGCTTCTCGGCATTGAAGACACCGCTTGGGCTCATTAGTGAAGCCCCTGCTGGCGAATAGCTCCTGCTCGTCCGCACTAAAGACGAATTCCGCACCGCACTCTACACAAGTTAGAGTCTTATCCTCGTAGTCCATGGATAACCTCCTTTCTAAAGCACTCGGTTGCCGTTTGGTCATCCATGGCCCAGGGAATTCGTGAGGAATCGCTCGGGGTGGGATTTGCAAACCTTCAACCAGAGGAATAGTCTACCATAGAATTGTATGCATGTCAAGCCAGCGTACTCGTTCAGGTGACCGGTATCACCTCACCCTCCCCACTTTCCTTGTTATTTTGACATGAACTCCTTCCTTGTCATTCTGAGTGCAGCAAAGAATCCCATGGCGCTCAGGACAGGCTCCGGCGAAGAATCTCGGTTTGGTAGAGACCCTTATGCATGCCCAGTGAAACAGTAGTGGCGGGTTTTAAACCCGCCCCTACAAAATGACATCCGCCCAATTAATTGGGCAACTACACTTATCAACTCATACAATTGCCGTAGTTGCCTGATTTATCCGAAACATTGGCAAACAGGGTAGCCTAGAGCATCTGCTCTAGGCTTGGTTGGAGCATATGCTCCAACCTACCCCATTGTTTTAGATGTCCACCTCTGGTGGCCATTCTGGCAGGTCCTTAAGTTCAGGGTGTTCCTTCCACCCAGGTATACCGGCAATTCTCTTAGCAATGGCTTTATACCTTGGCCAATCAGCAGAAGCGTAAAGAGCCATCCTTTGTGCTGCTAGAGAGCCTTCAGCATGAATAACGGTAGCGTCATGGCTATCACCGGTCAGATCCTTTACCAGCCTTATAGCGCGAAGCCGATGTTCAGTTGGTACGCCACCCTTGGCGGCAAGATATTTGTCAATAAAAGGCTTTTCTTCAGGGTTCATCCAATCTTTGTAGCCAAAGACGGTTGTTGTGACTCCACCCGTGATATCGGCAAGAAGCTTGGAAGCCTCGTGCTGACCATTGGCAAACATGAACTTGGCTATATTGGTATACATCAGGTTGGGAGCAGCCAAGCCAATATCTTCATACATGTCAGGGTGCTCACAAGCTGCCTTGGCCATGGTATCGTTTATCTGGCAATGCATGGCAAGCCATGCCAATTTCTCCTGGATATGAGGATACTTATCCAGACCATTGTATTCAGCCATCAGCGCCGCCGCGCCGGCAGTTTGCTCCAGTGATATCACTTTGTGAGTAGTGCCAAAGAGACGGTGGAAAACGCCAAAGGTCCAGGCAATATCTCTGGAAAACTGCCATTCGCCACACATAAACACCCTGTTCCAGGGGACAAAAACATCATCAAATACAATCATGCACTCACTAATCCCCGCAGAACGTCCGGTGAGAGGCCAATTCCACTGGGCTTCCTCACCCGTTTCCGTAAAATGCGGTGGAGTGGTTATTAATGTGATGCCTTTAGCATTTATGGGAGTGGCAAAGACTAGTGCATAGTCCTTGTCTTCTTCACGGTGAGCCCGACATGGCGAAATGATCAGTTCGTTGGCATCGGGGGTAGCGCTTATGTGCGTCTTGGCTCCTCGCACTACTATGCCGTCTTTTTGCCTATCAACAACCCTGACATAGAAATCCTGATGCTGTTCCTGCGCTGAGGGTCGAAGGCCCCTGTTGCCCTTAACATCGGTAATGGCTCCGGTGATAGCCGGGTCCGCTTTTTTCAGGTGCTGGCGATAATCCTCAACAGCATCCATATAATGCGTGCCTAATTCCCGATCCATTCTTGTAGCGACAACACCTGCGGCAGCCAGGGCATCAGGACCCATACCACTAATGCCTGCTCCTACCCGGAGAGCGGTTATATAAACATCCCTTCGTCTTATAAGGTCTTCAGCGGTTTTGGGCTGATTCCACAGGAACATGACTCTTTCCCCGTCCTCCTCCATGGTAATCAGGTCTCGATATTGAGGATCATTAGCAAGAACATAACCCATGGCTCTACGCTGGATGGCTCCCTTCATAAGGGGATGCTTCGTTATGTCGGGTATCTTCTCCCCCATAAGATAAATCACTCTTCCGTCATTCAAGCTTTCTATATACTGCTGTGGTGTCCTAATCATGACAACCTCCTTTAATTAGATTTCAACTCCGCTACCTGCTCCATGACTTTTATACTATACAACCTTCTTCACCTCCAACAAGTTAAATTCTACTAATGCTTAATACGAAAGACTGCATAACATAGAATATATATTCCCTCTTTCATGTCAAGTGAAAACGAAAGCGCAAGTGCCTACTCTGCACCCGCCAATGAGCCAAAACTCAGGCAAATAGCCATCGCTTCTTCTATCAGTCTCGTTACTATTTGTTCAGCACTCTCGATTTCTGTGATCATCCCGCCAACCTGCCCTGCTGTCACGCTTACATCCGATCTGCTCCTGCGTTTCCTCTTAATCTGACTGGCCAGGTCTTCAAGCTCTTGGGCTGTTGCACCTTCTCTCTGTCTACGAAACCACTGCTCCAACTCAGGGCTTTTGAGCACTCGAACATTTCTACCGGTGAAAATCGGCGTAGGGACTGTGTCTTCTTCTGAAGCTTCAAGTATCTTCTGTTTTTGTTCAAAGCTAGCCCCACTCTCATGGGTAGCTAAGAAACGAGTTCCCATTTGGACCCCACAGGCTCCTAGCGCCAAAGCAGCAACAAAGCCACGAGCATCGCCTATCCCCCCTGCGGCAACCACTGGGATCTTCACCGCGCTAACCACCTGAGGAATTAAAGGCAAGCTACAAACTGTCCCCACATGCCCCCCAGCCTCCATGCCAGACGCTATAACTGCGTCAGCTCCTTCCTTTTCCATTCGTACAGCGTGCCTTACGGCGGCCACCACCGGCAGAACGGTAATACCACGTCCCTTCAGCAAGGATACGATGGGCTTCTTGGGATCTCCACGTCCTGTGGTAACTATGGTAACTCCCTCTTCAACAGCCACCTTTGCCACGCGGCTGACAAAGGCTGGCTTAGCAGCATAGATGTTGAGGCCGAAAGGTTTGTCGGTGAGAGCCCGGGTTTGACTTATCTCCTCTCGCAATTGCCCAGTAGTCAAACCGAAAGACGCTAAAACCCCCAAAGCTCCTGCATTGGAGACGGCTGCTGCCAAGAGATGCCCGCCACTAACACCACCTAAGGCACCCTGAATAACAGGGTATTTGATTCCAAGCAGGTCACAAAGCTTCGTGTGAAACATACTATATATAATGCAATAGGAAGCTAGTCTTCAGAGCGCTCATACTGCCATCTCCCACATCCCCAGGCACCCTTCATCCAGCACCTGAATGTGAACATCAAAAGCCTACTACCCTGCTTATGAACTGTCAATGGGAGGGGGTCGATTGCGAGTTTCAAAAAGGATGAAGATGTTATATTATTGGAAGTTAAGATACTAGCTTAATGGCTAGTTGTGTAGATGGGAAGGTTGTTCATCGGAGTTTATTTTAGTCAGCTAGGGGGAATAGAATGGCTATCGCTATTCTATATCGAGAAGAACTAAAAGAGTATGATTTTGGTCCAGCTCATCCGTTTCGAGGAGATCGGTATGAAGCATTTATTCACCTGCTAAAGGACAGTTTGACTGAGGACGATATCTATAGGATTATCGAATCAGATTGGGCCACTGCGAAAGACCTGCTGCGAATATGCGATAGTGATTACATAGATTTCACCACTGAGTTCTACAAAGCAGCCAATCTAGGACTGGACTATGGTGGGCCATTTAGTCAATTCCACTCCGACGATAATGCACCGGGCGGCATAACAGGGAAGGTAGAGGAGGCAGCCAGGCTGGTCATCGGGCAGGCTGAACTAGCTTGCGATCTGGTTGAGCGCGGTGAATTCAAAAAGGTAGTGTCCATCGGCGGAGGGCTACATCATGCCCAGAAAGACTATGGGGAAGGCTTTTGTCTCTATAACGATGTTGCCTTTTGCGCTACATATTTGATGGAAAGCTACGGTTTGGAAAGGATTTTAATTTTGGACACCGATGCCCATGCCGGAAATGGAACCAGCGCCTATTTCTACCAGACCTCAAAGGTACTGTTTATCGACTTGCACCAGGATCCCTTAACGCTATATCCCGGTACTGGGTTTGCCCATCAAATCGGCGAAGGAGACGGAAAAGGTTTCACAATAAATGTGCCTCTCCCGGTTTTTGCCGGCTATGACTCCTATAAACTGGTCTTCGACGAGATAGTCCAGCCGGTAGTTAACGAGTTTGGGCCTCAGATTATCATTAGGAACGGGGGCTCCGACCCCTATTTTGACGATGGATTGACTAGCCTGGGTCTAACCGTAGTCGGGTTCCGGATGATAGGAGAGATAGTCGCTCAGTTGTCTGCCCAGCTCTGCCAGGGTAGGGTTATCGATTTAATCGCCTCTGGGTATAACAAGCGAGCCTTACCTTACGCCTGGCTAGCATTGATTTGTGGATTGGCTGGCATACAAATCTCTATCGCTGACCCTGAGCCGATTCCTCAAAGATTCACCAAAGATCCTTCATTCGAGGATACCAGGACAGTAGTAGGGGAGGTTAAGGGGAACCTAAAAGATTTCTGGCGCTGTTTCAGCACGGCTCAATCGCTTTAGGGCATCCATCTTTTCCCTGCTATCCAATCTCGACCTTCGTACTGCATTCCCGGGAAAAGCAATCCTTCCATCGTATGTATCACGATCGGTGGCGAACGGATGCCCATCTTTGCCGCCTTGAAGCGGTAGATTTGCAATGCATTTCTTAGGTGAGCGGTTTTTCTCCCTCATTATCGCACTATGAGATATGCTATTTAATGAATACACCTTGACTTGCGTCCCTACCTATTGTTGATTAAAATATTATCAGCACCATGAAAGTCGAAGCAACAATGACAAGCGACAATGCCAAGGTAGAGCGAGGTGTAGGATAGTGGAAACCGGGGATGAAAGAATACGATATGCCATTGAACACACAGCGGTGTTGAGATTCCCCAGGCAATCTCTGGCTACATTCGGCACTACCAATGTGAACTACTACTTATTAACCAAACCGGTGTATGCCGAGATGGTAGATAAAGAAGAGACTGTCATAAGGGAGGGGAGAGTCAGTGCAGAAAGACCGAAGATAATAACACCTTCTTATCTTACCAGACTTGAGGGTTTTGGCGAAAATGCCAGGAGATACCTTGAAGTTGTAGTGAGAGAGTATGGG
The DNA here is from genome assembly GCA_964443325.1 of uncultured Dehalococcoidales bacterium. Taxonomy (GTDB): domain Bacteria; phylum Chloroflexota; class Dehalococcoidia; order E44-bin15; family E44-bin15; genus DAOUVR01. The sequence continues at coordinate 70,077 of CAYUCL010000003.1, forward strand.
CCTCATGCTCCTGGGCTTCTCTATAGCTATAAAAATGAGCCGAAAGGGCTCTCAACTGTATCCGACGGATTGGGCGTAGTAGTCGGAAGATTAAATGAGAGAATAGACAAGGAAGAAAATAGGCTGGCAGCGATTATACAAGGCATTGATGAACTGTGGGACGTATCGCTACTCAAGTTCATAAAGGAGTTAACAGAGGGGTCACTTAGAAGCAACCTTGCCGAATTAGGTAGTAGAGGCCTCCTCGACATAGACTACGCCGGTGTTCCAAGAGATGCAAGATATCGAATTGAGCTACTTTTTCAGCAGGTCGCAAGCGGTGAACGAGACCCATCGGAACTGAAGAGAGAGCTTGATAGATGGGAGCTGTTCCCTGAATACGAGGACCGATTCCTCGGCCTATTTAGCAAATAGGCACATCCCTTCACCGCCGCGGTGGCGCAAATCTGCTGATTACAGTATCGCCCCTTCTTCCTTCATCGCGATGATGTCATCCCAGGTGTACCCCAAGTCGAGAAGTATCTCTTCGGTATGCTGGCCCAACTCGGGCGCCTGCTCTCGCACCATGCCCGGCGTCTCGCTCAGGTCGAGATTGACCCCAACCACCTTGGCCTCGCCGACGCCCGGATAGTCGATGGTCACCAGATAGTCATTCTCTATCACCTGCGGGTCGGAGGCCAGCTCGGTGAAAAGCTGCACTGGCGCCCACGGGAACTGCCACGGCTCCAGGCACTCGATCCACTCTCTCTGTGTTTTGGTGAGGAACAACTCGTCAAGGATGGACACCAGAGCATCGCTGTTCTCCCGCCTTGCTTCGTAGGCCCCGAAGCGGGGGTCCTCCTTCAGGTACTCTATCCCCACGGCTTCGCAGAACTGTGCCCAGCTCGCGTCGTCGTGCATAACCGCAATCTGGATGAACCTGTTGTCCTTGGTCTCATAGATGTTGTACAGGGAGCCCTCTTGCACGTGTGACTTGCCATACATGTCCTGATTGGCGTATAGAGAGGCATCGACACTACAGGCCGCCATCTTCATGAAGGCGCCAAGAAGTGAGGTGTGCACCAGTTGCCCCCTGCCGCTTCTCTCGCGGTGATAAAGGGCGAGCATAACTCCGTAAACTAGGTATGTCGCTGCTATGTAATCACCCAGTGCTGGCGGCCACACCGCGGGGCGAACCCCGCGCTCGACGAAGCTCGTTAGCATCCCGGACCCCGCAACTCCGGTCACCTCGAAGCCGCCACGATTACGGCCCGGCCCCTTCAGCCCCCACCCGGTGCCCAAGGCATATATGAGCCTGGGATTCATGTGGGACAGCGTATCGTAGTCCACTCCCAAGCGCTCAAGACCCCCCATCCGCAGGTTTGTTACGAAGATATCTGCATCCCCCACCAGCTTGTACATCACCTGCCTTGCACTCTCGAAGTGCAGGTCGAGCGTCATGCTCTTCTTTCCACGCTGGATCTGGTCGAAGTACGAATTGAATCCGTTTGACGGCACGCCGCGCAGGATATCCACCCCTCGCAAAGGGTCACCGCCGCGGGGAGTCTCAATCTTAATCACCTCCGCCCCCATCTCGGCAAGGTATTCTGAGGTTCGCGGGCCGAATGCCTGTATGGTGAAATCAACGACCCGTATGCCCTCCAGTGGTGCACTCATCTATGCCTTCTCCTCTCCATGGTATGCCAGCTCTCAGAGTACTGCACCCTTCTCCTTCATCACAATTATGTCATCCCATGTATAGCCCAGTTCCAACAGAATCTCTTCCGTTTGTTGACCCAGTTCTGGAGCCTTGCCTCTTATCTGGCCTGGCGTCTTGCTTAGATCGATAGCAGTCCCCACTACTTTGACTTCACCAACCTCCGGATCATCCAAAGTAACAATATAATCATTTTCAATAATTTGTGGGTCCGAAGCTAGCTCGGTAAAGTACTTAACTGGCGCCCATGGAAACTGGTATTTCTCGAGGCGCTCGATCCATTCGCTCTGGATTTTAGTGAGAAATACTTCGTCCAATATAGTAATAAGAGCCACATTATTTTCACGTCTGGCCTCTGGAGAGTTGAATCTGGGGTCATCATTTAAGTGCTCAAGGCCCATTGCTTGACAGAATTCAACCCAACTGCGGTAGTCCTGAACCACTGCCAATTGTATCCACCTCTTGTCCTTAGTCTGGTACATACTATACAGAGCGCCATCACCTTCATGGGGCAATCCAAACATGTCCTTCCCCGCAGCAATGGAAGTATCAATAACAGCGGACATAACCTTCATACAAGTACCCAGAAGTGATACATGTACCATCTGACCTTCTCCGGTTCGTTCCCGGTGAAAAAGGGCGAGCATTATGCTATATGCCAGAAATGTTGCCGCCGTATAATCACCAAAAGCCGGCGGGCACAGCGGTGGGCGGGAGCCAGGCTCAACAAAACCCGACACTAATGCAGATCTGGCAAAACCGGTAGCCTCAAAAGCACCCCGGTTCCGTGCTGGGCCCTTCAGGCCCCACCCAGTGCCAATAGCATAGATTAGCCTGGGATTGACTCTGGATAGAGTCTCATAATCCATTCCCAGCCTTTCCAATCCACCCATCCTCAGGTTCGTTACAAAAACGTCTGACTTCTCAATGAGTTTGTATGCTACCTCGCGTGCTTTCTCATGATGTAAATCCATGGCAATGCTTTTCTTCCCCCGATTGGTTTGCTCAAAATAAGCCTTAAACTTGCCAATTGGCACTTCCCTCATGTTATCTATCCAGCGAATAGGCTCACCGCTTTGGGGATTCTCTATCTTGGTCACCTCAGCTCCCATTTCAGCGAGATAGGCAGCAGTCTGAGGGCCAAAAGCATATTGGGTCAAATCCAGAACCTTGATTCCTTCTAGAGGCATGCTCATCTATGTTTCCTTCTCCTTTCCGTCACTATGTTATTTGGCTAGAATCGTTATCCGCCATTTAATATTCCAATTCTTAACGCGAAGCTGTCCATTCCTACCTTCTACGCAAACGTGAGTTTTTTGAACCTTTTGCCCCTAAGAGCCAATCTGCAGGTTTATATAGAATCACCTATCTTTGTTCCGCGAACTTTGCCAGAATGGTTTGGGGAGAAACCAAAGCAAGAACTGCCACGAATCAGCGGGACAGGCAGGTACAATTTCACAGATGCTTGTTTTGTGTTTACTTTATTCAGCTTCTCAGATCGTCCAAAGGTGCTACTCTAAATGCCGTGCTTCCAATTTATTAATAGGGAGAACGCTCGTTATCATAATACTTATTCACGAATGCAATATATTCATCAAGCAAGGTTGCCGCTTTACCGTTGTCGCCATTATGTATAGCCTTAATTGCGCTTTCCAATATTCCAATTTCCATATCAATCAGCGAGGATATATTGCAAAGATTGCCAACGCAGGAACCCATATCGCTTCGCCACATATGCGATTGCTTTATGTCTACTAGCTTTTTTATATCGGCAAGACACTCCTCTTTTGTTTGAGGGTTAGCCAGTTTTTCTTTGGTAGCAGCCATGGATGCTTCGACATCCCCCTTATCCATCATCAACATTTCGCTTCTCTCTCCTGCTATTGAAGTTAAAAATTATTCAACACCCTTTTAACATTATAAGGCTAACTAACGCAATTGCCAAGGGGCTTGAGGCACGCAATCAGCTCGCGAGCTTAAGATAGCAAACAAAAAGGCTCTTGACTTGCACTCCCATTAGATGTATAATTAGAACAAATGTTCTTACTGCCTCGATCTTCTTTCCATGAGCAGAATCATTTTAGAGAAGGTATTACTCTATCGAAAGGACGGAATGGTTCCCCAGGCCTTCATCTGGCGGGGCCGAGTCTACCGCATCACCAGCGTCATAAACTGGTGGCGAGAGCCCGGAGCCTGGTGGGAGGGGGAACCAGTACGCTCTTTTCTCCGGGTCACTGCTAAGAGGGAGACCGAAGGCGTATGCGACCTGTGCAGGGTGGGACAAGATTGGCTGCTGTACCGAATTTACGACTGAAGGAGTTCATTCACCTCCATGTCCATTCCCCATACAGCTTTCTCGACGGCGTATCCCCTATCGAGCGCCTTCTACAGAAAGCAAAGCATTTCGGCATGCCTGCTATGGCCCTAACCGACCATAATAGCCTGACCGGAGCCATTCGCTTCTACGATAGGGCAAGGGAAATGGGCATCAAGCCTATTATCGGCGCTGAGGTCGATGTCGAAGGTGGTTATCACCTGACCATTCTAGCCCAGGGTATCGAGGGGTATGCCAACCTGTGCCATCTTCTTTCCGAAGCCCACCTGGCCAAGCTCGATCCCCACCCGGCGGCTACCAAGGAGATGCTGGCCAGGCATTCCAGTGGTCTCACAGTCCTCTCCGGTTGCAACAAAGGCGAGATTCCTAGCCTGGTCGCCAGGGGCCTCCCGGAAAAAGCGAAGGAAGCTGCAGCATTTTACCAGAGCATCTACCCGGACCGCTTCTACATCGAGCTTGTCTACCACCCCAACAGGGATGGCAGGCGCTCCATATATCGACTGCTGGAGTTCGCCAGGGAGCTATGTCTTCCCGTCGTCGCCACCAACGACGTTCACTATGCTGAGATGGAGGAATACGCCGTCCACGAACTCCTGGAATCTATCCGGCAGATTATTCCCATAGAGCAACTTCCGGGCCCCAGGACGGTGGAGCAGTACCTCAAATCCCCTACCGAGATGGCCGCCCTTTTCAGGGATATCCCTGAAGCCCTAAGCAACACGGTAGCGGTGGCCGAGCAATGCAATCTTGATCTCCCCCTGGGCGAGCCCAAGTTTCCCGTTTTCTCTCCTCCTGCCGGATACAGCGCGCAGAGTTACCTGAGGGAACTGACATATCAAGGAGCCTCGCGTAGGTATGGAAATCCCAGCACGGTGATCCTGGATCGCCTGAAGCACGAGTTTGAGGTTATTAGCCTACTGGACTTTGAGACCTATTTCTTAGTGGTGTGGGATATTGCCCGCTTCGCCAGGGAAAGAGGCATCCGCTACCAGTGCCGGGGCAGCGCCGTCAATAGCCTTGTAGTCCACTGCCTGGACATCAGCAATGTGGACCCGTTGGAGTACGATCTGCTCTTTGAGCGCTTCATGCACAAGGAGCGCCGCGAGATGCCAGATATCGATCTCGACTTTCAGCGCACCAGGCGGGATGAGGTGAAGGAATACATTACCAGCAAGTACGGCAGGAACAGCGTGGCGGCAGTGGCTACCATCAACACCTTCCAGGCCAGGAGCGCCATCCGGGAGGCAGCCAAAGCTCTCAACCTGCCTAAAAGTGCTTTAATAGGGCTTCAGGCAGGCGTCCGATGGCAGTCGGTAAAGGAGCTTGCAGCGTGCACCAATACTCTCCCCGAATTGAAGACTAACCGAGCCCTCAGAAACCCGGTGTTCAGGGATTTTCTAAAGCTGTGCTCAGCCCTGGACGGTCTGCCCCGGCACCTGTCGGTGCACCTGGGTGGTCTGGTTATCAGTCCAGGCAGTCTTGCCGACTGGGTGCCACTGCAATGGTCCAGCGGCGGCGATGTCATCACTCAGTTCGAAAAGGACGACATCGAGCGTCTGGGCCTCATCAAGATGGATATCCTGGCCGTTCCCACACTGGACGTCATCGAGGACACGGTGGCTGAGGTGAAAAGAATCCGGGGCGTCGAGGTAAACGTAGACTCCATCCCCCGAGACGATCCCGCAGTCTTTGCCATGCACCGGGAGGGGGACACCATCGGCTGCTTTCAGGTGGAGAGCCCGGCGCAACGGGAGATGGCAGGTAGGCTGCTTCCCGAATGCTTCGATGACCTGATACTGCTACTGGCTCTCATCCGGCCAGGACCCATGAAATCGAGGATGCACGAGAAATACCTTAAAGTGAGACAGGGGCAACAGCCGCTGACCTATCTGGACAAAAGGCTGGAACCAGTGCTCAAGGAGACCCTGGGCCAGTTGGTCTACCAGGAGCAGGTGCTCCCACGAACTGGCGGGGATGAGCTACGCCGATGCCGACGGGCTGAGGCGGGCCATGACCCATGGACGCTCTCCCGAAGAGATGGAAAAGATACGCGAGGCTTTTATCTCCTCATGTCTGAGCAACAGCGTATCTAAGACAATTGCCCAGACAGCTTGGCAAGAGGTCTCAGCCTTTGCTGCATATGGCTTCCCCAAGGGTCATGCCGCCTCCTATGCCATTCCTGCCTATCAAACCTTGTGGCTTAAGTGCCATTATCTGCCGGAGTTCCTGGTCAGCGTCCTCAATAACCAACCCATGGGCTATTATCCACCCTGGGTGTTGGTGCAGTATGCCGGGTGGAAAGGAATCGAGGTGCTGCCACCCGACATCAACATGTCCATGGATCGCTATTCCTTAGAGGATCGAGCTATCAGGATGGGGCTGTCTCAACTCAAGGGGGTCTCTAACCCAGCCTTGGCTTCTATACTCAGCGCCAAAAATAAGGATGGGCAATTCCGCAGTGTGGGGGACTTTCTGCTGCGAACAAACGTGCCCAAGTCAACCACTGAGGATCTCATCAAGGTGGGGGCCTTCGACTCCATTTGTGGTAACCGGTGCCAGCTTATATCCCAGCTAGATTCCCTGCTTACGAACAAGCAGAGGCGCAGGCATGGTACGCAGAATGAAATGATTCCCTTTGGCGAAGTTGGCAAGGAAAATCTCACCGATGCCTCAACTCCACCCATCGATGCTGCTCTGTGGCAGCACTACGAGCTTGACCTGCTGGGTCTTCCCATTAGCGGACACCCTCTGGATTCGCTGGATGGCCGGATTAAGGGCATCACCAAAATCAAAGACCTGAAGGGGTTGCTAGCCAACCACCGGGTAAAACTTGCAGTGGGGGTTATCAGATACCAGACCCCGCCTATCTGGGATGGAACCAGAGTTGTCTATATCTGCGCCGCGGACGAAACGGGCATTGTGGATATAACTCTCTTCTCGGACGCCCAGGAACGCTCAGGTGAAGCTCTCTTCAAGGCAGGATGGCTCTTGGTTGAGGGAATTGTGCAGCGTCGAGGACTCCACGCACTGTCAGTGATAGCTTATCGTGTTGCCACCTTACAGCCCCCCGCTTCAAGTCAACGTAAAAAATGTTTTTAATTTGGCAACTATCCCTTGAAGGTAGGTATAATACAATGATAATGGGTAAAACAAATAGGCTGGAGACCTTGCTCATTGCCTCTCAACCTATTTGCTATTGGGTTCTATATTACAGTCGATTGCTTTCCCATCAAGCTACCGCCCCACCAAGATTATAGCACTATGATAAAATTTTTGACTAGAGAGCAATAAAATGATATGCTGACTTCCCTGAAAGGCCAAGAAGGGAGGCGCAGTATGTCATTGGGTATAGTATTCAAGGGACCCGAAGGCATTGTTTTAGCTGCTGATAGTAGGGTTACGCTTAACGCACATTTGCCAAACCAAAATTTAATCATTTCAGCTACGTTTGATAATGCTACTAAGCTACTCAGAGTTAAGGGGCAAGATTATATCGGAGCAGTCACCTATGGGATGGGAGCTCTAGGAGAAGGAACTCCTCGAACCGCTCACAGTTTTATCCCAGAATTTGAGGCTAAGTTAAGTAATGAATCAGGGGATAGATTGAGTGTCCCAGATTTTGCAGATAAGATTAGTGAGTTTTTCTTGTCTCAATGGACAACAAGCATGCCCAACAATTATCAAGGACCAGATATGGTATTTCTGGTAGGTGGGTTTGACGAAGGTTCTCCGTATGGGCGAGCCTTTGAGATTGGGATACCCTCTCGACCAACACCAAAAGAATGGCACGTAAATACTTTTGGGCCTGTATGGGGTGGGCAGCGAGAGTTCACAGACCGTTTAATACAAGGATTTGACCCAAGAGTGCTAGATATAGTTAAGGATACATTTGGCTTATCTAATGACCAGCAGGTTGAATTACAAGATAAACTTAAACCGCTCAGCGTGCAAATCCCTTATCCTTTTCTACCATTGCAGGACTGTGTTGACTTGTCTATCTTTTTAGTGAGAACTACTATGACTATTCAAACATGGCAAGTAGGTGTGCGGGGCGTAGGTGGTGCAATAGATGTCGCTACTATTACTCGAACTGATGGATTCAAGCCTGTGCAACTGAAAAGAGTAAGAGGTGAATCATCCAGTATGGAGGAAGATTAAAGTGGAAGTTCTAACAAATGGAGTGGGAACAAAAGAATGGGAGGAAATAAGTAAGGATTGGTATATTTACGCATATGTGCCAGGTTCTCCTATAGGTGATGTAACCGAAGGGTTATCTTCAGAAGAACAGGATAGTGTTTTCACGAAACAAGACTCTGAAAAAGTACTCAAAGAAGTTAGCCGCAAAATTAAGAAGTAGTTATTTGGCCTAGAACAGTCTTGAACATAGCTCTTTCATCTTTCCTATGATTGTATCGAAAGGTGTATTCGTCTAGACATGATTGGAGATACTTAGGTGATATAGCATGATAGACATCAGAAATACCACGCTTAACCAAAGACCAGAAACCCTCAATGCTATTACTGCTGAGAATCCTTCTCCATCTCCTCCAGGATGATTCTGGTTGTGAGCCTGGCTGTTTCCCCAACGAGCTTTGAGCAATAATCGAACATACCAAACTTCGTGGCTTCTTGTAGCTCATTAGGGTCATACAGGTTGAAAGTCCTGCCCATAAGCCTTTCTTGAATGTCGTAACACCGGCAAGTGCCATATTTTTCAACAAACTCGTCATGCAACCTTTTTGACAGTATATAGGATTTCAGCGGCTTCATCATATCGGCAAAATCCTTCCTTTCCCTGCCAAAAAGATAGCCTATCACTATAGCCCCTGCCGTGAGAGACCCACAAGTCCCATCTCCGGTTAGCCCCAGCCCGTCAGCTAAACCACTCGCCGCCTTGAAAACATCTTCATTGTCAATATCAAGAGCATCGAAAATTCCCGCAATCGTAGTCTGTGCGCATCCAGTACATTCCCTTTCATACTTGCGCCCCCGCTCAAAGGCCTTATTTGAAATCTCTTCGATTGACTTTCCCATATAATTCCCCCTTACTGTTTTTTCAAACAACATACTTCGATGAGAAATACTTATCTATGCCACACATAATTGTACCATCTCACCAGCATTAATGACCAAGCTAAATGCCCAGGATCTACCACCGCTTATTCTAATCCCCTTGCACGGCCAAGCGTCCACATGCCTATGGCAACTTATACACTGGCTCTGTAGGTAGATCCTTGAAATCAGGATGGTCCGTAGGAAGTCCCAGAGAATGCCTGGCCGCAGCCTTATATCGCTCCCAATCGGCCTGCATATAAACCGTCATTCGCTGAGCCGCCAAAGACCCCTCAGCATGAATGGTAAGCGCTCCCATGAAAGACGAGCCCTCACGGTTTACCGCATTCATAAGTTGTATCCTCTCCTCAGCAGGATACTCCGCAGCGCCCTGAAGATACTTCTCCAGATAAGGACGGATTTCGGGATTGTCCCAGTCCTTCAGCGAAGGCATGGTTGCTGGAAGCCCACCAGTTATGTCCTGGAGATACTTGACTGCCTGATGCCAATTTTCGGCAAACCAGAACTTAGCACAATTGCTATAGACCGGATTGGGCGCCGCCAGACCTATCTCCGGGTCTATTGTAGCGTCTAAAGCTGCTGCCTTGCCCAGAGCCTCATTTATCTCAGCATACATAGCAAGCCAGGCTAGCATGTCCATAATACGGGTAGCACGAGTGAGTCCATTGTGTTCTGCCATTAACATGGCAGTCCCTGCAAGCGTCTGGAGCATAACCGTCTTGTAGGTGGCGGCAGTAAGTCGATGGTATCGCGCGAATGACATCGCTACCTCCCTTGAAAACTGCCACTCCCCGGCGAGGAAAACCTTGTCCCAGGGAACAAAAACATCGTCAAAGACAATCATCGGGTGTGCCCCAGGCTGCCCCTGATCCGACATAGTCCCAATAAAAACAACCCCTTTGGCGTTGCATGGTACGGCACAGGCCACAGCATAATCTTTGGCCGGCTCATTGTGGTTGCGTGAGGGCAATACTACTAGCCAATTGGCATAAATGGCGTCGGTGATGTGAACCTTGGCACCCCTGATGACGATACCATCGCTGCTTCGGTCAACGATCCTGACATAGAAATCTGGATTCGCTTGCCTTGGGTCTTCGGGGTGCAAGCTCCTGTTGCCTTTCACATCGGTCATTGTAGCAACAATGCCAGGGTCATGTTTCTGACAATAATTGCGGAATTCTTCAACGTGCTCGGCATAATTGGTGCCTATCGCCAGGTCCATCTTCCTGGCGCTGTAGGCAATTCCGTTCAGTCCATCAATTCCGGTGAACTTCGTACCTCCGGCAGCCGAGCGAAACAGCGTCTGAATGATCAGTCTCCGTCTCTGAAGATCTTCACCAGTCTTAGGCACGTGATAAACAAAAGGATACTCTTCCCCATCCTTCACCACATTGAACAGCTCACGGTTCTCAGGCTGCAAAGCTATATAGTATTCTGAAGCTGCGTGCTCCACTGCTCTCTTGTAAGCTGGAAGGGAAGGTACATCCGATACCCTCTCCCCATCCTGGTAAACTACCCTTCCATCTCTCAGGTCTTCTACAAACTGCTCAGGCGTCCTAAGCATGATACCTCCTTAGTCTGTTCTTAATTATGCACATATTTTTAAAAAACAACCCTAACGTTATTTTCGCGATATGACCCCCTCCCTTCATGTATCTCTATGAGTCAAGGCATCGATATTGTGGTATTTCCAAGTTGCCTTGTCAATTATTTGTATTTACCCACACCAACGTTATACTATCATACCACTATCCGAAATCTTTTTAAAAAAAGAATGAGCCCCCCGACTTCACCGGAGGGCCCCATTCAATATTCCCAGCCTATCTCTAGCCCAGTCCTTGCACTGTCCTCTGGATAATATTGTCCTGTGTCTTGCGGCTGATGTCCACAAAATGGGCGCTGTACCCAGCCACCCGCACTATCAACTCCTGGTACTTCTCCGGCTCCCGCTGCGCCGCCCGCAACGTGGCATCATCTACCATGTTGAACTGCACATGGTCCAGCCCCAGGTCAGCCCATGTCTTCATGTACGCCTTCCATAGCTGATACCCCTTCTCCCCCGCTAGCTGCGTCGGAGAAAGCCGCTGGTTCAACAGGAACGCCCGGCCATCGCTGATGTGGTTTATCTTGCCGCATGACTTCAGCACCGCTGTTGGCCCCTTCTTGTCAAGTCCAGGGCCTGGTGAAAGGCCTCCGTCGTAGAGGGCGTCGCCCAGCCTCCTGCCATTGGGCAAGGCATGTACCCTATTGGAGAAATGGATGTTGCCGCTCACATTCTCCGGCAGCACCGGCCATGGGTTTCCGCAAGGGTCCTTCAACTCGTGGGAGTGTCGGCTTATTTCGTGCAAGCAGCGCACCATTATATCGTCCACGTAGTCTTCATCATTGCCCCACTTGGGAGCTCTCTTGACGAAGTCAAGCCGTATTTCCTCGTAGCCCTCCCAGTTGGCTTCAAGGGCGGTTATCAACTGGTCCATTGAGTACTTCTTATCTTCAAATACGAGCTTCTTCACCGCCGCCAGAGCATCTACATTCTCTACCCATGTGAAGAAGGTAACCCAGCTATTGCCTCGCTCACCAGACCTTGGGTCGACTGTGTCCCAACCGCTGTCCACCGACCTCTCGGAGATGCCCGACAAGAATGGACGACCGAAACTCTTATAGGAATTCGCCCGCCCGGCGTTAACGATGCGCACCCCAAAGTTCATCAACCACTCCATCTGTTTGACCCACGCCTCAAACAATTGCTCAAAGTCGGTGAACTGACGCGCATCGCCAGTCTTCGGCCCTATCTGCATCTGCATACAATGGTCATATCCATTATGGAGGGCATACTCGATCATCTTTGCGGCGTTCATAGTCGCCGATGCCATTCGGCACGGCTGATAGCCATACTTGGTGGTGGGAGCGGGCGACATGCACGCCTGGTGCACCCATGTCCTCATCTCCTCCAGAGGGTGATTATGCCAGTACATCCCATTTTGAATCAGGATGGGGTCATTGCGAATCGAGGGATAGCCCAGACCATGCCTGATACACTCGAATATCTCCCGCATTACCTCATCTTTTACCTGAGGATGCCAGCGGAAGCCAAAGGTAGGGTTGGACACCCGCACCATCCTCGCCGCCTGCAGGAACGCTGTCGTCAGGTCGGTACATGCATCACTACCATCCTTATTTACCCCACCCAGAGTCCACACCCAGGTGCCTACTATGCCCTGCAGCGCTTCGGCTCCACCTCGGCCTAAAAAGTGGCCCATTTCGTAGGCTCGGATGAGGGACTCCCCTACCAGGTCGAGCGCTTCGTCCTTGGTGAGTGTCTTATCTATATTCACATCCTTGTTGTAATAGGGCCAGCCATAGTAGTCCGGTCGTGTAGGCCACGCCGACTCAAATTCCTCCAGTCTGGTCCAGGTTTGTATGAAGTGCTGCATCTGCAAATGCTCCTGGAAGGTTCTGGCCGGCTTCGCCGGCACCCGCTCGCAGGTTTCGGCGACCTTCAGCAGCTCCTCCTTGCGCCTGGCATCCGGTTCATAGTTCTCCGCTATAATCCGCGCCAGCCTTGCATATCGCTTAGCGTGATTGATGCAACCCTCCAGTGCGATCTGCATCGCCTCCCAGTTGGGCAGCTTCTCGTAAATGTCAAGCTCAGCACCATCGGGCGTGCCATCTAGCTGATCCTCACCCTCATCGATCTTCACCTGGATGTCGTTGATCATATCCTCGAATCCCTTGCCACCACCCACCTCCTGGTTCTTACCAAATATGTACTCATAATCTTTACCGGAATAACCATAGCTGCCACCGAAAGGAAAACCCCACATGAGCGCCCCTGTAATGTACTTCCCCACATCCTCAGACCTGAGAATCTTGAACATCTCCTTTATATGACCCTGAGTGCCCCAGTAGTTGGCGACATCAGACATAATCTGTAAGGATTCCTCCTTCGGCTCAGGGATGATGATCGGATCATTGTAGATCTCACCACCCATCATCTGCGCATTGGCATACAGGGTGTTCGGAAGGTTACCCTCAGTAGCTACAAGCTGTGCATGATCGCTTATGAAAACAGTCCTGTTTTCCATCATATAGGCCAGAGCCTTCGCCCTCCTCAGCATGAGGGGGTTACCTTCGCTCGCCTTCCAGCCCTCGGTGTATAGCTGTGGGCTTTCCAGGTCAATCTTTAGACCCTGTTCATACGCCCCTCCCCTTCGCCCCTTTTTCCACACCGCTTTCCTCAGGTAGTCCAGCCTCGGCGACCTCTTCTTCTCCGCCGCCCACCACCACGCCCTTTCCGTCTCGAGCTCATCTACAGACTTATCTGGCGCTGCACTTTGCTTTGCTATTATTTCCGCCATTTACCTTACCTCCCGGTTTTTACTCACGCCCCTGCAATCAGGGTAATCACCACTAGACTGCCACCAGCTTGCTCTTTTCTCGCTACCCCCCAACCCTGCGTCACTTCATCAACTGCCTTTGGTGACGACTATACCGCGGGTCGAATGCCTCTCCAATATCAGTGTCGATAAGCTCCATCTCTTTATAATACTTACACTTGCTGGCATCCATCTTTATATCTGACATCAAGTTCACTTCACCATCCAGCACAAACACCGGCGGCTCGCTCTCAATCTGAGAACCCATTTTCAAAACGAGACAGTGACCGGCGGTAAGTCCGGCAGAAGCGAAAAAGTTCTTGCATTTCCCGCATGCCTTTTCGGGTATATACTCCCTCTCTTCTACAGTTTTGCCCAGCTCTTGCATACTCAAATAGCCCTGCTTCACCTGATCCCATTCACTCTTTCTCCTCGGCATGCCACCCTCCTTTCCGTTATCTCCATATATCAAAACTGTAATGCTATTTTGAAATAACCATGCTGGCTTGTCAATTCTTTCCTATTAGCTAAGCCAATATTAAATGATTTTGTCATAATCTAACTATTCTGGATAAATGTGATGTGAGGTCAAGGCATTAACACTTGAGGTTGGGTTTCTAACTGCTATTCACATTTCCCTTAGATTTGAGGCCTTGTTGCTACTGCCGGCTTAGCTCGACGAACCCGGTCTCCTCCACACAGGTATCCGTGCCATATATCCGCTTCTTCCAACGGACACTACCACCGACCACCCGCAGCGCACCGGCATACAGTGCAGCCAGATAAAGAAATGAGAATCCAAACGGGTGCAGTAGAGTCGAAACAGGCGACTCCTTGAAGCGATTGTGCACAAGCCAGCGCATACTTATTATGGCAACCACCTGAAAAAATATAACGCCTCGTATTTCAATTGGAGTAGCATTCAAAACAAGTACGTTCCAAAGCGAGTAGAAGGGAGCTAAAAAGAAAATGTAGCCCGCTACAAACATCCCAACATACCCCACCGGCGATATTGCTGCTATTGGATAAAGCGACCTGACAAGCCCCTCCCACATCGCTCCTACGCTCCGGTACATATTGCATGAAACCACCGGCGATAAATCAATTGCCATATGCCGCCCGCCATGTCGGCAGACCTCCGCACCCAGCCAGACATCTTCAATTATTTTGGACTTCACCGCCTCATGTCCGCCAATGTGCCAGTATGCCTCTGTCGGGAAAAGCATGAACTGACCTATAGCCAGTGACGGTTTCGGCTTCTTGCAGCGCTGAAGCCACCACAATGGTAACCAGCTCATGATAATAAAGTATATGACTGGAATTGCCACCTTCTGAGGTAAAGAAGTGGTAAGCTGACGGGGAAGCCCAGATAACAGCGCAGGTTTTGATTTAAGAGCCAAGGCAAGCACACTGCGTAGCATATGGGGAGCATGAGTGGTATCAGCATCGATAAACAGCAGCCATGAACCTCCAGCCACCTTGGCCAATTGGTGGCAGGCGAAGGGCTTGCCTGCCCAGCCTTCATCACGAGGTTCGCCCCTGAGCAGTCGGATACGGCTGTCAGTAGCCGCCATCTGTTGCACGATATGAGCCGTATTATCCGAGGAGTCGTCATCCAGCACCAGAATCTCAAAATTGGGATAATCCTGTTTCTTCAGACACTCTAGACAGTTCCCGATGTTCGCTTCCTCATCCCTGGCGGGAATAAGAACAGATATGAGAGGTGCTGGATCGGCTATGACGCCATCAGCCAGTGGTCTCTTGAGGGATCTCAAATTGAGAACAAGATTAAACACAAAGATAAGGAGGCCTGCGGCTATGACCATCTGATATATCATGCTCTCGTCCTGCGATTGCTAACTCAGGTTTCTCGCCCCTTTATTTGAAGCCAACCAATCAGCCTTCCGTTAAGGCTGGGAATAGTCTGCAACTCACGATAATGCTTCAGTGCCAATATTGCAAGCACACACAGCATGAACAACGATTCCCAGGGTCTTGCCCCCATAATTGCAAGGCAAGCCAATGAACCCGCTGCGGTGAGTATGACTGCCCATGCGTCAGTACGTACGAAAAGGAAAGCTAACACCATTAGGACGGTAAACGTAGCCAGTATCTCGTACTGAGGCAGCGCCAGCATGACACCAAAAGTGATAGCTATCGCTTTACCCCCTCTGAAGCGGAGCAGGGGGGAGAAGGCATGTCCCAATATCGCACTCACTGCGACCGCCATAACTGCCGGCTCTGACAAACTAAAAAACCAGTGCGCCAGCGCTACGAATGGCACACCTTTCAATATGTCCAAGCCCAATGCAAGGGAACCAAGCTTACGGCCTCCAGATCGGAACACATTGGCAGAACCGGGATTGCCATCTCCGTAATCTCTTATATCTTTACCCAGGCGCCACCGGCCAATCCACACCGAAAACGGGCATGCACCTAGCGAGAAGGCGCCCAGAGCTAGCAGTAGAAAACAGAATAAATCCCCCATTTGAATGCTCTCGATAGAAATTGCTCAGATACCTTGCTTTTCTACGCGTAACATAAACCATAACCCCATTGTTAGTCAATAGCAGAAAAGGTACCTTAATCCGTGGATTCTTCTTGAGGGCTGAGGGAGTCCTCTCCCTCAGCTTTCGTGAAGGAATCCTTCACAGAAGGACCTTCACGCCTCAGAAAAAACCAACTAACAGACGAGTCTTTTGAATCCGAACTCACAGACCAAGGAGGTAGGTGCCAGAGATATTTTGCCAACCATAAACCGGGCCATAATGACAGATAACACCTTATATCTTAAGATAACTTTATACGGTTAATAGGAGCGTAGGCTGTTCTCTCGGACCACTTTCGGCCAGTTTGTGAGACCCCATGCTGCCGATGCCACCTGGTATGTTGAATGTGCTATAATTCCGCGAGGGGCTTAAGGCAGAGTGTTTTGCATTCTGCCACTACGAACGACCAGGCATGCAAAATCTACGCTTGATAGCGTGTCAAAGCTATACAAGCAGGCAGAGCTTGGTCAGTATTGCTACATATACAACGGGGGGCTGATTGTATGAATCATAAATGGCAGCATCGTTTTGTGAATACAAATGGAATCCGTATGCACTACGTTGAGCAGGGAGAGGGTTTCCCCGTGCTCCTCCTCCATGGTTTTCCCGAGCTTTGGTATTCATGGAGATACCAGATACCGGAGTTGGCCAATGCCGGCTTCCACGCCATTGCACCCGACCTGCGCGGCTATGGTGAGACAGACAAGCCTGAGGGCATCGAGTCCTATGACATCCATCATTTGATTGGAGACCTGGTAGGTTTACTTGATGCTCTTGAGTTGGAGCGCGCAGTGATTGTAGGGCATGATTGGGGTGGCATTATTACCTGGCAGATGGCTTTGATATGTCCAGAGCGCGTTGAGCGAGTGATCTCACTGAATACTCCTTTCCAACTTCACGGCCCCGTGCGGCCAACAGAGGCCTTCAGCCAAACCCCTGACGGCCGGTTCAACTATATCATCTATTTTCAGCAGCCGGGACAGGCCGAAGCGGATATTGAGCCTAATATAGAGGCCTTTTTGGAAACGACGATGCGCCGTCTCGCCACAGAAGAAAGCTTCATTACCGAGGAGACCCTCAAGGTCTTTTCTAATGCCTTCCACAAAGGGGGCCTAACTGGCCCGATTAATTACTATCGCAACTTCGACCGCAACTGGGAGACAACCGCTCATCTCACAGGCCGCAAAGTCACTATGCCCGCACTCATGATTTGCGCCGAAAATGACTCGATACTCACACCACAAATGACGAATGGTATGGAACGTCATGTTCCCAATCTCACCACTCGCCTGGTTAAGAATTGCGGGCACTGGACCCAGCAAGAGCGACCCGACGAGGTCAACCGCCTGATCATAGAATTCCTTCACGACCTGAAGAGGAGGCGAGACAATGTTTGAACTAATATTTGATGAAAAGAAATGCTTGGCTTGCCAGACTTGTGATTGTCTCACCAAGTGCCAGTATATGGATATAGACATAGATACAGCGAAAACAGAGATGAGGAAGATAATCAACGGTGAAGATTCTTTCGTATTACACCAGTGCGTAACATGCTATGCCTGCGAGGAATACTGCAAAATGGGGAACCACCCCTTCTATCTAATCGCTGAGCGCCAGGAAGAACTGGGCATACCGCCTACGCCCAAGCCTGTTATCAGGCAATGGGTTCAATTGGCTATCCCGCAGATGGGAGAACTCAAGATTGAACAGGTTAAGGAGCCGGTTCTCAGTATGTGCATGTTCGGTCAGCTTGCTGGTTCAATCCAGGGGAAACTGTTTGACGGTGTCTCCATTCTACCAAGGGAGAATCAAGAAGGGATGCAATTCTTCTGTCAGTTGATGTACCTGCACTTTGCCAGGACTTCCGTAATAAAAGAGAGGCTCCCGAGGATAATAGAGAACATCACCAAGCACAATATCACAGAGCTCATATGCTTCCACGACGAGTGCTACGGTACCTTTACCTCATACGCACCTGCCGTGGGCATCGAAGTCCCGTTCAAACCAATTCATTTCTTTGAGTATCTGTACAACAGGCTAGTGGAACTCAAGGACGACATAAAACCGCTGAATTTGAAGGTGGCTTATCAGCGTCCCTGCTCGTCCAGGCTTTCCCCAGAAAAACTCCACTTCGTCGACGATATCTTCAACCTGATAGGGGTGGAGAGCGTCAAAAGAGAGTATGTTGGCGAGAATGCCCTATGCTGCGGAGCACCTATCAGAGGACAGAGAAAGGAAGGAAGCCGTCAACTCGCTATTGATTTGCAGCGGAGAAACATACAGGATATGATTGACGCTGGGGCCGAATTCTGCGTTTTCAACTGCCCCTATTGCTTCCTTACCCTGTCGGAGCGCGTTACCAAGAGCGGCTTGAAGCCCGTCTTTATGGGCGACCTTTGCCGGCTCGCCGTTGGCTAGAAACTAGCATAATGGAGATGATACTGTGGATTCAATATTTAAATCATTAGCTGAAATAGTTGGAGAAAGTCACGTCTCCAGCCAACCAGAGGAGCTTTATATCTATTCTTATGACCTTGGCACGACTGAGCCTCATCGTCCGGACTATATAGTGGCGCCGAGGACGACTCATGAAGTGCAAGAAATAGTTAAGCTAGCAAATAGGGGGAAAATCCCGGTGGTTCCTCTTGGAGGCGGGTTGTCCCTAGCTGGTCTGGCTGTGCCTCAGCGGGGAGGCATCGTGCTGGACCTAAAGAGGATGGACACAATAATAGAGGTAAATGGAAAGGCAAGGTATGTAGTTGTCGAGGCTGGCGTTTCACAGGGGCAGCTAATATCCTACCTGGAGAAGTACCACCCCAAACTGAGACACTCAGAGCCACAGGCACCAGGTCCAGCCACGATTGCGGGCAATGTAGCGATACACGGTCAAGGCGATCTGGCTCAGCCGTATGGCTTCAATTCCGATATGGTGAACGGGCTAGAGGTTGTCTTACCAACAGGAGAGTTGTGCAAAATCGGCTCCTGTTCAGTATCTCCCATTTGGTTCACCCTACACCCCTTGCCCGATTTAGGTCTCTTCCTCGGATGGTCTGGCACCACGGGCATCATTACCAAGCTGTCGCTTAAGCTTTTCCCATCGAAAAGGATCAGGGAAGTGGAGCAGTTTATAGTCGAGGATGCGGAGCTGGTTCCAGAAATTATATACAAAATCAGTCACACAGAGATGGCTGAAGATATATTCGCCGGAACTCAAACGACCATTCCTGCTCGTATGGGTCTCCACCATGTAACTATGTATATCACCGCTGATTCGGAAAAGGAACTCGAATTCAAGACAGGGTTAATCTGGGATGACGCACTCGGGGAATATATTCGGAATGGAGATGGGGGGTTCGTCGATTTACCACCCCCTATAAAAGCTCGCTTTACCGAGAGACCCAGTATGCTGCTGTCTACAGTCGCTGATGCCAAAGAGGGTGGAGGCTTTGAATATGTCGGGGGCATTATGCCAATGGAAACCTACCCTGAGTGCTGCAAGCGAGGGGCTGAGATCTGTTCCAGACACGATATTCCTCAACTGTTGATCGCGCGGGTTATTGGACGGTCTCACTCTATGATGTTTGCCTGGGCATATGTATTCAATCGCGCTGACCTTGAGAGCATCAGGCAAGCGAGGGAAGCCGTACATGAAACGGACGACCTTGTCCTGGAGTTGGGTGGGGCTATCTGGAAACCCGGCGTTTATGGACAGAGGCTAATGATGCAACGAATTGACCCTACTACTCTCAAACTCATGGAGATGGTAAAGGGGCTTCTCGACCCTAACGGCATTATGAACCCTGGAAATTGGGAGGCAGTATAATTGTTCTTGCAGACCGGTAAGATCTCTGCCTGCCGCACAGAGACAATAGCAGGTAGCCAACCCCTTGAATTCGTAGAATAATTTGACATAGTATTGTTCTCTGATAGAATGGTGCTGCTTGCCAGTTAGGATATTGCAGTAGTCTATCAATGTAGTAACACAAGCGAGGGGGTGAATTCATGTATGAATTAAAATTTGATGAGAGGAAATGCATAGCCTGTAAGACTTGTGATTGCCTCACCAAGTGCCAGTATATGGATATAGACAGGGATACAGCAAAAACAGAGATGCGCAAAATAATCAATGGTGAGGATTCCTTTGTATTACATGATTGCGTAACATGCTATGCCTGCGAGGAGTACTGTAAAATGGGCAACCACCCCTTCTATTTGATCGCTGAACGCCAGGAAGAACTAAATATACCGCCTATGCCCAGGCCTCTTATCAAACAAGCTGTCCAATTGGGCATCCCCTGGAGGGGAGATCTCAAGATTGAGGAGGTCAAGGAGCCTGTGCTAAGTATGGGTATGTTCGCTCCGCTTGCCAATTTAATACAGGGGAAGCTTTTTGAAGGTCTCTCTCTCCTATCAGTGGATCCTCGAACGGCGGTTCATCTTTTTTGTCAGCTCATGTACCTGCACTTCGCCAGGACATCGGTAATAAAGGAGAAATTGCCAGGCATCATAGAAACTATCGCCAAACACAATGTCAAAGAGGTCATATTTTTCCATGACGAGTGCTACGGTACCTTTACCTCATATGCCCCTGCGGTTGGCATTGAAGTCCCGTTCAAATCTATTCATTTTCTCGAGTATCTCTACAACAGGCTAGTGGAACTCAAGGATGATATCAAACCGCTGAATCTTAAAGTGGCTTACCAGCGCCCCTGCTCATCCCGTCTTTCCTCGGATAAGCTCCACTTTGTCGATGATATCTTCAACCTGATAGGGGTAGACGGCGACAGAGAGTATGTTGGCGAGAATGCCCTGTGCTGTGGAGGTACGATCATAGGGCAAAGATATGAAGGAAGATATGAACTCGCTGCTGATGTACAAAGGAGAAATATTGAAGATATGGTGAACGCTGGCGCTGAGCTTTGTGTCTTTAATTGCCCTGCTTGCTACGATACCCTAAGACGTTTGGTCACCAGAAATGGCATATGGCCCATATTTATGAGCGATCTTTGCCGACTCGCCATAGGCGAGCAACCTGCAGGATGGAGGTGATATTATGGATTCCATATACAAAGCCCTGGTTGAAATAGTGGGGGAGGACCATGCTTCCACCGAGCAGGAGGAGCTTTACATCCATTCTCGCAGTCTAGGGACGGTAGAGCCCCACCAGCCCGACTATGTAGTGGCGCCGAGGACAACAGAGGAAGTTCAACAAATAGTTAAGCTGGCAAATAGAGAGAAAATTCCCGTAGTTCCACTGGGGGGTGGATTATCTCTAACCGGTCTAGTCATGCCTCTGCGAGGAGGCATTGTGCTAGACATGAAAAGGATGGATACAATAATAGAGGTAAACGAAAAGGCAAGGTATGTAATTGTCGAGGCTGGCGTTTCACAGGGTAAACTAATATCCTGCCTGGAGAGGTATCATCCTAATCTGATGCACTCAGAGCCTATGGCACCAGCCCAAGCCACAATTGCGGGCAATGTGATGATACATGGTCAAGGTGACCTGGCGCAGCCGTATGGTTTTAACTCTGACATGGTTAACGGACTTGAGGTTGTACTACCAACAGGAGAGGTGTGTAAAATAGGCTCCTGTTCGGTATCTCCCTATTGGTTCACAGCACACCCTTTACCTGATTTAGGGCTCTTCCTCGGATGGTTTGGCACCACAGGCATCATTACCAAGCTGTCGCTTAGGCTTTATCCCTGCAAAAAGATAAACGGTGTAGATCGATTCTTGGTAGAGGATGCTGAGCTAATTCCAGAGATCCTACTCAAGATCACTCACACAGAGATGGTGGGAGATCTGGTTTCTTCCATCCAAGGACTCCCACTTGCGGTTAGGGGAATCCACATCATAACAATCAACATAAACGGAGATTCCGAGAAGGAGATCGAGTTTAAGAGGCAATTGATCCGCGAAGATATCCTAGGGGAATATATTCGGAATGGGGATTGCGGATTTATGGGTACGACGCCAGATTTGAGAACAGGGCAACAGAGACCTACGATTACAACGGTCGCTGACATTAAGAGGGGTGGTGGATTTGAATATGTTGGAGCAATACTACCGGTGGATACATATCCCGAGTGTTGCAGAGAAGGTGAGGCGATCTCTTCAAGACACGACATTATCTACACTTTAGGAGGACGAGTTATCGGAAGGTCTCACGCCATGATGTTTTTCTGGTCATATGCATTCAATCGAGCAGACCCAGAAAGCGTCAGACAGGCAAGGGAAGCACTACATGAATCAGATGAGCTTGCCCTTAAACTAGGAGGGGTCCCCTGGAAGCCAAGTGTTTATGGACAGAAGTTAATTATGGAGAAGATGGAACCAAATACCCTCGAATTGATGAGGAAAATAAAGGAGCTTCTCGACCCTAACGGAATTATGAACCCTGGAAATTGGGAGGTAATGTAATGGCTCTTGCAGATTATAAATACAAAGATGTCATACACAGGTGCTTCAGGTGTGGCTACTGTAAGTTTCCAAGTAACTGGATGGAGGTGAATAACTGCCCAGCTTATGCCAGATTCCGTCTGGAAAGCTACTCCACAGGGGGGCGGTTGTGGCTGATAAGAGCCTGGCTAAATGATGAAATAGAGTGGACGGACCATCTTGCCCAGATTGTATATTCATGCGCCGCATGTAAAAACTGTGTTGAGCAATGCCCATATCGCTTCCATGATGATATCGTCGACATGATCATAGCAGCAAGGAGTGAGATGGTTGAGAGAGGTTCAATACCATCTGTTGTCAAGGAGTTTTTAGAGAATATTCAGAGGCAGGGAAATCCGTATGGGAATGCTAGATCAAAGAGGGGCGAATGGGTTGAGGGAATGGGAATAAAGCAATATGAGGGACAGGAATATCTGTATTATGTTGGCTGTGTAGGGTCGTATGATACCAGAGCCAAAGAGACAGCGAGAACGCTTGGAGAGGTGCTGCTAAAAGCCGGCGTATCTTTTGGGGTGATGGGCAATGATGAAAATTGCGATGGTAACGAGGTGAGCAAGCTCGGCGAGGAGAGTTTATTCCAGTCATTAGCTGAGGACAACATCCAGCAATTCAAAGATTTAGGGGTAGAGAAGATTGTTGCCCTCTCTCCGCATTCCTACAACGCCATTAAAAACGACTATCCTATGTTTAATGGTAGCTTTGAGGTATTTCACTACACACAACTTCTTCGAGACCTTATCAAAGGGGGAAGGCTAGATATTTCCAGTGGATTCGATGCCAGGGTTACCTACCATGACCCCTGTTTCCTCGGCCGGTGGAACAAGGAGTATGAAGCTCCAAGACAAGTGCTAAACGCTATTCCTGGAGTCGAACTGGTAGAGATGGAGAGGAGTAGAGAGGGCGCCCTGTGCTGTGGTGGCGGCGGCGGCAACTTCTATACCGATTTTCTTGGCGGGAGCGAGGATAGCCCGGCAAGAATCAGAATCCGCGAAGCCTGCGCTACGGGAGCCAGCATAGTTGCGACAGCCTGTCCCAACTGTATGACCATGCTGGAGGATGCTGTCAAAGCGGAAGGGCTTGAAGAGAGTATTAAAGTAAAGGATATCTCTGAAATTGTAGCTGAGGCTTGCCTGGCAAAAAGGGCTGATTAGCTAATTACGGAATAGATTTCCTTTAGTAACCATATTCCCCGTATCAAATCATCCTTCTTTCTTAGCAGGAGATTAATCATGGATATAGTGGTAGCTATAAAACAGGTGCCAGATACTTCAGAAGCGGTGGATGTAGTGGAAATCGATGCATCCGGAAGGGATATAAATAAAGAGGCGCTGGTTTCCAAGATAAACGATTGGGACGAGTACGCTTTAGAGGAAGCAGTACAGTTGAAGCAGAAGCTAGGAGGAACTGTTACCGCGGTAACGGTGGGAGCAAGTGAATGGGATGATATCCTGAGAAGAGCATTAGCTATGGGTGCTGACAGGGCGATTAGAATCGATGAAGATGCAGCTTCCATGGACTCCAACACTGTAGCCAAGATTCTGACAGCCGTTATCATCCATTTGCCCTATGACCTAGTAATCTTCGGTGCACAATCAGAAGATTTCGGTAGCGGTCAACTTGGCTGCATGGTTGCTGAGATGCTTGATATTCCGCATGCCACCCTCGTGGTCAGCCTCCAGATGGATGAGGGAGAGGTTCGAGTAAGCCGAGAGCTAGAGGGTGGCGCGCTTGAGTTGTATACCCTGAAGCTTCCTGCGCTTCTGACTATCCAGACTGGTATCAATCGGCCAAGGTATGTCTCCTTTGCCAGCATTAAAAAGGCAAGGGAGAAGGAATTGAAGGTGATCTCGCTCAACGAGCTGGGCTTGTCCCGCGATGCATTAACTCCACTGGTAATATTGGAGAAATTAGAGTTAACGCCCACAGGTAAAAAGGCAGAGCTAATATCCGGTTCGGCTGAAGAGACTGCGGGCAAACTGGCGATGATCCTGAATGATTCGGGGGTTATCTGAGTGGCTGAGATACTGGTAGTTGTCGAACATAGAAATGAAAATTTGGCCGATGTTTCTCTTGAGATGCTTTCCAAAGGGAGGCATTTGGCTGACCACGTTAGTGCTGAATTGCTGGCCGTCATCATCGGCAAGGATGTTAACAGGTATGCGCCACGGCTTGCCCAGTGGGCAGACAAGGTCCTCGCAGTGAAGAATGATGAACTGGAGGATTCGCAAGCTGAGCCCTACCAGAAGACATTGGCTCCCATCATAAAAGAGAGAAAACCAAAGCTTGTCTTGATAGGTCATAGCTCCTTTGGAATGGATTTGGCTCCCGCACTGACGGTCGATGTGGGAGCACCCCTGGCTACAGATTGCACAAATATAGCTGTAGAAAACGGAACGATTACGGTAACAAGGGCGATATACAATGGCAAGGTGAATGCGGTCTACTCATTTGCTCCATCTGAAACGGTGATAGTTACTGGTCGTCCGGGTGAATTCCCCGTTGAGGAGGGTCAGAAAGGGGGCAGTGTGGAGGAAATTGATTACCTCCTGGACGAAGAGTTTGATTACAAGAGTTTCGAGGGATACATTGAGCCTGAGGTAAGTGATATAGATATTACCAAATCAGAGGTCTTGATCGCCGTCGGCAGGGGAATAAAAGATAAGGGAAATATCGAATTGGCCGAGGAGTTAGCCAACGCATTGGGAGGAGTGCTCGCCTGTTCCAGGCCATTGGTAGATTATGGATGGTTACCGTCTGGTCATCAGGTAGGCCTGTCCGGCAAGACGGTAAAGCCAAAGCTCTATATTGCACTCGGCATAAGCGGTGCCTTCCAACACATGGTTGGTATGAGGGGCTCGAAGATGATTGTGGCCATCAACAGGGATGCAAAGGCTCCCATTTTTGCCGATGCTAACTACGGGATAATAGATGACATCCTCAAGGTTGTTCCCATCCTCACACAAAGAATAAACGACCTCAAATCCTGAACAAAACGCAACTCGACAGCGTGCCCCTCCCATTTGAGCTACCGCCTTAGCTACTCAAAAAACGATGGATTTCACACAATTTTAGCTGAATATGACTGACACAAGAGCGGACACCGCCGTTAAAGCCAGACCTGGAGCCCTATTTAAATGCTAGTCTGAAACTGGCCCTGCTTCACCACTTGGACAGTACATCATTCCAGAAAGCGTATATCCCCTTCTTTCCCTTCCCTCCTCTATATCCAGCCCGTATCATCGCCCTTACCAGGGGATGAAGGCGACCTTTGTCCGGACCGAGCTCCCTTATCCTATCTTCCTCCGACCAGTCCGACAGTCCCCAGACCCCAATTATATCGGCAAGCTCAAGAGGCCCGATGGGCAGATTGTAGCCCATCTTGACCGCCTTATCTATGTCCTCTGGGGTTGCAACTCTCTCCCACACCATCTGAACCGCCTCTCCAGTCATACGACCGTATACACGGTTGGCCAGAAAGCCGTAACTTACATCTTTGCACACCACCGGCTCTTTCCCCAACTTCCTAGATAAATCACAAGCGAACTGCACCACCTCATCGGAGGTATGAGCCCCCCTCACCACCTCCACCAGCCTCATTATGGCCACGGGATAGAAAAAGTGCATTCCTACCACCTTATCGGGGCGGCTTGTGACTTCGCCCATCTCCGTTATGTTAAGACCAGAGGTATTAGAGGCCAGAATTGCATGCTGCGGAGCACTCGCATCTAGCTTCTTGAAAACATCTTTTTTTACACCCAGGTTCTCCACAACCACCTCAATGACGAAATCAACGTCCTTTACCGCTTCCTCTATACTTGTGCTACATCTTATTCGGTCCAATGTAGCCTTCTTTTCCTCCACCGTCAGAGTACCTTTAGAGACGAAATAACGCTCCAACCTTTCTTCAATCGCCCGCAGTCCATTACTCACCAGTTCATCACTCATATCCACCATATGCGTCTCATAACTCCCCAGACGGGCAAGGATTTCAGCTATTTGAGAGCCCATGGTACCTGCACCTATCACCGCAACTTTCTTAATATCTTCGACCTTCATATATCTCCTTTCTTCAACTCTTTGGTAGCATGTCAAATAACTGACACGCTTTTAAGCAGCCTCGTCTTGCAATTTACCTCGCATTGCAGGGCACCATCAAAACCCGGCAATAGTCCTCGGCCACTACTAACTTACCTGAACAACCTCAGCACGACGTTGATCAAAATGGTCAGCACAAGGCTGATAATGATGCAAGTTACCACTGGGATAAATAAGCTGAAGCTGCCTCTCTGGATCATAAAGTTACCAGGAAGCTTCGCCAGAAAAGGGATACGTTCCCAGAAAATTAAAAACAATCCAAACAGGATAAGAAAAACCCCGGCAAGGATTAAGAACTTCCCTACCCCACTAAAGGCAAACATCTCGTGTCCTCGCCTGTTTCCATTTTGAAATTAGACTTTATGCTATGTTTGTGCGGCTTCATCGCATTTCCACAGCAACCACCACCCTACGCTCGAAGCCAAAACACTACCATGCAACTCTACTTCGCCCCCGTTTTCAACCCTTCTATTATTCTGGCGAATTCCTCACTATATCTCTTCTCGTGCTGAGAAAGGAACTCTCGCCACTGGGGGTTGCGTTTCACCGCCTCATCTGCACTCAATTGCACCATCGCCGTATTCTGACCTTGTTTCACCTGCTCCATCCTTAATCGAGGATCCCTTTCTACCTGTGCTCTTAGCTCGTCATAGGCACGTTGCACTTCCTCGCCATATCTTCTTTGTAATTGTTCAATTGAATTCAAACCCGCCTCAAGCACCGGCGTATTCTGTTGCTCCTTTAGAGTCTCTACAGCCAAAATGCCCTCTTTTCGTTTCTGAATCTCCTCTAGCCCACTACTAAAACTGAGGGAATCAATCAGCTTTAACTGGACTTCTTTCAGTAGCTGTCCTTTCCCTTGGTCTCCATATTCTTTCAGTGCGGTCCACAATCCCTCAGATGTAAGCTCCTCTGTATAGAATTCTGAAAGCAATGAATCCAACCTCTCGGAATCTTTCATCCGTTCCTTCTCTTCACTGGTCAATTCGCCTGCTTTCGCCAGCCTCTCTCTCACTATCGGGGGCAGCTTTTCTTCCCAGTCTGTCATCTTTTTACCTCCCATTGCCATTATGGTATGACTCTATCTGTGTCGAAATGGATACATCTATCACCCAGTACACGGCTTAACTCACTAGCTATCAGTTTCGGCCTGGGTCTCTTTTTCGGTTTCAGTCTCACTCTCGGGTTGACCCTCCGTCTCACGCGCCCTAATCCAGCGTTTAATCTCATCTAAGGCAGGCGGGGCAATGTAGAAAACCTGTATATCGGACGGAAACTGAACCTGATGCCCTTCTCTCATCAATAGTACCCCAGTATCGCCACCTTCTAGTGTTTCGTCTATCTGCTTGGCGATGTGCTCGTTTCTTCTCTTTT
The DNA here is from genome assembly GCA_964443325.1 of uncultured Dehalococcoidales bacterium. Classification (GTDB taxonomy): domain Bacteria; phylum Chloroflexota; class Dehalococcoidia; order E44-bin15; family E44-bin15; genus DAOUVR01. The sequence continues at coordinate 98,038 of CAYUCL010000003.1, forward strand.
GCACGTCTATGAAGGATTCGTACACTTTATTAAACACCATCTGGTTCTGTAGACCAACTGCCAAACACTTAGTCCAGTCCATAAGCTCAGTTAGCAACTCGCTGTCTTCGATTGGCAGAAGCTCAGCCCCTTTATCCAGTCCACTCTTAACAACTTGATAGCTTTCGGCACTGAGCTCCTCAACGGCTTTGGCCGCCTCTTCGCCGCCTTCGGGTACCAACTCATGATATACCCTCTTAACTTCACCGAGCTTCATTTCCAGGTTCCTTATATGAGCCTGGACTTGATCCCAGTACCGGCTAACTATCTCCTGCAAATCGACCTGACGTTCTTTAGGAGTTAGCATAAGAGGCACGAAAAATAGTTTTCTTTCCGCCTTAAACCCCTCAGCCGCGGGTTTCTCTATTTCACCCAGTTGCTCTGACATGATTCTACTGTTTACCTCCTCCATCTCAAGCTTACAATCCCCTCAGGAACTCAGGACGAAGCAAAGAGGGATCACCACTCGCCATAACATGCTCTAGCTCTCCTACCATCTTTTCCTTGTCTCGGGGCAATTTGCCGCGAACTGAAAGATAATTCGAGGCGTGCGTTGAACTGAAGAAACAATCGCTAAAGCTGGAATTCTCTATGATCTTCTTTAGTTCTTCAAGAGATTGAAGCGGAGAAATGGGATTGAAATTGCCCTGTTTCCATTGCTCATAAAGCGGAGTGCCTGGGATCAAAGCTAAAGTCAGGGCACCGACATAATCCGGGTCAATCGCAGTGAGAACCGTAGCTGTCTCAAGTGCGTGTTTTTCACTACCATTAACTCCACCCAGCCCTAAAACCACCGTTACAGAAAGCATAATGCCAGCTTCCCTTGTTTTCCTTCCCGCTTCAACCACCTGATAGCTATTTACCCCTTTGCCAACATCCCGAAGCACTTCATCGTCTCCGCTTTCCATTCCCATATAAAAGATGCCCAATTTAAGCCTTTTCAGCTCCTCTAGCTCATTTAGGCTCCTGCGCAGAATATCCTGAGGCGTAGCGTATGTGCCAACTCTTTCGACGTACGGCAGTTTTTCGTTCAAATAGTGGAGAACTTCTCTCAATTTCGCGAAGGGGTAAGCCAGGGCATCGCCATCCTGAAGAAACACCCTCTTGCCATCCCAACCATGCGCCACAGCATACACCACTGGGTGAATAGCAGCAAGGCAAATCCCAGATTGGCGATAAAGGGCTACCGCATCTATTTCGCTATTGATATCGTCCATCTCTCTCGTATGAAGTTTTGAGCCGTAATAGCCACAAAACGTGCAGGAATTATTGGAGCAACCGCTGGTTACAGGCATAAAATAGCTCTTCCATTCACTTGGGGGACGAATAATATCAGGCCTCTTGAAATTCAGACTCATGCTCATTTTCCATAAACTTAGAATAGGATTTGGAATTCCTCTATGAACCACACTTCATACCGCCATTTTACACCGATGTCATGCTTAGCCTCAAGGAGTAGCCAAAAGTCGGCCTGCGCTGAACCATCCATCATCTTATTAGTTCCATGATGTATTATGCATTCTGATCATTTTGCAGACTCCCATGTCACAGCGTGATTAGCACATATAGTTTTATCTTTCACATCAGCTCTGAAACTACTCATAGGTGAGGTTGACAGGAGACCGATGGTGTAGTATAATCCATTTCAGTTCTATTTCTTTTTTATTAAGCGGGGGCAAAGAAGTGGAGCCTAGAAATGGTTGCTTGGGCTCCGCCGAGCCAGTAGCGAAACCGACCGCAAGGTCGGTTTTTTTATTTTCGAGGACGTGCCCAACGGAGCTGATGGACATGACGAAACTAGACTTGACGATCGACAGGCATAAGATATGGGCTGCCATTGTGCAGCATCGCCGCTGGATATTTGTCTTCCTGCTCCTCAATATTGTGGACTCCATAAGCACCTACGTTGGCCTCGAACAAGGAGCTACAGAGATGAACCCAATGGCCACATCCCTGATGGCTCAATCATTCGGGCTTTCAATAGTAGTGAAGTTTGCCATAGTGTTCTTCGCCATAGCAGTATCAGCTATCATGGGCCACAAGAGGATGTTCATATTGAAATTCATGACGGTGGCAATAGTCATAGTCGTAGTATTAAACCTTGCAGCCATACTAAGATACATTATAGGCGGCATAGAGCATGAAGTAGGCAGAGCTGATCCCATCAGCTTCGCAATATTCATAGCAATCATTACAGGTATCTCCCTCGTAATATATGTTTCGTTGCGTATCGCCAGCAAATACGTCACCAAGCGCAAGCAGCAGGCCACACTATAGACCCGCCAGCAGCAAATGCCCTATAATGGACAGTGGCCAAGCTGACAGCAAAATTCGCTTCAAACCAGACAATACATCAACCCCGTTTTGCTATTTGCGCTAAATAAGAGGCTAGGAGGCAGACAATGGAAGGTAATTTCGAGGCAACGCTTGAGGTCAACAACGCACCTATCGATCTTAGCCCCTTCCCCGAGCAGTTCTTGTCCCGAACTTTGGTCGGTGCTGTTTCCTCGTTGAAGGAGATCGAGAATATCGAAAACCTGGGGATTTATTTAAAGCAGAGAGAGATCACACTTATCGTCAATGGCAATCAAGTAGAACTCATGATCTTCCCCAATGACCTTATCGCCAGCATAGTAGTTGGCATGGTCTCTTCACTCAAAGGGATCGACAAAATAGATAATGTGAAGATCACCGTTAAAGTAACTTGACCAGGAGATTAATACAAGCCTGGACATCATTAATACAAATATCACATATAACAAAGCCGAAAAAGCATAGATTTGAACAGAGCATCTAGATATTGAACTTGGATTGACATGAAATCGCCAAGGGAATCGGCAATATAGACTCGGCAATGATGGAGACATATCAATACACTGGCCAACATTGACGGTTACGAGGGAATGTGATATAGATTATGTATGGCAGTATCCTTATGGATTTGTGAGGAGATATTTAATCTTTAACAAGGTATGTGTGTTAAAAACCATACCTGAGGGGAGAATGAAATGGTTGTACAAACGAGAAGCAGAATCCAATCCTTGACAGAACGTTATTTGGAGACCAGGCCCTCTATATGCGCCGAGAGAGCACGCATAGCAGCGGAGTCTTACAAGGAAACTGAATCGGAGCCACCAATCATCAGGGCGGCTAAAGCCCTGGATGCAGTCCTGCGTGGTATCACCGTCTGGATTCTCGATGATGAGCTTATTCTGGGGCACTGGGCGAGTACCTTTAGAGGGGTCCCAGTGTGGCCAGAGTTCGGCATCCACCCCCCGCAATTAGGCTTCGCATATGGAGATCCTAAACTCCTTCCGTTATGGACCGAGAAAACTCAGCAAGAACTGCAAGAGCTTATTTCATACTATAAAGGGAAAAATCCCACCGAGAAAGTCTGTGCCGAGCTCCCCCAAAAAGTCAAATCCGCTAGAGAAGCATCTTTGTGGTACTGGCACCTGGGGGTGGTACGAAACAGGGGTGGACGCTACCTTGTAGACCTGCCACTGGTGCTCGGCAAAGGGTTCAATGGTATAAAGAAAGAGGCGAAAATAAAGCTCAGGGAAATTGACCTGGAAGAAGCCGGCGCTATTGATAGGCAACTGTTCTACAAGTCAGTAATTATTGTCTGCGATGCCACAATTTCCTTCGCCAAGAGGCATGCAACAAAGGCAAGAGAGGCAGCCAGCGAAGCCAGTGGAGAGAGGAAGCAGGAATTGGAGGAGTTAGCCAGGATTTGTGAGCGTGTGCCAGCCAATCCTGCCGAGACTTTGTGGGAAGCGTTGCAGTCCGCCTGGTTCGCCTTCATGATAGGTAATCTAGAAGCCGGCGGAGACTCGATATCCCTTGGAGGGCTGGATCAGATTCTCTATCCTTATTACCAGGCAGACATCGCAAATGGCCGGATTACGAAAGGTAAAGCACAAGAGTTGCTTGACTCGTTTTTGTTCAAGTTTGGTGAAAACTCTACCCCAGGCGCTGATCTGGATTCTCACGTAAACGGGATAACCATCGGTCGCCAAACAGAGTATGGGCAGGATGCCACCAACGAGATAACGTATATGCTTTTGGATGCTCTTGAGCATGTACGCCTGCCAAAACCACAATTTGGTATGAGAATTAACAAGGGAACTCCTAGAGAGCTTTTGATGAGGGCCATTGATGTAATGAGGGTAAGTGGAGGACGGCCCCAGCTCAACAACGATGATGCAATTATCCCGGCCCTGCTAAGGCGTGGGGTACCCATTAAGGAAGCACGCGATTACTCCATGGACGGTTGCCAGCACTTCACTACATACTCCAGAAAAGACCACAGTGCCTGGTTCAACCTGGCAAAAGTACTGGACATGGCCTTGAACAACGGGGTTGACAGATTGAGCGGAAAGCTGCTAGGCATCCATACAGGAGACCCCAGGAAATTCACTGTGTTTAATGATGTTATGAAAGCATTCAAGAAGCAGCTTGAGAACAGTGTTAAAATGCTCAATACCGAGAGTGAAATTACCGACGCCTCAATTAGAGGTGAGATGTGTTTGCCCTATGCCTCAACCCAGGTGAGAGGCTGTATGGAGAGAGGGGTTGAGGTCTTAGCAGGTGGAGGACGCTACAACTGGACCGGCATGCATGCCGTGGGACTAGCTACAGTAGCCAACTCACTGGCAGCCATCAAGAAGCTCGTCTTCGAAGAGAAGAAGTTCACCATGGCAGAACTGCTCAACGCTCTGGACAAGAACTTCGAGGGATATGAAGAGATGCAGCAAAGGTTAGTTCGAGCACCAAAATGGGGAAATGACGATGACTATATTGACTCACTGGGGGTCGAAGTGGCCAATGCCTGGCTGGACGAGTGCGACAAGCACACATGTCATACCGATCCTGAGAATCCAGGCCCAACCATACCGGGCTTTCACTCGCTAACCTTCAATTTAGGATTTGGTGAGGCTACCGCAGCTACACCTGATGGGAGAAAGGCCGAGGAACCGCTGAGCGACGGGATAGCTCCCTCTATTGGCACTTACCAGGGAGGACCGACAGCGGTGTTTGGCTCGGCAGCAAAGATTGACCATGCCAGAAGCTGGACAGGTTCACTCACCCTAACCCTTAATCAGCCGACAGAGATAGTAGCTACCCTGGCGAAAACCTATTTGACCGACATGGGAGGCACGCACCTGATGGGCAATCTCGTCTCCCCTGACACTCTACGAGATGCCAAGGCACATCCAGAGAATTACCGCGATTTGCTGGTGAGAGTTGCCGGGTTTAGCGCCCGTTTTGTTGAGTTACCCGAAGACATGCAGAATCTGGTTATCGAAAGGGCAGTTGTAGGCGCATAGTGCCCCCATCCCCTCAAATCTACGACACTGAAGGCAGATACGTATCTCCAATAAGCTGTTCTTCTTCAAGCTGAGCTATCTCTTCCCTTGACATGCCCAAAATTTCTCCGTAAACATACTGATTATGCTCCCCGAGGCAGTTGGGTGGCATTCGGACATCGGCTGGCGTCTTGGAAAACTTAAAGCTCATACCGGGGTATAGATGAGTCCCTGCCTCACGGTGAGTGACCTCCTTGAAGAAACCGCGCTCCTTAAGATGAGGATCGCTATACAGGTCGGAGGGAGTGACAACCGGGCCCGCCGGAACCCCCACCTTCTGTAGAATATGCATCACCTCGTAAGGGTCGTGCATTGTTGTCCATTCCTCTACGAGCTTATCGAGCTCATCCTGGTTCGACAACCTGCCTGAGATATCTCCAAACCTCGCCTCTCTTGTCCAGGCGGGATTCCCCAGTGCCTGGCAGAACGCCTGCCACTGCTCGTCCGATGAGACAGCGATGGTCACCCATCTATCGTCACCTCGGCAGCGGTAGCATCCGTGGGGAGCCATTGAAGGGTCTCTATTGCCCATCGGTTTGGCGACTCTTTGATTCATAGTGTAATCCATGATCGCCTCACCCATGTGGGGAAGCATCGTCTCAGCCTGAGACAGGTCGATCAGTTGTCCTTTCCCCGTCCTGCACCGATAGTGCAGCGCGGTCAATGCAGCAAAAGCGAGAGTACCAGCGGCGACATTGTCACTCCAAACCGGAGCCGGGTTCCTTATCCTCATATCGTCCCCCGGATAACCTCTCAACGCCATCATCCCGGTTACTGCCCCAATGTTGGTGCCAAACGTGCTATAGCCCTTATATGGGCCTTCTGTCCCCAAGCCGGATGCCGAGATCATAATGATGTCCGGCTTTACCTCCTTAAGCACTGAATAACCTATTCCCAGCTTGTCCATTATCCCCTGAGCGAAGTTCTCCAGGACAATATCGCTTATCCTGACCAAGCGTTTGTATATCTCTACTCCTTCGGGTCGATTGAGGTCCAGGGTTATTCCATACTGGTTGCGGTTCATCGCGTGGAATGAGTAAAATCGTTCCCAAGGTTTTTCACCGGCGTCATTGTCAGCATACCCGAAATTCGCATCCATTCCCTTTGGCGGCCGCGCCACTGCACCCCTGGTCCAAGCAGGAAAACGCTGGATCGACTCCACCCTGATAACCTCACAGCCCATGTCTGCCAGCATAGTAGCTGCTGCGGTGCCAGTGTACACTATACCGTGAGAGATGACCCTTATCCCTTCCAATGGTAGCCTAGGCATATCTATCTCCTGTATATCTCCACATATTAATCAGATAACCCCTGCCTTTCTTAGCCTTGCCATATCTTGCTCGGTGTATCCCAGGCGCCCACAGTAGACCTCGCGGTTGTGCTGGCCAATAATGGGTGCTGGCTGTTGCGGTTGTGATGGCGTTTCGGGCAGTCTAAATGGCAAACCAGGATAGGTGCACTTTCCAACAACAGGGTGCGCAATCTCCACAAAAGATCCCCTGGCTTTGAACTGTGCATCCTCCAGCATCTCGTCAATTCTATATACCGCTGTGCATGGGAGTCTATGTGTCTGAGCTGTCCCGACCACTTCCTTGACCGTTCGCTGCCTCAGCCAGGACAATAGGATAGCTTCGAAATCTTGTCGATGCTCTCGTCGAGCTCCCGGGGTAGCAAATCTAGGGTCTTTATAAAGCTGAGGCATATCCAGCCATCTAAGCGTACGAGGCCAAAACATCGGCACCATCCCCCATATGAAAACGTATCCATTCTTGCAGGGGTACACCCCCCAGGGATACCCACCTGGTCGTCTCCACCCCGGTCTGTCCGGGTCGCGCCCGCCGAAGGCGTAGTTGATAATCCAGGATGCGCCTTCGGGAGGGCTGGATAAGCATTCCATGATAGAAACATCCACCTGCTGACCTTCGCCCGTTGCTCTGCTGCCGAACAACGCACCCATGGTAGCCGCCGCCGCATCCGTACCAGCCAGATATTGTGCCTTATAGCCGGGATACTTCAACGGTTCGCGCTCAGGCTCTCCTTCAACAAACATATGAGGCCCCATAGCAGAGATCACCAGCTCCGTAGCCTTGAAGTCTCGATAGGGACCCGTTTGCCCAAAGTTGGAGATGGATGTCATCACCAGCCTTGGGTTTATGTCCGCCAGAGTCTCGTATTGCAGGCCCAGGCTGGGCATAACACGGGGCTCGAAGTTTTCCACCAAAATATCCACGTCTTTGACCAGTTCCTTGAACATCTTAACCCCTGTCTTACTCTTCAAGTTCAGGGTAATCCCCTTCTTATTGGTATTGAGATGAAGAAAGAGCCCGCTTTTTTCGGGATGTGGGTCATCCCCAAGAAAAGGCTCCATTCTCCTCGCTCCATCCCCTTCACCAGGCTTCTCAATCTTAACAACCTCAGCACCGTAGTCAGCCAGTAGCTTGGTGCAGTAAGGACCAGCAACATTATGGGTCAGGTCTAAAACTCTAACATCTTGCAAAGCTTGTTCCATTACCACCTCTCGAATATTCTACCTCTCCGCCAGACTACATCTTAAATTGCCACAAACGACTCTTATTATAATAGCACCTGTCGATGACCAAATGCCACGCCTGCTGGCAATCTCACTATAGCAGTAATGACAACACAGATAGCCCTCATCCACTCAGCGTGCATTATTGACACTTAGTTGGCCGAAGGTTAGTATTAGACAATCCAGTCATAGTGCCCCCCAGATACAGAGAGCGGCCTAATGAATCAATTATCGAATAGAAGCAAGGAAATCTACGAGATTAGATGGCATGGGAGGGGCGGTCAGGGAGCGGTTACCAGTGCTCAGATCTTGGCTGAGGCTGCGTACTACGCTGGATATAAGGGTGTGACATCCGCCCCCTATTTTGGTGCGGAGAGAAGAGGGGCTCCGGTTACTGCCACTACCAGGTTCTCTTCCGAGCCCATCAGGGTTTATTCCGAGGTGGAGACCCCAGATGTAGTAATGGTGCTCGATGAAAGCCTTCTAAAGTTCAGCGATGTTATATCCGGTCTCAACCAGGGAGGGTGGTTAGTAGTAAATAGCATGAGGAGACCGGCCGAAATAGGCCTGATGGGTGAATTCCAAATCGTCACTGCCAATGCTACAGAAATCGCCCATGAGCTTGGTCTGGTGGTGGCTGGCGTCACTGTGGTAAACACCCCCATCCTGGGTGCTTTTCTTCGAGCTACTGGGTTGCTATCTCTAGACAGTGTGCGCCAAGCGATAATGGGCAAATTCTCAGCCACGGATGCCGACAGAAATTTCAGGGCAGTGCAGTTAGCCTTCGAGAAGACGCTCCTGAAATAGACTAGCCTTCGATTCACCTGTGGCATAGTGGTAAATTATACGATTAGTAAAGGATTGGAACTGCAATGCATACAAGAGATTGCGGTAATATATCCGGTGTGTCATTTCCCAGCATTGGCGAGGCAGGAAAGACAGGCGACTGGAGAGAGTTAACGCCAGTCATCGATCCCCTGAAGTGCATACCAGTGAAGAGGCACAAGCCTTCCTGTTTCCTCTGCTGGCTATACTGCCCAGAGGCGGCAATCAAAAGGGGCATTCCCGTGGAAATAGACTTAGAGTACTGTAAAGGTTGTGGAATCTGTGCTGAGGAATGCCCGACAGGAGCCATTGCAATGGTAGAGGAAAACAATCTGACAGCAGGATAGAGTGAGGTGTGTTAGACCTTGAAAGAAACAGCGGATAATACACAGATAATCACCGGCAACTATGCTACCGCCATGGCAGCCAAATTGAGCCGGGTTCAGGTAGTTGCCGCTTACCCCATCACTCCTCAATCTCCAGCGACTGAGGCCCTGTCCCAGTTCGTCGAAAGGGGCGAATTGGATGCCGAGTACGTCAGGGTTGAGAGTGAGCACAGTGCCCTCGGGGTATGTATAGCTGCGTCAACCGTGGGCGCTCGCACCTTCACCGCCACCAGCGCCAATGGGCTGGCATATATGTGTGAGCAGCTTCATTGGGCAGCCGGAGCCCGCCTTCCCATTGTGCTTGCCTGCGTCAATCGCGCCATGGCAGCGCCGTGGAGCGTGCTCAACGACCAGCAGGACTCCATATCTCAAAGGGATACGGGTTGGATTCAAATATACGCCCGAAACAGCCAGGAGATTCTGGACTCTATCATCCAGGCCTATAAGATCGCTGAGAGCCTATACGTGCCGGTAATGGTGGGCTACGATGGTTACATCCTGTCCCATACGGTGATGCCGGTCGACATTCCTAACCAGGAGCAGGTGGACCGCTTTCTCCCCCCATATAAGCCCCATACCATCCTTGATCCCGCCGCTCCTCAGAATCTGAATCTCGTTACCTTGGCAAATCCCAGGCAAGATGCTCACGGCGTTATGTGCCACGGATACATGGAGCTCAGGTATCTCCTTCAAGAGGCACTGGAGAGTTCCTTAGAGACAATTGTAGAAGTAGACAGCGAATTTAACGACACCTTTGGTCGCAGCTATGGAGGTACTTATTGGGGGTATCGTCTGGAGGATGCCAACTTGATCCTGGTGGCTATGGGCAGCCTCGCCACCGAGGCTACGGTGGCGGTTGACCAGCTCAGGCAACGAGGCCACAGGGCTGGGCTGCTAGCTCTAAGGGTCTATCGCCCCTTCCCCAGGCAAGCTATGATATCTGCAACTAAGAAGGCGGAGCTAATCGTAGTCTTTGACAAGAACATCAGCTATGGCTATGAGGGTGCTACATGCTCTGACCTGAAGGCAGCCCTCTATGGAAGCGGTATCCAGGTGCCGGTGCACAACTATATTGCAGGCCTGGGGGGCAGAGACGTCAAAGCCAGAGAGCTGGCCGATGCCGCCGAGAGGTCACTGCGACAAGTGGAAGAAGGCCGACCGCAAAAGGAAGTCGAGTGGTTGAATTGCCACATCTGAGACATTTGGTTTGAGGACATTGAGATGACAGAAAGCGTGCTGAGCCTACCCAAAAAGGAATATATGCTTCCCGGAAACAGGACCTGTGCTGGTTGCGGTCTGGGCATTGCCTATCGCCATATCCTCAGGGCGCTGGGGGAGAACACAATCGTTACCGTGCCCGCTAGCTGTCTCACCGTTCTCCATGGCATGTATCCCATCACCTCGGTGAACATCCCGTGCATGAATGTCACCTTTCCCAGCACTGCGGCGGCATCGTCAGGGCTTGTCGCCGGTCTGAAGGCGTTAGGAAAGAAGGGGATTACGGTGGTAGGCTTTGCCGGCGATGGAGGGACCCATGACATCGGAATCCAGGCTCTAAGCGGCGCCGCCGAGAGGAACACCGATTTCATCTACATCTGCTACGACAATGAGGCTTACATGAACACCGGGGGCCAACGCTCCAGCTCCACCCCCCTGGGGGTTACCACGACTACCACCCCCGTGCTGGGCAAAGCGCAGCATCAGAAGGACATGCCAGCCATAATGGCAGCCCACAGGATACCCTATGTAGCTACAGCCTCATCTTCCTATCCCCTCGACCTCTATGAAAAGGTTAAAAAGGCAAAGGACATCACCGGCACCAGGTTCATTTACATCTCCACGCCCTGTCCTCCTGGATGGTTCTTCCCCCCCAAGGACACGGTGAAGATGGGCCGTCTGTCAGTTGAAACGGGGATGGTCGTCCTCTACGAAATAGAGAACGGGGCGTTTCATCTCACCGGAGCCAGCGAGAGGCTGGCGGCAAAGGGTGGACTAAAGCCAGTGCGAGAGTACATCGAGCGTCAGGGACGGTTCCGCCGCATCACCGAGGCTCAGATAGACGAGCTGCAGAGATGGGTAGCTGATAGGTGGGCGCAATATACCTCCCATTAAAACGTGAAGCCATGCTAGGTACATTTCACTCAATCAGTACTGCATTACTTGAATTGCCACTACAGTATTAAATCCTACATATTTGGTTCAGCTAATTCGAGTATCGAAATGCTTATGTATCTGTATGATAAGAATATCTATTGCGATATCTTACCCATCAGTGGTAGAATATTTGTGCTAAAAGGAAAAAGGTTAAAATATGGCAAAGCCGAAGGCCACCTTCATTGATGCTTTCGAACCAATACTTATTAAGGCTTGGGGTTCATATCAAGATAGCTTGGATGACAATCTTCTTAACAGAACCCGAGAGGCTCTAACTTACATCCGCCGTGTTTATAGATTTAAAGGCGAGCTGGGTGCTAAGTCTCCATCGCATATTGACTTCAAGGAGCCCAGGAACAGGGCAGGATACCTTGCAGCTTTTGGTGAGCGTCATGCCTATCTTGCTTACGAACATCTCAAAATGGTTCAATCAGTTGACCCTAGCGCAATCCCAGCGCCTGACAACCACGGAGAACTCACAGTAACGCTGGTTGGAGCAGGCCCGGCGATTGAGACATATGGTCTTTGTCTATTTTACAACGAATCTGCTCACCAGCTCAAAAGACTTACTCTTAATCTTATTGATAAAATTCGCGAATGGCAACCTACACGAGACATGGTACTTTCTGGATTGATAAAGGAGGTACTACCCAAATTGGACATTTTTAGTGTCCCAATCGAAGCCGATCTGAAGGAAGCTAGTTGCGTACAAATATTTGCTGCGCATCATGATTCACTCGTTAGGACTCGAATACTCATAGTTTATAATGTATTAAACGAAATCGAGTCTACTCACGCACCCATTATCTTGAGAAACCTCGGCTACATAGTGAGGCAATGCGAGCAACCACTCCTTCTACTGCTTGCTGAACCTACAGCTAAAAAAGCGTGGCCTAGGATAAAATGGTTTCGCAAATTGCTTTTTGAACACACGACAATAATCTTAGATAACCCTAACGAAGAGATCAGTTTTTACGAAGAACCAACTAACATCGCCATGAGTGGGGTAAATGAGCGTTTGTTCAGCAGGGCCTTTGGAAAGAACCCACCTGTATTTGAAACAACTCTGAAGCGTGTCCTCATGGCATGCAAAATGATCCCCCAACCTCCGTTTTCAGAACAGCAGTATGAGCAACTGCGAAGACTGCAATTTAGAAGAGACCGCAAAGGAAGAATTGTACCAGAACCTGTCGCCGATTTTAATCGTCAGCTCACTTTGTTCTGATAGTTCGTCGCCATTCATACGACTACAATCGCTTCTCTAAATCCATATAAGATGTATTACAGACGAAAGCTACGCTTCTAGATTTATTCATCACCCAATCAACATCATCACAGGCTTTTCTATGATAGCTACATGCTTGTTGTTAACGTAGGCAGAATCTCACTTGAGACAACTGTCGATGTATTTCACAAAATCGTCAATCGAGGCGAGCTCTTTCATCCGTTCGATGTCTATCTCTATATCAAAGGCGTTTTCGACCCCGACTATAATCTGCACCCAGTGCAGCGAGTCAGCTTTAATGTCCTTTAGAGCCGTCTCCAAGCGAATCTCGTCCTCACTGCACCGCGCGATCCTGGCTATTATCCTTCTTACTTCATCTAATGCTGCCGTTACCATGTCTCCCTCCAGCAACTATTCAACATAAGAACCTGAGTTCTATTCACTTGATGACATACCCGCCTGGGCCTTTTCCAGCTCAACGCGAAGCTTACCGACGAAGTCGGTCTCCAATGCTATCTTCGCCTGCTCGATAGTACCGACAATCTGGGGCGCCTGGCTACTGCCATGTGCGACAGCCACTACACCGTTGACCCCCCATAGAGGACCACCGCCTAAGACCGTTCCCGGGCTCATGAGCCTCACTAGCTTGCCGGTGACTTTGTCCAGTTCCTCTGGCGAAAGCGTATCCTTTAGCTCCTCTGCCATCCAAGGGCCAATAGCCCTCCCCAGACCCTCGCAAAACTTCACCACTATATTACCCACAAAACCGTCGCAGACTATTACATTCGCCTTCCCCACCACTATATCCATGCCCTCCACATTGCCAATGAAGTTCAAATCGCTTTTCTTGAGCAAAGAGTAAGCCTCCTTGGCCACATCATTGCCCTTACCTTCTTCAGCACCTACGTTGAGCAGGCCAACTGTAGGCTCGTCTATTCCAAGGAATATCCTTGCATAAACAGTGCCAGCCGCAGCAAAGTTCAACAGATGATATGGCTGGCAACCCACGTTGGCTCCCAGGTCGAGGACTACAGTCTCTGGCGCCAGCCCCAGGAAAGGTCCCCCCGCCATCGGCCGGTCTATCCCGGGCAAAGTCCCTAAATATTGAAGCGCGGCTACCATAGCGGCGCCGGTCGAACCAGCGCTAACCATAGCGTCTGCTTCACCCTCCTTAACAAGTCTGGCGGCCATCGCAACCGGGCTGTTTGGCTTGCGTAAAACAGCAAATGCCGGCTCCTCTCCATCCCTGATAAGGTCATTGGCCTCCACTATCCTAATCTGGAGGCCAGTTGCGTTAACTCCGCTAAGCTCTTTCTCAATATCGGGCTTTATGCCGACCAGCACTATCTCGACCCCCAATTTCCTTGCCGCCTCAACCGCTCCCTTCACTATCTCGCCAGGAGCGTAGTCGCCACCCATGGCGTCAATCGCTATTCTCATTGGCTGCTTTGTGCCATCTGACTCGCTCATAGCGCCTCCCTTCTCTCTGCACATTGATTATAGATGATGACTTAAGCTTACCAGCTATGGCTTATTGCGTCCTGCGGGCAAACGCTGTGACAGTTCATTTCGTGCGAGTTGCTACAGGAATCGAATCCCGGACAAACCAAAGCCAGCTTTTTCCTTATCTCTTCCTTCACCTTAGCTTTCGGCCGGCCATAGTCATCCTCAGCTATCTCGAAAACGTCCGACGGGCACGCCTGCACGCACTCTCCACAGCCATCGCACAGGGCATTATCAACTGTGATGAAGTACTCACCTGTCCCATCGGTGTACCCATAGTTCACCTTCATCTCCTTTGTGCCCCTGCTATCACGCCTCTCCGTAGCAAAAAGCGCTGCGCCAACAGCGCCTACTATCTGCGGGTCCTCACATAGCAACGGCTCAAGGCCAACCTTCTCCCTTAGTTTCTCCACCATCCCCTTGTTCTTGGCAATCCCCCCAGTGATGCTGAATTCCTTTTCTATCGATACCCGCTTCAACAGTTGAACCGACCTGGTCGCTATGGCGTCATGGAGGCCGGCTAATATATCGCTCTTGGCTACCCCTTCCTTGAGATGCACCAGCGCCTCTGAGCGGGCGAATACAGCACAAACAGTATTGAAGAGGATTGCCTTATCCGAAGTAAGTGACAGGTCTCCAATCTGTTCCAGAGGAATGTTCAGCACCTCGGCTATCATTTCAAGAAACCTGCCGGTACCTCCAGCGCACTTATCATTCATGACAAAATTGACCACCCGGCCACTTCCATCACAACTTATTGCTTTGCAGTCCTGTCCCCCCATATCCAGAATTGTCCTAACCGATGGGAAGTACCAGTTGATACCTCGGGCATGGCAGCTTATCTCGGATATATTCTCATTGGCGAAGGGAACGAGCACCCTTCCATAGCCGGTGGCGACAGTATAATCAATGTCACTCAGCGATAGTCCCGTTCCTTTTAGCACCGCCTCTATCGTCATATAGGATGTCTTTGCACTTTCGGGTCCAGTATCACAGATTACCGACGATACTATAGCTCCGTTTCGCATTATCACCGCCTTTGCCGCCCGCGACCCGATATCTATTCCGGCAACCGTCATCTAGCTAGCCTCTTTCTCCATAGCTTCTCTGGCCAGAATTGCAGCACCGAGGGCTGACACAATCTGTGGCACATCAGGTACCAGCACTGCGAAGCCCAGTTCCTTTTCCATGGTTTTTACCACGCCATCATTTAAGGCTACGCCGCCGACTAAAGCGACATCCTTTTCGATGCCTGCTCTTTTGCATAAGGTCATGATTCGGCTCACCACAGAGTAGTAAATCCCGGCTATTATCTCTTCCTTCGGGGTTGGAGGATCTCGATGTACGTGCGATATGACCTCAGATTCGGCGAACACCGCACAGGTGCTGGTGATGCTAGCCCTTGATTTCGCCTTAAAGGATAACTCCGACATCTCCCCTAGAGACATCTGCATTAGCTTTGCCATTTGTTGAAGGAATATGCCCGTTCCGGCAGCGCATTTATCCTGGCCTGCCCAATCGTTGACACGTCCACGCTCATTCAGCTTGACCACTGTGCTGCTCTCTGCCCCCATATCGATAACCATCCGACTGGAGGGGAACAGGTAGCGCGCCCCGCGGGCAAGACAGGTAGTAATTGCTTTCTTCTGCTGGATAAACGACACCGATTTCGCCCCTGCACCGGTTGACACGATATACAAATCGTCATTTATGCTGATCCCCGCCTGACTCAAAGACTCCTCCATAGCCATACGAGCGCTCTCCTCTGCCTCATCGCCAGACATTATGATAGTGGAGGTCAAGATACCATTGTCAGATAGAATAACTGCCTTCGTTGTCAGGCTGCCTACATCTATACCCAGCGTCTTCATAGTCAGTCTAAGTCTAATTAACGGTCTTCCAGCAACTCAAAGAAACGTTCCATTTTCTCAGCAACCTCCTCCTGCGAAGCGACGGTAGGGTCAACAACATCACAGTCCAAGGTTAACACTGGCACATCAATATCATTAAGGACATCTTTAAACGTCTTTATCGTTGCGCAGGTATGCCGGCATCCAACATCGGCATAGTATATGGCCCCATCCACCTTGTATTCCTCGGCAAGGGTTGCAACCCTGGTCAATTGCCGCTCATCCAGTGGCCCATACATCTGCGCCTCAGGGATCATGTATGATTTTTTCGCAACACTCTCCAGTGGCTTAGCAGGGTTAAGCCGACCCTCCCCCCAGTAGGTAAAAAATGGTTCGGTTACACTCACCGCCCCATACTCCTGCGAGATTCTCTCTAAAAATCCCATCAAATACATCGGCGGGAGGAACAGGCTCATTAGACGGAAGCGTTCATTAGGCACCGCCCCCTTTCCCTGTTGAACCATATCCGTCAGTTCCTGGCGAAGTGTCTCCAGATACGCGGTCGCCTCAGGCCGACCAGCGAGTAGATAATCGACCGACAATAGCTGCAAAAAACCCTGCGAATGAAACGGTGTAGGAACAACCTTACGCAGTTCATTGATCTCACGATAAAGCTCAATTTGTTTGTCCGTTTCTGCCACAACCTCGCTAAGACGATCCCAATCCATCTTGCGCCCTGAGTGCTCTTCTAAAAATCGTACCATGTCCTCCAATTCCCCCATCAAATACGCTATCTCCTCTTCACTATTGTGGAATGGGTGATCAATGAAGAATCCAGGACACCGGTTAATCTTCATTAGCAATTCTCCGCTCTTGGCGGTGTTGTCGCAGACCATGTTGGACCATAGCATCACATCGGGGCGGGGCAAGGTTCCCAGTGAAAAGGCACCAGCGAGGCCACGGTGTGGAGTGCATATTTCGGGGGCCAAACCTAGGTCGGCACCGGCTGAAAGGATTTCGGCAATCTCACCTGAGAACAGCGATATCATCCACGTGGTCGTCTCAGCATGCATAGGCAATATGTCCATGGCATATATGATCTCCGACGGGAAGAACACGGTATGGGCCGCAATAAAATCTCCAGTCTCACGAGCATTAAGCAGCCGATCGTAGTAATTAGCCAGCATCTCATAATACATAGCTTCGCTCTTCAAAGCCTCAGGGCGCGCCTGGTTCATCCTGGCAATCAACCGGCAGGCTCGTATGATGGTTTTAAGATCGCTTCCCTCCCCCTTCGGGCTCGTCATCTCTTTTTTGCCTCCAACATCTCCAGAAAAGCCTGGACCCTGGTCTTAATCTGTCCAGACCCTGATGTGCCGAATTCCACGTCCAAGGGGAGGATGGGTATCCCCTGCGCTTTTAGCCTCTCTGTCATCAGCGGTAAATCATGAGCGTAGGGTACGCAATACCTGATAATCTCGCTGATTACACCATCGACCCTGAACTGCTTGATAAGGTCGAAGATACGGTCAAAGCGCTCGTCAGAGGGGAACATACGGGCGCAAGGGAAATTGCTAAGATAGCGACGCGAGATTGCCTCGATAGGCGTTGTTGACCCCTCGATAACCACCAGGTCGTACCAGTACCTGGTACTGGTGCACAGCTCATCGGTCACCACCAACCCTCCCTCTGTCTCAATAGACCTGATGAACTCGGGGTTCTCCAGTACGCTACCGACAATCATCAAGCGGACGCGGCCTTTGTTACCAATGCCAGATACAGAAAGCTCGTCCAGCAGGTCCCTGAGCCACTGGTTAAACAGCTCCTTGGGCATGTGGAAGCTGGCGATCAGTACCTCCATGGTTTCAGCGCCGGTGATGGGTGGATTGTCCGATTTGCGTAGTTCATAGAGTTCCCTAAGCAGTGTCCTCGATTCATTGTATACCTCAATAGAATGGAGCAATGCTTCATCACTAATTGTAGTCTCAAGGAATTCCTCCAGATGCTGCTTGAACTTCACCACCTGGTCCAAATATAGCTGATGTGCTCTCTCATTATACTTGCGGGGTACCGTCAGCACGTCATGAAACGGTGTGCCAATGTACTTCCGCCACAAATCGAATAGCCGTCGGGCACCATCGCAGGTAGACCCACCAACGACACCATCTAAAAAATCGTACTCTCCTCTTAGACCCATTTGCAGGCAACTTCGAGAAAATGAGCAGCTATTAACATAGAGGTAAGCGGTACCGTCTTCAAGCTCCACTTCTGTAGGATAGCCGGTTATCCTGATGGGCAGTGCACCGGCAGCATGAATGATTTCTTCGGGGACATAGGTACACAGCCAACCAAATACCTTCCCGCCTTGCTGCTTGAAATCCAGAATCTCTTTAGCATGTGGGAAGGTTCTGTTTAGTTCTCTAAACCGTTCAAGTGTAGGTAGACTTGCGTTATTCTTGTGTGGTGTATCTATCATCACAAATTATATATATTTAACCAACTTTACCAGTTCTACAAGTCAAGCTCAGGTTGGAAACCAACGAATATAGCTCCAGGCCCAGCACCATATCCCATGACGGGGCTATAGTCACTGATTATGATGCTGAGACAATTGAATTCTCTCCTCAATTGCTTAACAAAGGCTTCTGCTAGCTGAGGGGCATTGGCATGGGATACGATGAAATGCAGGGCATCCGTATCCACCTCCTTCTTGATTTGCTCGAGCAGCTTGCTGTAGCCATCGCTCCGCTTTCTTACTATATCTACGGGTTCTATCGTGCCCTCATCAGTCATCCGGTTCACTGGCTTTATCTTAAGCTTGGCCGCCTTCAAGGCTTCGTCTTTCGTCATGCGCCCGGTGCGGTAGACATACCGCAAGGTATCAAGCAGCATCAGCCCACCTGTCTTTTGACGAACCTCTTCGGCAAAACCAGCCAACCTATTGAGCTCCGTTCCCTTTGCTGCCTCTTTGGCCACCGCCAAAACCACCAGGCCCTGCGCTCCAGCCACTGTTCTTGAATCGACGATACGGATGGTCGTCTCTGGCGATTCCTTTTGTAACTGCTCTGCTGCCACACTGGCAGTATTGAAGAATGCGCTCAGTGTAGAAGAAA
Source organism: uncultured Dehalococcoidales bacterium (assembly GCA_964443325.1). Lineage (GTDB taxonomy): Bacteria > Chloroflexota > Dehalococcoidia > E44-bin15 > E44-bin15 > DAOUVR01. The sequence continues at coordinate 117,032 of CAYUCL010000003.1, forward strand.
GGGTAATCATAAGTATCTCATTGGACTCCGCACTTGCCTTGCGATATTCATTCACCAGTAGACCAGGAGAAGTTGCCGATGTCTCGAACTTGTCAGGGTCTTTGGTAATCAGCTCGTAAGCCTCGGCAGCGGTGATGTCTATCCCTTCTGTATATGCCTTGCCGTCAAACAATATGTTGGCTGTTGGGACTATCCTGATGCGGTTCTGCTCAGCTATGTCACTGGGGATACAAGCCACATTGTCGGTCATCATAACTACATTCGGCAATCTCGCACCTCCTTATCAAACTTTTTACCTGGGACTACCCGGAAGCAAGGCACTGGTCTATCATGATATAAGATAGCCTCCATCCACAACCACGAGGCTGCCGGTCATGTAGCCGGCCAAATCCGATGCCAGGAACAGGGCCACCCGTCCCACATCGTCGGCTTCGCCCATCCGACCCAAAACCATCCGCGCCATAAACGCCTTTAGCTCCGACTTGCCTTGCGCCGTTGAGCTTCCAGTGACATGCGACAGCATGCTTTCTGTAAGAATCCCACCGGGAGCAATGGCATTCACCCGTATGTCATACTGCCCAAGTTCGAGCGCCATGCTCTTGGTTAAGGATAAGACACCGCCCTTGGATGCATCGTAAGCGGACAGCCCTTTAGACGACGGGTGTAGGGAATCGATGGAGGCGATGTTTATAATACACCCACCTCGTCTCTTCTGTATCATATGTTGGCTTGCTTCTCGGCTGCAGAGAAAGGCACCCTTTAGATTTACCGCCATCACCTGCTCGAAGTCCTCACCGCTCATCTCTGTCAAGGGCACCCTTGGATATATACCAGCATTGTTCACGAGAATGTCAATTCTGCCGAATTCACCCACCGCCGTGATCACCATGTTCCGCACATCATCTTCCTTGCTTACATCACACTCTACAGAGATCGCACGATAGCCATAGCTCCTCAGCTCCTGGCTGGCCTGCTGAGCCCTCTCCTCGTTGGTATCAGCAATAGCGATGGTGGCTCCTGCCTCAGCAAGTCGATAGGAAATGGCGAAGCCAATACCCATAGCGCCACCGGTAACGATAGCTGCCTTTCCTGTGAGCTTTATGAGGTCATTGAGCGGTATGTTTTTCTGCGGTGGACTCATATCTATTCTAATAGACCCTGTTCTGAGCCAATTTTAATAGCAATCGCAATTGCTATGCATCCTGGTCGTCGTTACTACTTTGACGCACAATAGCGCAACTCTGATCACTCATTTCCCTAGCTATTGATTTTATTCATACAGCGCCTAGCCGTCAAGCCTGCTGTTGCCAGCATTGGAGCCTCCGTCACAGTATTAGAATGGCATGGTAACAATATAACCCAATCATTTCCATTCTGTTTGCCAGTCCAGATAGAGGTATAACACGTTGGCTCACTACAAAAAGAGGTAAACAGAATAGCGTTGATAGCCTCATGCTACAGAGACTATTAGGGCATACAAAGTTAATGACGACAAATCGATATTGCTAGGCTGTTGGTTGCTATGATGCGATAGAGGGTCACAAACGTTATTCACCTGTGGATAGACTGGCCTCGCTATAAAGCTATGATATCTGACAATTCAGCTTCTTCAGGTTCTAGCTGGCTCAAAGTAGATATCATGGGTATAAGTATAGGCGATATTGCTCTGGTTAATAGCTTAACCCTATCAGGAATTGACTCCCCATTTTCAATGTTCGGGTTCTTATTTCCAAGATCACTCAATTCTCGAAGTAAAGACATACCTATTAATACTACACCATAGCGGAATTGCGCCATTAGAAGATTAACATCTATTGCTGGTTTGGCATACTTTAATTCAGTTTGTAGGCAAATGTTATCTATGTTTACGTAGAAATCATACTTACCATCTCCTATTGGTATAACGTCTAAAGCATCAAATTCATCGAAATGATGGTTATCCCAACCATCACGATGTACATCAATGATTTCTGGTATGGTTAATAATGACGGAATTTGCTTATTTGCTCCTTTGTTACCTGGTGGTGGAGAATCTCCTGTGGTGCCTCCCTTTTGGTGTTTTTTTCTTGGAGATACAATGACCTGGAATGCGTCTTCGAAAGGTCCCCATTTAATAGCGTCTTTGACTATAGTATTGTATTTGACTATATAGTTTGGTTTTACTCCCTTAGGTAAAGAAACAGTTAAGTTTGCTGTCCCATTCCATAGGGATAAAACATAGTCAGTTACTTCAATACCATTAGCTAATAATATGAATTCACCTGGATCATCATCTCTGTCAAAGTAGTCATTTGAAGCGTCAGTCTCAAACTGAACTCGGAAGCGCCAATTGATTGGGCAATTTTTGATGAACTCTTTATGTTTCTTTCTCTGTAATCTGAAGTAGGTAGGATATTTGTTGCCATAGTAGATTTGGCCGATTCCAGTTTCTTCAAAGTGAAATGGATTTGGTAATTTACCTCCTACAGAAAGCAATTTCGCAAGTGTTGGAGAGTTTCTGATTACCTTCTCAATAACATCCATAAGGGGTTTGGACTCTTCTAATTTGTCCCTAATTTCTTCCTGTCTACGTTTTTCTCTTAATGCTCTTAATCCTGGATGTTCCTTTATTATCCGCTCGAGTTGGGTTTCTATTTCGTTTCTTAATTCACATGCGCTTAACCGGTCTCTACTGTTCATAAATAGATCTTCTTTGAGTCTATCATCAAGATTAGTGCAATCAACGATTATGAGCAAAGAGTCTCTTAAATATCCCATACCAACGGCTTCATGTTGGAAAAACGTGGATGGTAAATTGGCATGAGTTTGTCCATTGATAGTGAAAATTACGCCTTCATTACGCCGATAAGTTGAGGACTGGCCTTTTCTAAATGCATAAACCTGAGCTTGCAGCCTTTGTCCCATGCAAGCGATTTGATGAGAACTTGGATATGTAGGCTCTAGATTTTGTCTTTTGTCTTCTTCTAATCGTACACTTAAACCCGATAGGGTCGTTTCAAAAGTATGACCAGAGTAACCGTTCCTACGCTCAAATAATCTTACAGGTAATGCTATGTTGGGCATGAGTAAAGAGAGAGCATTGTAGAGATCAAAGAGAATATTCGTTTTAAGTCCCTGTATGTTATACTCATATAATTTTATATAGGTGCCCCATTCCAGAGGTACTCCGAATTTGTTCGGATATGGACCGGGTAATAGTGGTAATGAGTCAGCTTTAAAAGAGGGGATCTTATCTTCGGGCGCTAAATACGTGTATGCAGAGGTACGTCGATTACCACGTGGATCTTCTCTCCTTACTACAGTGAATCCCCATGTGTTACTCTCTCCAGGCAAAAGTATTTTTGGATTACGTTTAGATACAACCAATTGCATATGGTGTTGACCACAAAACCTAAAAGCTCCGGTTCCTCCCATATGGAATTTTCCTTGTACAAATGGGATTTCACTTTTGATGGACTTGAAAAGGCCAAGTAAGGTCTTCGGCATATTTTCAGGAGTCTGTCCTTCACCGCGATCAATTATGGAATAACAAGGATTACTTTTTGATCCTGTGGCTACAAGGCTGATGTCTTCAGCAAGATTGGCCCTTTTTCTTGTATTCATCTTGGATAGTATTCCTTCTGGGATGTCATAGAATCTTATAAGTGCTTCGGTTACATCTCTAGGTGCTTCTTTACTCTTGGGGTCAATACCACTTTCAAAACATTTGCCCAATAGCAATGAGTCGACTGAATTGACGATCTTTTCAACAAGCGCATATTCCGCTCGGCTTTGTTGGTTACCTATAGTTGAATAATTATCTTCGATATCTCCAAAATACCGCCAGCATGATAGATCATCCCAATACTTATTTAGCTGCAAAGTTTTCACTATTTCATTTTCTGTTTCGCACTCAGCAAGAGCTAAAAACATGTCTTTGTAATTCATCATATATCACCTTTTCATAGCCTAAATCTCTGCCTGTTTTCGCCTTTCCCTTGAAACTGAATTTTTACTTCCCTGACTTTCCGTTCGATTTCTCGGAATATCTTGCGTACTTCCTCGTCATCATAATCGTAGTTTTTCCTATTTGAACATTTACCTAAACTGTCCAAACTGTCGAGTATTCTATTTACTCTACGCTCAACAATTTTTATGAATCTTTGCCGCTTCATATCTACATTTTGAATATCTCGAGTTCTGATAGCTGTCATAGGAACCTCCTTATATAGCAAAATAATACCACAAATAATAGCATATGTCAAGTGTTATATGATATATATCCCGAATATAGCCAATAATCGTGGACATAATTAAAATATGTAGAATGGAATTGCACCTCTAAAAAAACCGACTTTGTCATGTAGGTAGGGAATACTAAGGGATTGTAAGACCTATGTTTGATACTAAGTCAAATGGTAGAGAAACATACTATGTCAGTTAGGTCAGTGAGGATTGAGGATAGTCATAACTTTTTAATGAATCGTCAGCGAAAATGGCACATTTCTAGGGCATATGTTTCTTATAACAGACTGCACAGTATTTCTTGGCATGTAGACTGTGAAGGAATTTATCTTGAACGTGTTCCTTCCAATAAGTCTCCCCGGGTGATATTTCTTTCCCGCAATCATAGCAAATATGTCTTGTCCTAGCTTTGATTTGCTTAAGAACCGGTAAATGACTGTATTTGCCCATTAACAATGTGTTTATATGGAATTATTCTTATAAGACTGCTTCGCTAAACTAATAATATAGTCAAGACTTTCATCGTCGCTGAATTGTATCTCATAATCTCCATTGCCCCAATGACCAGTAGTCGACATGTCTCTTGTCATTTTCTTTTGGTCATTCAATTCGCCAATTCTAAGATTCAACCACAGTTTCAGCGCATTCTTCTGAATGTGAACGTCAACGAAATTTGTCTTAGCTATGAACCCTATGTATTTCTTAGTCGGTTTCACCTTTATACTGTTACCAATATCCAGCAAAGAGGCCCTTAGTTGTTCATACAATTCCCGTGTTTCACCAGAAGCGATTGATAGATGATCATCTTCCGTATATACCTTTATTTCTTTAGTCACGCCTTCAATAGTCTTACTTTTCGATGAAATAGTTTTTACTGATTCCATTGATCCTGAAGGCTGTATTTGCGATAAACCAATAGTTTCATTTGCATATTTTCTAATTTCCCAAAGTTCTATTGGTAAATCTTTGAAATTGATCGACTGGACTTGATACTGCGTAAATAAAGGGGCTACGAATATTACCCTCGTTTGTGTCCAATCTACATCATTCTTTTTTATTGGTAATTTGTGGCTTTCATAATATTCAAGAATACAATCAGCTTTATTATTAAGTACTATAGAAAGGTAAGCATATCCTTGATCTATAACGCTGAAATTTTTGTCTTTCTTATACTCGATTACGACAAAAGATTTCGTTTTGGTATCAAAAGCAAGTGTGTCTATTCTTAAATTTTGAAGGATGAATTCTGATTTCACAGTCTGTAATCCAAATATTTGAGAGAGATTATCCTCGCAAAGTCTCTGAATATCTTTTTCCAATTTGAAATCCATGCTCTCAATATTACTGAGCTTTCCGTTCTTAACTGAATACATTTCCATAGACATAATCTCCAATTAATAATTATAATCCGAAAAATGGTGAGTCGATAGTATTATAACGGAATTGTAGAAGCCATTATGCTAGTTGTCAACGACCTGACCCCTAAAAATCGGCTTAGTTATAATGTTAATCCTAAAGATATTGATTCTATATGTTCCTAGTTACTCAAGCCATTTGTTGATTTAATCTACATTTCATCTATGAATAAATACCTTTTTATAGAGCTATAAAAAGTATATGAAATCTACATCATTTATAGATATTCAGTAGTTCCTTCGCTTATATGGCCTTAGCTGACTGGAAAACTCTCACCGCAATTGGTACACAAAAGAGGGCAACGTTACTCTTCTTATTACCTTTACATTAGCATCGCATCGCCGAAGCTATAGAATCTGTAGCCCAAACGCTTCGCCTCGCTGTAGGCTTGCTGGATCATTTCCTTTCCAGCGAACGCGGATACAAGCATCAGTAGTGTGGAGCGGGGCAAATGGAAGTTTGTAATCAGTCCGTCGACACTGCGAAAGCTATGCCCCGGTAGTATGAGGATATTCGTCCAACCTCGGAAGGCCTCGATCCCATTTCCCTTGATCGCCGCCTGCTCCAGAACCCTGACTGCAGTAGTGCCAACACAGATAATTCTCCTCCCCTCACCCTTCGCCCTACAAAGCTCCTGGGCAACCTCTTCCCCCAGCTCGCAATACTCCTTGTGCATCGGATGCTCCCTTGGGTCCTCGGCCCTCACTGGCAAAAAGGTGTCAAGGCCAACATGGAGCGTGACAAAGGCAAATTGGACACCCTTTTCGGCAAGTCTACGGAGAAGCTCCGGGGTGAAGTGGAGCCCCGCCGTTGGCGCAGCAACGCTCCCCTTTACTCTGGAGTAAACCGTCTGGTAGCGCTCTGAATCCTTGATTGGGGAGTGAATATAAGGAGGTAGTGGCACCTGTCCTATTTCTTCCAGGGCAGCTTCATCAGAGAAGCGAACCACCCTGACCCCTCTTTCTCTCCTCTCAACAATCTTACCATAAACGCCACTAAAAGACCCTTCGTCGTAGCTGAGCTCTATTCCTGTCCCCACGGCAACCCTTCGCCCTGGCCTTACCAAAGTTTCCCAAAGCCCCGAAGCTAACTGGCGAAGCAGTAGCAACTCCACCTTCCCTCCAGTCCCTGCCTTCCGCCCTAATAGCCGCGCCGGTATCACACGACTATCATTGAACACCAGCACATCACCTTCGTGGAGAAAATCAACGAGCTCGAAGAATCGGCGATGCTCTATTAATCCATCGCCCCGCGAAACAACCATAAGGCGAGAATGGTCCCGTGGCTCAATAGGGGTTTGGGCGATAAACTCGGGAGGCAGATGATAGTCGAAGTCGCTGGTTTTCACGGTGACAATTATAAGTCCGCCCTTCAGCCTATGTCGAGTACACCCACTTTATTTATGGCCCCAATAGGTGTATCCTCTGTAGGATACGTGACAGGGTATGTGATTACTGCAGTCGCCGCCGAATTACCGCTGCTTCGGCGCCACTAGCCAGCGAGTCAAAAAATTATATGTGCAGGATATGGGGGACTAATAGCAATGAAACTGCCACAAAGTAATGATCTGGAATATATCTTCCACCCCAATTCTATTGCGTTTGCTGGGGTTTCCCGTACAGGACAAGCCTTGCTAGAGAGTCACTTAACCTCCGGTTTCGAGGGGAATATGTATCCCATAAGCAGGACTCTAACCGAGGTATTGGGGCTGCAGTGCTACACCGATATCAAGGAAATCGCAGGTCAGGTAGATTATGTGTGGGCAACCATCCCAGCACGATCCACACCACAGTTTGTAGAAGACTGCGTAGATAAAGGGGTAAAAGTCGCTAGCTTTTTCACCGCTGGTTTCAGCGAGAAGGATGAAGAGGGGGCAAGGTTAGAAGCTGAAATCGTTCAGATTGCCCGCAATGGTGGGATGCGAATTCTAGGACCTAACTGTATGGGGATATATTGTCCATCAACGGGTTTAACCTTTGCTCATGGGCTTCCGCAGCAGAGTGGCCCGATTGGCTATCTTTGCCAAAGTGGTGGGAACTCAGCTTATGGGGTACGAATAGCGGTGGCAAGAGGTGCTTACTTCAGTAAGGCTATCAGCTATGGGAATGCCTGTGACATCAACGAATGTGACCTGCTGGAGTATCTTGCCCTTGACCCTGAAACCAAGATAATAACCGCCTACATCGAGGGGATAAAAAATAGAAGAAGATTCTTCAAGTTACTAAGGGAAGTAACAAAAGTTAAGCCTGTAATAGTACTGAAAGGGGGACATACCGCGCCAGGAGCAGCAACTGCTACTGCCCATACCGCTGCCCTTCCCTTCTCCAAAAAGAATTGGAATGCACACATGAGGCGAGCAAGGGCAATTCAAGTGTACAGCGTAGATGAAATGGTGGACGTAGTTTTGCCCTTCATATTTATGCCGCCTCCCAAAGGACGGAATGTGTGTGTCATAGGTTTGGGTGGAGGGGCAAGCGTCATATCTGCCGACCATTGTGTCAGGGCTGGTTTATCTGTCCCGCCACTGCCTGAAGAAATTATACAAAAAATAGGAGAGTTCATTTTAAACCCAGCGGGCAATATCTTCGTCAACCCCATAGACCCACAATTCGCTCCAGGAGGGCTCAGCGGAATTCTTAAAACCGTTGCCGATTGGGACGGAATCGATATGCTATTTCTGCGCATACCACACAATATAACACCGTTTTATCGGGATCCAGGACGACAAGCTCTAGACATGATGATAAGTTTCGCCCAGGAAAGCAGCAAGCCCGTAGCCATTATCCTGGACCATGTTGCCACACCAGAAGCTATACAGGTGTTCCTTGACAGGCAACAGCTCTGCGCTGATGCTGGAGTAGCATCTTTCCCCTCAGTAAAAAGGGCGGCCAATGCCATGAGCAAATTTATTCGGTATCACCAAAGAAGGAGCGAAAGTTCATAATGCTGCCCCCGTGGCCAAAAGAGCGGCGGTAGCATAACCAACAGCGCACCTGCTCAGACTTTATCTATCTCAACGTGTTTCTGCGCCGAACTCAGTGTGCAATTAGCAATCCAAATTGCGGCTCCTTATTAATTGCCCCGATGAAACCTGTAGTACCAATTCATGTTAGCGATTGCCCTGGCGGCTCGATCCAAGCTGGGATAGACCGTTACCCACGCATCAGCGAGCTTCTTCTCCAGCGACATCGTCTCAGCGCCACCTAAGGTAGGCGAAGAAACTATCACAATAGGCTTCTTCTCTCTAACACGGATGAAAATATCGTTCATCTCATTGAGCGTCTCCTTCGACAACCCCATGAGAAGCTGATCCAGATGCTCATTCACAATGATTACATCTATCCTCGGGTCAGCGACCACTGTCTCCATGGTCTTTGCCAGAATCTCCAGAACCCCACCAACCCCACCCATATCCAACGGGTTCCTTAAAATGCAACCAGCGGGAGGAAGGATGGGCTTTAGCTTTTTTCTAGTCTCATCGGTGAAAGGAGGTACGTTCAGCCCTACACTGGCACAGGCATCGGTGGAAGAGACGCTCTCACCCCCACCACCACCAGAAAGCCCGGCGACGATAGCCACATTCTCGCCAAGGAATGGCGCATAATGCTGAAAGGTCAGCATGGTATCGGCAAGCTCCTCCAGGCTATCCACCTTAATGACTCCTGCTTGCTTGAGCACCGCAGTCCAGATATTATCCGATATAGCAAGGGAACCAGTATGAGACTTAGCAGCCTCCGCTCCTGGTTCAGTCTTGCCACCTTTCCAGATTATCATAGGCTTGCTTTTTGAGACCTCTTTAGCAAGCTGGAAGAATCTTCGCCCTTGCCTCATACCTTCTAAATAGGCACCGATAATTTTGGTATCCGGGTCGACAGCTAGATACTCCAGATAATCCACGCTATCGAGGTCACACCCGTTGCCAAAGCTAACCACCTTGCTAAAGTGAATCCAGCGCCTCAGCCCTATCCCTATCACCCTCCCCGCATGTCCACCACTCTGAGAGATAAAGCCCACCGATCCAACTTCTCCCAATAACGGCGTAGGACCGTAGGGCATCAGGTGAGCTGGTGAATATACGCCGATGCAATTAGGCCCGATGATTCGGAAGCCGCCCTCCCTTGACTTCTTTACCATCTCCGTTTCCAATCGCCGCCCTTCCTCCTCCCCTGTCTCAGAGAACCCAGCGGTAAAGAACTGAACCACCTTCACTCCCCTGGCGGCGCAATCATCCAGCACACCTAGAACATGCTGCGCAGGAATGCAAACAATCACATATTCAACAGGGTCAGGGATATCCTGTACAGTTGGATAGGCCTTGAGACCCATTATTTCACCATCACTGGGATTGACTGGATAGAGCCTGCCTTTGAAACCTGCTTTGATCAGGGCTTCAAGGTATCTGTTGCCAAACTTAGCGGGGTTTGGCGAAGCGCCCACTACAGCGATGGATTTGGGATAAAAGACGGGCTCGAATTCTCGAAGCTTATCTCGATTCAGAGATGCCTCCTTTTTTCGAACACCGGGATTTCAATCCTCAACTCTTCTCAAACCCCTCCTGCTATCCCGGTGCTGTTAACGAGCTATGCCGAGGTGTGCTATTTGCCTCTCTCGCCTTTCTCAGCAAGCTCAGCACGAGTGGGGAAAATGCCGCAACTCTCCACTTCATCGCAGTATCCGAGGCGGTAACATTTAGGTTTAAGCTCAGCGCCAAGGCGAGGGGCTACCTTCTCTACCTCAGCCTTGATATGCTCGAATAGCTCAACGATCTCCCACTGCGCTCTGAGGCAAAGCCGCAATGAGCAAGCGTGAATCAACTCCCGAGCATTCATGGTCATCACTAGCCTGGTCTCAGCAGCATTAGGAAGTACATAGCGGGCATCCTCTGCTGGAATGCCCACATCGAGCATTTCAAGATAGAGGCGATGGGCAGCGCGAACCATCTCATTATACTTAACCCCCCATTCAGGCTTAGCGCTTATGGTAGCAGGAGTGATATAGTTGAACTCCTTTAAAGAAACATATCTCTGACTCTGCTGGGTGTAGCTTGCCAGCCGATGGCGCACTAGTTGATGGCTGGTTACCCTGGAGATGCCCTCAATGGCGAATGTAAAGCTAGCGTGTTCGAATACCGAAAGATGGCCTGAAGAAAGAAGCCGGCTTATAAGACGTTCCACTCTGTCAGGGGTTAGCTTTCCCAAAAGCTCGACAGCACTCACCGGGGAAGTAGAAACACGGGCAGCGGCTGCGATTGTTCGCTCAGGGTCAGGGGTATAACTTAGTAATACCACGTTTACCATAATCACACCAACCTCTGATTAGAGTAGCATTTTACCTTATAGTCTGAGGCAAGGCAACAAGTCGCATCAATGGATTGCGAACACCTATACATCATAACAAGGATAGCTAGAAGGGAGTCCAGAGGGTACTGACCTCTGGCGGGGTCTGGGGGTTTCCCCAAGTAATACATCTCAGGGCGGGTGGATGGAAAATACAAGATTACTTCTCTATTGATTCGTAATCGCAGTAAAATAATGGAGGAAAGGCGATGTGTTTCCAGCTACCTAGGCGAGAAGAGCTATGTTGTTAAACACTTCTTCAATCCCTATAATAGAAAGGCAACGCATAATAGAGGTATGATAACGCAGATGCACTTTGTCGGCGTGGATATAATTGAGATCGAGCGCATCGAAGAAGCGGTAGTGCGATGGGGAGAACGTTTCCTCAACCGAATCTATACAGAGGCAGAACTCAGCATCTGTCGAGGGCGCACTCCGGCACTGGCAGTACGTTTTTCCGCCAAAGAGGCGGTGATGAAGGCTTTAGGCACAGGGACTAATGGGGTTGGCTGGCGGGAAATCGAGGTGCTTTCAAACTCCGATGGTAAACCACTCGTCTATCTTTATGGGGGAGCTCAAAAAAAAGCCGATGAGTTGGGCTTAGTGGATATGGACGTCAGCCTCTCCCATTCCAGAGAATATGCCGTCGCCTCGGTAGTTGGAGGAAGAATTGAAAATAGTCACCGTAAATGAGATGAAGGAAATCGAGCGCCGTGCTGCCGAGATTGGCCTTCCCCCGAACGTGCTAATGGAGAACGCCGGGCTCTCCGTCGCCCAAAAGATAAAGGGATGGCTCGGCAATGTGGTCCAGCAGCAGATTCTCGTCCTCATCGGACCGGGCAATAATGGTGGGGATGGACTGGTTGCAGCCCGCCACCTCCACGACTGGGGAGCAAGAGTTCACATCCACCTTTGCGCCGAGCGAAGCAACGATGACTCAAACTATGTCATAATCAGAGAGAGAGGTATCCCCTGCACTGCAGCCAGTGAAGATCAGGACTTTTCTAACCTAGATACCGTACTTTCCTCAAGCGATGTGGTCATCGATGCTCTTTTCGGTACGGGTAAGCTACGCCCTCTTGAAGGTTCCGTTAAGCAGACTCTGACCAGATTGAGGCACTTTAAAGAAATGAAGCCCTCCTTGAATGTAATCGCCCTGGACCTGCCCTCAGGGGTGGACGCCGACACTGGAACCGCTGACCCTTCATGTGTTGCTGCCGATCTTACCATCACCCTGGGCTATCCAAAGCTGGGGCTTTTCTCATTCCCCGGTCGAGACCTGGTGGGGCAACTCATCGTTGGTGACATTGGCATACCACAAAGCCTGGGTGAGGATATCGCCAACGAGCTGATTACTGATGATTATGTCAAGACAATGCTCCCACAACGACCGCGAAGTGCCCATAAAGGTACCTTCGGTCGGGTACTTGTTTGCGCGGGTTCCCTTAATTATATAGGTGCCGCTTACCTAGCCTGCGAGGGGGCGATTCGCGTCGGTGCAGGGCTGGTTACACTTGCCGTCGCTCGCAGCCTCCAACCCATTCTGGCAGCAAAGCTCACCGAGGTGACTTACGCACCCTTGCCCGAATCAGAGCCAGGCTTCGTCGATAGCGAAGCATACGAGGTTCTCCATGAATGGCTTTCAGGCTATGATGTCCTGCTTATAGGGTGTGGATTGAGCCAACATCCGTCAGTGATGGACTTTGTCAGAAATTCTTTACTCGAGATGCCGCCATCCCTTTCCCCGTCCCTTGTCATTGATGCCGATGCCCTCAATGCCCTTGCTCAGATTCAGGGCTGGTGGCAAAGGCTCAATCAGAATGCTATACTTACTCCCCACCCAGGGGAAACGTCCCGACTCAGTGGGCTCACCGTTAACCAGATTGAGCGAGAGCGGCTAATGGTGGCAGGGGAGAAAGCTGCCCTCTGGGATAAGATAGTGGTGCTCAAGGGAGCTCATACAGTAGTAGCTTCACCAAACGGTGAAGCAAAGATTAGCCCTGTAGCTAACCCAGGCCTGGCTTCAGCAGGCACTGGTGACGTGCTTGCTGGGGCTATCGCTGGATTGATGGCCCAGGGGCTTACACCCTTTGACGCCGCCTCCTGTGGCGTCTATTTGCATGGAGCAGCGGCGGAGTCTGTTGGAGCTGAGCTTGGCGATGCTGGCATGGTTGCCAGCGATCTGCTGCCCGCGTTGCCCAAGGTTATCAAGAAAATCAAGGAAGGTTAAGCGAGATGTTACTGGCACTCGACATAGGAAATACAAACATTGCCTTTGGCATCTTCGAAGAGGAGACGCTTCGGGCTAAGTGGAGTATTGCCACCGATCTTAACAAGACAGCCGATGAGTACGCCGTGCTGCTTTTGAACCTGCTGCCGCAAGAGAGTCTTGCCCTCTCTGACATCGACCATACTGTCATCTGTAGCGTCGTGCCTCCACTGGATCCAGTTATCGATGAATTGAGCCAGCGCTACCTTCGAACGTCACCCCTTGTCGTAAGCCCTGGGATTAAAACCGGGGTGCGCCTCGGCATTGACAATCCTCGTGAGGTTGGTGCCGACCGTGTGGTAAATGCCGCTGCGGCCCACCGAATCTACAGTGGTCCCATTATCATCATCGATTTTGGCACTGCCACCACTCTTGACGCAATCTCTGAAGACGGCGATTATCTCGGCGGCGCTATTGCTCCAGGCATTGGCATTGCTGCAGAAGCCCTTTTCACCCGAGCATCGAAGCTGCCAAGAATCGAGCTGATTCCCCCCGAACATGCGATCGGCCGAAATACGGTAACGGCAATGCAATCAGGGGTAATGTTCGGTTATGTGGGACTGGTCGAAAGTTTAGTATCTCGTATTCGGCAAGAATTAGGCGGTAAGGTAAAAGTAGTGGCCACCGGTGGTCTTGCCTATGTGATCGCCAAGGAAACCAAGGTTATAGATGAGGTGAACCCCAACCTCACCCTTTTAGGATTACGATTCATCCACGAGATGAATAGATCGGGGGAGTAATGATTAGGGAAAAGAATATTGTTCTCGGTGTTACCGGCAGCATAGCTGCCTACAAGGCGGTGGAGCTTGCCAGTAAGCTTACTAAAGAGGAAGCCATAGTTACTGTGGTGATGACCAGCTCGGCTAAAGAGTTTGTCACGCCAATGACCTTCCGCACCATCACCCAGCAATCAGTGGTTAGTGAGATGTTCGATCCCGCCTCTGAGTTCAGTGTTGCGCATATAGCTTTGGCGGAACGGGCAGACTTGGTGGTCATCGCTCCCGCTACTGCAAATGTCATGGCCAAGCTGGCGTGCGGAATCGCCGATGACATGCTCTGCTGCACCGTGCTCGCCACCAAGGCCCCTGTAATCATTGCCCCAGCGATGCATTCAAATATGTATGAAAACCAGGTCACTCAGGAGAACGTCTCCAATCTTAAGGCCAGAGGTTTCACCTTCGTCGGCCCTACCTATGGCCGTCTCGCCGGTGGAGCCTACGGATTGGGCCGATTTGCCGAAATCGAAGACATCTTGGGCACGATTCATCAGGTGCTGGGAAGAGGTGGCGATCTGGCAGGGAGACGAATCGTGGTCAGCGCTGGTGGAACTCGAGAGACCATCGACCCGGTTCGCATTATCGGCAATCGCTCCTCAGGAAAGATGGGCTATGCCGTGGCTGAGGCCGCCCGCGACCGCGGGGCAGATGTGTTCCTGGTGAGCGCCCCAACTGCCCTCAACTCTCCTGTTGGCATAGAGGTTGCTCAGGTGGAGACCACAATCCAGATGCGAGACGCCATCGTAAATTCCACGGTTCAGGCGGACGCGCTAATCATGGCGGCCGCCCCCTCCGACTTCCGCCCGGTTTCCACCGCAGAAAGCAAGATCAAGAGGAAAGCCGAAAAGATCACCCTGGAGCTGGTGGAAAACCCCGACATCCTCGGCGCGGTCAGAAGCGACCTCATCCGGGTTGGCTTTGCTGCCGAAAGCGAGAACGTGGTTGAAAACGCCACCGAGAAGTTAAAGAGGAAAAACCTCGACCTCATCGCCGCCAATGACATTACTGCCACCGATAGCGGCTTTGACGTCGATACCAACAAGGTGGTAATCATCGACCGCGAAGGTAATCTGGACGACCTGCCCCTGATGTCCAAATACGAGGTCGCCAATCGCATCCTGGACAAGGTAGTGGAATTGTTGCCAAAAGAGTCCGTTTAGAAATGTAGCGCGAGGCTTTAGCCTCGCTTAAAGCGACCCTGAAGGGTCGCGCTACAGAAATGCCCAAAATTGAGCGGAAAATCAAAATTAAACACCCTCGCCAGAAACCTAGGAGGTGAAACTACGCCCTTTGAAGAGATTGCGAAATCATTGATGGCGGGCTTCAAAACTACCGCCGATAGCCGATATTAGCAGGGGGAAAAGCTCTTATCCTATTTGGTTAGTGTTTATAGCTAGTTTCTGTGCCAGCGTCCGCGCGTTTTGTATGGCATATCCCTCGGCATCGTTGTTGAAGTAGATATAGACCGCATCCAGGTCTTTCGCCAGCCCTGAAATCCTTCTTGCCCAGTTTTCAAGCTCCTCTTCAGAGTAGCAGCTATAGTATAGTCCGCTTGAGCCATGAAAGCGGATGTAGGCGAAATCCGCCGTAGCCAGCAACGGGCAAGCGAGGCCGGGCATGTCGAAGACACAGAAGCCTACATTGTGCTTGCGCAGTATGTCGAAAACCCCCTCATCAAGCCAGGACTCATGGCGAAACTCCAAGACATGACTAAGCTCCTTGGGCAAGAGGGAGAGAAAGTTTTCAAGCCTCTCGTCGTTTCGATGCATATTTGGCGGAAGCTGGTAGAGCAAAGGCCCCAGCTTTTCCCCAAGAAGGCGCGCCCTCGATAGAAAGGTCTGTATCGGCTCCTCGACATCCTTGAGCCGCTTGATGTGGGTTATGAAGCGGCTAACCTTAACCGCATAGATAAAGCCCTCGGGGGAGGTCTGGCGCCAGTTCGAAAATGCCTTCTCTGTGGGCAGTCGGTAGAAGCTGTTATTCAGTTCAACTGTGGCGAAATGTTGGCAGTAGAATTCCAGCCACTTAGACTGCGCCAGCTTTGGCGGATAGAACACCTCCCTCCATTGCCGATAGACCCAACCGCTTGTCCCGATGAAATATCTGGCCAAACCTTATCACCTCGCCATCTTGAATTATATGCCACTCCAATATCGCCATCAACCTTGATAGCCTCCTCCTTTTATGGTAGATTTCCAATAGCAAAGACTAGCATAAAATCGCCTGAGATGATGGCAGTAATCGTCAGGTTAGTTATGAATCTGGAAGAGAGCCGAGAAAGACTAATCCGACACCTTAGCCGTGATATACATGACAAGAGGGTGCTTGATGCTATGCGCCGAGTGCCACGTGAGCTTTTCGTTCCCCAAGCAGAGCGTCACCTTGCCTACGATGACAGACCGCTACCCATCGGTGAGGGGCAAACCATCTCTCAGCCATTTATCGTCGCCCTGATGACCCAGGCATTGAAACTTACTGGAACGGAAAAGGTTCTAGAGCTAGGCTCTGGAAGTGGCTATCAGGCAGCCATCCTTGCTGAACTGGCACGACAGGTGATCACTGTGGAGCGACTGCAAAATCTTGCTGACACTGCCCGACAGACACTGAAGAAAATGGGCTATACCAATGTACAGGTTTACCTTGCCGAGAAAACCATCGGCTGGCAAGCCAAGGCACCATACGAAGCAATCATGGTAACCGCCGGCGCGCCGCAGATCCCCCCAAAGCTACTCGAACAGCTAACAGTGGGCGGTCGTATGGTTATCCCTGTCGGCTCCATGTGGGATCAGGATCTGCTTCAAGTAACCAAGCAAAAGAAAGGGTTCACCGTTAATAATTTAACCCCCTGCCGCTTCGTACCCCTTATCGGCGAGGGAGCCTGGAGCGGTGATTAGATGAGCTTTGGCCTGAGAAGGCTTGGAATCAAGCTATGAGGCTCTCTCCACATGTCGCGGCCAAAGGGCTATAACGATGAGCGCCCCCAGCCCAACGCCAGCGATGACAGCGCCGACCCAACCCAATAGACACAGCACAGTAACAATCACCCCGGACAAGAGTACCCCCAGGGAAATTGACAGCATGGCATCCCTAAATCTCATCCCAAGCAAAAATGCGACCATTGAACCGGTCCATGCACCCGTCACCGGCAAGGGGATGGAGACGAAGAGCATAAGCCCAATCCGCCCATATCTTTCTACAAGCCTTCCTCGCTGCTGCGCCAGGCCTAAAACCCACTCCAGTGCATTCCCAACAATGCCAATTTTGGCGGCGACTCGCCTCACAAAGCCTAGAAAGATAAGAAGAAAGGGTACGGGAAGAATGTTGCCAACAAGAGCGATGGGGCAGGCATAATACCATGGGATATGGAAAATGTTTATCGCTACCGGCAGTGCACCCCTGAGTTCCACTATGGGGAGCATCGAGACGATAAACACGATCAGTGTTTCTGAAATCCCTAAGTTTTGTAAGCTCTCGAACACAGTTATCCTATCGGCACAATACCATGAGCGGGAAAACCCCGTCAAGTCAACTGATGCCCCCAGCCATTGTCATATTTTGAAATGTCTGCTACATTATACTGGCGAGGAATTGCCAAGAGAAGCAAAAAGAAAGGCAGAACAGTGGAAACGGCATTAGTCATATTCTTGCTCGCCTTTATTTCGTTCTGGGGTTTGCTGACCATCGGTCAAATCATATTCGGCACGATTTACATACGGCGATACAAGAGATTGCACGGTCGCTATCCGAAGCGCGAAGACATGCGTTGGTGGGTGTGGCAGCTTCTTAATCCCGTGGCTTGGCGAAGCAGAGGTATCTTCGTACCTACGGGTCGCCGACGTGATAAACGTGGCGATGCCGCAGGCGACGGAGGAGGCAGTAGTGATAATGGTGGCCCATAGGCTAACGGCAACGTTAGTTTGGTTGCAGGGCAACCAGGAAGCCAGCAAGCCTACCACCATCGTATTAAACATCGACCACCATCCTTGCCGTGCCGTTAAAACACTGCTATACTACTTCTAGCATGGATTATGAGACGGTCATCGGTCTGGAGGTTCATTCGCAGCTACTGACAGAGAGCAAGATGTTCTGTAGTTGCAGCGCAGACTACATAAATGCTGCCCCTAACACTCATGTTTGCCCCGTTTGCCTGGGCATGCCCGGTGTTCTACCTGTAATAAACCAGCAAGCATTGGAATACACAGTAATGACAGCGCTTGCCTTAAACTGTACCATCCCCGAATATACCAAGTTCGACCGAAAGAACTACCCTTATCCCGATCTCATGAAAGGCTATCAAATCTCTCAGTATGACACTCCTATAAGCATCGATGGGTGGATGGACATCGAGATTGAAATTGAACAAAAGAGGATCGAGATCACCCGAGTTCACCTTGAGGAGGACACGGCAAAACTACTTCACCGCCATACGCCAGAGGGGGAGTCTTATAGTCTGATGGATGTCAATCGTTCTGGTGTGCCTCTTATGGAAATCGTAAGTGAGCCTGATCTACGCTCACCTGAGGAGGCGCGACAATACCTGATCAAGCTGCATACCATCCTCCAGTTTCTCGGCGTCTCCACCGGGAATATGGAGGACGGTAGCTTCAGGTGTGATGCCAATATAAGTATTCGGCCGCTCGGCAGAACCGATTACGCAGCCAAGGTCGAAGTTAAGAATATGAACAGCTTCAGAGCTGTTTATCGTGCCCTTGAATACGAGGAGAAGAGGCAGAAAGAGGTACTTGAGGCAGGAGGAACCATCGCTCAAGAAACCAGAGGCTGGATTGAGGAAAGAGAAGTCACAGTATCGCAGCGGAGCAAAGAGTATGCCCATGACTATCGGTATTTCCCTGAGCCTGATCTCCCTCCAATGGCGTTCAGCCGTACCTGGGTTGAAGAGCTTAGAGCCAGACTCCCCGAGCTTCCCGATGCTAGGCGCAATAGATTTACACAGCAGTATGGCCTACCGGTTTATGATGCCAGCCTACTAACCACCTCTAAAGCGATGGCTGATTACTTCGAAGGCTGCATCAGCCTGATTGAGGGCCCAAATCTTGAAAAGAGAGCTAAAGCAGTAAGCAACTGGCTTCTCGGCGATTTCACCAGGTTGCTACACTCTACAGGCAACGACATCAGCGACTGCAAGGTAACATCCAAGCATCTGATGGAGATGCTGGACCTCATCGATCATGGGAGGCTTAGTGGTGCCGCAGCCAAGACAGTCCTTGAAGATATGTTCACTGATGGCAAGCGCGCCAGCGAGATCATTGCCGAAAAAGGGCTTACTCAAATAAGCGATACCAAGGAGGTGGCGGACATTATAGCCCAGGTAATTGCCAGCAATGCGCAGGCGGTGGCCGACTTCAATAAGGGAAAGGAAAAGGCACTGACCTTTCTGGTAGGGCAGGTGATGAGACAGACAAAGGGGCGGGCCAATGCCTCATTGGTAAATGAACTCTTGAAGGAGAAACTGGAAGGTTAGCCATGCTGAGCTATCTCAATATCGCTCAAATCATCATAGCTATAGTCTTGATTGCTGCCATCATGCTCCAGGTGAGGGGGGGCGGACTGGGAGGCATCTTCGGCACCCAGACGGGCACGTACCGCACCAAGAGAGGGATAGAGAAAACGCTGTTTCAGATCACCATCATCCTCGCCGTGATCTTTATCATCATCGCTATATTCGCTGTTCGTGTTGCCGGTTAGCATTATGGGCGTAATTACACTGACCACTGACTTTGGCCTGCAAGACCCTTATGTGGCAGCGGCAAAGGGTGTGATCCTCAGTATCAATCCCAAAGTTGATATCATAGACATCAGCCATGCCATTGAGCCACAGAATATCGCTCAGGCTGCCTTTTTATTGAGCACCACCTATCATTATTTTCCCAAAGGCACCATCCATGTTGCTGTCGTTGATCCCGAGGTGGGCACCGAACGAAAGGCAGTGCTGTTAGTTACGCCATCAGCCTTCTTTCTTGCTCCAGACAACGGTCTTCTCAGCTACATAATAGACGAAACTCCTCCTGATACCATACAGGTCTTTGCCCTTACAAATCCCCGTTACTTGCTTTCAACCGTTAGCGATACCTTTCACTGTCGTGACATCTTTGCTCCCGCAGCCGCCCACCTATCTCGGGGCATTTCACCAGACGAGTTTGGCGAGATTATTCACTCAATCTATGCATTTCCCATTTCCCGACCTCAGGTTAGCGAAGACGGAGTGCTTATAGGTCATATCCTTCACATCGACCACTTTGGCAATCTAATCACCGACATCAAGAAGAACAACCTCCCCAGAGGCAGGATCTTCATTGAGGTTCACGGTCACATCATAGATGATCTGAGCCGGACCTATGCCGATGAAGATGAAAACGAGCTGCTAGCGCTTATCGGCAGCAGCGGAAATCTGGAAATATCGGTGAGCAATGACAATGCCGCCAGGTTTCTTCAAGCCAAAATGGGCGATGACGTAAAGGTGGGGATCAACAAATCATCACTGAGACAGATTAGCAGCAGGGCAGCCGAGTAATTAGATAAAGCTCAATATAATAATATCCCTAGGGGGTAGATGCGCCCCCGTCTTCTTTCAAGACTATGATTGCGACAGATGAAGGTTATCGAAGATAGCTTTAGAGAATGAGCCATAATACATCCCTCAAGCAGCAAGCATTATCCTGTAGTACACTCCTGCGCATTGACCCTAACGTATATGTACATCTGAAGTGCTGCTGGATGCATGTAGCAATCTCCAACAATGAAAAGAGGTAAGCCTTTGAAGCTTAAGACATGGTTCTTAGAGACCAGGCCGCAGTTTCTGCTTCTTTCCGTGGTATTGGCATTTCTGGGTACATGTATTGCATGGCACGATGGTGCCTTTCATCTTGGTTATGCGCTGCTCGCTTTCCTTGGGCTTCTGCTAGCCCACATCAGTGTCAATGTGCTCAACGATTATTTTGATTATAGAAGTGGGATAGACCTTGAAACAAAAAGAACGCCGTTTAGTGGCGGTAGTGGCATTCTGCCGGCAGCCCTGCTTAAGCCGAGGCAGGTCTTCTGGCTTGGCCTAGTCTCCTTCCTATTGGCAGCACTAATCGGTGTCTATTTCGTAGTAGCCATAGGTTGGCTCTTACTGCCATTACTTTTAATTGGTGCAGTATGTATACTTCTTTATACCCCTTTGCTGACTAAACTGGGTTGGCCCGAATGGGCTCCCGGGTTGGGAATGGGGGCGTTGCCGGTTCTGGGGACTTACTTCATTCAGACCGGTGACTACACCCTGCCAGCGGTAATTGCTGCGATACCCTCTGGCATTCTGGTGCATAACCTGCTTCTGCTGAACGAGTTTCCCGATACCGAGGCTGATAAGAAGGCCGGTAGAAAAACGCTGCCGATTACTATAGGGAAGGCAAAGGCAGGCATAGTCTATTCAGCGCTGACTGTCGCCGTCTATCTCTGGATAATTGGTAGTGTTATCGCCGAGCAAATGCCGGTCTTCACATTGATAGCGTTATTGACGCTCCCCTTCGCCATAAAGGCGATTCGGGGTGCCTTAAAGCCACAGGAAATGGCCAAGCTGATACCAGCGATGGCAAATAATGTCCTGGTTATCCTGCTAACCCAGTTGCTGTTGGGCATTGGCTATCTTCTGGCACATATTATATGATCAAGAATTATAGTATTAGCTGTGACTAGTTTCCGTTGAGGTGATAGGTATGTCTGTTGATCTGGTTTTATTGCATCCGCCAAGTGTGTACGATTTTCGGCAAAAAACCATCCTTTACGGACCGGTTGGCGACCTTATTCCGCCATCCCCTGTTTTCGAGATGTACCCAATAGGCTTTACCAGCATTGCCGAATACCTGAAGCGCTCCGGCTATCAGGTGCGCATTATCAACCTTGCGGTGCGGATGCTGAATGATAGAAGCTTCAACGCTGAGGCAGTGATAAAGCGCCTTAGGTCACCAGTTTTTGGCATCGATTTGCACTGGCTGGTCCATTCTCATGGTGCGATTGAGCTGGCGCAATTGGTGAAACGGCACCATCCCAATGCCAAGGTCGTGGTAGGGGGATTTTCCGCTTCTTACTACTATCAGGAGCTAATGGAGTACCCTGAGATAGACTATGTAATGAGAGGTGACTCGACTGAGGAGCCTTTGCGACAGTTAATGGACTGCATAAAGATGGGGGCAGAGCCAGAGGCAGTTCCCAATCTTGTCTGGCGAGATAGCCAGGGCAGAACCCGAGAAAATCCCTTTTCCCATGTTCCTGCTGACCTTAGTGAGGTAATGGTCAACCATTATTCCAATGTTGTTCGCTCGGTGATTAGATACCGTGATCTTGCCAGCTATGTTCCGTTTAGCAACTGGGCAAAATATCCAATTACCGCTGTGTTTACCTGCCGTGGTTGCACCCAAAATTGTGCCATTTGTGGTGGTTCTTCTTCAGCCTTCCGCCAGTTCTATAATCGAGATAGGACTGTTTTTCGCTCCCCTCAATCGGTGGTTGAAGATGTAAGACAAATCGAGCGTTTCAGCAGTGGCCCCATCTTCATCCTCGGTGACCTGCAGCAAGCGGGCAATAACTATGCTTATGAGGTTTTGAAATTGCTCCATATGAATAAGGCGAAGAATCAATTCATCCTAGAGCTATTCTCCCCAGCGCCAACGGAGCTTCTAACCCAGATGGGTCTATCCTGTCCTAAATTCTGCTTGGAGATTTCTCCTGAATCTCACGACCCTGAGGTGAGAAAGGCTGCTGGCAGACACTATTCCAATGCAGAGCTGGAGCGAACGTTGAGCGATGCCCTTGATGCCGATTGCGGGCGATTAGACATCTTCTTTATGATCGGGCTGCCGAGGCAGACCCAGCAATCGGTAATGGATACCATTGACTATTGCGACTATTTATTCCAGAAATTTAGGGGAGATAAGCGGCTTTCCCTTTTCATTGCCCCACTATCACCCTTCCTTGATCCTGGTAGTCTCGCCTTCGAGCAACCAGAGCGCTACGGTTACCACATCCGGTTTCGCACGCTTAAGGAGCATCGCCAGGCGCTACTTTCACCAAGCTGGAAATACTCCCTGAACTACGAAACGGAATGGATGACCCGCCACCAAATTGCTGACGCTGCCTACGAAGCCATACTGCGCCTTAACCGTTTGAAAGCTAAGTATGGCATTATCTCGAAACAACTGGCAGAGGCTGGAGAACGACGCATTACAGCGGCTCGGGAGATGATGCAATGCATGGACGATATGCTGGCTTGCGGTAACCTTGAGGAGGAACTGCCTCACTTGAAACCAAGAATAGACGAGATAAATATGTTTCCAGTGAGTGAAAAGGCACAGTTGGAACTACCTGTGGGGCGCATTAAGCTAAAACCCTGGCGCACTATATGGTCACTGGCGACTGGGCGATGATTATTCCACCACCACTGCTGTACCATAGACCAGGATCTCTGCAGCACCGCTCATCACCATCGAGGTCATGAGCCTGGTATCCAAGACGGCATTGGCACCCATCCCTTCCGCCTGCTCCACCATCCGGTGAATAGCCTCTT
The DNA here is from genome assembly GCA_964443325.1 of uncultured Dehalococcoidales bacterium. Classification (GTDB taxonomy): domain Bacteria; phylum Chloroflexota; class Dehalococcoidia; order E44-bin15; family E44-bin15; genus DAOUVR01. Next base: position 140,615 of record CAYUCL010000003.1, read on the forward strand.
CCCTAGCCTCAGCCAAAAGTTTGGTGTATTCACTGATTTCCCCGCCGACTATACTGCGAAATCCGGCAGTCAAATCTCTTCCTAAATGTCTTGCCCTGATAGTGCTGCCTTTCACCATGCCCAGGGTTTTAGTAAGCTTCTTCCCCTCTATGTGGTCTGAAGTTACAACGATCAATGTTTGACTTTCTTTATATGTTTCGGTTCCTTTTTCTTACTCCGGAAGCGATCTATGACAACATATTCCAGGAGCCCGACAAAGCCTACAATAATAAGCCCCATCAATACCTTCCACCATATGTAGACATCGGGGCGGTCAAGAAAAAAGGCCTTTAACGCATAACCTATAAGCACCACTACACCGACTCCAATCAATATCCAGCATACATATTGCCATAGTTTCATAATCTTACCTCCTGTACCTCCAGATAGTCCCCTTATCGGTATCCTCAAGTATTATACCAAGTTCTGCAAGATTTTGTCTAATTTTATCAGAAAAGTCAAATTTTTTGCAAGCCCTCAGTTTTTCTCTGGTTTCCACCAACAATGAGATTATGGCTTCGGCGCCTGCCTGGGACATCTGCTCAACGACAGTCCCACCGGTCCCAAAGACCTCCGCTGCCAAGTCTGGAGCGACACTGCTCAACTTGGCATGGACTTCATTCAATAGCTGCGTGAAAGGCTCAACGTCAAGATGGACTTCTGCCTCCTGCAAGGTCAAGCCCAGCACACTAGCGAGCTCGTTGAGCATTCTCTGAGCCTCATCTATAGCTGAGCCCTCCTCGGCAGCTCGATTCATCTCCCTCGCCAGATCGAAGAGAGCGGCGATGGCCTGAGCAGTATTGAAATCGTCATCCATCGCCTCCATGAACCTTTCACGATATGGCGCAACCTCAACCGCCATCCCCGATGAGTCAGGGCTCTCCCGATGCGCCGCAAGGCATAGCCTTTCCAACCCTTTCCCCGCTGCTTCCAGCCCCTCCTCACTATAGGTGATAGGGCTTCGATAATGGGAGCTCAACACGAAAAGCCGTAAAGCATCAGCACTCCAGCGCTCAAGAGCCTCTTTAACAGTGATCAAATTGCCCAGTGATTTGCTCATCTTCTCTTCGCCAAGCTGCACCAGCCCATTATGCAGCCAGTACTTAGCAAAGGGAGCAGAGCCGGTAAATGCCTCCGATTGAGCGATCTCGTTCTCATGATGAGGGAAAACGAGATCTTGCCCTCCACCGTGAATATCAACGGTATCGCCCAGGTATTTCAAGCACATAGCGCTACACTCAATATGCCAGCCAGGTCTTCCCAGCCCCCAGGGGCTTTCCCAAGAAGGCTCACCAGGTTTAGCCCCCTTCCACAGAGTGAAGTCCAAAAGACTTTCTTTGTCCTCCTGTGGTTTCTCACCCTCTTCACCTGCCCGCCGCTCCTCGCTGTCGCCAGCATCAATGTAGCACTTTTGCCATGAGCCAGGCCGTCCACTGAGTTTTCCATACTGCGGAAAGCTTGCCACTCGAAAATAAACATCGCTTCCAGCCTGATAAGCATGCCCCTTTTCGATTAATCCTTCGACTACCTCGATAATTTTAGGGACCTCCTCCGTAGCCCTAGGATAAATGGCTGCCCTCTTTACATTCAACGCATCCATATCAACAAAGTACTGGGTGATGAATCCCTCGGCAAGCTCCCTGGCTGAAACCCCCAGTTGATTTGAGCGAGCTATAATCTTGTCATCGACATCGGTGAAGTTCTGTACATACTTCACCCTATAGCCACGAAACTCGAGATAGCGCCTGATGACATCAAAAACGATATAGCTCATGGCATGCCCAATGTGACACTCACTATAGGGCGTAACCCCGCAAACGTACATCTTTATCGGGTCGCCCTCAGGCACAAACTCCTCTTTTCGACCCGAAAGGGTGTTGAAGACTCTCATTCTACCGCCTTTCGATCAAAGCTACCGCATGGGCAGCGATGCCTTCTCCTCTGCCTAAAAAGCCAAGCGTCGCCGAGGTAGTCGCCTTAACCGAAACCTGCTCTTTGGCGATGTCTAGGGCATCGCTGATATTGCGCCGCATTTCATCGATGTGGGCAGACAGCTTAGGCTCTTCGGCAATAATCGTGGCATCGATGTTTCCTACAACAAAGCCCTGAACATGAATCATATCTCGAACACGCTTTAGAAGCAATATGCTGGAGATACCTTCATACTGAGGATCAGTATCGGGAAAGTGGGTGCCAATGTCCTCCAAAGCGGCGGCGCCCAATAGGGCATCGATAACGGCATGCACTAATACATCGGCATCGCTGTGGCCCAACAGACCACGCTCAAAGGGTACCTTCACTCCCCCAAGAACAAGGGGACGCCCCTCAACTAAAGCATGGACATCATATCCAATTCCAATACGCATTCTTCGTACTTTTCTTTAAAAATATATCCGCTTCCGTCCTCCCTGATCTTGTCGAAGGGCTCGCCACTAACGGTATCTAGCATAACCTATTTGCAACCTGCTTTGCAGCCATGATTCGTTTGTTGGCGGTCGCCTAAATGTGTTTGTCCCTGTTGACTGTGCAATTGCGCATGAATGCCCACCGCTACATATTCACCAAAGGCCCCTTTCCATTCGCAAGGCAAAAAGGGAGCAAGAAATCGATTTCCTAGCCTCGTTGCCTGCTTTTTAGGATAGCCTCTGCTAACAAGAGGTCATCCGGGGTTGTCACCTTAATATTGGCATCAGAACCTGGGTAGACCTTAACCTGATAATTTAGATTTTCAACCAGAGTAGCATCGTCTGTGGCGTAACCCTGAGCTTTTTGATAGGCTTCATTTATTATGTCAACCCGAAACACCTGAGGAGTCTGGGCAGCCCAAAGGCCCTGGCGAGGTGGCGTCTCCTCGACGAAGGAGCCTGGAGAAACAACCTTGATAGTATCAGCAACCGGTATAGCAGCAATAGCAGCGCCACACTGGCTAGCCTCCTTAATCCCTGCTTCAATTAAATCTACACTGATGCAAGGGCGAGCTCCGTCATGTATCACCACCCATTGGCAGCCAGAGAGGTTCTTAAGCCCCTCTTTCACCGAATCCTGTCGTCGAGCCCCGCCTCGGCACACTACACCCACCTTAGACCAGTGATACTCCTCCACCAGTCTCCTCCCCACAGTAAGATTATCCTCGCTTAATACAATAACCACCTGATCAATAGAGGAACAATTTTGAAAGACATCAACTGCATGAGCGAGGAGGGGCTTGCCGGCTATTTTGGCGAAGACCTTATCTACCCCTCTCATTCGCCTACTTTTACCAGCGGCAACAATGACGGCACCAACCTTACCCATTCGTCACTCCGCTCTAGTGTGAGCGAAGATCATCCGTCCCGCCGCCGTTTGCAGAACCCTCGTAACCACCACTTCAATGCTACTGTTAATGTAACGCCGCCCATCTTCTACCACAACCATGGTTCCATCGTCGAGGAAGCCGATACCCTGCCCAAACTCCTTTCCCTCCTGTATGACACGAACTTCCATCTCCTCGCCAGGAAGGACAACTGGTTTTAGAGCATTGGCCAATTCATTAATATTAAGCACCTGTACCCCCTGGAGCTCAGCAACCCGATTCAGATTGAAGTCATTAGTAATGATAGCGCAACCGAGAACCTTGGCCAGTCTCACCAACTTAGCATCAACATCTGGAACATCCTCGAAGTCAATCTCAGAGATATCCATGGGAATATCCGACTCTTTCTGTAATTTGGTTAGCATCTCCAGACCTCTGCGCCCCCGTGCGCGCCGTACCGAATCATAAGAATCAGCGACGTGCTGCAATTCATTAAGAATAAATCTGGGGATAATCAATGACCCAGGGACAAATCCAGTCCGACTTATATCAGCGATGCGCCCATCAATAAGAACGCTAGTATCGACAACGACCTGCCCGTTGTGAGGCATTCTCCTACCCTTGCCGCCAAGCCGCTCAGACACAGAGATACCAAACACCTGGAACAGGTCTCTTGCTCGCATTACCGTAACGGAGGTAATAACCAAGCACAGGAGGATAGCGACTGCAATCGGGGCAAGCATTCCCCATAACCCGGGAAGCATGGAAAGAGGAAATGCCATAAGCGCTGAAATCAACAGGGCAATTACCAAACCCCCGATTATAGCAACAAAAACATGTATAGGAACTTTCCGGAGCCACATAAGACCCCAACCACCAGAGGAACTCATTGCTTCCTCCTCCCCCACCCCCCGAGCAAAAGAGGAGCATTCTGAGGAATAATTAAAGAGAGCTTCTAATCTATTTTTGTATGAATTATGATTATAACTAAAAGCCCCTCGCCTTATTTGCCGGGAGGTAGCTTAAACTTTCTCAAACGGTAGCTTAGCACAAAAAAGGTAATATGTCAAAGAACCGCTAACATCTTATCACTCATACTCTTTTCCCCCACATGTGATGCTCTTGATTGAGCTTACCAGAGTTTCCCATAAGGCTGATGGGCCCTACTTTTTCTCTATTAGAGCATGAATGAAGTGAACGCCGCTTTTTTCAGAGATGCGCTAATACTATCTATAGAGGGATTATCATAGTATGTTATACTGTAGCACTCAAAGTTTAATAACTTGAAAAAAGGGAGGGGCTATGACTTATCAATATGGGACAAAAGAATGGGACGAAGCGTATGCCAAGCTAGTTGAAGAAAGAAAGAGAGCAGAAACAAAGCCATACATATTGTTTACGCCAGAGTGGGTTTCGGAATTTGAAAAAAAGATTCAGGAAAGCGACGAATACAAACAACTAGCTGCAAAATGGGAGGGTTCAGTTGTCCTGCTTATTTCAGCTGATCCTGAAGCAGGGATAATAGAAGATCTCTATGCCTTTATGTCTCTCTGGCATGGGGAGTGCGAGTTCGCTAGGCTCGTCCCCCAAGAGGCAGGTGAAAAGGCAGATTATATTCTTCAGGGTGGATATAAAATATGGAAGAATGTAATAAAGGAAAACCCAGAAACAAAAAAGAGGCTTGATGTGGTAAAGGCTATGATGACACCTACACCTTCAAATCCTTATATAAAGGTGGCAAAAGGAGATGTAGCAAAGCTTCTCTTAGCCGCTCCGGCCGCCATAAAATTAGTAAAACTATCAATAGAGGTAGACCTAGTGTGTCCAGATGAACTAAGCCCAGAGAGACGCGAGTCATTAAAAGCTCTACTTAAAGAACTGAGATCCGAATTTGGAATATAACGGAGAAGCTCCTTTCCTCTTCCAGCAGACCGCATTTCGAGCCAAGTTTCTGCCGCAACTTCAATTAATTAAAATTGCCACACTGATATATTTGATATAATCTTCATATGCCACAACTTGGCATATGCGCTACGGAGTGCAAATGCGGGCTGCTAGAATTCTTTGATCAACGGGGGAAGAATTTCTGAAGAAGAAATCCCTTTGGCGTACGAGTAAGCGCCTTGAAAATTAGAAGGAGGTAGACTAATGTGGTATTTTATTTCGCCAGACATATTTTTCGGTGAAGATGCCCTAGAAAAACTGAGAGAAGTAGCAGGAAAGCGGGCTTTTATTGTCACTGATAAAGTTATGATGGAACTGGGATATGTTCAAAAAATTCAGAGTCTTCTGGATATGGAATCTGTCGTTTTTGATGAAGTAGAACCCGACCCATCTTATGAGACGGTTATAAAAGGCAAAGAGATGATTGCCAAAACTGAAAGTGATGTGATCATTGGCCTTGGTGGTGGTTCGCCAATGGATGCTGCTAAAACCATTAGAGTGCTCTATGAAATGCCAGAGCTAGAAATCGAAAATATTACTCCGTTTATTCCACTTAAAATCGGAAAAACAACCTTAATCCTGATTCCGACAACTTCTGGCACCGGGTCAGAAGCAACAACAGCCATCGTTCTAACAAAAAAAGATGAACAGAGGAAGACCCCAACCGTAAACATCAAGGCCGGAGCTGATATAGCCATTGTCGATCCATCTTTGGCCGAAGCTCTTCCCCCTAACGTGGCAGCCAATACCGGCATGGATGCCCTCTCCCATGCAATTGATGCATATATCTCTGAGTGGAAGAGTGATTTCGCTGATGGCTTAGCTATTAAAGCAGCTATAACGATCTTTCAATACCTGCCCCGAGCTTACAACGACAGAAATGATCGAGAAGCCAAAGAAAAAATGCATATTGCAGCTAGCATCGCTGGCCTAGCTTTTGGAAATTCTCAGGTCGGGCTTTCACATAGTCTGGGGCATTCCCTTGGAGCAGTTTTTCACCTACCCCATGGCCAAGCTTGTGGGATAAGTCTTCCCTATTCTCTTCAATTCGAGGCTAAAGAGCCTGAGGTTATGGATCTTCTCGTCGAATTTGCTTACTATCTTAGAATTGAAGATGTAGCAGCACTGGTTAAGAAAATATTTAATCTATTGACTGCGATCGATATTCCTCACTCTTTAAAAGAACTCGAAATCAGTAAGGAAGATTTTGAAGCTAGTCTAGATAAACTGACAGAAAACGCTGGCCAAGATGCCACAGCCGTAACTATTAAAAGGACTGCCAGCAATGAAGAATTTAGAAAGCTTTTTGAATGTATTTATGAAGGCAAAGAGGTAGATTTTTAATACCGCCGCAGCGGCTTTATTATTTTAATGTATGTCGTGCTATATTGCAGTCCGTCGGGGCATAGCACTACTGGATTTGGCACATTTACGACCTTCTCGTTATAATAAGTGCTAGAGGAATGCGGAAGTAGACCAATTATGCTACATTGCGTCCCTGTCTTCTGCTAAGGGTCACGCTTGACAGGACTTCTTGTCCTGCAGTATTGTTTGGTCAATAGAAAGTGAATGGGAAGGGAGATATATGGAGGCTAAGGATAAGTACTTCGAAAAACCGTGGCTAAAGTTCTATCCTGAAGGGGTTCCAGAAAGCGTTGAAATTCCAGAGCGATCCTTGTCCGAAGTGTTTGATGAGATAACCACTAAGTATTCGAAAAAGACTGCAATAATATTCTATGGTAATAACATAAGCTTCAGAAATTTAAGGGAGGATGTCGATAGATTCGCAACAGCCCTACATGAGCTAGGTATCCAGAAGGGAGACAAACTCGCCCTCTACTTGCTGAACAGCCCTCAATATGTCATTGCCTATTTTGGCGCGCTCAAAGTCGGTGCAACACTAACGCCAATAAGCCCTGTTTACACTAGCATTGAGGTAAAGCATCAGCTTGAAGATAGTGAAGCCCAGTCTATTGTGTGCCAGGATCTGCTGTACGATAACGTCGAAATGACGGGAATGGAACTTAAGAACGTCATTCTGACCAGCATCGGTGAGTATTTGCCTGCCTCAAGGAAACTTGCAGGGAAAAGTGTCCTTGGCAGGATATACGGGCAGATGGGAGTCCCCAGCCCCAAAATCCTTGAAAGGCCTGGCTTCCACCAGTTCCAAAAGATGCTAAAACAATATCCGCCAAATCCCCCTAAAATCGAAATCAACGCCAAGAAAGACATAGCTGCACTCCCATACACCGGCGGAACTACAGGCTTGCCCAAGGGTGCATTGTTAACTCACCATAATCTGCTCGCCTGTCAGATGCAGACCCAGGCTTTTTGGCCCATACTCGAGGAAGGCAAAGAGGTTATTCCGGCATTCCTGCCATTCTACCATATCTATGGCCAGGTAGTGGCTATGATCAACGGGTTGACTCAGGGATCAACCCTGATTCTCTTCACCACACCTGACATTGAAGAGATTATATCTGCCATGGAGAGGTACAGAGCAACGGTGTTCTTTAGCGTTCCAACCGCATACCAATTTCTCAAGGACTACGATAAGACCTCAAGGATAAATTGGAAGCGGCTCAAGATCATCACCTGTGGTGCAGACACCCTTCATGAGTCAACCGTCGCCGATTGGGAGAGGAGGACAGGGTCTAAGATCCTTGAAGGTTACGGTCTAACTGAGTGTAGCGCTGTATCTCACGCTAATCCAATGGGAAGGACAAAGGCCGGTTCATTCGGTGTTCCGATACCCGGCATGATGGCAGCGGTTGTTCGTCCTGAAACTACCGAGTATGTTCCTCCCGGCGAGGTTGGCGAACTGCTGCTAAACGGGTTGAACGTGATGCAGGGCTACTGGAAAAGGCCAGAAGATACAAGGGAGACCTTGATTGAGCTGGATGGCAAAACGTGGCTCAGGACGGGGGACCTGGTTAGCATGGACGAGGAAGGCTACTTCTACTTCTATGATAGACAGAAGGACTTGATCAAGTATAAGGGCTATTCTGTCTTTGCCCGGGAGATAGAAGAGGTCTTAACCCAGCACCCACAGGTTAAGACGGCAGGGGTTTTTGGCGTTCCCAACCCCGATGTAGGACAGATTATCAAGGCGATCGTGGTTCTCCAAGCTGAGGCAAGAGGGAAAATATCGGAGGAAGAACTTCTCAACTATTGTGAAGAGAATCTTGCTCACTACAAAGTTCCCAAGATTTTAGAATTCAGGGGTGAGTTACCCAAGACAGATGTAGGAAAGGTATCGCGCAGGGAACTCAGGGAAGAGTACGAGGAGGAATGAGCTGAACGTTCCCTTTTTTCAAGTTGAGAACCTGACCAAGCGATTCGGCGGCCTGACCGCAGTTAACAGTGTCAGCTTCCAAATCGCCCAGGATGAGATCGTTGGCCTCATAGGCCCAAATGGAGCGGGAAAGACTACGCTGCTGCGCCTTATAACCGGTATATTGAAGCCTGATTCCGGCAAGGTGAGATTTAAAGGCAAGGATATCACTGGATCCAAACCTTGGACCATCGTTAACCACGGAATAGTGGGGACATTCCAGGTTACTAGGCCATTTCGCCGTTTGCCCATCATTGCCAATGTCATGGTAGCTGGCCTGTGCCCCAGAGCATCGAAGAGGGGGGAATGGGTTAAGACAGTCGAGTCCAGAGCGCTAGATGCATTGGAGTTCGTCGGCGTTTCCGACCTTGCCCTTGAGCCTGCTTCCACCCTGTCTCACGGAGACCTGAATCGCCTGGAGATAGCCCGGGCGATCGCCACCGACCCTGAATTGCTCATGCTAGATGAGCCATTCAGCGGACTGAATCCCGCCGAGACCGATTTGCTGGCAAAATCTATCAAGAGGTTGCACAAAGGGGGCAGGTTCGGCAGATTGCACAGTGAAGGGCCGACCATGATTATCATCGAACACAAGTTGCCAGAGTTGATGAAAATAGTTGACCGCGTTATCGTGCTCGACTTCGGCGAGATGATTGCCGACGGCGCTCCAGAAAAGGTAGTCAAGGACGAGAAGGTGATCGAGGCTTACATCGGCAAGGAGGTTATCTAAGTTGCTTCTCCAAGTTGAGAATATATCGGTCCGTTACGACACCGCTCTGGTGCTAAATGACCTGAGTTTGGAGGTTGATGAAGGGGAGTTGGTAAGTCTGGTGGGCCCAAATGGTGCTGGAAAGACGACGCTACTGCGTACTATAACCGGGCTGGTGAGATGGGAAAAGAGTACGATGAAGGGAGCGCGGGGTGGTGACATAACCATTGAAGGCATCGTCCACTTTGCCGGGGAAAGGATAGACAAGCTGGCAGCACATGATATTGTAAAGAGGGGCCTAGTTCATTGTCCAGAGAGAAGAAGGCCCTTTCGAGAGATGACAGTTGCTGAAAACCTGAAGGCTGGCGGTTACCTGTGCAGCGATAGAAAAGAGTTTCACAAAAGGCTAGAAATGGTGTATCAGCTATTCCCGGTGCTGAAAGATAGGGGAAATCAGATATCGGGTAAACTATCCGGCGGAGAGCAACAGATGCTCGCCATTGCAAGGGCTTTGATGCTCCAGCCTAAGCTACTATGTATCGATGAGCCTTCGACCGGGCTTGCGTCCAAGCTGAAACAGGAATTGTTTGAGCGCATACAGGAGATTAAGAGTTCGGGCATTGCTATGCTCCTGGTTGAGCAGGATGTCAACATGGCATTTAAATTGGCCAGCAGAAACTACGTTATGTCTCATGGAAAAGTGATCTCCGAAGGAACGAGCGAGGAATTGCTCAAAGACGAGGCCATCAGAAAGACATACTTAGGCTTATAGCTTTATAATTCCTAATCCAGATCCGCCCCACATATTCGGCATGTCTTGCGGGTAGCTATGTTCCGTATCTTGCATCTGGGGCATTCTTTTTCTATCTTGTCCCTCACCCAGGTGGTGATTCCCTCAGGCATAAACAACAGGACTAGCAGTACTATGATGGCAAAGACCAACATTCGTATCTCAGGCATGGCACGCAGCAATTCTGTAACCGGGACAAGGATGAAGACCCCGGCTATTGGCCCGTAGATGGTTGCGATTCCTCCAAAAATGGCCCATATGATGGCCTGAAATGATACCATGAGCGCCAACGTTGATGTTGGACCAGCAATCCTCATGAAATGGACAAAGAGCCCTCCAGCTATCCCGGCAAATAGTCCGCTGAGACAAAAGGCCAACAATTTATACTTGGTTGTGTTTATTCCAGACGCCCTGACCGCAACCTCATCCTCCCGTATGGCGTGAAAAATGATGCCAGTCTTGGAACCGGTGATCTTCCACATAATAAACCCCAGGCCGATCATAAGGGGGATGCAGATATAGTAATCGATCAGTCGCGAGCCAGAAAGAGGGTCTATGCCATAGACACCCAGTTCACCACCTGTTATATTTGGGAAAATATAGATTATTCCAGTCAGGATTAAGGGAAATGCCAGTGTGGCAAGGGCCAGGTAGGGACCCCTCAACCTAAGACAGGGCACACCGACAACAAGTCCAGCCAGTACCGCAGCAACTGCTCCAATAGGTATAGTCAGCCAATGCGGTAGTCCGATGTGCAGATTTAAAAGAGCAGATGTGTAGGCAGCGACCCCGAAAAAAAGGGCATGGCCAAAATTTATCTGACCAGTGAAGCCAGATAACAGGTCCCAGCTAGCAGCGAAGATGGCAAATATGCTCGCCAGTATCAAGATACGAAGAATGTATGTCTCTGACGTTATGAGGGGCATTAGAAAAAGGAGCAAACAGAAAAGCAAAACTATTGTTTTGCTGGGAAGTACCAGTATCTCTCCCCTGAACTCCTTATATACCCTACCAATGTAAGCTCTTAAAATGCCAATCATCTCTCTTCCTCGAAGGATACTCCAAACAGGCCCTCAGGCCTTATCAAGATGATGACCAACATGATCGCCAGCGCCACAGCTCCCTTCAAGAATGCACCCATAGGCACCAAGAAAACAACCAGCGTCTCGGTAAATCCCAGGATAAGGGCCCCGACGAAACTCCCTTTGATACTCCCCAGCCCACCGAGGACAACAACGGCTAAAACCATAATCAGCGGGTGCATCCACATATAGGGCGTCAAAGTGAATAGGGGAGCTACAAGTGCTCCGGCTATAGCCGCCAGCACTACCGCAATTGCCATGGTTATCATTCCTATTCTGGCGACGTTTATGCCCATCAAATTTGCTATCGCTCTGTCCTGAGCCGTGGCCCTGATAGCGATCCCCAACCTGGTCTTCATCAGCAGAGCCCATGTACCGAAAAGAATGATGGACACCGCCCCAAATGTTAGTAAATACTGATAGGTAACCTTGACCCCCAGTATCGTTGCATATCCTGAAATCAGGCTGGAAACCCCGCGAAAATGACCACCAAACGCCAGGAGAACTACCTCCTGGATGATAATAGCCAGAGCTATAGTCACTATCAGTACCGTGGCCTCATGTGCCCGTACGCGTTCGATGACAAACTTGTAGACCAATACACCGATGATTGTTACAGCTACTATCGAGATGATGATAGACAAAACGGGATCTAGATCGAAGGACCTGGTGAAGGTGTATATCAAATAGGCGGCTAACATGTAAAATGCGGTGTGGGTCAAGTTGATGATGCGGGCTGCCCCAAAAATGAGAGAGAAACCTATCGCCAATAGGGCGTACACGCCACTGCTTATTATTCCATTTATTATTATGCCTTCAATCATGCCTTATTTGATCCTCGCAAATAAACATAGTGTATACCCCCTCGGCAAAGGCACATGCCCCGAAGAGGGGGTATACTCCTATTACTGTTAATGCCATAGCCCAATCCATGGCAAAGGATAAAATTGAAACCATCTAGCCAACGGCTAAAGCATTACGGCCCCAGTGCTTCTATTACCCACGATGGCAGTTCATACTCTACAACGCCTTCGTAGGCTACGCCCTCCCACGACCCATCGGCAGGAGGCCAAACGGCCAGCATCTCCCCATCTCGCCACTGGACGCCGAGAGCGGTCACATAACCAGGGCCCCAGATTACATCATGGTTGCCATCGAATACCATTCTGCCAGCGGTTCCGGTGTAATCGGTCTTTTCAAGTTCAACAACGACGGCATCGCTATCCACAGTGCCTGCCGCCTCAATAGCGTCTTTCAATATGAACAGCGCTTCATAGGTGCCGGCATTATACGTGGGAAACTGCCCAAACCTATCCACAAAGGTATTAAAAAAGGGTATGGTTTGGTCGGTGATTTTAACACCTGAGGCATAGGTATTCAAAGCCGTCTCATACTCGCCATATCCATCCGTTGCATCCCAGAAGCCCTGCTTCTGCGCTTCTACATTAATCCCCACCGAAGCCGCAGGGATTTGCTTCTCGCCCCATTGCTTGGCGTAGACAATCCCCATCGGTCCAGATATTGTGGTAAAGATTATGTGTGCTCCAGCATCCTCTATGGCCGTCAACTCAGCCGTCACATCTGTAGCGGTATCGGAAGGCCGCCATGTGCCAACCACCTCCATACCCGCGCTGGGTATCAAGGTGTTAGCAAACGTAACTATAGTTTCCGCCCACTCCAACTTCTCGGCTAATATGGCCACCTTTGGCGTCTCGATGCCGCATTCAGTTCTCAGTACGTCAGCCACCCTTTTCAGAAGCTCCATATCGACTCCGAAAAGGTAAACGTCATTTACCGGGGTAACTCTGAACCAGTACTTATACTTGTCATAATCGTCCGCTACCCCGTCACACAGCGCCTTGGTGGCGGAACCACAGCCAAGGAAGATCGTCTTGTTTTCCATGGCAATCTCTTGCATCGGAAATACGCCCTCAGTCCTGAAGCCACCAACTACAAAGTCCACCTTATCAACGGTTAGCACCCTTTCCATTGCACTGGCAGCATCTGTAGGGCTGAGGATTTCATTAGAGTCAACTTGTACCAGTTGTATCTGGTATGCCTCACCCCCCATCATTATGCCGCCTGCAGCGTTTATCTCCTCGGCTGCCAACGTAGCCCCATACCAATGGTGCTCGCCCTGTATAAAGGTCATCGGTCCAACTACGCCTATCTTTACCACATTCCCCGCCGCACCCCCGCCACAACTTGTCACCAAGAGTACCAGACAGGTAACTAGCGGGATAGTGGCCCCAAATATCACCTTCTTCATCTCTTTAACCTCCTTTAGTCACCTAAATCTTGACCATTTTCTATTCTAACCCGGTAGCATCACCCCCTTCACATTACTAACTCCGCGGCGAACCTGTTCCGTTAAGGGGAATCGCCGCCTGCTCACAGGCCAAGCATGTCTTCATTCACGACTCCAGATGCCTTCAAGCTCGTAACACGCCTGTTCAATCACAATAAACTCAAGTTGTCTGACAATAGCATTAGGCATCGATGTTGTCAACCCTAGGACAGTTGATATAGCCCCTATCTATAAAGACTCATTACTGTGATTCGGTAAAAAACTAAAGCCCCTTTACAGCAATAAAGGCTGCCAGGTCAGCGAGACGACAGCTATAGGCCCACTCATTATCATACCACGAGAGCACCTTCACCATATTGCCCCCTATAACCATCGTGCTTGGGGCATCGACGATGGAGCTCGTCGGATTCCCCTTGAAGTCGATACTCACCAATTCCTCTTCGCAAACGTCGAGAATCCCCTTCATCGCACCAGCAGCAGCCTTTCTGAAGGCTTCGTTAACCTGTTCAACAGTGACCTCTCGCTTCAGGTCGGCGACGAAGTCCACCACAGAAACCGTAGACACCGGTACACGGTATGCCATGCCATGAAGCCTCCCCACCAGTTCTGGTATCACCACGGTTACCGCCCTGGCGGCACCAGTAGTGGTGGGGATGATATTCATCGCCGCCGCCCGTGCTCTTCTTAGGTCATTATGATACATGTCAAGTATCCTCTGGTCGTTGGTATAGGCATGAATGGTTGACATTAACCCCTTTTCAACCCCGAAAGCATCATGAAGGACCTTGACCACCGGGGCAATACAGTTGGTAGTGCAGGAGGCATTGGATATGATGCGATGCTTCTTGGGGTCATAGTGGTTCTCATTAACCCCGAGGACAATGGTGACATCCTCATTCTTCGCCGGCGCTGAGATGATTATCTTCTTGGCACCTCCCTCAAGATGGGCAGCGGCCTTGGTGGCATCGGTGAAAAGCCCGGTGGACTCCATCACCACCTCAGCCCCATAATCCCTCCACGCGATCTTTGCTGGGTCACGCTCAGAGAGCACCCTTACCGCCCGACCATCGACGATAATGCTATCCTCGGTGAAATCAACCTTGCTCGTGCTGACACCGTAGTTGGTGTCATACCTTAGAAGATGGGCGTTGGTCTTGGTGTTGGTGAGGTCATTCAACGCGACCACCTCGAGTTTCCCTGGGTAGTTTTCATTAATCGCCTTAAGAACTTGCCTCCCTATCCTGCCGAAGCCATTGATGCCAATCTTGGTTGCCATTTTCATCCTCCTTTCTTTTGTCCCTATCTTTTCCGAAAATAGCTTTATTCCGTTTGCCCTGAACTTGTCGAAGGGCTCTTCATGGTTCGACAAGCCTGTCCTGAGCCCGTCGAAGGGCTCACCACGAACGGTATCTGGCACAGCCTATTTTCATGATTCATTGATAGGCAATTGCCCATGAATGTTTGCTCTTAGCATCCCGTCCAGCATCCATCGCTACAAGCATCACCGACCCAGCAAGCTTAAAGATCAAGGATGGGACTGTTTTACCTTGCTAGCAACTACACTTGACAAAGGTAAATGACCATCACCCTCTCTTGAACTTCGGCGCTTAATCATGTCAATAAAAGCCTCAACCCTCGTTTGCAGGTGCTGGGTGAGAAGATAATCGTTGTTTCCTTCCAGGGTCAGAATAGGCAGTTCGATTCGCTTGCGAAATATAATGTCACCGATGCCACGGTGGCAAAAGGCTTGAACATAGTGAATTACCCCATCCACCCGGCGAAGGCTTAGCTGGGGAATGATATCGTTCAGCCTGTCGAAAATGGAGTACGGATAGGTATAGGCTGAGTACTGTTCAGTAAGTGTGTTAACGCTGTTGGGCATGGCGAACTGGCGCTGAATCTCGTTGAATACAATCCTTGCCCCCTGGGTTTCTACAAAATGGTACAGATCCTTGGCGAAGATCGGAGGCACGCCGATATAGGCGAGGTGAAGCATGTCATCAGGGTAGGGGTTCCGCCCCTGAGCGTCATGCAGAACGATGCTCAGTTGCCGCCCATATTCTTCGTAGTCCCCTAAGAAGTCGGAGCTTGAAACAAGCCAGTAGTGGTTCTCCCACCCACTGATGACGCCATCTCTCCAGGTAAGCCGGTCAAGCTCCTCGGCCAGGCTTCTCGCTGGCTCAAGCTTTTTCCGAACTTTTTCTGCCGCCCCTATAGTTGTTCCCAAAGTATCCGCGAGAGATTCCAAGGTACTCTGCATGTCCAAGGCATCGGGATGGTCAGGGTAGGCGAAAGGAATCACGTTGAGCCCTTTCAACTTGAAGACCTCCATAAGCATAATGGTATTGGAGCAATCGCCGGTGGTAACGCAGAGGAGGTTATCTATTCCCCGCTCCATAGCAACCCCGTATATACCCTTGATCCAGGTGCAGCAGTTTATAGGAAAGCCATCCCGCTCGGCAATGTTGACCAGCCTCTCTGGGTCAGGGTCGGATATAAACAGATTGTTTAAGTCAACCGGCATATAGCCCGCTGCCAGTAGGATCTCTATAGGGACTGTGGTTGTAATGCCTAGCTGTTTCATGTATTTTGGTCCTTTTACCCAGCGTAGCGCGACCCTTCAGGGTCGCCTATACTATTATCACCCTAACTTCGTTTGCACTTTGACATTCTTAAGAGTTGAAGCGACTGGAGAATCTCATCGAGATTCTTCGCCTGCGGCTCAGAATGACAAGAATAAGGTCACTTCTACTATGGCGAGGCTAAAGCCTCGCGCTACATTATACCAGCCTACACCTCCAGGCAGAGCAGCATAGCCTCTTCTATCAATCACCTTCACCTCCCCAAATTATGCAGTGCGTCCACGCCTGCGTAGCGGGCGGTATCGCCAAGCTCCTCCTCGATGCGTAGTAAGCGATTGTATTTGGCGACGCGCTCGCTGCGACAGGGAGCGCCCGACTTGATGAAGCCAGCGTTCATAGCCACAGCGAGGTCAGCGATGGTAGTATCCTCTGTCTCTCCAGAACGGTGGCTCACAACTTCCGTCCAACCAGCTCGCTTCGCCATCTCGATAGCCTCAACCGTCTCAGTCAGAGTGCCCACCTGATTTGGCTTGATGAGGATGGAATTCGATGCCCCCTCCTTGATACCGCGGGATAGGCGTTCCACGCTCGTTACGTATAGATCATCGCCAACAAGCTGGATCTTCTGTCCTATCCTATCCATAAGTAATCGCCAGCCATCCCAGTCGTCCTCTGCCATCCCATCTTCGATGCTGATTATGGGATAATCTGATACCCATCTGGCATAGTAATCCACCATCTCATTGCTCGAGAGGGAAACACCCTCCCTGGCGAGAACATATTTGCCATCCCTGAAAAACTCCGAGGCTGCCGGGTCGAGGGCGATAAAGCAGTCGGCACCCGGCTTATAACCCGCCGATTCAATAGCGGCAACAATAAGCTCTACAGCATCTCTATTCGAGGGAAGTGAAGGAGCGAAGCCGCCTTCATCACCTACATTGATATTTAATCCCTTGCCCTTAAGCACCCTTTTTAGCGCTTGATAAACCTCAGCACCCATCCGCAGTGCCTGGGCAAAGCTTTTTGCCCCGAGGGGAACGATCATAAACTCCTGCAAATCGGTGGAGTCATCAGCGTGCTTTCCCCCGTTAAGGATATTCATCATCGGCACAGGAAGGACATTAGCCGGGTTAAGGCCAGCAAGGTAACGATATAGGGAGACTTCATTAAAATGTGCCGCGGCATGAGCAACTGCGAGAGACACTCCAAGAATGGCATTGGCACCAAGCCTAGATTTACTCGGCGTGCCATCGAGCTCGATCATCCTCTCATCGATGGCCTTTTGTTCCAACGCAGACATACCGATAATCGCTGGTGCGATCTGCTGGTGAACGTTTTCCACAGCCTTGAGCACACCGCGCCCACCAAATCTACGCCTATCGCCATCGCGAAGCTCATGAGCCTCATGGGCGCCTGTAGAGGCGCCTGATGGAACCAAAGCTCGCCCCTTGGTACCATCTGACAGCATCACATCAACCTCAATCGTTGGATTCCCTCTCGAGTCGAGTATCTCTCGTGCTCTGATATTGTTAATAGGAGCTTTTTCCTGCATAGTCATGCCTCAATGCCCTTTCCTTCAATGATAGATTCTTACACTCTGTATTGGGTGTATTGGTCGCCTAAGGCGACTAATCAAGCCTAGAGAAGATGCTCTGGGCTAGCCTATCATTTCTTTGATTTATTCATGGGCGACCACCATGAGTATTTGCACCAGCAACCGCCTTCTCCACAGCATCAGCAGCATTTTCAGCAAGGATTATCGATCTATCCTCTTGCCCGCCTCTTGATAGCGACCAAGTGCCGAGGCCAATAACGGGGATGCCATTTTGCAAAGCATAGGCGACCTCGGAAAGCGTTCCATAGCTTCCGCCAATGGCAATAACCGCCTTGCCCGACTTGGCGACAATGGCATTTCTTGCATAGCCCATGCCGGTGACAATGGGGATTCTAACATAAGAATTGGCATCGTAGCGACTGTTCCCTGGCAGGATGCCAATAGTGGTGCCTCCTTGAGAAGCTGCTCCCCGACATGCTGCCTCCATCACTCCACCAAGGCCACCGCATATCAGGGTAGCGCCTCGTCTCGCCAGTTCCTGTCCCACCTCCTCAGCAAGCCGCTTCTCATCCTCAGAGCAATCACTGCCACCGATAACAGATATAAACATTTGCACTCCTCACCAACATGCCAGAAATTCCAGCCTTTTCGAAAGGTTAAGGCAAATTATAGCACTTCGGTTTGAGATGCTACAACTAAAGAGGCTATTAGAAGTGAGGAGAGAGTCAGTTATAGCGGTTCATCGCCGCATCAATCCCTTCGCTGATTATGCAATAAATAGCGTCAGAGACCGTGGTCATAACCTGTTTTACGACTTCTCTCTCTTCGGAAGTGAATCCCTTCAGAACATAGGAAATTACATCGCCCTCGGGGTGACCGATGCCAACGCGAATTCGGGGGAACTCATCGCTTCCCAAGGAAGCGATGATAGACTCGACCCCTTTATGTCCTGCCGAACTGCCTCGCTGGCGGATACGCACTTTACCCAGAGGCAGGTCCATATCATCGTAGATAACCAGGAGGTCGCCGGGTGAAACGCTAAACCGGCGCACCAGTAAGCCAACCGCCTGACCGCTCAGGTTCATGAAGGTCTGGGGCTTAGCAAGGACAACCTCCGTCTCCGCAATGTCGCCAGTGCCCAACTTAGCCCTCGACTTCCGCTCCATGATGGAGATACCGTTCTTTCGAGCAAAGTGTCCCAGGCAGCGAAACCCAACATTGTGGCGGTCGTTGGCATAATACCTACCAGGATTTCCCAGGCCAACAATCAGTTTCACTGTTTAGCCAGTAGTAAGCTTCTTACCCAACTCCCGGCACTCGTCCAGAATCTCAGGAGCAGGTTTCCCCTTGGCAAGGGGTCCATCCGCAACTTTCTTTAAACCAAAGGAACTAGCTATCCTCTCGATAGCATCAATGGCGGACCTTTTCTCTAAGGCCATGCTGGCAAAGGCAGCGAAAGGCTTACCATCAACCTTGCCACGGCAAGCTGGAAGAGTTCGATCGAAGAAGTCTTTTACCGCTCCGGACATATAGCTAAAGTTTGTTGGTGAACCAAAGGCGACAACATCGCAGGCAATGAGGTCATCAGCGGTGGCGTCAAATGCCCTCTTCACTGTGACCTCCTCCGCCCCCGCCCAGCTTGCCCCTTCGGCGACTGCCTCCGCCATCTGCTCCGTACATCCTGTCTGAGAGTGGTAGATGATGAGTAGCTTTGCCATATACTACCTCCTTTACTTGTCTAATTTTTGAATAATGTGGAGAAACTCATCTTCGCTTAGCAGCGCACTACCCAATGCTCGCGCCTTGTCCAATTTGGAGCCAACGTCAGTCCCAACCACTACATATGTAGTCTTCTTGGTCACGGTCGAACTCGTAGAGCCGCCAAGCGCTTTAATGCGAGCCTCAGCCTCGCTCCTTGTGAAGCTCTCCAGTTTACCAGTTATCACAAACTCCTTGCCAGCAAGGCGCTGCTCTTTTCGCTCTACAGACTCCTCCTCAAGTCTGATCCCAGCCCTCCTTAGTTTATCGATGACCCGCAGATTGGATTTATGTTGGAAGAAGCCATGCACGCTATCTGCTATCTTGGGGCCGATGGCGGGAATGAACGCTAAATCCTGTTGAGACGCCTTCGCTAGCCTATCTACGCTACCAAAATGGCTGGCCAAGAGCTCGGCCGTCTCGCTACCAACATGCCTGATACCCAATGCGAAGATCACCCTGGAAAGGGGGCGCTCCTTGCTCCTCTCGATGGCATTAAGGACATTGTGAGCGCTCTTCTCTCCCATCCGCTCCATATCGATAAGCTTCTGCTCATGCTCGTGGAGGTAGTAAAGATCGCTAACATCTTTCACTAGCCCCTCTTCAAGCAAAGCCGCTACTAACTTCTCACCAATCCCATCGATATCCATGGCAGGGCGAGAGACGAAATGGCTCAGGTGCTCCCGAATCTGAGCCGGGCAAGAGGCATTGATACATCGAGCCATAGCCTCTCCTTCAGGCTTGACCACCTCACCACCGCAGACAGGGCAGTGAGAATGCATAGCGAAGACCTCCTCCCTACCAGTGCGCCTAGAGACCATGGGGCCAACAACCTGCGGAATGACCTCACCAGCACGCTGCACCACTACTGTATCGCCAATTCGAATATCCTTGCGTCTGATGTCCTCCTCATTATGGAGTGCCGCTTGCTTAATGGTGACCCCCCCGACGGATACCGGCTCCAATATTGCATAGGGGTTGAGGCTGCCGGTTCGTCCCACACTGATTTCGATTCCCAACAGACGTGTAGTGGCCTGAATTGCTGGGAACTTGTAGGCGACAGCCCATCTGGGGTCATGCGCCACTGTGCCCAGTTGCTCCTGAA
This sequence comes from uncultured Dehalococcoidales bacterium, assembly GCA_964443325.1. GTDB lineage: Bacteria > Chloroflexota > Dehalococcoidia > E44-bin15 > E44-bin15 > DAOUVR01. Next base: position 161,113 of record CAYUCL010000003.1, read on the forward strand.
TCTCGAAGGAATTGACCTTGATCACAATGCCATCAGCCTCAAATTCCAGCTTCTCTCTGTCCTTCACCCATTGCTGATAATATTGCTCAGCACCACTAATATCGAGCGTGTGAATATTATAGGGGTTTACCTTAAATCCCAGGGACTTGATATATTCCAAGGTTTCCCAATGAGTTGGAGGCACCGTTCCCTCAGCCCAACCCAAGGCATATATATAGATGTCCAATGGACGCCTTGCGGTGATACGCGGGTCAAGCTGGCGCACCGATCCAGCAGCAGCATTTCTCGGGTTGGCAAAAAGGGACTGTCCTTCTTGCGCCCGCTCCTCATTAAGTTTCTCAAAGCCTTTCTTAGATAGATAGACCTCACCCCTGACCTCAAATCTTCTTGGGGCATCCTTGGGAACAGAAAGTGGAATGCTCTTAATGGTTCTCAGGTTCTGAGTGATATCCTCGCCACGGTAGCCGTCGCCACGGGTGGCGCCCGTAGTAAGACGACCATCGGTGTAGGTTAAGGAAACAGCAAGCCCATCTAGTTTGAGCTCGCAAACGAAGTCTATGTCGCGCCCTGGCACCAGATTCGACGTTCTCTTGTACCAGGCGAGAAGCTCTTCATCTGAGAAGACATTGGCCAGGCTGAGAAGGGGAACAGGGTGCTCCACGACACCAAAGGCTTCCACAGGAGCTGCTCCCACCCGCTGTGTAGGGGATTCTAGAGTGATAAGCTCTGGATGCTCCGCCTCCAGCCTCCTTAACTCCGCCATCAGCTCATCGTATTCGGCGTCTGATATTTCAGGGCTATCGAGCACATAGTAGCGATAGTTATGGTAGTTGATCTGCTCCCTTAGCTGTTCGATCCGCCTTTTAACCCCTTCTTCCACCGCACTGAACCCCTTACCAATCAACCGAGCTTCCTTAGCTCCTTCTTCAAAACCTTACCCATGATATTCTTGGGCAGGCTTTCGATAAACTGCACCGACTTAGGTGTCTTAAAATTTGTGAGCCTTTTTTTGCAATGTTCGATCATCTCCTCTTCAGTGGCCTGCTCTCCAGGATTCAGGACTACAAAAGCCTTGATATCCTCGCCATAAACCTCATCCTTGATGCCCACAACCCCAACCTCAGCCACCTTTGGATGGGTCATAAGTAACTCCTCTATCTCCCGCGGAAAGATATTCTCTCCAGCCTTTATTATGAGATCCTTCTTTCGCTCTGTAATGAAGATATATCCATCCCCATCCTTGTACCCAATATCACCAGTTCGTAGCCAGCCCGCTTTCAAAACCTCGGCCGTCTCCTCAGGCAAGTTCCAGTAGCCCTTCATCAACATTGGGCCACGCATCACTATCTCTCCTTCCTCGCCGACAGGGATCTCGTGATCCTCATCATCGAATATCTTTATCTCGGTTCCCTTCATCGGCAGGCCGATAGAGCCAATCTTAGTCGTCCCATCCAAGGGGTTGACCGAGTTATTGGCACCGGCCTCGGTGAGGCCCCACCCCTCATAGATGGTGGCTCCAAATTTCTCCTTGAAGGCTCTGGCGGTCTCCAAGGACAGCGGAGCGGAGCCTGAGACCCAATACTTGATGGAGCTTAGATCATACTTATCCGCTTCGGGTGACATTAGCATAAGCGTATACATCATAGGGACCGCTGCGGTAATAGCTGGCTTATACTTGTCCACAAGTCTGAAAAACTCCTCCACCTGGAACCACCTCATCAAGATACCCTTAGCCCCCATAATAGAAGTAGTGTTCATGCTAGCTATGCCATACGAGTGACACAGTGGCAGAGAGCTAATCGAGGGCAAGGGCCCCATGTTAAGGGTTTCCTGCTGCATTTCAGCGTTATAATAAAGGGCGTAGTGAGATAGCATAACTCCCTTAGGTCTCCCTGTTGTCCCCGCGGTGTAGATGAGAATGGCCAGCTCATCGTCGTCAGTTGCTACCATCTCCAGTTCCTCCGAGCTTTCCTCCACAAGCTTTGGATAGTACAATGCGTTGGGCACCTCTTTGTCAATGAGTATCAGGTTTTTAACGTTTGGAGCCTTTGCCCTGGCCCCTTCCATTTTCTCTAGAAAATCTGAGCTACCAATCACCACAACTGCCCCTGAGTCCCGGTAGATATGAATGGTTTCTTCATCTCCCATCAGGAAGTTTATGGGAACGATTACAGCACCGATCTTCCACACCGCCTGGAAGCTCTGCAAAACCTCGGGACAATTGGAACTCTGGACAATGACCATGTCCCCTCTTTTAACCCCGATCCTCTTCAATCCGTTGCCGAGCTTCCTCGCCACTCGGTCTAACTCCACATTGGTAAATTCCTTGTCCTCAAAAACCAAACTTACATATTCACCGAACTTCTTGAGGTTGTCCTCAGCAAGCTGTGCTACATTCATTTTTATACCACCTTTGCAAATAACCTTTGGATTATTACCCGAAGCCTTACTACCTTCCCCACCGTTCTATCACAACCACCCCTCGCCAATCAGCCGAGCTTCCTTAATTCCTTCTTCAGAATCTTACCCATTATATTCTTAGGCAGGTCATCTATGAACTGCACCGACTTCGGCGTTTTAAAACTTGTGAGTTGCTTTTTACAATGCTCGATTATCTCGTCCCCGGTGCACTGCTCTCCCGGCTTCAAGGCCACGAAAGCCTTTATATCCTCACCATAGACATCATCCTTAACTCCCACTACCCCACATTCAGCAACCTTGGGATGGGCCATAAGAACCTCCTCCACCTCCCGCGGGAAAACATTTTCCCCAGCCTTTATAATCATGTCCTTCTTTCTGTCGGTTATAAATATATACCCATCCTCGTCCTTATACCCGATATCCCCAGTGTGCAGCCATCCATCCTTCAAGGCCTCCGCTGTCTCATTCGGCAAGTTCCAGTAGCCCTTCATTAACGTCGGCCCCCGCACCACTATTTCTCCTTCGTGGCCAGAGGGAAGCTCATGGTCCTCATTATCGAAAATCTTTATCTCGACATCCTTCATCGGCAGGCCGATAGAACCATTCTTAACCAGCCCACCAAATGGGTTAACCGAATTATGGGCAAATGCCTCAGTAAGGCCCCAGCCCTCGTAGATGGTGGCTCCAAATTTCTCCTTGAAGGCCCTTGCAGTCTCCAAAGGCAGTGGAGCGGATCCCGAGATCCAAATGCCGACAGAGCTCAAATCATACTTATCCGCTTCTGGAGACATAAGCATAAGCTTGTACATCATGGGAACCGCTGGGGCAATAGCCGGCTTATACTTTTCCACAAGCCTGAAGAACTCTTCAACCTGGAACCACCTCACCAAAACTATCTTAGCCCCGGTAGAAAAGCACGTATTCATAGTAGCTATGCCGTACGAATGGCATAGGGGCAGGGAGATTAGCATAGGAGGCAGTTGTATGTTACCGAGCCCACCCTGCATATTGGCGTTGGAATAAAGAGCATAATGGGTGTGCATTACCCCCTTAGGTCTTCCAGTAGTCCCAGCGGTGTAAATCAGGATTGCTAACTCGTCGTCATCGGTTGCTACCATCTCCAGCTCATCAGAGCCCTCATCCACGAGCTTGGGATAGTAGAAAGCGTTGGGCACCTCTCTATCGATGAGTATCAGGTTTTTAACCTCCGGCGCCTTTGACCTGGCCCTCTCTGCTTTTTCCAAAAAATCTGAGCTGCTGATAACCGCCACTGCTCCAGAATCTTGGTAGATATGGGCAGCTTCCTCATCCCCTATAAGGAAGCTTATGGGCACAATTACAGCCCCTATCTTCCATACTGCCTGGAAGCTCTGCAAAACCTCCGGA
>CAYUCL010000004.1:0-84773 GCA_964443325.1 uncultured Dehalococcoidales bacterium
AACGCTGTACTTAAACATCATACACCCTGGCACCATGTTGATTCTCATATTTTCGTACCATGCTCTTGACATTTAACACAGTTGCTGAGCCTGTCGAAGGGCATCTAGCCCGCTAAATTTTATGAACGGCCATTCGATGGGCAGACCTCACCCAGCACGCAATCACGGCATAGGGGACGCTGTGCCCGGCATACGCTCCTTCCATGTGCCAGTATGTTAATATGAAATTGGTATATTGCCTGAGGTGGTACAATCTCCCCCAGCAACTCATGTGCCCGCTCCGGCGATGCCTTGCAGTTGATTAGCCCCAGACGCTGGGAAACTCGATAGACATGGGTGTCCACAGGAAGGACCGGCCATCCCAGGGCGAAAAGGAGTACACATCCCGCTGTTTTCGGTCCCACTCCAGGCAGCCCTTTAAGCCACGCTTTTGCCTCAGGGATGGAAAGCTCCCTCAAGAATTCCAGATCCAGGGAGCCTCTACTATCCAAAATCCACTCCAGGATCCTCTTTATGCGTTCCGCCTTAATCCGGTTTAGCCCACCGCTCTTGATCGCCTCAGCGATATCATCGGCGCTCGCCTTTGCCACCATCTCCCAAGTGCTGAAGGTCGCCATAAGGCTTTGAAAGGCCCGACCTGAATTCACATCTGAGGTATTCTGGGAAAGAATCGCCTGGATAAGTTCGGAAAGAGGATCAGCGCGTGGTCGCCACTGGGGAACGCCATATTCCTGCCCTAGCAGGCAAACGATTTGATCGATGTTCATAGGCCCCTCAGATGGCAGGTATCGTTGATTAACGTAACTGTGCTCCTTCCTCCCACCACCTGGAAACGGTTAACGGCGGCAGTATCCTGCGCTATCTGCCAGAAATGGGAGTTATCCAGGCCCAGCAGATGGCAAAGCAGCACTTTACACACCACCCTATGAGTTACCAACAGCACAGTATCATTTTCGTGCTTTGCGGCAAGGTCATCCATAGTGGCAGCCACCCTCTGTTGCACATCGTCTAGTGTTTCCCCTCCAGGAATACTAAGCTTTTCAGGACTGTAGCGCCACATGTCGAAAAGCTCCTTATTTTGATCTCTTACCTCATCGATGGAACGCCCTTCCCAGCTCCCGAAGTTCATGTCGTTGATCCCCTCCAGTGGCACTACCTGGAGACCTAGGCGACGGCTAATGGGCTCGGCTGTCGTCATCGCCCGCTTCAGCGGGCTGGAATAGATGGCAGCAGCCTCACACCCGGTGAGTCTGTCCGCCACTGCCTCTGCCTGTTTCATCCCTGCCTCATCCAGGTCGATGTCTACCCGTCCTCTAAACTTCGCTTCCCTGTTCCACCCTGTTTGTCCGTGCCGTATCAGAATGAAGCGAGTCAAATCAGCCTCCTGTCATTTAGGTCGGCCCTCCTCCCTGAGGGTGTTGACAATATACTGGATCTCTTGGCCGGTTATGCCAAAGCGATGCAAGGTGTGGCGGATGATCTCCAAACCGGCCTCAAACTCTGGACGCACCAACTCAGCGACGCCCAGCTTGCGAAGAGTCTTAGCTTCACTATCGAGATGAACCCGAGCCACTATGTCCAGCTTGGGATTGACGCGAAGCGCATTCCTCACTGTCATCTCCGTTGCTATAGGGTCGTGGAAGGTAATCACCAAGACCTTTGCCTTATCCAGACAAGCCCGAGAGAGTATCTCTGGGTTGCTCGCATCCCCATAGATGTGGGGCACACCCCTGGCACGCCGTGTACGGATGACATAAGGGTCGATATCGATCACCAGATAGGAAAACCCTCTCCGCATCAGAATATCCCCCAAATTCCGCCCTACACGACCGCACCCGCAGATAATCACATGGCCCCTTAGATCAAGTCCCCTGCTGCTAAAAGCCGGATCGGTGCGACTAGCCAAGTACCTGGCAACTCTCTCCCCCTGGCTTAGCCTCCCATAGAGTACCGACGCCAAGCCCAGGGCGAAGGGCGTCACTAGTATAGTAATGACTGCGCTGGTCAATATCAAGTCATAGAGATCTATGGAAATAACCCCCACGCCCAGAGCGGCAGCGGCTAATACAAAGCTGAACTCCCCGATTTGGAACAGCCCGGCGCCGGTAAAGAGTATAGTCTTGGCGCTATAGCCAAAGAGCCACGGGACGAGAGCGCATATGATTGACTTGCCCACGATGATGGCAATCACTATTATGCTAACCATGCCTATATTACCCAGGAAGAAGCGAGGATCGATAAGCATGCCCAGGGAAGCAAAAAACAGTGTAGCAAAGATGTCTCGCAGTGGGATGACATCGGCAAGGGCCTGATAGACATACTCAGATTCACTTAGTAAAAGGCCGGCCACGAAGGCACCCAAGGCTAGCGACAGTCCGAAGTTGTAGGTGGCAAAGGCTACCCCTAAGCCCAGGCCGAACACCGCGAGCAGGAAAAGCTCCCTGGAACGCACCCCAGCCACCCGCGCCATAATCCATGGGAGTACCCAGAGCCCTAGAACCAGCATCGCCCCAAGGAAAAGCACAGCCTTACCGACAGCTATGCCCAGTGCTGGAAGCAAGCCTGCTCCCGACTCCCCTAAGACAGGGACGATAACCATCATCGGCACTACAGCAAGGTCCTGCACCAGGAGAATGCCGATCATGACACGACCATGGGCGCTGTCAATCTCGCCTCGCTCCATGAGGATTTTGAGCACGATCATTGTGCTGGACAGGGCAATGAGAAATCCGAAGAAGACCGCCTCCTGTAGTGGCCAGTGAAACAATGTGCCTACCCCCAACCCAAGTGCCACTGTGGCCAATACTTGAGCTATCCCCCCCAGGATGGCAACCTTGCCCATTTGCCTGAGCGTCTTCAGTGAGAACTCCATCCCAAGGGTGAACATCAGGAGAACGACCCCGATGGTAGCCAGTGTTTCAATCTGCCCTATATCGCTAACCAGGCGAAATCCATAGGGGCCAACGGCGATGCCGCCAACAAGATAGCCCAGGATAACCGGCAGCTTGAGGCGACGGGCAACCACCCCCCCAAACAGGGCGGCTATCAGAATGATTACCAGGTCAACAAGTAAGCCCAGTTCTTCCAACAGTTCCTCCGCAGTGAATGGAAAGACTAAGACATGCCAAGTTATAAGCCTATCCAAAAAATGGGGGCATGTTGCCCCGATTATATCGGGGTGCTCCAACAACGCCTAGAGCGGATGCTCTAGCCTACCCCATTTTTTAAGTTTTGGCACAACTTCCTATTCTAACATAGCAGTAAGCCACAAGACAGCCAATCATTGACATACGCATACCCCTCCTGTAAGCTGGAATCAGACTATCTGGGAGAGAACGATGCAAAGCAGTATGCGAGACCAAATCGCCAGCGCCTTGAAGGGGCAAGACGCTGATTATGTTGAAGTTCGTATCGATGAGGGGGAGACCAGCCGTATTCAATACCGAGGCCGGGAGCTGGAGGATATAGGCCGCAGTACTAGCTTCGGCGGCAATGTGCGAGCACTGGTGAACGGAGGGTGGGGCTTCATCAGCTTCAATGAAATCAGCGAACTTCGTGGAAAAGCGACGCTGGCGGTAAAGCAAGCGAGGCTGGTGGGAAAAGAGGAGAGCAAGCTTGCTCCGGTGATGCCGGTGGTTGATACGGTGATGCCACCCGTAAAAAAGGACCCGAGAGCTATATCTTTGGCTCAGAAGAAAAGCCTCCTCGATGAATATAATGAGCTTATCTGGTCTACTCCAAAGATTCAGAGTTCTGTGATTGGCTATGGGGATGGCTCCAAGAAAGTCACCTTTGCCAGTTCCGAAGGTAGCTACATTGAACAGACAAGGGTAGACCTCACACTTCGCATCATGGTTATCGCGCGACAGGATGGCGATGTTCAGCAGGTATCGCTTAGCCTTGGTTCCAGCAACGACTTTGGCTCTATCGAAGGACTTCATCAGGAAGTGAAAAGTTCTGCGCAGCGCGCCGTTGCCATGCTGTCGGCACCCCAGGTCAAGGGAGGGGAATACACCGTGGTGCTTGACCCTGTCCTTGCCGGGGTTTTCGCTCATGAGGCCTTCGGCCATCTCTCCGAGTCGGATTTCGTTTACGAAAACGAGCGCATGAAAGATATCATGGTCTTGGGTCGAAGATTCGGTGGTAAGCATCTCAACATCGTTGATGGCGCTGCCGTCCCTGCGCTTAGAGGCAGCTACAAATATGATGATGAAGGTGTGCCGGCAACCAGGACTTATCTTATTAAGGAAGGCATCCTTGTAGGGCGGCTACACTCAAGGGAAACCGCCGAGAGAATGGGTGAAAAACCCACGGCCAATGCCCGGGCCATCAACTATCGCTATCCCCCCATTGTGCGCATGACCAATACCTTCATCGAACCCCAAAATGTCTCATTCGAGGAGATGATCAGCGACATCAAGAAGGGAGTGTATGCGAAGAACTGGTACGGCGGAATGACCAGTATGGAGATGTTTACCTTTTCCGCTGGCGAGGCCTACATGATCAGAAACGGCAAGATTGCAGAGTTGCTTCGGCCGGTAATGCTCACCGGCAATATATTTACTACCCTGGAGAATATCGATGCAATCGGCGATGACCTTGCCATGAATCAGGGAGGTGGTTGCGGCAAGGGGGCCCAATCACCACTCCCCGTATCCAATGGCAGCCCACATATACGGATTCGCAAATGCGTGGTGGGAGGGAAGTAATGGCAACGCCTTTTTCAAAGACTGAGCTCGAATCGTGCTCGGGGAGCAAGCTTCTTCTTTCCCAACCTGACAGATACAAAATGAGACGAACTTAGGGTTATTTGGAATAGTCACGGAGGTTAAACCCAATGAACGGGAGAAAGCTGAAATTGCTGGTGTTAGTGTTCGCCATCTCAACCGTGGTCTTGGCTTGTTGTTACCCAAAACAGGGCTTTGAGACGCTAACCGAGGAGAATTTCAAGATGCTTCTGACAGTAGAGGATTTAGAAACTGTCCTGATATCTGAGGTGCATTTGCAAACCGAGTTCTATGATTACAAGAAGATGGCAGAATCCGTAGACCCAGAGCAGGTTGCTGCCATGGATAGTTTCTATGGCTTGAGTTTTCAAACGGAAGATGGGATGAAAGCTATAACCTTGGCAGCGATAGACTTCGATTCCCAGGCCTCAGCCCAAAACCACTTTGAAAATGTGAAGTCCGAGACACAAGAGCCCTCGTTCGATACCATGGACCCGCCTATAGGAGATGCTTCTGCTGAAGTCGAGGTAAACGCTCAGGGAATCGGAAGTATGGTTGTGTTTATAAAAGGAGACAAGGTGGTTCAGCTACACACTGCCCAACCCAATGGTGAGCAAGTCTTGACGGACTTGGAAGGGCTTGAAAATCTGGCCGAGATCGTGGAGAAAAAGCTATGATGATACTCAGGCTCAGAAAAGTTCGGATTTTCCCCCTGCCCGGGGAGGTTGAATTTTGGAACACATACTGAAACTGGCGAAAAAGGTTGCTGAGGAAGCGGAGGTCTTCTTAGTCACAACAAAGGAGACCCCCGTAGCCTTTGAAGCTAACCGCCTGAAGATGCTGGAAACTAAGGAGAGTGTGTCGGTCTCGCTGCGCATTATTAAAGATGGCAAGATAGGTTTCTCCTCTACAACAAGGCTCGATGAACCCCAAATGCTGGTGGATATGGCGGTGGAGACCGCCGAATTTGGCGCGTCGGCAAAATTTGTGTTGCCATCTAAGGTAACTTACCCCCAAATCGAGGTCTATGACCCCGAAACTGAGAATGTCGAAATTGAGGATATGGTCGAGCTCGGCGAATCATTAATAGCCAAGGTGCGAAGTCACACTCCGGAGCTGGTTTGCGAGGCTGGCGTTACCAAGAGCTTAATCACCGTGGACATCTTGAACTCCAGAGGTGGCCAGACAAGCTACCGCAAGAGTGCCTTTGCCATAGGCATCGAAGGGACTCTGATCCGCGATACGGATATGCTCTTCGTCGGCGAGATGGATAGCTCCTGTCGCCCGTTAAGAGAGTTTGAGCCACTAGCAGACAGCGTCATTCAGCAGCTTGAGATGGCAAAGCATACCGCCTCGGTATCCACAGGGCGATCGCCGGTGATTTTGACCCCCAAGGGAGTGAGCAGTACCCTCTTCGCCCCCCTGGCGGTCGCTTTCAATGGCAAGATAGTGGTAGAGGGGGCATCTCCCTTGGTGGGCAGACAAGGAAAACAGCTCTTTAGCAATAGGCTCTCTTTATGGGACGATGCCACTATCGAATACCGCCCTACTAGCCGCCCCTGTGATGATGAAGGCATACCAAGCCAGGGGATACCTCTCATCGAAAAGGGAATGGTGGCAAACTTTCTTTATGATCTACAAACCGCCGCTCACGCCGGTGCCGAGAGCACAGGTAGCGCCAGCAGGGGTCGAGGGAGCATGCCTGCACCATCAATAAGTGCCATGGTATTTGAGCAGGGGGACACCCGTTTTGAGGATATGCTTCGAGATATAAAAGAGGGGATAGTTATTGAGGAACTAATCGGGGCAGGCCAGGGGAATGTTTTGGGCGGCGACTTCAGTGGGAATGTGCTCCTGGGATACAAGGTTGAGAATGGGGAAATCGTGGGGCGGGTAAAGGATACAATGATTTCAGGAAATATTTACAAGGCCCTCAAGGAGCTTATTGCCATCGGGCAAGAGGCTAAGTGGGTTGGCAGTTCATTGAAAACGCCTGCTATCTATTTGGCTGGTTTGTCGGTGGTCAGCAAAACATGACAACGGAGGTATCCCTTTGCCGTTAGAGAGGTACTTCGCTGAGATCAGCGATAGTAAGAAACCTCTGGTTATCTCAAAGCTTGCTAACCTGTCAACCCTTTCATCTGAGGAGTTAACGTTATTTTTGGAGACGTGGGTTAAGATGGATGTTGACAGGCAGAGGCAGATCGTGGGTCACCTCGTCGAACTGGCCGAAGAGAACCCTAATCTGAATTTCGATGACATCTTTATTGCCTCTCTCCATGACCCCGACGAGACAGTCAGGACAAAGTCTATCGACGGCTTGTGGGAATGTGAGAGTTGCTCCCTAATTGACTCCTTTATCACCCTTCTCAGAGAGGATAGCAAGGAATCGGTGCGCGCTGCTGCAGCAATGGCGCTGGGCAAGTTTGCCATGCTTGCTGAACTGGGGAAATTACGCCCCGAACACAGACAAAAGGTGGAAAGTGCGCTGTCTGCTATTATCGATGACCAGGATGAGCAGATTGAGGTAGTGAGACGTGCTATAGAGGCGATAGCACCCCTTAGTTTGCCGAGGGTGAATGAGATCATCCAAGAAGCCTACATGAGCGACGATGCCGTAATGCGAGTGAGCGCTGTCTACGCTATGGGCAAGAATAGCGACCTGGCCTGGCTTCCAACGCTGCTGAGGGAACTTGGTAGCGCAGATGCGGAGATGCGCTATGAAGCCGCAGAGGCCTGCGGAGAGCTTGGAGAGGAGGACGCGGTGCCTCATCTAAGCAGGCTCATCCATGATATCGATAGTCAGGTCTGCCTCTCCGCTATAGCTGCACTGGGAAAGATCGGGGGCAGCGAGGCTGAGGATATACTGCAAGAATGCCTGACTAATTCCGAAGAGCATATTCGTCAAGCAGCGGCGGAAGCCTTGGAAGAACTCGACTTCGAAAAGGACCCGTTATCTTTCAGAATTCTTTAAGTGGGTGTTCTTATGTTGAAGGGCAAGAAGGTAGTTCTCAGGGAAAAGAAATGGGAGGATGTCACCAACGATTATGCCTGGCGTAGTGATGAGGAGCTTGCTCGCCTCGATGCTGCCGAGCCTATAAGGATACCCTATACGGAGTATCTTTTTGAACACGCCACTGAGTTGGGTAGTCCAAGTGAGCGGCGACGCCGCTTTGCTATCGAGAGCTTAGACGGTAAGCACATAGGCAATTGCATGTACTATGACATCGATAAAAAGAGGAACCAGGCGGAACTAGGCATAATGATCGGCGACCGTAACTACTGGAAGCAGGGTTATGGCGCCGACGCTGTGACCGTTCTCTTAAACCACATCTTCAGCGCAACGAGCCTCAACAGAGTCTATCTCAAAACCCTCAACTGGAACGTCAGAGCGCAGGCCTGCTTTCAGAAATGCGGCTTTGTCCCCTATGGCCAAGTGAAAAAGCGAAACAACAACTTCATAACGATGGAGCTAATGCGAAAAGATTGGGAGAGGCGAAATTTGGCCTCTCCCAATGATAACCCACCAAATCCTTAAAGGTCCTCTATTGCTTTGGCGCTGCCGGTGGCGATGGATTCTCCAAGCCCCGTGCCAGTGTCTTCGGAATCAGATCACAGAGCTCGTCGACGGTCCACATACCCTCTTTGAAGATGGAACGGAAGTTCTCGGGCTCTGTATAGAGGCCTACGTTCCCGCCACCGATATCGAACGTGCGGCCGTTGATGTTGGCCGCTTCGTCGGTGCACAGGAATACCACCAGCGGTGAAACATCCTCAGGTTGTGGGAACATCCCTTGTATCTGTTCCTCGGTCATGCCCCGCTTCTTCCAGGCCTCAAACAGCTCAGTAGTCAGTGTCAGCCTTGTGCCTGCCAAGGGGCGAATGGCATTGCATGTGATGCCGTATCTACCCATGTCTATGGCTACTGTCCTGGTCAAGCCAATTATTCCTTCTTTGGCCGCGCTATAGTTAGCCTGCCCCATGTTCCCCAGACCCGCTGATGAGGATGTATTTATAATACACCCGCTCCTCTGCTGCCTCATGACGACGCAGGCGTGCTTGGTGGTGTTGAAATGGCCATAGAGATGGACCTTAAGTGCCGTGTCCCACTCCTCTTCGGTCATGTTGAACACCATACGGTCTCGGAGCACACCAGCATTGTTCACCAAGATGTCTAACTTGCCAAAACTGTCAATGGCGGTTTTAACTATGTTCTCCCCAGCTTCGTAGCTAGCCACGCTGTCATAGTTAGCAACAGCCTCTCCACCCATCTTCTTGATCTCTTCCACCACCTCGTCGGCTGGCCCCTTGGCCGCCCCGGTGCCATCTACAGCGCCACCAAGGTCATTAATAACCAGCTTTGCCCCCTCAGCGGCAAGCGCCAGAGCGTGGCATTTGCCGAGGCCACGACCTGAGCCCGTTACTATTGCAACTTTTCCTTTTAGTCTATCACCCATTTTGCCTCCTTAGCCTCGTTGAACTTCCTATTACTTCGGTGGTTCCGCTGGCGATGGATTTACCAGGCCTACCGCCAGTGACTGTGGGACATCCCTGCAAAGCTCGTCCACAGTCCATCTCCCGTCTTTGTGGATACTTCTGCATATTGTTGGATCAGTCATAAGACTGATCTGGCCGGAACGAACATAGAAGATATGCCCATTTATATTTGCCGCCTCGTCGGTGCACAAGAACGCCACCAAGGGCGCGATCGCTTCAGGCGCCAAGCTTGTGAGGTCATATGCTGGCGGCGGCTGTCCCGTTTCTTCTCTTTTCTTCCGAGCAGCCTCCATCTCAGGGGATACTGTCATCCTCGTGGCGGCAGCCGGGCGAATAGCGTTGCAGGTGACGCCATATCTGCCCATATCCCTAGCCACTGTCCTGGTGAACCCAGCGATACCCTCCTTGGCCGCAGCATAATTGGCTTGACCTCTATTACCGAGACCCGATGTAGAAGAGGTATTCACTATGCGGCCGCCTCTCTGCTGCCTCATGACGACACAGGCGGGTTTGGTGCAATGAAAGTGCCCATAAAGATGGACTTTCAGCACTGTGTCCCATTCCTCTTCGGTCATGTTGAAGACCATGCGGTCTCGGAGCACACCAGCGTTGTTCACCAGAATGTCCAGCCTGCCAAAATTGTCAATGGCAGTTTTAATTATGTTCTCTCCACCCTCCGGTGTAGTCACCGAGTCGTAGTTGGCAACGGCCTCTCCACCTGCCTTCTTAATCTCCTCTACCACCTCATCGGCTGGCCCCTTAGCTGCCCCTGTGCCATCTGGAGCGCCACCAAGGTCATTAACCACCACCTTTGCCCCCTCAGCAGCGAACAATAGCGCATGGCCCCTGCCAATACCCCGACCTGCGCCTGTTATCACTGCGACTTTCCCTTTTAACCTATCACCCATTTTGCCTCCTTATCTATTTAGCCTCGCTAGCTCCACAACTCTGCATTATATTCTATCAATAGCTGAGGTAATGTTCCAACTGAGCGCTCACCTAACCGAGATTAGTTCCGACTTATACAGTTTGATTTACTCCCCAGCCCTGTTTAATGCAGTGTCCTAGAAAAGCCCTGCTTCCCTGAAGGGCGTCGATACGTCTTCTTTTGGAGGAGCTTTCTTCATCAACTCCTTGACTGCCTTATCAAGCTCCTCCGGGGTCCATCTAGCCTTCTCTTCTTTAGCTTGCACATCTACTGTGTGCCAGCCCCCAAGTAACCAAACCTTGTTCCCTACAAGCCTGAAGACATTGCCATTTATGTCCTTGGCTTTATCGGATGCCAGGTAAACTACAAGGGGAGCCATGTTTTCTGGGTCAAGCATGTCAAACTCGCCTGGCGGTGGAGTCTTCTCCATAAATGCCCTCATCGATGGGGTAGCATCAGTTGTCAGTCTTGTCCGTGCCACCGGGACAATGACGTTGCAGGTTACGCCGTATCTTTCCATTTCCCTGGCGAGGATATTAGTAAGGGCAGCAATTCCTGCCTTAGCTGCTCCATAATTGGTTTGACCAACATTTCCCAAGAGCCCAGCATCAGAAGTAGTGTTTATAATTCTCCCCTCATGGACCCTCTCAGCTTTGTGTTCTTCCCTCCAGTAGGCACAAGCATGCCTAGAACAGTTAAAAGTACCCTTCAGGTGAACATTTAGCACGGCATCCCACTCCTCCTCTGCCATGTTGAAGAACATCCTATCCCGCAGGATGCCGGCGTTATTGACTAAAATGTTCAATTTGCCAAAGTTCTCGACAGCGCATTCAATAATCTTCTTTGCCGCCTGAAAATCGGTTACACTCTCGTAGTTGGCCACTGCTTCTCCACCAAAGGACTTGATCTCTGCCACTACTTCATCTGCCGGACCCGCAGCGGCCCCCGCGCCATCAAAGCCTCCACCGAGGTCATTAACCACTACTTTAGCTCCCTCTTTTGCTAACAGTAGTGCTTCCCCTCTTCCTAATCCTCTTCCCGCTCCCGTAACAATCGCTACTTTTCCTTCCAGCAACTTTGCCACCTTTATCCCCTTTCAATTAGATCCCTATTATTAATCTTCCCCACCCAAATTAGTAATCTCCTTTTTATCACCCCCCATTTATCATCAATGAGATGAAATTGTCTCTCTATCTATTTACAGCCTGCACCTCAGGCTTAAGCCTTCTTCGAGGGAAGGATAACCGTGGCACTGCCTGGTGTGGTCTTTTCCCCTTTCCCATTCTCCACCCATATGTCACACTCAACAAGGTGCTGGCCATCCTCTACTTTCTTATTGGCAACCGTCCCCTTACAAAGCCATGTTTCCCCTTCTGCAGGATCTCCCATAGTCGCCATCCTTCGAGGATAGTCCATGCCTCGATACTGGCAGGCGAACTTCTTAACTCGTCCCTCGGCACCTATCCAGTCAGTCACTAGCTGGACCAGCCATGCCCTTTTGAGAGCGCCGTGGGTAATGATGCCGCCCGTCCCCTGAGTTGCAGCGAAGCTCTCATCCCAGTGAAGGGGATTAAAGTCTCCTGATGCCCCAGCCCATCTAACCGCCATCTGGGTTGTGGAGATCTTCTCCAGAGTAGGCACTTCACTGCCAACCTCCACATCTTCGTAATAAATTTGCTTTTTCGCCATTTCTTCCCCCTTATCTAGCGATAATCGTTGCCCGGTTTACAGCTACTGTGTCGCCGTTCTGGTTCAAATAGGTGGTCTCTACCGTGGTAAATATCATCTTTCCCGCCTTCCCCTCCCTCTCCCTGATATCTGCGATCTTCGAGTAGGCGGTGAGGATATCACCGGCACGGATGGGAATGTAGAACTCCTGGTCCACGCCGCCATCGAGAATACGGAAGAGGCCAGCTTTTACCAGCACAGCCCCAACTATGGACATGCCTCCTATAGTTGCCCTCCCCTTGATAGGCCAACCCCAGAAACCAGGCGGGCAGATGATATCCTCATATCCAGCAGCCTTTGCATCCTCCACCTCATGGAAAAGAGGGTTTTCATCGCCCACAGCATCGGCATACCTTCTTATCGCTACCCTCCCCACCTCCATTATGACTGGTTCCGACAACGTACCAATCATCGCCTTAATCTCATCCGTCATTATCGACTCGTCAGCCAATTCGCTACCTCCTTATTTTTTCTTTGGCTAGAGTAAATCTTACCTTCCTAAAACACAGTAAAAAGCACCAAACAGACTCCATCCAAGCCATCGAAAGTCTACACAAACCCAATCGCCCTGTCAAGTATCTTAGGTCTGTTTTGCTTCGCTGGACCACGACTATCATATCCTCTCCAGAGGTGCCAAGCTCAACAGCAATCTCTTCAGCCCGGCATCTCCCTTGAACGCTACAGTGACCTCATGGTCGTCCTTAGAGTGCCAACAGTTGATTACTATTCCTTCACCGAATACAGCGTGGCGCACATGGTCCCCTGCATTTAGAGGCGGCTTTACTGTCGAATTTGTGGTTAAGGTTGGCTGTGCAGCCTTTGCCTGGTTACGCCCCGTAGGTGTCATTACCAGGTGAGAGGGAATATCAAGGAGAAAGCGTGAAGGAAGCGTTGGCCCACTGCTTCCCATCAGTCTACGTCGGAAGGCACGGACAAGATAAAGACGCTCCTTGGCTCGAGTAATCCCAACATAGCACAGACGGCGTTCCTCCTCCATCTGGTATGGATCATCAAAAGACTTCCGATGAGGAAGCAGCCCTTCCTCCATACCAACTATGAACACTACCGGAAACTCCAGACCCTTGGCTGCGTGAAGTGTGATTAATGTCACCGCGTCAATCTTCTCTTCGTAACTGTCTACATCAGAGACCAGTGCCACCCCTTCAAGAAAAGAGGAAAGGCTATCTTCAGGTGCCAGATAGCGATAATCATTTGCTACCGTTCGCAACTCCATGATATTTTCCCACCTATCCTCCCCATCGTCCTTATCCAAGATATATTCTTTGTAACCAGAGCGCTCCACCACCAGGTCGAAAAGCTCGATGACGTTTAGCTCCTTGCTTCTCATGATCAGTTCGTTGAGAATGGTCAGAAAGCTGGTTAAAACTTTGGCAAAGCGGGGGCCAAAAGGAGATTTATCGCCTTCATCAGCGAGCGTCTGCAAAGCAGCATAAACAGGTAGAGATTGCCCCTTTGCCCACTGCGACAGCTCATCTATTGTGCGCTTGCCGATCCCCCGCGTCGGCACATTGATAATCCTTAAGAGGCTCACGCTATCATATGGGTTGTGGACCAGCCGGAGGTAAGCGATGACATCCCTGACCTCCCGCCGCTCGTAAAAGCGGGTGCCGCCTACCAGCCGGTAGGACATCCCATAGCGAATAAAAGCCTCCTCAATGACCCTCGACTGGGCATTGGTGCGATACATCACAGCGCAATCGCCCCGCTTGAAATGTTCCTGAGTAGTGAGCTTCTCCACTTCACTCACCACAGACTGGGCCTCTTCTTCCTCGGTGTAGGTCTCAGCAACAGTAATCTGCACCCCCTCCTCATTCTCAGTCCACAGTCCCTTCTCCTTTCGTTTACTATTGGCCGAGATCACATGATGTGCCACTTCGAGGATTGTCTTGGTGGAGCGGTAGTTCTGCTCAAGATATACCACCGTTGCATCGGGGTAATCCCGCTCGAAGCTCATGATGTTTCTCATATCGGCGAATCGCCATGAGTAGATCGATTGATCTGGGTCGCCAACTACACATATATTGCGATATCCCCCAGCCAGTTGTTTTGCCAGGACATACTGCGCAATATTGGTATCCTGAAATTCATCGATAAGCACATGATAGTAGCGTTGCTGGTACTTGGAGAGAACCTCAGGGCGGTGGCGGAAGAGGTAGACGGCCTTCATTAAAAGGTCATCGAAATCAAGGGCCTTGCTCTCGCCAAGGAGGTTCTGGTAGCGCTGGTACACCCGCTGCACTACCTCATCGAAGTAGGAGTTATTGACATAATCATCGGGCGCGATAAGGCGGCTCTTGGCTGCGGATATTGCGGAAAGCATGACGCGAGGCAGATAGCGCTTTGGGTCGAGATCCAATTCCTGAAGGCTGCGCTTGACCAGAGTGAGTTGATCATCACCATCGTAAATAACAAACCTTGGATCAAGACCTATATGTGCCCCCTCTATTCGCAGGATGCGAGCGCAGGTAGCATGGAAGGTGCCCAAGGTCAAGTCCTCTACTGAGCTGCCAAGAAGCTGGTACAGGCGCTCCTTCATCTCTCTGGCTGCCTTGTTGGTAAAAGTAACAGCCATGATATGGTAGGGACTGATGCCCCAAACCTTGATCAGGCAGGCCACACGATGGGCAATAACCCGTGTCTTGCCGCTGCCGGGGCCAGCCAGTATGAGTAGCGGCCCCTCAATAGACTCCACTGCCTCCCGCTGCGCCCGATTCAACCCCTCAAGAACATCCACACCCAGATTATAGCATCCTGGGGTAATCTGAAAAAGGGATGCGCCTCCTTGACTTATGACCGAATGTTATCAACAATGGGCGTTGCAAAGTAACTTAAAAGGAGGTAGCAAATGGCAAACCATCTTGCAATCGATGTGCTGGACACCGAAGAGGCTAAAATGGCTCGTTCGCTGGCACGACAGTTCGTGGACAACGAGATCCTCCCGGTGAGGCAGCAGATCGACGACGACAAGGATCATAGCAAGGTCATCGAACCATTGTTCAGGAAGATAATGATTGAACTTGGCATGGGAAGAGTCATGGCGGCAGACCAAACTTTGGCCTTGACCAATCAAATGGGATTTCTGGAGGAGCTGTCCCGTGGCGATAGTGGCATAGCCGTTGCCATGGCGTGCACTGGCTGGTGCCTGTTTCCCATCAGAATTGATCCATATAGAAGACCGGACCTGATAGAGGAACTGGCTGGCGTTTTCCCCGAGGACGAAGTTGCATTCGGCTGTTTCGCCATGACGGAACCTGAAGGTGGTTGCGACATCGAGAATCCTCGGATGGAGGGACACAAAATCCACACCACCGCACGCCTTGATGGTGAGGAGTGGGTGATAAACGGGGTTAAGCAGTGGCCCACCAATAGCGGTGTATCTTACCTTTATCTCACCGTGTGCACCACCGATCCCAACCTGGGAGATGATGGGATCGCCCTTATCTACGTCCCTTATCCTATCGATGGTGTCTCCTTCGGCAGGTTCGAGAACAAGTCGGGGATGCAGGCAGATAGAAACTGCTCCATCTTCTACGATAACGTGAGGGTGCCCAAGAGGTATCGAGCAGCAGGGCCAGGGGATGATGCCAACCTTCTTCACCAAAACCTGGTCCTGGGTTCCATCGGCAGCGCTGCGATGTCGATAGGAACAGCCCAGAACATCTTTGAAATTGTTACCGATTACGCCACAAAAAGGGTGGCCGGTGGGAAACCGATCAAGGAGCACAGTGTAATTGCATGCAGCTTGGCGGACATGGTCACCGGTATCGAGACCGCCAGGACCTATGCATTAAGTGTTTCCTACATGTGGGATCGCCCTGAGATATACGGGCCGCGATGGTCAGCGGAGATGTTGGCCAAATCAAGAATTGCCAAGACCTATGCTGCCGATATAAGCGTCATGGTGGCCAACAGGGCGATGGAGATGATGGGCTCCTATGGCTATACCAGGGACGCAGACGTGGAGAAGCACTGGCGAGACAACAAGATGATGCAACAGTGGCTGGGAGGGTCGCACGTGGCGCGGCTGGACATCGCCCGTCACTTTTGCAATCTGGAAACGCTTTAACCATTCATCGAAGCTGGGGATGCCCAAATTCAGGGCTGATAGATAAAGAAAGGCTCTTGCTCAGTTATTATTCTCTCTTCTTGGTCTATAGCCTCCCTCAAGGTCTTGGGGAGCGTGAAAAGGCCCCGGTGGGTGAGGCCATCATAGAACCTCAGCCCCTCTTTCATTCTTGAGGAGAGCTTGCGGTCTATCCCCTTTGAGGGGAGAAGGTTCAGCGTCTGTGAAGCGACAGCAAAGCCCCATACGCTGGCATAGCTTGGAATATGAGTAGCATAAGGGTAGACATGGGAGAAAACTGATTTCAGAGTATTGATAATCGCGGTAAAGCACTCGTGACTTCCCCAGGAACTGGAGCCTGCCTGGAGGGAAAGGACACCTTCTGGGCCTAGCTTATCGGCAACAAGTTGATAGAACTCCTTAGTGTGCAGCGTACTGGCTGGCCCTTCCTCTATAGGCTCAGGCAGATCGAGAATAATCACATCGAACTTCTCCTGGCACTTCTCAAGATACCCTTTGACATCAACGATGTGCAGCTCCAAACGGCTATCGTCAAAGGAGCCCTGGTGAAAGGAGGGGAGGAAACGGCGGCAGATATCGATTACCTCTTTGTCGATGTCAACCATAACCACCCTTTTCACCGAGGGATGCCTCAGCACCTCCCTGGCGGTCGCCCCCTCGCCACCCCCAGCGATGAATACGCTTTCGGGGTAGGGCTGAGTAATCATTGCGGGGTGAACCAGGGCTTCATGGTAGATAAATTCATCCTTTTCGCTCGACTGGATTTTGCCATCCAAGACTAAACATCTGCCAAAGCCGCCAGTGTCGATAATCTCAATAGATTGAAACTGAGTTTTCCCAGAATAGATCGTCTCTTTGATGCTATGGAGTTGAACCATATCAGGGGTGATATGGTCATAAAACCAGCTACTTTCACTCATGGCTTACCGGGGATTTCACAATCCCCCTCTTTAGCTCTACAATAGAGGAGTCTTTAGCTTGAAGCTCTCTTACCAGGAGGTCTACTGCCATCTCTGGGCGAACGCGGCTGCCACAGGTGAAGATATCCACCGCAGCGTAGCCATGCTCCGGCCATGTATGAACCGAGAGGTGGGATTCAAGGACGATCACCACGCCGCTTACGCCGCCATAAGGCGGGAAAGTATGAAAGGAGTCGCTTATTATAGTAGCGCCTGCCTCTCTAGCAGCAGAGAGCAGAGCATCTCTCAGGAAATCTATGTCGCTTAAACGCTCCCTATTACAATCATTGAGTTCTAAGAGCACATGTTTTGCCAAAGCATCCAATCGGCCTACCTCCTCTAGTAAACACTGATCTACGTCTAGTTGTAGATTTTATATAATATCAGGCAGTTTAGCAATACATACCGCCGCTCAATGGAACCGGTTGAAATGGAAAAGCTGCTATTTGAGAGCGAAAAAATAGACCTTGCTCAGGGAGCTTTGATCGCCTCAGGAGTGAACGAGGTACGTGAATTCAATAGCTGTATGGCTAAGATAGACCAGTTCTGCCAGGAAATCGCTCACAATCTAAAAGGAAGCGAGGTAGAAAGGGCAAAGGAAATCTTCCACTGGCTATGGAAGTCTAAACCACATCGCTACCAACAGCGTGGGAGCTTCAAGTTAAACGATGTTATAGATGCCCAGCTTGGTGAAACAGAGCCAGTAGGCAATTGCCTGGGACTAACAGTCCTCTATAACGTGCTCGTACAGAGATTCGGACTTGAGGTAAAGGCAGTTCACCTGGAATATGCCTTTGGTATTGGGCCTCATGTGTTCACTGTACTACACGCTGGGTCGCGCTCCATCGATATCGAGCACAGTCTCTCTTACGGCTTTGAATACCGTGTGCACAAGTATAATCCGCAAAGGGAGGAGTGGGGAGATAGGGAGCTTGTCGCCGATATTTACCATAGCGTGGCAAATAGTTCTGCTGAAGTTGGGAAGTGGGCAAAAGCCATCGAAGGTTACGATAAGGCAATTGGGTTGAACCCAGAATATAACAAAGCACGCCTTAATAAAGGGATCGCCTTAGCCGAACTCGGTCGAGTTGAGGAGGCGAAGGACTGGTTTAAAGAGAAGTCGCCCGGAGCGCCCTGCGGCTCTTGAGCCACGGCCCCAGAGCGAGGAACTCGCCTCGGTGAAATAGTATTTGGAAAGCCAGGGCGAGGAGGAAAAAGTCGAGGGCTAGAGTTTGCGACCCCAGCACCACCGCTACCTCACCGAAGCAGCCGCAGGGCATTTCCATCCCCCTGGCAAAGGCCATGCTCTTAGCAATAACGAAGCTGATAAGCACCAGAATGCTCAACGAGGAGCTGATTCTTAATAGTAATCCTGAGACCAGAAAAACGCCAAAGGCCACCTCAAGTGGAGGAAGAACATAGCCATAAATCTGAACAAACGAATAGTAGGGAAATACTTGATATTCGTTGACAATCTGTACGAACCCCTGAAGCTGTCCTAGTTTGGCCGCTCCGGCAAAGATAAATACACCACCCAGCGCAAACCTGGTGAAAAGAGTGAGGTAGCGATGGGTCAGCACTTGCCCGATTCGGTTGATGCTTGGTGCAGGCACGCTGAAATTATACCACAGTTCGCCTTACCTTTCTCTCTTTGTTGACATCATAATAGGCGAGAACATAAAATACTCCTGGGCCGAGGTAGCTCAGGTGGTAGAGCAGCGGACTGAAAATCCGCGTGTCGGCGGTTCGACTCCGCCCCTCGGCACCATAAAGCAACCAGCAACTCCTTGAGAGACATGACGTAGATAAAAAGGCCGGAGTGGCGGAATAGGTAGACGCGACGGTCTCAAAAACCGTTGGGGGGCGACTCCCGTGTCGGTTCGATCCCGACCTTCGGCATTGTTTCGAGCGCTGGCATATATAGCTGTTCCTCAGCAACGAAAAGCGTTAAGTCCAAAGAGAAACTGGAACACAAAAGGGTGAGAGATTGCCGAGTTGTGTAGTGGTAGCACGGGGGACTTTGGATCCCTAAGCCCAGGTTCGAATCCTGGCTCGGCAGCCACGTGAGGATAATCAGCAAGAGGGTTTCATTTTGGCTACAGCATTGCAGCATATCAAGGTATTGGATTTCACCAGGGCCCTGGCCGGCCCTTTTTGCACATTTAAGTTAGCACAACTGGGGGCGGAGGTAATCAAAATCGAGATACCCGGGGAGGGGGATGCATCCAGAACGAACGATCCCCAGACAGAGGGTGGGGAAAGCTATATGTTCATCAGCGTGAATCGCGGAAAGAAAAGCATCACCTTGAATCTGGCCGCTGAGAAGGGTCGGGAGATATGCAAACAGTTGGTTGAAAAGGTGGACGTTGTAGTCGAGAATTTTAGCCCCGGGGTGATGGTCAGGCTTGGCCTTGATTATGAAGAACTCAGTAGAGTTACCCCAGGATTGATATATGCTTCATCGTCAGGGTTTGGGCACACCGGTCCTTACAGTGCACGACCAGCATACGACACAATAGCTCAAGCCATGGGAGGGCTGATGAGCCAAAATGGGTTTCCTGATGGCCCACCTACTATGGTGGGAGTGGCAGTATCGGATATGCTCGCTGGCCTCTATAATACAATCTCTATTCTAGCAGCATTACAACACCGGTCGATAACAGGCGAAGGCCAATACATCGACATATCGATGCAGGACTGCACATGGGATGTTGCCGGCGCGGGGGCCGCTGCCTTGTACTATGGGACCGGCCAGATTCCGCAGAGAAAGGGCAATCGCTACTTCGGTACCTTTGGTGTTTTTCCCGCCAAGGATGGCGATGTGGTGATAGACGTTGTCACCATTGGACAATGGGAAAACCTAATGCGGGTTATGGGAAGAGAGGACTTGTTAGAGATTGAACAGTATGTGGACCGAACAAAGCGAACGGAAGTTTCGGGGGAAATAAGTGCCCTGGTGGAGGCATGGACTGGAGAAAGGACTATAGAAGAGATAGTTAAGCTGCTCAGCGACGCTCACTTGCCAGCGTCACCGGTTCCTCCATTTGAACAGGTGGCTAATGACCCTCAACTCCTGAGTCGAAATATGGTAGCCGAAGTCGACCAGGTTATCTCAGGCAAAGTCAAGGTGACTGGATCCCCCTTTAAATTGTCAAAAACGCCAGGTGACCCAACGCTCCCTGCCCCTTTTCTTGGCCAGCATAACCACGAGATATACTGCGATGTCCTGGGATATAGCGAACAAGAAATACGGCAATTATCCGATGATGGTATAATATAAAGAGTAGCCAGCGTCTTCTTATGACGTCATTATGAACAACAGGTTCCCCGGTAGCTCAATGGTAGAGCGGGCGGCTGTTAACCGCTAGGTTGTAGGTTCGAATCCTTCCCGGGGAGCCATTTTGCTTTCTTTAAAACTGACTAGATACAAAATGCTCCGAAATTTGGGATTTTGCCCTATAAGACCAAAATTTGCTTGTTGAAGGGGAGCTTACTATAATAGATCTGATAGAAATAAAAGCGATATGAAGAAAACAGGTACTGAAGACAATAGACATAAAGTTTAATGTTTTCATTGTGAGGTGATTTTACCTTAGAATCTTCTGTAAATTGGGAGGCACCAATGCGATATTGGGTACTTAAAACTACGGAAGGCCGATACGGAACAGATTACTGGGAACGATTCTTGCAGAAAAAGGTTATTGCCATAGGGTGGCACGAGATCCCCGTGAGTCCAGATAAGGTTAGCCAAGAAGAGCTTGAATCATCTCTGAGGGAGACATATCCCTGTACTGAACGAGGTGCTAAGTACGCTGCTAGGACGGTCAGAAGGTTTGTAAACATTGGTGAGAAAGATATCATTCTACTGTGCCGAGGATATCCAGCCAACTATGACGGGGACATCCACATTTATGGAGTTGCTCAGGTAGCTGGACCTTTCTACGACGATCGAGATTCTGATTGGTGGAGATTTAAACATAAAGCAAATATTCAAGTCATAGAAAGATATGTTCCAAAGAGCCTTCTAGTAAAAACACTTAAGAAAGCCAGTATGCTCCAGACGTTACACAAGATCGACGTAAAGGGATTTGACGAACTTCTATCAGCGCTGCGCTCAGACTACGGGATCAACATTGACATTATTGAGGGACGAGGAGGTGATTTTAAGGTTCGTCAATTTAAAATAATAGTTGAAAAGGCCCCAGATGGCTATGTGGCGTATCCTTTAGGGTTAAAAGGCGTTGTGATAGGGCAAGGGGATACCTATGAGGAAGCCGTCTCTGACGTAAAATCTGCAATCCAGTTCCATATTGAGACTTTCGGCAAAGAAGTCGTTGAACTGGAGCCCCCTGTTCTTGAAGCCTTCATTGCTGAGGTAGGAGTAACTGTTTGACAGAGAAGTTTCCTGTGGATGCGCCCAAGTCACGGGTCATAAAGGCATTTGAGATTCTGGGCTTCAGACTGGTTAGGGAAAAGGAACATATTTCGATGGTACGCGAAAACCCTGACGGGAGTAAAACGCCTCTGACAATGCCAGGTCATCAGAGGATAAAGAGTTCAACATTGAGGACAATATGTGCTAAAGCAGGGATACCGAGAGACGACTTTTTAAAAGCCTACAATAAGACATAGCTTATGTAATAGCATTTGTCACCGCATATACGCATCACGCTAACAAACCACACATTGAAAAAAGTTCGAGTTTTCCCACTGCTCGGGGAGCCAAGACTATTTAAACAAAGAACTTTCTCACTCACCGCTAGCTACTCCATCTTCAAGAGGAGGAGCGCCGACCACGTCATCGCGTTCTGGTGAATGCCGGGATACCAGTAATATCAGACCCCAGAATGAGTGTGTGGATATGATCGGTGCCCTGATACGTATACACTGACTCAATATTTGCCATGTGTCTCATCGGAGAATAATCCAGAGATATGCCATTTGCCCCCAGCAGTTCACGCGCCGTGCTGACACACATGCGGGCAACAGAGACATTGTTCTTCTTAGCCATAGAAATCTGCTGGTGCCTGGCTTTCCCCTCATCAAGGAGTCTTCCCAACCTGTAGGCTAAGAGTTGCCCTTTGGTAATCTCCATCAACATTGTTACAAGTTTATCCTGCACCAATTGGTAGGAAGCGATGGGCGACCCAAACTGTTCCCTTTCCTTAGCGTAATTCAAGGCTGTCTCATAGCAATCCATGGCAGCACCAATCGCTCCCCATGCTATGGCATACCGCGCCTGATTAAGGCACATAAACGTAGACCGCAAACCTGTTGTTTCTGGCAGTGCGTTCTCGCCTGCTATAACGCAGTCTGAAAACCCGAGTTCGCCAACATCGCCGGCTCTCATTGAGCCCTTGTGATCTTGGAAACTTTGAGTGAATCCCTCCGTGCCTCGTTCCACCAGAAACCCTCTTACTCCATCATCCGTCCGCGCCCAAACAACCGCGATATCAGCGACCGACGCTTCGCTTATCCACTGTTTTGTTCCATTGATAACCCATTTGTTGCCATCCTTTCTCGCCACCACTTCCATTGAGGCTACGTCTGAGCCGTAGTTTGGCTCCGTTAGCCCAAAGCACCCTATGACTTCTCCTTTAGCGATGGATGGCAGCCATTTATTCTTCTGCTCTTCGGACCCAAATCTCCATATGGGATACATCACCAATCCCGATTGAACACCGACAAAGCTCCTGAGAGCGCTGTCCACCCTCTCCAGCTCCTGGCATATAAGTCCAAATGTCATATAGTTTGCACCGGCGGCACCATACTCTTTGGGAACAACGGGGCCAATTATACCCAACTCCCCCATCCTGGGAGCAAGTTCCCGCGTATTCAACGGCTCCTCCTGGTGGAAGGCGTTAACAATAAGCGGCTCAATATCTTTTTCCAGGAAATCCCTTACCATGTTTCTGGTCATCTTCTCTTCATCGGAAAGCAACTCATCGATATCATAGTAATCTACACCTTCGAACTTCATGCGAGATTCACCTCCTCAAAGCTTCGTTCTGCACTTCGCCAGCAGCGCTGGCGCAACATGATGGATGGCTTACCGACAAGCTTTACCCTGCTTGTCACGAATACAACCACTGGTTACCAATTACTTTATCTCGTAGGAGCCAAAGATAAAGTCTAAGTCCTCTTCCAACGCCGAGACATTGGCGGGACGAAACAGCTTCTCATCGATATCAAGCATCATTTTCGTTTCACCGATGGCCGACCCCACAATGTGCACCCTTACACACTCCTTTTGCCCTTTGCCTCCCTGGGTAGGCATTTTGAATGTAATAGTCGCCCGGGAAACGTGCGATGACCCTCCGGGAAGCGAGTATGTTTCCAGTTTTCTTTCCCCTAATGTTGCACCCTGCTTTATGACAAGGTCTTGCACCTCGTCATAGAGCATCTCCGGGTTAATGTTCTTGTATGCTTTTTTCACCTGCATTCTTTTCCTTCTCCCTTTCCAAATCTCCACGGTTCATACGATTCCCCAGTCTTTGTAACCCTGCTGTATTATTGCCACATATTCCAGAGAAGGCTGTGTCTCCTCTGATTGCTCCCGCATAATGTAGGTTATGGATTCCACACGCTCAGCATCCTCTGTTATCACCATCTTATTCACCCGATTGTAAATGGTGGGGTAGCCCTCATGCTTATCCAGCGACCTCAAGCATTTGTCCGAAATTTCATAAATAGCTCCGATAACTTTCTCACCTTGAAATGGCCTGATGGTGGCAGTTCCACCGTGCCAATTTCTTGACCATCCAGAAAATATCAGCTTATGATTCGGCAAGGTAGCTACGAATTTGGGCTGACAATCAGGGCAGCGTGCCGACATCTGCCTACGACTTAGATTGGAGGCATAGGCAAAATAATTCATTATGCTCTCTCTCCCCACCTGCCTGACTGGACCTACAGCGTACTTCACGGTATTATAACATCTTGCAGTTCCGTTTATAACTGTTGAAGACGACAAGCCGCTTGTTTGCAGGCTGGCAGGAAAATCCTCTGTGGATTGCGGCCTCTTGGCCTTCCCATCATTGACCCAGCAGATACATTCTGTTACAGTGCACGTTAACTACAGACAATCTACTTATCATCAAGTCAAGGAGCTATGCTCGGCAAGGTACGACAATGAACGATAAAGCTGATACTGTTAAGGAAACAAACCGGTTATTACAAGGCATCGGATGGCTGGCAGATCGACCCCTTTTGACCGAGCTCAGTCTTCTAGCGCTAACGGTTCTTTTCGGGCTACAGGTGCTGAGGATGCTGGTGCCTGGTCTCGTCTGGTTGCTGGGCGACCGAATGGGCTGGAGCGCAATAGAGGCGGGCGGACTTGCCGCCATTATATTCCTCACCGCTTTCCTGGCAGGGCCACTCCGCCGTTTGCTGGGCAACCGCCTGGTAGTGATGGTCACCGCCGGCGGACTAGGTCTATTGCGATTAGTCATGCAGATTTGCCCGGGTATGCCATTGGTCCATCTGATCCTGGCAATGGTGGCAACAGCGCTGTTCGTTCTTTTCCTACCACCTTATCTGCGCAATTTGCGTAGCCGTGGCCGCCGGAGCATGGGCCACCTTGCTCTAGCACTATTAGTGGGTCTGATATTGGATACCGCCATTCACGGCGCCTTTAATACCTATGACATAGGCTGGCAATCAGGTTTGCTGCCCTTGCTATTGACGCTATTCCTGGTACTGGTTCAATGGATAATGTTAGCAGGTATGACGTTCACGAGGAGTGTACATGCTGCCGGGACGCCCGATACCACAGCTCACGGAGTGCCAATGGGAAAGTCGTTTACCTGGTTGGCTATCGGACCCTTCCTGTTCCTTCAGTTGGTGATTTTCCAGAACATAGCCCGTCTGGCAGTGCTAACTGGTTGGCGGCTACCTTTAGCTTTTGGCTGGATACTGCTGGGCCAACTAGTTGGTCTAATCGCCGCCGTATGGGTGCTACGTTGGAGACCGCGGACCTCGTGGCCCCTGGCCCTGATCTGCGGCCTTGGTCTGGTTGTCATTCTGGCGTTACAACACGTTCAAGTCGAGGTGCCAGCAGCCGTACTGTTCCTGGTCGGACAGATACTGTTATCGCTGCTAATCGTTCTGGTTTTCATTGGCATTGGAGAGAGCGCCCCGAAAGCGGGCTTCTCTAGCATCAACGTGGCCAATGGCCTGGGTATGATCCTTTTGCTGCTATTTATCCTCGCCTATTATGCGGTCTATGACATGAATCTTCCTTATAGTAACACCATCATAGAGCCCATAGCAGCTTTCGTTGTGGCAGCCTGCGCCATAGGTGCGTCTACTGGCCTGCGCCAAAGGATAAGGCTCCCCCGCAGGGTATGGCTGGCACCAGCCCTGGCGCTGCTCCTGCTGATAATACCCCTGGTAGGGGCTACCACCTGGCGGGCGCCGACTGCGGTCTCCGGTGAAGGCTTTCCAGTTCGCGTAATGACCTACAATCTGCACAACGGCTTCAACACGGAGGGGCGTCTTGATATGGAGGCGCTGGCCCAGGTCATTGAGGATAGCGATCCTGATATCGTAGCGCTACAAGAGATATCCAGGGGATGGGTAGTCAGCGGCAGACTCGATATGCTGATATGGCTATCGCAGCGGCTCGACTTGCCATATATTTTTGGCCCCACTGCAGACCCCTGCTGGGGAAATGCAATCCTCAGCCGCTACCCTATCGTAGAATATACCCAGCATGATTTGCCGCCTCGCGATCTAATCGTACCACGAGGCTTCACCGCGGCACTGATAGACCTGGGCAACGGCGATAGCCTGTGGGTCATCGCCACCCACTATCATCACATCGAGGGAGACACCGATATTCGCCAGGTTCAATCCCATAGCATCATTGCCTTCTGGGAGGGTGAAGAGCGTACTGTGCTAATGGGAGACCTGAACGCGGAACCCAACGATGTTGAGATGGAGATGCTGCAGACCGTCGGCCTTGCGGATGCTATGGCAGGAATAGACCCTCCAGAATATACTTTCCCCTCGTTCGATCCCGACAGACGTATCGATTATATACGAGTCTCGCCTGACCTAAGTGCCAGCAATGCTCACGTGCCGGTGAGCACCGCCTCTGATCACCTACCCGTAGTCGTAGAAATTGACCGCTAAACCAGGAGGGCAGCTTCCAACCCCATTACAGAGATGGGTGCTGCTCTCGCCTTTGAGATTTCGTTGCCACACGAATCCTTGGGGAGCTTTCCTGTTTAGCTATATTACTCCCTCTCCACTATGGTCGCGATGCCACATCCCGCACCACCGCATAACGTCTGCATACCCCATCTGAGGTTGTTGCGCACCATCCAGTGAACCATCTCGGTGAAGTAGAGGACACCAGAACAGCCTATTGGATGCCCGATGGCTATCGCTCCACCCGTGGGGTTAATTCGCGGGTCGTCATAAGCTATGCCGAACTCGTCACAGAAGGCCATGACTGGTGATGCAAAGGCTTCGTTAGGCTCCCAAACTTCCATATCATCCATGGTGCGCCCGGCACGAGCGAGTGCCTTCTTCATCGCTGGTATTGGGGCAAGAAGCTGTATCTTGGGCTCGCCACCAGCCACCGCCATCGATCTTATGGTCGCCATGGGCTCCAATCCCAATTCCTTCGCCTTCTCCTTTGACATCAGCATGCAGGCTGCCGCACAATCGACAATGCCCGACGAACTCCCGGCGGTCACCTTCCCTCCCTCTTCCGCTTTCTTGAACCTCGGTTCAAGCTTCTGCATCCTCTCCCACGCAGCATCAGGGTTATCCAGTGCCTCAGCCCTTGGGGTCTCATCCTTGTCGACGATCACCGGTGGCTGGCCATCAACCTCCACCTTGGCGGGGATGACCCTCTTCCTGTACCACTCCTCATCTCTGATGGCCTTAACCGCCTTCTGATGGCTCCACAGCCCTAACCTGTCCATGTCCTCGCGCGAATAGTCATATCTCTGGGCAATCGCCTCAGCGGAGAGACCCATGTTCAGAATCTCAGCACCCCCTCTCCTCACAACATCGGGGTGGAAGGACACAGGCAATCCCGCTTTCATCGCCGCCTGAACCTGGGAGCCCATGGCGTAGTGGCTCATGTTCTCCACCCCGCAAGCAATGAAGATGTCGCCGCAGCCGGTCATGATCGCCTGTGCCTGAGAGTTGACCGCCTGGAGGCCCCCATTGCAGTAGCGGTCAATTGTCCAACCGGGAACCTCGTCTGGGAGCCCCGATGCCAGAACGGCAAACCTACCGATATTTCCCCCTTGCTCGCCGATTTGCATCGAGCACCCACAGGCTACATCCTCGATCCAAAGAGGATCGAATTCGGGGCACTTCTCCTTCACACGCGCCATCAATCCCTGTATCGCCTGGGCGATGAGGACTTGCGCCGAGACGTTCATGTAGGCCCCGGCCTTCTCCATCCCCTTCCATCCCGACTTCCCGCTTGGAAGCCGGACCGCATCTACGACCACAGCTTCAGTTAGTTCTTTCAACTTTTCCCCTCCTTAATATTATCTCTAAGAAGCCTCCATATTATCTGCTTAGCTTCCATTACCACCCTCGCTGCTTCCCGTCCAAATCGACCCGTATCGTCTTAGCGTACACTATGCAGTAGTATACCATCTTATGCTGGCAAAGACAGCTTAAAAGAGCGCAGGCCTCATTTTTTTCAGACGTTGCCAAGACACTATTTTTATTGATATTGACAGTAGATAGGAACGAGCCTAGACTTATCATTGGATATGGATATACGAAATCTGAATAGTGCCCTGGAAGGACAATGATAGATAAGGAAAAAGGAAATGAGTTTTAAAAATGAACCACAGCAAAAGATTGATATTGAATAAGTAGAAGAGGTTCATACCAAACCAGTTTTATACAATTTGAATAGTCCCCAATAATTGACATAAAAATTACCAATTGCGATGGAAAAGGTCAGACATCCGGTCAATCAAAAAGATGGGAGGCTACAGTCTGGATTTGCTTAAAGATCAGGGAAGATAGAGTTTGGAAAGCAACTTGGTTTTCAACAGGGCTTGGAGGACTTATTACGGCATATGGAAGTGCCCTGACTGAAATGGTGAAAGGGAAAACAATAAGCGAAGCTTTGCGGATTCAAGCCGAGGATATATCTACAAGTTTGGATTTACATGAAACTGGATTTGGAGCTTGGTTTACAAGAACATTAGTAGAGGCAATCAACAATTACAATATTTATAAGTCAGCTCCATGGAAGAGAATGTATGAAAAGAAATATTAGAAGAATGGGGAAAGGAGGTGAAAGTATGGAATTGTTAATAGCTTTCAGTACCGATGATGGTGAGAATTTGAACAATGGTCATGCAGGTGACGCCAAGTATTTCTATCTCTATAACTTTTTCGATAATAAGGAAGAGTTTGTTGAACAAAGAATGAATATCGAATTGAGGAGAGATCAATCTCTAAAACCTGGAAGTCCAGAAATGGCCAAGGCTAGAGCTGCTGTTTTTAAGAACTTGGATGCATTGGTTGGTAAGGAATTCGGCCCAGGTCTTCCCAATTTGTTGAAGCAATTTGTCTGTGTATTGATAAGGGTAGACACTATCAGTAAGGCAATTGAAGTCGTGCGTAACAATCTGGACAGAATAAGGGAAGAGAAGGAGAAAAAAGAAGGTAGAAAACATATTGTGCTGAGACCATAGCGGATAGTAGAGACCAATTGCAAAGATGGAGGTTGGAAGTTATTCTAAACAAGTAAAATAGCAGCAGAATAAGGGCGTTTTTTTAAACTTTAACAATGGAAGGTAAATAGAAAATGGTAGCTAGAACAGACGTTAAAGAAAAGATAAAGAAAATTTATGAGGTTTTGCCCAAATTGGATGACCAGCGATGTGGTTATAAAACTTGTGGGAAATTTGCTAAGGCAGTAGCTGAAGGAAAGGCGCCATGTTATGGATGTGTTAGTGGTGGGCCGGAGGTAGCTGCTAAAGTGTGTGAAATTATGGGAGCCAGAGTCCCTGAACAAGCAACTCGTCAGTCTGGCATTAATGCTGGATTTTACCAGCCCGCATTCGGTGGAGGTGGAAGGGTAGGAAGGGGCATGGGGCAAGGTTTTGGTAAAGGTCGGGGCATTGGACCAGGCCGAGGTATGGGTCGAGGTGGTGGCATGGGCCGAGGTTTTGGCAGGGGGCGACCTAGAAGATAAAGTAGAAAAAGGCAATAGTAGATTCCCTAATCATCGGTGGATTTAAGGAAGGATAAATGTTCCCGATAATAAAAAATCAGAGAAGGACTAAAGTTTTTTATGCTTTAACCTCGATAATCTACGACTCAATAAATCCTCACATCTACACAAAAGAAATGAAAGATATTCTAATTAAAGAGATCGAGGGAGATAAGATATTGGATGTTGGAGTTGGAACTGGTTATACCACTAGGGAATCTGAAATAGCAATTGGGATAGATATATCCAAAAGGATGCTGTTTCGAGCTAATGATTATAGAGGCTCTTTAATTTTGGCTGATGCTCTCTATGCGCCCTTTATACCAGGAACTTTCGATACCATTATCTCTGCTGGCTCTCTTTATTATTTCCCTGAGCCCTTGGAAGGATTAAGAATATTTCATTCCTTGCTAAAGGCAAACGGGGTAGTTCTGTACCTCGGCCCAAATATAAAATTTTTAAAGTTGTTGGTTCAGGTCTACAACCAAGCAGAGCTAGAAGAATTGTTTGGACATAGTAGATTTAGAATTGAGAAAATAATGGAGGTAGGACGGGGTAACATTGCCTATTTTGCTAAGGCGAGGAAGCAAAGAGAGCATACCGGGTAGTGCCAGATAGTCAGAATAGGGATTAGAATATTTAGAGAAAGTAGAGAGAAAATGTTGTGTTTCAATGGATGTCATTCAGTCAGCTTGCTACCCAGTCACTATTTTGGGGACATTTACAGTAGATAGAGTACGAGCCTAGACTTATCGTTAAATATGGATACACGAAATCTGAATAGTGCCCTGGAAACCTTATTAAAAGAAAACGCCGTCAACCAGTTGGCAAAGATCTTAGCCTACGCCTCAAAAAAAGGCAGGATCTCCTACGAAGAGGCAGAACACGTACTTGATGATGACCCCGAGGATGCTTTGATTCTAGCTGAGCAGCAGAGGTTACTGATTCCGCTGAGATCAGTCAAAGATACGCTGGAATGGGATCATTCAGTTTTACTTCTCAAACCAGGTGAAATTTACAAGATGCCCAACGTGGTTAGGTATTTAGTAGAACAAGCTAGTAGAACCGGTCAATGGGATCCAGAATATGCTGTGGCCCAGATCTTCAGGGAGATGGGAGAGCCAAGCTGGAATATAATGCCAGCATTGGTTAAGAAACTGGGAGAGGAAGCTAGCTATAACAAGCTCAATGCTGTTCAGATAAAGCAAGTATGTAGCCAGCTTGGGCTGGGAGGTAGGGTGGATTCACTAATCGCTGGACTCAAGGGAGCTGGAGCGATGAGCCCTAAGTTGAGTTCGATTGTTGAAGTGATCAGGGCAGGATCACCTATATATGAACTCAATCCCTCTCTTTTCATGTCGACATCTGGCAACGCAACCTCCACTTGATACTATTTCACTGCCTGTTAGAGCACGTCATTGCCATCCTTCAATACCGGCCTATTTGACATCTTCCTAAGTGCCTGAGATAATTTGGTAACCCCATGGCCCTGGTTGGGCTCATGGCGGAGATGATATGTCCCAAGAAGAGAGCCTCATTCTTGCTGCTTTGCTCCACGATGTAGGTAAGTTCTGGCAACGAACTTCTCACCCGCTCGAACGGAAGGACCAAGCCCATGCCCTCCTCTCCCATCAGTTTATTCTGGACCACTTTGGCCAGAAATGGAGCCAAAGCGCCAGCCTGGCATCTGCACATCACCAACCTGACGATTACCTGGGCAAGTTGATTCAGCTTGCAGACCATCTATCGTCCCAAGAAAGGGATCACCAAGAGGAGGGCAACCCCGCTGTCAAACAGCTCCTGTCGGTCTTCTCGCAGGTTGGCTCCGGTAGCAGCCCTTATTATCTGCCTCTAAAGCCTCTGGACATTCACAGGGATCCTATCTTTCCCAAGCAAGAGACAGACAAGGAACCAGAGAAGTCCTACACTGCATTGTGGGATAACTTTGTCCAAGAAACGGCAACGGTCACGGGACTGTATGGGACAGATTTCCCAGCACTCATCAATACGTTTTATCACCTTCTGTGCAAGTTCACCTGGTGCATCCCCAGCGCCTACAATGCGGACATCCCCGATGTCTCGCTGTTTGACCATCTCCGCACCACATGCGCCATCGCCCTCAGCCTATATCGCTCCGGCATCTCTGAGGCTGATGTGGATTTACTGCTCGCAGGCAGCTCTGATGCAGCGAAAGAGAAACAGTACCTGTCCCTGATAGGCGGCGATATTTGCGGCGTGCAGCGTTTTCTCTACACACAAACTTCCAGGGGGGTAGCCAAAGGGATTCGCGGGCGCTCGTTCTATCTGGAGCTCCTGACTGAGTTAGCAGCCCTTTGGCTGTCACGCCAGTTAGGGCTCTACACCATCAACCTGCTCTATGTCGGCGGGGGGCACTTTTATATTCTAGCCCACCACATAGACGGTCAGACGCTATCATCTCTACGTAGGGATTTTTCACAGGCGCTATTAGAGCATCACCACGGTGCGCTGCACCTGGCTCTTGCAACTCAAGAACTGTGCCCGCAGGACTTCGGCCATTTCTCCAAAGCATTGGCTGGTGTACACAAACAGCTTGGCTGGGCAAAGCGGCGGCCATTTGGCGACCTGGCACCAGGGAAATTCTACGAAGAGATTCTCAAACCAAAAGGTGCCAGAGAACCTGCAGACGTATGCGCGGTGTGCGGGGCTGAGGGTGCGCACCATAAGCTCGGAGAGGGAGAGGAGAGAGAATGTGACCTGTGCCATTCTCTCAAGCACCTGGGAGAGCAACTGGCGGATGCCAACTACCTCCTTATCGCCCCCAGACAAGAGGGACGGCAAGATGTTCAGGTTCAAGGATGGCAAAAGCTCTTTTTCTTTGGCCTAGGATTTGTGGTGAAGCTCTTGGATGAACCCCATCACTCGGATTTGAACAGGCTTGGCCCAGGGGCGACATTGCTGCGACTGAACTCCACCGACTT
This sequence comes from uncultured Dehalococcoidales bacterium, assembly GCA_964443325.1. Classification (GTDB taxonomy): domain Bacteria; phylum Chloroflexota; class Dehalococcoidia; order E44-bin15; family E44-bin15; genus DAOUVR01. The sequence goes on from CAYUCL010000004.1 coordinate 32,110, forward strand.
TCTGAGCACCGAGGTAGTCAACGCTATCAAGACCGTGAAGAATCCACCAGCGCTTGGGTTTCGTTTTCTAGCCCAGGCGTCACCACGAAAGAAGGTGGAGCCTGCAGAGATTGCGGATTTTGAGACCGTGGCCCAGGCTTCTGAAGGAGTGCCTTTATTGGGTGTCTTGCGCATGGACGTGGACGACGTAGGATGGCTTTTCCAGCATGGGCTTGGCGAAGATGCCAGCATATCCAGAGTCTGCTCAATGAGTTTCCTTCTCCGTCTTTTTTTCGAGGGCTGGCTCAATAGCCTGTGTACCAGGTGGAACCCCCATGACGGGAAAGACAAGGTCTACGCCATCTATTCCGGGGGTGATGACCTTCTTATCACCAGCAGTTGGAGTGAGATAGCCGAACTTGCCTGGAATATACACCGCGACTTTTCAGAGTTTACTTGCTATAACCCCCAGGTGCACATCTCCGGCGGTACGACAGTCGATGACCCCCACCTCCCTCTGTATCAACTAATTAAAGCAGCTACAGAATCTTTGGAGAGCGGCGCCAAAAGAATGCCGGGGAAGAACGCCTTCACCTTCCTCGGCCAAACGCTCAACTGGTCACAGTTTCAGAAGGCGGGCGAGTGGCGCGATATCTTGAAGAGTATAATAGCCATCAATGGACGGATTGAAAAGGATAAGGCGCCTCGAACCGTCCTTAATCTTTTGATGGAGCTTCACCAAAGCTACCTCGAAGGACAGAGTATGAATGACAGCAGGCGGCTGTTCCATGGGCCAACGATTCACTACGGCCCCTGGATGTGGCACGCAGCCTATCATCTTTCCCGTATGATGGAAGGGGTAGAAGGCCCGGCCCAGGCCCAACTAGCAGAGATAAGGGAAGCTCTAATGCAAGCCGAGCGCCTGTCAGTTGAGCTTCCCCAGCTAGCACTGGCGGCACGGTGGGTGGAACTGCTCACTCGCACGGAGGGACTATGACGCAGGTGGAAGGGTCTTCAGCGGAGTCTCAGCCACAAAAGGAACCGGCGTCTTCAGAGGAACTGCGCAAGATCATTGTCGACGGAGATGCCGAGGTACTGGTAAACTGCGCCGAGCGTATAGGGAGGAAGCTGAAAGAAATGAACCTGGCGACGCATCAAATACGAGGCATCCTCGGTGCTATTCATATGATCGAGACGACCTGGTCCTCTAATCCGGCTGAAGCACAGCGGGAGCTCCGTCTGCTGAAGCCCAAGCTGGCATATCAGTCAAAGAAAGTGAAGGAAACACTGGATGGGCAGGATGTATTTCCCGTGGAGGAATTGCGAGAGGTCATTTGCGGCGCTATTGACATCGTGCTCAAGCAAACAGACGAGCCAGAGGCAGGCGGAAAGGCAAATGCGGGGGGGACGGAGCGCCACAACTCCTTCAGGCGCTTGGTGAGTTTCTTTGAGGCCATTGTCGCATATCACCGCTACCACGGCGGCAGGGACTAGGGGAGTGTAATGGCAGAAACCGAACGTAAAATCCAGTTGCATGGAAGGATATTCATCACCGGCAGCATAGAAATCGTGACTGGCCTGCACATCAGAGCGGCAAGGAGAGCTTTAGCCATTGGCGGTTTGGACAATCCTGTAGTGCGAAACCCCATTACCGGCCGCCCTTATATCCCCGGCTCCTCGTTAAAGGGAAAACTGCGCTCCCTGCTGGAAAAGCACTACAACAAGTCTCAACAATGGGCAATGGGTGGAGTTCGTATCCATGCCTGTTACAAGTTTGACGAAAAGGGAAACAGAATACCCGACGAAGAAGCCTACTCGAATTGTCAAATCTGTCCCATCTTTGGCATACCTGCAGGGTTCGCCGTGCTACCAACCCGCCTCATAGTGCGGGATGTGCCTCTTGACGAGAACAGCGCACAAAGGCTAGCCAGGACCAGGACGGAACTCCCCTTCACCGAGGTCAAATGGGAAACATCCCTTGACCGGGTTACCGCGGCGGCTACTCCCCGCCAGGTCGAGCGGGTGCCTGCCGGTGCCATCTTCGCCCCTTTGGAACTGGTCTACAATGTGTACGAGGATGCCGATGTGGACCGTTTCATGCACCTGCTGGACGCCATGCGGTTTCTGGAGGATGACTATCTCGGTGGCCTGGGAACCCGCGGCAGTGGCAAGATCGCTTTCCAGGAGCTTTCACTGACCGCCCGCACCCGCGAGCGGTATATGGAGGAGAAGACTTTCGAGACAGGGTTATCCCTGAGAGATCTCATGGCCAAGGAAGAGGAGACGATGAACTGGCTACACCAGACGTTCTCCCGGTAGATGTTGATCATGGCAGAGACATGGCTGTACAAGCTTAAGCCCCGCTCTTCCTTTCACTTCGGTGAGGGGGGCCTGGGCATTGAGGCTACGGACGAAGTCTTCCATTCCGATTCCTTTTTTGGTGCTCTGGCCATAGGTGTGAGAATGTGGGAGGGCGAGAATGCGCTGGTTGAGCTCCTCTCCCAGTTTCAGGAGCAGCCACCTTTCAGAATCACTTCCCTGTTCCCCTATGCTGGTGAGGTGCTTCTTTTCCCCAATCCCATGGTCAATCTCCCCCTTGAGGGAGAAGCCGAGGAAAAGCAAGGTATTCGGCTTAAATACGTACGCTTCATCTCCCAGGGTATCTTAGAACCAGTGCTTCGTAGCGAGCCTCTGGATGGGCATCTAATCAGGGATAACCTTTGTCAGGGTGGAAGGGTGTGGCTTACGCAGCAGGAGCGCACCGCCTTGCCGCTAGCAGGAAATGAACCTATCCTGTGGCGACGCCACATCGTGACCAAGGTTGCCGTGGATCGGCTGGGTATGGCTTCACATAGCTATTACGCCGCACAGGTTGGTTTCTCCCCTGGCTGTGGTCTCTATTTCCTCCTCGAAGTAGAAGACCCTGCTTCAAAAAGGCTTGTGGAAAGCGCACTATATTATTTATCTGAGGCTGGACTTGGTGGCGAAAGGAGCGCTGGTCATGGCCAGTTTTCGTTCGAGTCCGCCAGCCCATTTGCACCATTCTGGCCTACGGATGGGGACTCGTTCATCACCCTCTCGCTTTATCACCCCACACTGCCTGAGCTGGAGGCCGGTGTCCTAGACGGACAGGCCGCCTACGAACTTACTCAGAGGGGCGGGTGGGTGAACTCTCCAGAGCGAGCGGGGCAGAGGCGCAAGTCCGCCTCCTTCATCGGTGAAGGGTCTGTGCTATGCTCCCTGGGCAAGCCAAGCTATGGGGAACTGGTAGATGTTACACCGGAACTAGAGCCCGAGAAGCACCCTGTATATCGCTACGGGTTTGCCTTCCCCATTGGAGTTCATAGAAGGGTGGAAGTCGATGAGCCGTGAACTGCACAGCACCTATCGGCTGACCCTGGAGACCCTCTCACCTATTCACATCGGCTCAGGGAAAGGTGAGTTGCTCCTGGACTACGATTTCATTGTGGAGGGGAACCGTGCACTGGTGGTGAACCTGGAACGGCTGCTGGGAGAGATAGACGACAAGAGGCTCAAAGCGGCAGGAGCGGATCCAAAGCTGAGTCTTCTGCTGGCCCCAGAAGAGATAGAGCGAGTCAAAGCCTATGAGATAGATATCGCCGCAGGGCACCCCGACCGGATTCGGGAGCATGTGAAGGATGCCTTCGACAAGCTTTACATTCCCGGAAGCTCGATAAAGGGGGCGCTGCGCACCGCCCTGGCCTGGTCCGCCCACCACGGCGCACTAACGCTGGGCGGGCTGGGTGAGCGCAATGACCCCACAAAGGCCGATGACTCGGTTGAGGCGGGAATATTCGACTACGATCCGAGAGACACCCATCGCGAACTGCTACGCGCTATGCGGTTAACCGACGCATACCCGCAGGACGGTGTCATGCCCAGAGCATTGCCGGTTACCGTCTTTTCGCTTTACGGTCAGCCACCCTCTCTCAAACCAAGGGGAGAGCCAACTTTTTTAGAGGTGATCCCCAAAGGCACCACCATTGAGTCTACCCTGACTCTGGATAGATATGTTCTTCGGCCTGAACGCAGGGTACGGCGAATGTATCACTTTCGCAGGCGACACTTTTTCGACCAGTTGGTGGAACGCTGCCGTGCATTCTCCGCAGAGATAGTTAAGCTCGAGCTTGACTTCTATAGCGATTGCGGCATCTGGAAGCTGCAGGGGTTCTACGAAACGTTGGCGAGGAGACAGGCAGCACTGAAAGATAGCGAATTCCTCCTGCCCATCGGTTGGGGCACCGGTTGGTTGGGCAAGACCCTGGGGACCAAGTTGACCCCAGGTGAGGTGAGCACGGTTGCCGAGACCTATCACCTGGAGAAGTGGCACGGCTCGCTATTCCCCAAAGTCTTCCCCAAGACCAGGCGGCTCGTTGGCGATGGGCAAGCTAGAGAACCTCTCGGCTGGGTGAGAATTAGCCTGCAGGGCCCCACCGGCCGTTGAGCCTGCCTGGAAATAGCCATAAACGAAAGCTGGCTGCCATAAAGAACGCTAATAGTCACAAGGAGCGCCTGGTTCACTAATCCTCGACACTTTCTGGAGGTAACAAAACAAATGCTGCTGAGCGCCATCATAGCGCTACAAGCCCGCAAGGAAGCATTATTGCCCCCCTACCTGGGCAAGGCAGCACATGCGCTATTCCTTCGACTTGTGGCCACTACTGACCCCAACATGGGAGCAAAGCTACACGATGATAGTGAGGCCAAGCCCTTCACTGTGTCGGGCCTTGTGGGCCTGCCCAGGAGGAGCGCAACAATGCATATCAATGCTGGCCAGGTTTGCTTATTGCGCTTCACTAGCTATGAGGACGACCTCTCAAACCTGCTGGCGGAAAAGGTGTTGCCATCGTTGCCTCAGGAGTTTGAACTTGAGAACGCCCTCTTTTCAGTCGAGGATGTCTTCATGCAAAGCGGCGCTCATCCCTTGAGCAGACAAACGTCATATCAGGAGTTAGCTCAAGGGCATCTGCTCGATGCCAGAAGCGCCCCCACAAGAGTCAAACTCTTTTTCATGTCGCCTACTACATTCAGGTCGGGGGGGAAGAATATACCGTTGCCGCTTCCAGGATTGGTGTTTGGCAGCCTCGCCGACCGATGGAATGCCGTGTCGCCAATCACCATCTCCAGAGAGGTAAGACGTTACGCTGAGGAATTTGTGGCAATTTCCCAATGCCAGCTCAAAACACGTACGGTGGAAATTGCTGGAGGCAAACAGGTAGGTTTTATCGGTTCGTGCTCGTATGTCGCGCTGAGGCATGACGCATACTGGCGTAGGGTTATGAACCTGCTGGCGGAGTTCGCCTTTTACAGCGGCGTGGGCTATAAGACAACCATGGGGTTTGGCCAGACGTTCACCCACCGTTTCGCTGCAAAACGCTCCACCTCGCAATCAAGCTGAGACTTGTTGTAACCTCACTATCAGCCCGGCAGCACAAACCACCAAGCAAATAAACCTCTAATCTTGTTAAGATATATGAATGACATCTTCACGCTGTGCCAGGCTTGTCCCTAGAGAATTAGGGGCGTTCAATTGAACGCCCCTACAAACGCCACAGGTTTCAGAGAGAGTCAAGAGGGTCCCACACGCGCCACGTGTCATTGCGAGGAGCGGCAGCGACGAAGCAATCTGAGCGACGTATTACTAATAGATGAGCTTGCTTCGATGCCACTTGGTCCCTGTCCGCCTTGCGGATTCCGATACCCCGTTCGTCCTGAGCCTGTCGAAGGGTTTCCCTTCTAGCACAGATCAAGGTGTGTCCCTATAAGCACATCCCAGAGTGGGTGAAAAAAAATAACAAGTACGCTGCGAAGCAGATATCATAGGGATGGGGTAAGGTTTCATAAACGAGTACAGCCACTTGCCAATGTTGGTCGAAAGTGGTAGCATTTTGGTACCGCAAAATGGTGCATATAGCTTAGATTTCGCCACATTGTTGTCGTCAGGGGCTCGTAGCTCAGCGGCAGAGCGATCGGCTCATAACCGATTGGTCGTAGGTTCGAATCCTGCCGAGCCCACCACGAAATGGTCCCCCCTGACTTACAAGGGGGATTTTTTGTTTTTGTTGACAACCATAGTTGCTTCATGATATATTCCTGAACGACTGATAAGCTCTCTTGTAGTTTTCCGTGAAGAGCTTCTTTACTCGTGGTCAGGTCATTTCGGCCAGACCCCATTATTTTGGCGTGAAAGTGCGCCTCGGGGTCTGGCCTGTTCTTATCTACGATTGTGCTTGATTGCGCTTTATTTTTGCAGTAGCAATAGATTGAACAATATGGTAGTTTATGGTATAGTTTGGTATGAACATATTATATGACTATCGATTCATACAATGCAATAAGGGGGAGCGATGACCAGAACTGTTAAAGTAACTCTGAGCTTACCACATGGATTACTTCGCTTTGCTGATGGATTGGCTGCCAGGGAAAAGGTTAGTCGCAGCAAATTCATAGCTGGTGTTCTACAGAAGCTGGCTGACAATGAAGAGGAACGTCTAATGGCAGAAGGCTATCTGGCTATGGCAAACGAAAACCAGGAATTTGCCGAGACTGTTGTGCCATTGGTTGATGAAGTATTATCGGATTGGAAGCGAAATGGCCATTAGCCGTGGTGAGATATACTGGGTAAACTGGAATCCGGGAAGGGGTAGAGAGCAGGTCGGCATACGACCTGCTCTCGTTATTCAGAACGATACAGGCAATCAATACAGTCCGACGACCATCGTTGCTGCTATTACTACAGCCCCAGTCAAGGCATATCCATTTATCGTGCCCATTACAGCCTCTGAAAGCGGATTGCCGCAGGACAGCAGTGTGAATCTCTCTACCATATTGACTGTCTCGAGAGATAGACTGAAAGATAAGTGTAGTGAGCTCAGTGCCCAAAAGATGGCCGAAGTGAATGATGCGATCAACAAGAGCCTGGCACTGGATTGAAACAAACGTAGTGTCGAGGTTTCGCTCGTTCGTGGTAGCAATATAGATATAAAGCCTGTCTGACTCTGCACACAAGGAGATAACAGCCCCTTGATCCGTGAGTCCGGATTCAAAAGAGTCGTATGTTAGTTGGTTTTTTCTGAGGCGTGAAGGTCCTTCTGTGAAGGATTCCTTCACCAAAGCTGAGGGAGAGGACTCCCTCAGTCCTCAAGAAGAATCCACGGATTAAGGAGCCAATCAAGTATCGATAAGAGCGTTGTGTATGCTATAATACTGGTGTATCACGATGGAAGGGGGGACTATGGGTATTGAATCCTATAGTTGCCCCTTCTGCTTTTCAAACTTCCATCGATCATAGTATATGAACATGATATTACATCTAGCAGCCTTCCTTAACAAATGAGAACAACTATCCTGTCGGCACGCTATAACCAATTTGAATATATCCACACTGCGCAAATAATCCACTAAACATGCTATATCTCCATCGCCTGTTATGACTACAGCCTTATGGTTATTGTTAATAATTATCATTGCGTGTAGAACTATCTCGGCATCACAATTCCCCTTGATTTTTCCGTCAAGCAATGGGAGCACAGTCTTGTAGACTAGAGTGTACTCATAATCTTTTATGTCACTCAAATAATATTGTCAACATTTCAAATTGATCCACTACCGGATTTTTGTTGTTGTTATTGACAGTCCCCCTACCCTAAATTAGAATGAGGTAAGACGGTGAAAGGTGAGCAAAGGAAGACAGCTATACGAGCTTCAAGAGGTTGACCTGGAGATAGAGGCGAAGCAGGAAGCTCTGTCTAACGTGCAGAGCCGATTAGGCCAGAGCCAGGCTCTTGATGAGGCTCGCGCTAATCTTGCTACACAGAAGAACTGCGTTTATGAGCTAAATGCAAGCCAGCGAGCTGGGGAGTGGGAGGTGGAGGACCTGCGAACGAAGGTAGCCGATATAGAGCAGAAGCTTTATGGTGGCGCGCTGAAAAACCCCAAAGAGCTGGCAAGTCTTCAGGAGCAGGCGGAACATCTTAAAAAAAGACGTAGGGAAGAGGAAGATAAAGTACTTGACATAATGACTGAATTAGAGGCGGCACAGGCGAAATTAGCGATGATAAGCCAGGAGGTAGAAAGTTTTGAGAAAAGCTGGAAGGAGGAGCAGACCGAGCTTTCCAGGGAGCAGGATAGGTTGAGCACTAATTTAGCTAACCTTGAGCAGAAGCGAAAAGACCTCGGCTCAAGGATCGATGCAGCGAGCCTGAGGCTTTATGAAGAACTAAGGACAAAGAAACAGGGCAGGGCAGTGGCCAAGGTTGAACAGGGCATGTGTCAGGGATGCAGAATTGTCCTCCCGGTGAGAGAGTTACAGCGAGCAAGAGCAAGTCAAGAATTGGTGCAGTGTGGTAGTTGTGAGAGGATTCTTTTCGTGAGCTAGGCGATGAGAACGATTGGCTATTTTCGAGTAACCGAAGAGACTGGAAGGTCCCCCTCACTGGTGGAGCAGCAGGAGGGTTTTGCCCGCTTTTGCCAGGAACGGGGTTACCAGCCGGTAATGACATTTGTTGATACGGGCTCAACAGGGAAAGTTGGCCGAACTCAGTATCAGCGCATGCTCAGCTACATCCGGAGGGATGGAACGGACACTGTAGTTGTGGTGAAAAGTCTTAGCCACCTTCACCCCGACGTGCAGGAATTGATGTATCGCCTTATTGAAATTGATGCCCTCGGGGCAAAGGTTCTCTCAATCGATGAAGAGCTTGCCAGCCCCTTGGAAACGGTTATCCAGATTTGGTCTACCCGGCGCCAGAGTGGAATAAGAGGGGATGCTGTGAGGGAGGCGATGAAGCTCAGGGCAGTCAGAGGAAAAGGATTGGGCAAGCCACCCTATGGCTATAAGCTGGGTGCCGACAAGAGGCTGGAGATCGTCCCTGAGGAGGCAGCCAATGTAGAACTCATCTATCAGCTTTATGTTCAAAAAAACATGGGCGTGCGCCTCATCGCTCGATACCTGAATGAGCAGGGCATCACCACCAGAAGAGGTGGCCTGTGGAGCATCGTTGGCATCCGAGATATCCTGCGCAATCGGGCATATCTGGGGACATCCTCCCGTTTCGGCTTCAGGGTTCCTGACAGCCACCGACCGATAATCAATCATGAAACCTTCAACAAAGTGCAGGAACGACTTACCGCCAAGACAAAGCCAAGGGGTCGCGTCCAAAGGTCGCCCTTCCCTCTATCAGGTCTGGCTTACTGTGGATACTGTGGCAACAGGATGACCGGCGTGAACCGCAGTCAAACCTGGACAACGCTCAAGAAGGGAGGGAAGAGGAAGGGGGAGTATCGCTACTACCAGTGCCAGTCGAGAACTAATCAAAGCGTTTGCCAATACCATACAAGGAGAGCTGAAGATTTAGAGGGCTTTGTGCTCGGTACACTACGGAGTTATAACAACCTTGAGGCTCTGGTACAATTGACGAAGGTGCGTGATTTCAGTGACGAACCGTCAGAGCACACGCGGCTAGAGAGAAAGCTGAAGACTCTGGATCGAAAATTCCGAGATCATCTCAACCAGGCGACCGATGGTGCCATCCCCTTGGAAGAATTCCGTGTTGTGAGTGGGGATTTGATTTGGGAGAGGCGGCTTTTGGAGGAAAGGATCGCCCTTCTTAAAGCTGAAGCAAAGCAGGAGATAACCTCCGAGCACCGGAAGGATTATATGTTGGAGAAGCTAGAAGAGCTTCAAGAGCGATGGGACACCATGACCTCACCGGCAAGAAAAGCGTTGCTTCAGCATATAATCGAACGCATTGTTGTCTACGACGACCATGTGGAAACTATCCTCAGGCTGTGATTAGCCTATGGCAAAACGCATAACCATCTATACCGACGGCGCTGCTCAGCCCAACCCAGGGCCTGCCGGCGTAGGCATCGTCATCCTGAATGAATCAGGAGCGGTTATATTCGAGGCCTCGCATAGTATTGGCTACGCCACAAACAACCAGGCAGAATATAAAGCTGTCATCAAAGGTCTCGAGGAAGCAGCAAGGCTACGCGCAGAGCATATTGAGGTCAGGTCTGACTCAGAGCTTCTGGTGAAGCAGATCAAAGGCGAATACCGAGTAAAGAATCCGGGGCTGAAGCCCCTATTTCAGCAAATCCACCAGCTAATTATAGCATTTCCGTCTTTTTCTATCGTCCACATCCCCAGGGAGCAGAACAGAGCAGCGGACGCATTAAGCCGCAAGGCATTGAGACGCAGTTAATTGATTTGGCGTCGGTTTTATTGTAAACTGAAGGTGGCCAGGTAAACCGGGTGACCGCTCCCCGATTATCGGGGGGAGGAAAGTCCGAGCTCCACCGGGCAGGAGGCTGGGTAACTCCCAGGCCCCGATAACGTGAGTTATCGGGGACGGAAAGTGCCACAGAAACACACCGGTCGCCTTAGGCGACTAAGGGTGAAATGGCGAGGTAAGAGCTCACCGCCCCGGTGGTGACACCGGGGGCAGGGCAAACCCCCTCCGGAGCAAGACCAAATAGCGGGGAAGAGGACGCCCGGCCTCGTTACAACCCCCGGGTGGGTCGCTTGACCCTGATGGTAACATCAGGGCTAGATAGATGGTCACCGCCCCAACACTGTTGGGGTACAGAACTCGGCTTATAGGTTTGCTTGGCCGGCTCTTATATATACAATGGCGCATCAGATGTATTCAACTTACCCAATCGACGACCTCAGGACGAGATTCATCGGCCAGAAGACCCTCTACTATCCGGTTACCTCCTCCACTATGGATGTAGCAAAACAGGCGATAAGAGATGGTGCAAGAGAGGGTACCATCATCATTGCAGACTACCAAACCTCCGGCCGAGGGCGTCTAGGCCGCAAGTGGATTACCTCTCCAGATGACAGTATTTTGCTCTCCATTATCCTCTACCCAGAGATGGAAGATCTCCGCCTGCTCAACATGGTCGCTGCTCTTGCTGTTGCCCAGAGCATTGAGAAGCTTACCGACCTCAAGCCGATTCTTAAATGGCCCAACGACGTCCTTATCGAGGGGAAAAAGGTAAGTGGTGCCCTGATTGAGAGCGATGTCCAGGGAGAACAAGCCAATTCCGCCATCGTGGGCATCGGGTTAAATGTCAATCTCGATCCATCATCGATGCCCGAGATTTCAGAAACCGCTACCAGCCTTAAGGAGATGCTTGGGCGGGATGTTTCCCGCCTGAATATACTCGAGTCCTTGCTTTGCGAATTCGAAGAGCTATGTCAGGCATTGCGCCACGGTGAGCCTATCCACAAGGAATGGCAACGGCGACTGGATACCATAGGCAGAGAGGTTTCGGTAAAACAGGGTAATGAGGTTTTGGAGGGCTATGCTGAATCGGTCGATAAGGATGGGAACCTGCTTCTGCGGTGCCCTGACGGCACCCTAGCAACGATTATAGCCGGGGATGTCACGCTCAAAGCGAAGAGCTATTAGGCTAGAAGACCTGCGCCCTCCAATTTCTTAGCAATCTCGCCAAGATTTAATTTTTCCAGTTTAGCCTTTGTTTGAAAACCAGTGGCTATATCCCAACCCCGGATTTGGTAATACTCATCTTTCATCTTTTCAAACTGGTCCCGTTCAACAACCATCCCCTTTCTGGATAGAACCTCGCCATCCTTGCCAGGAACTATGCAATTCGGGTTGCCATAATCGCCTTTCAACGGGACGGTGAAATTGAACTCCTCTAGAGAATCATGCTCCCTTCCTTCGTGTCCTTCCCTGGCGAGGATGGCCCGCTGCAGATTCAAGACCCTCTCCCCAATTTCATATAGACCCTCCTCACCCACATCCTTTCCCGTTACTGCCGCCAAAACCTGGCTCTCTAGAGAAGGGTCACCGACGTGGTCCGCAGATAGCGTGCTATGAATAATAGGCCAGTAGAAATCACACAGAATGAGGCATTCCTTAGCGTACTGGCGGTCCTGAATCTTGGCTGCGGCCAGGGCCTTTCCTTCATATGTGGAGAAGTCTGCTGCTATTTCACTCCCCCAGAATTGTTTACCTATTGCCCGCATAACCTCAGATGTAACGTAGATATTCTCCATCCCCAAGGTCCCCACAGCCCAAAACATAACCAGCGCACTTATCTCGTGAAGCTGCTGAATGGGCAATCTTGGCTCCATCGCGTAGAAAAGGCCAGTGGTAATATATAACCTGGGCCCATAGATGGCATTGGAGTCATTTCTAGTAATATAATCTGTAAGCAACGCCTGGCCCTTGCTGCCGAGGGTTTCGGCAGCTTTATGGGTGCCTTCAGCTAGCACATCCCCAAATCCATCACGGTGAGCTACTTTCCACAGAAATGTTTCGATAAATTCCTTGCTCCCCAGCTTAGAGAGAGGAATACCGGTTTGCTCATCAGTTAAGAGCTTTGCCTGGTAGCACCTGGAGAGCCACATGATCATGGTCTCAACGGCACGGGTATCGACTCCATATTCATCGCAGAGTTTGTTGGCTTCAAAGGGAACCTCGTTTATTTCGCCGTAATAGCGTTGCGCCCGGGCTTGATAGACCAAGCCAGCCTGACACATGAATTTCCCCGTGATCCCACTCATCGCGGTATAGTTTGCTCGCATACAGCCGCTGATGCAGCCGTAACATATATCTTTCTTGAGTTTATCTGGATCCACCACTGTGGGTATTATAGCTGAGTATAATTCAGGTCTGTCCTTTGCTTCTCGACGCAGCCGTTTCCTCAGATTTGTAACTCTCTCCGCATCAGCCACCTCAACCCTTCTTTTGCTTCCTCTAACCGCGATGGCCTTTAAATTCTTGGAGCCCATCACAGCTCCCAATCCACCCGAGCCAGTGGCATCATTATCGGCTAAAACAGTGGCAAAGGTCACCATATTTTCACCGGCTGGGCCCACAGCCACCACCCGCACTGATTTGCCCAACTCGTCCTTGAGTCTCTCACGGCACGAAATAGCGCCTTGGCCAACAAGATGAGTTGCCTCCCTTATTTCTACACGATCATCATTGACCCACAGGTAGACTGGCTTATCCGCCTTCCCATAAACAACCATGCCATCATAACCAGCGAATTTAAGCTCAGCACCCCAAGAACCGCCCAGGTTGCAATAGGAGAATTGGTTGTTAATGGGGGATTTTCCATAAACTTGCCATCGAGAACCAGCGAAACCGGGAACGCCACCAAGGGGACCCGTTATGAAAATGAGTCTATTCTCTGGATCGAATGCTGTAATACCTGGGGGAACCTCATCCCAATAGATCTTTGCCGCTACCCCCCTTCCCCCGAGAAATAGCTCTTCATAACCAGCGGTGGGTACTTTGTTGACATCCCCGGTCGAAAGATTCACGTATAAGATATTTCCGGCATATCCTACAAAATGGGTCATTGCCCCCCTAATTCGCTTGGGCTGCTCGCCCATGTCCAATTAGCCAAGGGACAGTTTATATCCAGTCTGCCCCTTGGCTGAATTACTGGCTTACTTCTTTTTATCTGGCAGGAAGGCGCTGAGCAGGTCCAGCGGCAAGGGGAACACCAGGGTTTGGGTTTTCTCCGTAGCGATCTCAGTGAGAGTCTGTAGATAACGTAGCTGCAGCGTTGTCGGCTCCCTGCCGATGACTTCGCCTGCCTGAGCCAGCTTCTCGGAAGCCTGTAGCTCACCCTCGGCGTGGATGATCTTGGCTCTCCTCTCCCTTTCCGCTTCAGCCTGGGCTGCCATAGCCCGCTGCATCGTGCTGGGTAGTTCCACGTCCTTGACCTCCACCACACTCACCTTAATCCCCCACGGCTCCGTCTGGTCATCGATAATCTGCTGTAGTTGCTGATTTATCTTATCACGGTGCGCCAGCAGCTCATCAAGCTCCGATTGACCGAGCACGCTCCTTAAGGTGGTCTGGGCGATCTGATAGGTCGCCAATCTGTAGTCATAGACCTCAATCACTGCAGCCTCTGGATGCATCACCCTGAAGTAGACCACTGCATTGACCTTGAGGGTGACATTGTCCCTGGTGATGGCCTCCTGAGAGGGGACATCCATGGTAATGACGCGAGTGTCCACCTTACGCATCTTGTCAAAGAAGGGTATGATGAAACGCAATCCTGGCTTTCTTGTGCTCTCCAGTCGTCCCAGTCGAAACACCACGCCAGCCTCATACTGATAGATGACCTTTATGGCAGACGTCAGCAGAAAGAGCACTACTATCGCAATTATGACATATACTATCCAGTCCATCTTCATTCACCTCCTGTTTTATTTTCCCTGGTTACCACTAGTCTTAGTCCATCGACCTTTGTTATGACCACCTCCTCTCCTGATTCAACTTTTCCTTCATCTACTGTTGCCTCCCAGAGTTCCCCGTGCACAAAGACCTCACCTTTTGGGTCAAGGGGTGTTCTAGCCACCGCCACCTTGTCCACCATCGCGTCTCGCCCTGTCTGCTGCCGTGTTCGATGAGTGCGCAGGATCGATGCAATGACGAAGATGAAAAAGGCGGTAACAGCGATCACCACCCCGGCTATAAGGCCAGGATTTATACGAAACAGTGGATCGGTCATCAAGACCATCGAGCCTATGGTCAAAGAAGCGATACCCCCCAAAGCAAGCAAACCATTGGTTGCAGTGAACATCTCCGCAATAAACAGACCAAAGGCAAGCAACACCAGTATAATACCAATATAATTAACCGGCAGCATCCCCAGGCCATAGAAGGCGAGCAAGAGACAGATTGCACCGACAACTCCGGGAAAGATCGTCCCTGGATTGAATAACTCTAACATTATTCCAAGCATGCCCAGGCTCAAAAGGATATAGGCAATATTGGGGTCAGTGATGGCGAATAGTAAGCGCTCTATAGAGCCCATGCCGATGTAATCGACACTGATACCCTTGGTCTCGAGGGTGACAACCTCCCCACTTAATAGTGTTACCTGCCATCCATCAAGCTGAGCCAGCAGGTCGTCCATATTATCGGCCATAATATCGATGACCCCTAGCTCCAGGGCCTCTGAAGCGGGGCTTGACTTGCTCTCCCTCACCGCGGCTTCAGCCCAGTCAGCGTTGCGCCCTCTCGTTTCAGCAATGCTTCTAATGTAAGCGACGGCGTCGTTTACCACCTTCTTCTCCATGGTTTCATCCATCCCGTCCTCGCCAAGGGCAACGGGGTGAGCCGCGCCAATTTCTGTTGCCGGCGCCATCGCCGCCACATGAGCCGCCAAAGTGATAAAGGCCCCAGCCGAAGCAGCCCTCGCCCCCGAAGGCATGTAGACCACTACAGGAACATCGGCTCCCATAATATGTTTCACGATATCGCGCATCGAGCTATCAAGCCCCCCCGGTGTATCCATCTCGATGATACAAGCGGTAGCCCCGTGCTCCTCAGCCAGCTCAATCCCCCGGTCAATATAGCCAGCCAGCACTGGAGTGATCGCCCCATTAACCCTCAGGACAGCGACTTGGGAGCTCTCGGCGCTCACCCCTCCAGATACCAGGGTAAGAAACAGCCCAAGAAATATAACGAAAAGCCAAAACTTTCTCATAATCAACGCTGCCGAAGTTTATAGGTTTATTATAGTGGCGTCAAGGTCTTTTTACAATTGAGCACCCTTGGAAAGAGCAAGGCGTCACCAATCATATGAACGCCGCTTAATACGTGATTCCAGATTCAAAAGACTCACCTATCAGGTAGCTCTTCCTGAGGCGTGAAAGTCCTTCTGTGAAGGATTCCTTCACGAAAGATGAGAGAGAGGACTCCCTCAGCCCCCAGAAAGACGCCACGGATCAAAGATGGCTGTGTAGCGTTGAAGGCTTAAGGCAATTGGTGTAGAATGGCCTCAACTTTGTAAAAAGGCGGCAAGAATGAAGGTATCCAAGTGTAAAGGGATGGTCGATCTGCTTCCTCTTGACATGACCAAGTTTCGGCATATAGAGCAGGTGTTTCGAGACTCCTGCCTAAAACGGGGCTATGATGAGATAAGAACACCGACTCTCGAATATCTCCACCTTTTCACTGCAAGTGGGACGCTGACCCCAGATATGCTTGGTAGAGTGTATTCCTTCCTCGACTGGGATGGCTGGAGCGGGGAGAGGGTAGTTCTAAGACCTGATGGTACTATACCTGCTGTCAGGCTTTACCTGGAAAAACTAGAGAGCGATAAGATAACGAAGCTTTTCTATGTAGAAAACACCTTCACCTTTGAGGAAACTGGAAGCGAACGGAGGGAACGCTGGCAATGTGGCGCTGAACTGATCGGCAGTAGCGAGCCACTAGCTGACGTGGAGCTAATGCTTTTGGCCACAGAGGTTCTGAGAGAGCTTGGCATTGGTCCGCTGATGGTGAGGCTGTCCCACGCTGGCTTAATCAAGACGCTCCTGGCGGAGCTCGGGCTGGGGGCAGCCGAGCAGACAGAGATATTCGATCGGGTCTTGGAGGGAGACATAAAGGCATTGGGTGCAATAAAGACCGATAATGCTGAGCTAGAGAGAGCTCTAGCCCTTTTGCTGGATGTCAAGGGCATCTCGCCTGAATTTGTGGGGAATGTCCGGGCTCTATTGGGGAAAGCCTTACCCAATTTTGAGCCTAGCCTCAATGACCTTGCCAGTATTACTGAAATGCTCAGTGCTATGGATTGCCCTTATGAAATCGACATCACCTCTGGGAGAGGCTTCGAGTACTACACCGGCATTATGTTTCAATTCTATTCCTCCACAGAGCGGGTAGGGGGAGGGGGAAGGTACGACGATTTGATCCCTCTGGTGGGCGGCCCACCTATCCCCGCCTCTGGATTTGCCCTATATGTGGATCGACTAATGGATATGTTGAAGATGGAGGCAATCTCATATCAAAGAGTTTTAGTCAAGCCCCTGGCCAGTGATATGAGCGTATTGAAGACAAGCTTGGAGACCGCCCGCCTTTTGAGAGAGGCAGGCTACATTACCGAGCTGGATTTAGGTCAAGAAAAACCATCTGGTTATCGATGGCTTCTTTCTATGCCCAAACATGGCCTATTCCAGTTGGTAGATCAGGTTACCGGGAAAAAGAGTAAGGCATCTTCTCAAGCAGAGGTCTTGAAGATAATGGAGGAATCCAATTGAAGCTGGCGTTACCAAAGGGGCGACTTCTCCAAGACACGGCAGCTTTGCTTGAGAAAGCGGGGCTTGGTCTTACGGGATATAATGAAAGCGCTCGCTCCTATCGCCCCACATCCACCAAATTTAGTGACCTATTCCCCAAGGTATTTCAAGAGAAGGATATCCCCATCCAAGTGGCGATTGGAAATTATGATTTGGGGATATGCGGTCTCGACTGGGTGGAGGAACTCCTGGCCAAATACCCTAGCGGCGACCTGGTGAAGGTGGGAGAGTTGGGCTATGGCAAGAACGATTTGTATGTAGTTGCCAGCAGGTATGCCGGTGTATCCTCTGTTGGAGAAATCAACAACGGATTTGAAAAGGTGCGAATCGTAAGCGAATATCAGAACCTGGCTGAATTATTTGCTCTCAGGCAGAGGTTAAGGAGGTTCAGCATTCTCCCCATATGGGGGGCTGCTGAGGTCTATCCACCAGAGAGCGCAGAGCTCGCCATAATTGCCGAAGCCTCGGTGGGCAGCTTTGCAAAGTATGATCTTGTCCCCTTAGCCAGAATTCTCATGTCCAAAGCAGTTCTAATCGCCAATCGGAATAGCCTGGCAAAAGCCGCTATGAGCAAGCTTCTTACTTACATTCGCACCACCGAGGCAGTGACTGAGGAAGAGTCGCCTATGCCCATTGTTATGGGAGGAAGGTTAAAGAAGCTGCCTAAGGACGATAGCGTGATTCGCCTTGCTCTGCCCGACGGACACCAACAGCGCCCTACTATGGAGTTCTTAAAAGAAGCAGGAATTGGCATCCGTGGCTATTCTGAGCCATTGAAAACTCGCCGACCCGCTATAGACATGAATGGTACGAGTGTAAAGGTGATCAGACCTCAAGATATGCCAAGCCAAGTGGCGAATGAGAACTTTGATCTGGCGGTCACCGGGGAAGACTGGCTCAAAGACCATCTTTATCGCTTCCCTTCAAGCCCCGCGAAAAAGATTTTAGGCTTGGGCTTTGGCAGGGTAACCATTGTTGCCGTTGTCAGCGAAGATTTGCCCATTAACGATGTCAATCAACTCAGGAATCAAGTGGGAAGATTGCTTGTAACGGTTAGGGTAGCTTCGGAGTACGTCAACATCGCCGATAAGTATGCCAGGGATAATCATCTGGAGCGCTATAAGATAATCCCCACCTGGGGAGCAAGTGAGGCTTTTCTCCCCGAAGATGCCGACCTGCTAATCGAAAACACTGAGACGGGGAAGACCTTGAGTAAACATAAACTTAGAGTTATCGAAACCCTTTTCAAATCTTCAGCATGCCTCATCGGCAGTAACAGCGCTCTGTCAGATCCAATAAAAAGAGGCAGGATCGAGCATATTATTAAGATTATGGAAGAAACAGCCAAAAGAGGCTAAGTTGACAAATCCTCACCGGCAGATGACCATACCGAAACATGGCTGCGAAGCAGGTTGCAAATAGGCTGTGACAGATACCGTTCGTGGTGAGCTTGTCGAACCATGAATGGCCCTTCGACAGGCTCAGGGCGAACTGAATAAATATATTTTAAGAATGGAGCATCAAGGTTGAAGAAATGCCACCGCTTTGCCTACATTTGAGTATAATAAAAGAAGCAGCAGAGCTGCTTCAAAATCCCATATTGAACCAAAACATGGGGGGTTACGCTTTTGGAGCCACCTTGCCTGATGTTCATATCATTACAGGTCTCGATCGAGAAGAGACCCACTTCTTTGACCTTAGTAAGGAAGACTGTGAGAGCGGCACCAAGACCATTTTTAAGGCTCACCCTAATCTTGCCCAAGTTGAGAAACTGGATGGCGCAACCAAGTCCGTCGTTGCAGGCTATCTTTCTCATCTCATTACAGACGAAATCTGGATACTGGATATCTATCGGCCTCTCTTTAGCGATTCATCACCTCTTAGGGAAAACGCAATGGCTAATATGTTCGATAAGCTGATCCAGTATGAGCTCGACCGTCGGGAGCGAGAAGATAGGGCAGCGATGGAAAAAATCCGAACTTATGTCATTGGCTGGGAGCCAGGGGATGACATCGATTTTATCGATAAGCCTGCTTTGATAGAGTGGCGAGATTTCGTGTGCTCTGCAGCAATTCGCGAACCAAACCTGGCCCTTTTCCCTTTCTTTGCTAAAAGGTTTCTGTTACCCAGGCTAGAGGTGGATCCTACGCAGTTGGAACAATTCTTTTCCTCATTACATGCCAATTTGGAGTGGATCATCCAATATGTCACCCCTGAGCGACTCACCGCCTTCAGAGAAAAAGCAGTAAGCCAGTCTGTAGTGCTGGCGAGGGAGTATCTAGGTGAGGATTATTAGGGACTTCGAGGAAGCGAAAGCCATATTGCAGCGTTCTCCCTTCGAGCCCGACGAAATCCCTATTAACATGAAACAAAGGATAAAGAACGTCTTTAGCAAGGAGCTTACTCCTGAGGAGGCAGTGAGACGGATTATCGCTGATGTGCGAAATAAAGGGGATGCCGCCCTTTTTGATTACACCAAAAGGATCGATGGTGCATTGCTTACCTCCCTGGAGGTGAGCACAAAAGAGTTCGAAGAAGCCCATGAAAAGGTTGACAGCGAGCTTATTTCCGCCCTCAATACCGCTGCTGAGCAGGTGCGCTCCTTTCACCAGCTCCAGATACGCCATGCCGTCAAGGAATTCACCGAGGGTGGGCTGGGGCAAATTGTGCGTCCCCTGGAGAGGGTGGGCGTCTACGTGCCCGGCGGCACAGCCTGTTATCCTTCAACGGTGCTGATGACCGCTATCCCCGCTAAAGTAGCAGGGGTCAATGAGGTAATCGTCGCCACACCACCAACGCAGGATGGCGAGATTCCAGCACCTACGCTGGCGGCAGCGAACATAGCCAAGGTAGACAGGCTGTTCAAGGTGGGAGGCGCTCAAGCGATCGCCGCCCTTGCCTTCGGCACCCAGTCCATTCCCAAGGTTGACAAAATCTGTGGACCCGGCGGTCTTTTCATCATTCTGGCGAAAAGGATGGTTTTTGGCACTGTCGATATCGATGGCCTGGCGGGACCCACCGAGACAGTGATTATAGCTGATGAATTGGCGAGTCCCACTCTTTGCGCCGCCGATCTCCTGGCACAAGCGGAGCATGACGTGATTTCCTCCGCCATCCTGATAACCACGTCATCCAAGTTGGCTGAAGAGACGAGCCAGGAAGTCGAGCGCCAGCTCAAGGAGCTGGAGAGGGCCCAAATCGCCCGACAATCGCTGGATGAAACGGGCAGGATAATCCTGGTCACTGATATGGACCAGGCTATCGCGTTGGTGAACCTTTACGCCCCGGAGCACCTTTCCCTTATGGTGCAAAAAGCCTCGTCTTATATAGAGAAGATCCGCCATGCAGGGGGAATCTTCATCGGCGAAAGCACCCCTGAGACCTTGGGCGACTATGTTGCTGGGCCAAGTCATGTTATGCCCACGGAAGGCACCGCTCGCTTCCGCTCCCCCCTCGGCGTCGGCGATTTCCTCAAGCTCACTACTGTTGTATCTTTGAGCGGTGAGGACTTGGAGAAACTGGGGCCCGCAGCCGCCACTATCGCCAATGCTGAGGGGCTCACCGCCCATGCACGCTCAGTTGAGTTACGGCTCAAGAAAGGGGATACGCAGTGAACACCCCGAATAGAGGCATCGAGAAGATAATCAGAGGCGACCTGTTGCGCCTCAATGCCTACCAGCCTATTGTCCCCCTCGATGTACTCAGCCTAGAGGCTGGCGTCCCTGTAGAGGGCGTTATAAAGCTGGATGGCAACGAGAATCCATATGGCTGCTCGCAAAGGGTGAGGGACGCCCTCGCTGCTTATCCCTTCTATCATATCTATCCTGACCCGGAGCAGAGAGAGGTACGCCAGGCTTTGGAGGGATACGTTGGGGTCGGGGCAGAGTATATCCTTGCCGGTGCCGGCAGTGATGAGCTTATCGACCTGATACTGCGTCTGTTCCTTAATCCCGGAGATAAGGTGATCAACTGCGTCCCCACCTTCGGCATGTACTCTTTTTGCACCGAGGTCTGTGGTGGAGAAATAGTCGATGTGCCGCGGGACAAGTCCTATGCCGTCGACGTCGCTGGAGTGAAACAGGCTATCGACGAGAAGACAAAGGTCGTCTTCATCGCCTCGCCAAACAACCCCACAGGAAACATCGCTGCAGAGAGCGATATCCTTGAACTGGTGAAAACGGGTATCGCGGTCGTGGTCGATGAGGCATATTACGAGTTCAGCGGAGTCACTGTAGCCCCCCTGGTTACTCAGTACCAGAACCTGATAGTATTGCGGAGCTTCAGCAAGTGGGCAGGGCTTGCCGGTCTACGCATCGGCTATGGAGTATTTCCAACCTCACTTATTGAACACCTCTTGAAAATCAAGCAGCCCTATAATATAAATGTGGCAGCTCAAATTGCAGTCAAGGAATCTTTTGCCGACATCGATTACCTCAAGGATACAGTGAAGGCGATAGTTGCGGAAAGAGAGCGGCTTCTCACCGAACTGGAGAACGTCAGGTTTCTCAAGCCATGGCCTTCTCAGGCAAATTTCATTTATTGCGCCGTGCTTGATGGAGATGCCCAGACGATCCACAAAGAGTTGCAGAAGAAGGGCATCTTCATTCGCTACTTCGACACCCCTCTGTTGAAGAACTCGCTCCGCATCAGCGTGGGCAAGCCGGAGCATACCGATGCCCTTATAGAAGCGCTTCGAGAAATAGGAGGAAAAGGCAGTGGGTAAAAGATCGGCTACCATAACCCGCGAGACTACCGAGACCAAGATAAGCATCGAACTCTCCCTCGATGGCACAGGCAAGTTTGACATTAAAACCGGCAGCAAGATGTTCGACCACCTGCTTACCCAGCTAGCTCGGCATGGCTTATTTGACATAAAGATTCGTGCCTCTGGATGGGACCAGCACCATGTGGTGGAGGATGTCTCCATATCGCTGGGCAAGGCATTTGGCGAGGCGCTTGGAGACAAAAAGGGCATCGATAGGATGGGCCATGCATTTGTGCCCATGGATGAGGCACTAGCACTAGTGGCAGTGGACATCGGGGGTAGGGGATATGCCGTGGTCGAAGTCCCATTCAAGCGAAAGAAGATCGGCGACCTGGAAAGCGACATGGTACGCCATTTCCTCGAGAGCTTCGCCATCGAGGCGAAGATGAACATACATGCCTGGGTGCTCGCTGGCATCAATGAGCATCACAAGGCGGAGGCGATGTTCAAGGCGCTAGGCCGGGCGCTGGATGCAGCTACCAAGCTGGACGAGCGAATCGCCGGGGCAGTGCCCAGCACCAAAGGATTAATCGAGAGCTAGAGTTCCTTTCCTACGAGATGGCGGTAGGCTTCGCGGTACCTCTTTGTCGTCTGCTCTATGACGTCAGGGGTCGGCGTGGGTGCCGGCGGCTGCTTGTT
Organism: uncultured Dehalococcoidales bacterium; assembly: GCA_964443325.1. Taxonomy (GTDB): domain Bacteria; phylum Chloroflexota; class Dehalococcoidia; order E44-bin15; family E44-bin15; genus DAOUVR01. Next base: position 54,600 of record CAYUCL010000004.1, read on the forward strand.
CCAGCCCGTAGCGGCGGCCCAGTCACGCACCGGCTGTTTGTCGAAGCTTGGCTGAGAGTGCCCCGGCTCGTAGAGGCTGGCTTCCCAGAAGCGGCTTGAGTCCGGGGTCAATAGCTCATCGATAAGTATCAGCTTACCATCGATCAACCCAAACTCCATTTTGGTATCGGCGATTATGATACTCCGCTCCAGCGCATAGTCGTGGGCGTAGCGATATACAAACAGGCACTTCTCCATCAGTTCCTCGGTGCGCGTCTCACCCAGAATCCCATTCACTTCATCGATTGTCATAGGCTCATCGTGACCGCTTTCCGCCTTTGTCGTTGGGGTGAATATCGGCTCGGGAAGCTTCTCGCTCTCTACGAGCCGTTTTGGCAGAGAGATACCGCAAATACTACCTTTCTCTTTATACTCGGCCCATCCCGAGCCAGAGATGTAGCCCCGAACCACGCATTCGATGTCGATGCGTTCAGCCTTGCGCACGACCATGGAGCGCCGCGCCAGGAAGGGATAGTGCTCATCCTCCTCCACCACCTCAATAAAGTGGTTGGCAACAAGGTGAGCCGTCTTTTCGAACCAGAAAGCGGATAGCATGTTTAAAACGACTCCCTTGTCGGGGATGCCGCAGGGGAGGACCACATCGAAGACGGAGATGCGGTCGGTGGCCACGATGAGCAGCCTGTCGTCTCCGATGTCGTAGCCATCCCGCACCTTCCCCCGGAAGTACCGATTGGGCAAATTGGTTTCAATGACTGGTTCCATAGCTCCCCTCTTTCTTGGCTGTAAACACCTTGCCAAAGTGACCAGCTAGTCTTGCCCTACCCCAGGCTCAGGCGGGCGAAGATCGCGTCGACATGGCGTGGAGGCTAGCCTAGCTTTTACCCCTGCCTCACCCACCATTTTTTTACGCCTCACAAAGAGCCTGAGCCCCTCCAGCCCCACCACTAACACCTCCTCGTCAGCGTTTAAAGCATAGTTGTTGGTCGATGATGCCTTCCAAAGCTCTCCACGGACTTTAATGAGACCCTCCGGGGTCAGGGGTGTCACCACCCTCCCCTCGAGGTCGATCATGCCCTCGGCGCCGGTTACTTGCTTCTGCTTCAGCACCGGGGGAATGAGTCTGTATAATATCACAGAAAGCACCACCAGCCCAACTACCAGGATGATTAGAGCCCATAGCGGCAGGCTTAGCCCCAACCTCCATAGGATGAGAAGTATAATCAGCACTATGGCTACATCGTCCAGAAGCAGAGCAAAAACAGCGAGTAGAGTCCTCATTGCTTCCTTCGTTCCTATAAGCCTATCCCAGCCCCAATGTTTCGAAGACAGCATCGACATGGCGCAGGAAATATCAACGCTTTCCCCCCTTCAGTTGTGCGGCTCGCATTTTCTCCACGATTTCTATCTTCTTAGCGAAGGGTAGATTCCTCAACTGCTTCCTCCTCGCCTGACGCTCTTCACTGAAGACTTTCCAAAATTCTTCCGAGTCTGTTATCGAGAGGAGTTTTTTCATCGCTCACTCCTGTCATTGCGAGCGAAGCGAAGCAATCTCACCCCTCTTACCCTTAAAAAGATTGCTTCGTCGAGTTCCCTCACTTCGTTCGGGACAAGCCTCGCAATGATAAGCGTAACAATCCCAAACCCCTACCACTGCGAAGCATATTCCAACAAGCCTCGCTTCTCTGCATTCTCCCCTACACCAGCCCCAACCGCTCGAAGACCGCATCCACGTGGCGTAGGTAGCTGTCAAAGTTGAAAGGCCTCTGCGGGTTCACTTTTGCCATGCCAAGAACAACATGGGGCCACTAAAGAAAAACAGCCTGTAGCCAATGGTTTTCCAGAAAGGGAGTCCTGCTATCTCAGGAAACCAGAACCTGATTTTGCACCGGAACCCATTTTGGCTAAGGGTTCGCCGCAGCGAAAAGGGGCTCTGTTCATTAACATGCATGGTACGAAGGTAATACGCCAAGTCGGGGCTGAGTAGCGTCAGCAACTGTGGCTGAAAAACGAGCCTGTCCCACCATCGGATGAGTCGGCGTAGCCTATTCGGGGTCTCGATAAGGAGAATGCCTCCCGTCTTCAAGACTCGGCTTATCTCCATCAGGCAAGCGTTGAAATCGTGTTGGTCAAGGTGCTCAACCACATCGATGAGAGCCACCTTATCGAAGGTTGCGTCTGTGAAGGGGAGGTAGGTAGCGTTGGCAGCGATGGTAGCTCCGCTGTCTCTCGAGAGCTTTATTGCCGCAGGGGAGTAGTCTATACCTACCGCATAAGCTCCCAGTCGCTCACTTTCCCTGACTAGCTCGCCCCGTCCACAGCCAATATCGAGAACCCTCTCTCCAGGCTTCACATTTAGATACTTGAGCACTATCCGGTGCCGTGGCGAGAGCTCCCCCATCTGGAATTCACGGAAGCCTTCGCAGGCGTTTAGGTAATATTCGCGAGTATATTCCTCAGGGAGTGGCGTTTTCCTCATACCAGCCCTAGCCGCTCAAAGATTGCATCGACATGGCGGATGAAGTAGGCGTAATCGAAAATGTCCTCCAGTTCGGCCTTTGACAGGTGCTTGCCGACTTCGGCATCGCCTATTAGAAGGTCAAGGAAGCTCGCCCTATCTTTCCACGCCTGCATCGCATTGCGCTGCACTATCCTGTAAGCCTCCTCCCGGCTGAGGCCCTTCTCAATCAGCGCCAGCATCACCCGCTGGGAAAAGACAAGCCCCTTAGTCAACTCAAGGTTCTCCCTCATGCGTTCGGGGTAGACCTGGAGTCCCTTCATAATGTAGGTAAAGATGTACATGACATAGTCAAGCACCAGGCAGGAATCGGGGAGGATGATACGCTCGGTGGAAGAGTGGCTGATGTCCCGTTCATGCCACAGAGCGATATTCTCCATCGATGTCAGGGCATGTCCCCTAACCAGCCTTGCCAGGCCGCAGACTCGCTCGCAAAGCTCAGGGTTTCGCTTATGCGGCATCGCCGAAGAGCCCGTCTGCCCCGCTTCGAAGGGCTCTTCAGCCTCCAGAATCTCTGTTTGCTGCAAGCCCCTGATCTCCAAGGCGAACTTCTCCAGCGAGCTGGCGATGATGGCTAATGTTGTTACAAACTGGGCATGGCGGTCGCGCTGTATAATCTGAGTGGAAACCAGCGCTGGCTCAAGCCCCAGCTTGGAACAGGCGATCCTCTCCACATCGGGGCTCAGGGTAGCATAGGTGCCCACCACGCCTGAGATTTTTCCTACAGAGATCGCCTTCCTGGCCTCTTCTAGCCTGTGTGCGTTCCTCTTCATCTCCTCCACCCACAGAGCAAGCTTCAAACCGAAGGTGATAGGCTCAGCATGTACGCCGTGGGTGCGACCTATCATGATGGTCTTCTTGTGCTCTATCGCCTTCTCCTTCAACACCTCGATAAGCTCGGCTATGGCTCGAGTGAGTATGTCGCACGCCTCACGCAACTGCAGATTGAGGGCTGTGTCCCAGACATCGTTGGTGGTGAGCCCCAAGTGAATGAAGCGGCTCTCCTCCCCCAGGCTCTCCGCCACCGAACCGAGGAAGGCAGTCATATCGTGGTGGGTTTTCTTGAGAATCTCGCCGAAGCGCCCGAGGTCGAAGCGTGCCTTTCGGATCTGGGGGATCGCCTCCCTGGGAATGGCTCCCAGCTCAGCCCAGGCTTCGCAAACTGCGATCTCAACCTGGAGCCACTTGTCGAACTTCGTTTCATCGGACCAGACTTTTTTCATCTCTGGCCTTGAGTATCTCTCGATCATCTTCTCAACCTTTTTTGAGTTTTAAACCGGATTCAATGTTGGGCTTTGTTGTCCTGCATTAGTATATCATGTCCACCGTCGACGCTAAAGGCTCGATGAGACCTAGAGTGTAGCCTTTCTGACCAGCTTTGGCTTACGGGCAAGAAGAAGCGCCGAAATCGACACAATATATGCACCAAGGAAGACGACTAGACCAACAAAGTAGCTTCCCGAAACATCATAGATAGCTCCCATTATGATTGGTCCCAGAGCGGAGCCTACAGCAGCGGCGGCTAGAACCCAGCCGAAGATAGTGCCAAAGGATGCCATCCCGAAGAACTGTCCGGTAACGAGAGGCTCTAAAGTAAGCCATCCTCCCATGGCGAACCCGTAGACGAAGACAAAGACCCAGACCATAGCCGTCGTATGAGTCATCATGAGGATAACAAGTCCGACAATTTGCAGGGCAATGCAGAGAATACTGGCATACTTTGGGGTAAATCTGTCCGCTACAAAACCAAAGACTACTTTGCCTACGCCACCTATCCCTCCGGTCAAACCCAGAGCGAACGAAGCAGTCGCCAACGGAACTTCCATGTCTTTCAGAATGTTGACCTCATGCTGGAGCACGCCAGCTACCACCGAGCCAGCACAAAAAAAGGTAGCCAGCACCAACCAGAATGGAAGGCTGCGGAATGCCATGGAGAGTGTCCAGCTCTCCTCATTGGCGCTGGTAGTTCGGTTTGGATTGGAAGGAGCAGGCACACCAGCCGTTGCAGGCACCGTCTCACCTTCTCCAGGCTTGGCACCATAAGGCAATAGTCCCAATTCCTTTGGCCTGTTCCTCATGACAAACATGACTGGGATGATGATTAGAACCGCAGTAAGCACTCCCAGAATTACAAATGCCATCCGCCATCCAGTGTATACTATTAAATAATGGGCCAAAGGGGCAATAACTATGGCTCCCAGGGATACCCCTGCCATAGTAATACCCATAGCTATGCCTCTTCTTCTGTCGAACCAGTTGGAGATGGCAACGCCCACTGGTACAAACCCTGCCCCACTCATCCCTATCCCCACAATGAAGTAGAAGACATACAAATGCCAGACGGCATTAGCCACGCCGAGGAGCATTAACCCAGCGGCACCAATCGCGGCGCCTATAAGTATCAGCTTCTTGGGCCCGTATTTATCCGTCAATTTGCCCGCTATCGGTCCAGTCAGTCCCACCATCAACATATAGAGCGAACCTGCTCCTGCGATAACCGTTGCGCCAGATTTGAACTCATCGAGCAGCGTAGGCAAGAATCTACTGAATGCGTAGAAGGCAGCCCCTGCATGAAACATGGTAACGAGTATGCATACCACGACAATCCACCAGCCATAGAAGATTCTTCCCTTTCCCAGTGATTGCGTCATAACCTCTCCTTTATTGCCAAATACTTCCTGCCGTCCTTGGCAGAGTATAGCCTGCCACACCACAATGAAGGTACCAAAGGCTTCTTGAAGGCTAGGTCGTGGAATCCCCAGTTGCTAGTTTCGGTTTTCTGGCGAAAAGGAGAGCGGCAAACGCCACAGCATACGCCACAATGAAGATGATAAGACCCAGTGTGTAGCTCCCTGAAGCATCATATATTAGCCCCATCAGAACCGGACCCAAGGCCGAGCCGATCGCCCCACCAAGTAGCACCCAACCAAAGATGGCACCGAAAGAGCGTACACCAAAGAATTGCCCGGTAATAAGAGGCTGTACAGCGATATTCCCTCCCATGGCAAACCCGAAGACGAATACGAAGACCCAGACCATAGCCGTGGTATGGGTAAACATAAGAATGACTACCCCGATTAGTTGCAAGGCGATACAGACGATAGCCGTATATTTGGGTGACATTTTGTCTGCTATGAAGCCGAAACCTATCTTGCCCCCGCCACCTATAAATCCAGTCAAACCCAAAGCGAACGAAGCAGTCGCCAATGATACTTCCATGTCTTTCAGAATGTTGACCTCGTGCTGGAGCACACCTGCTACCCCAGCGCCAGCGAAGAAGAAAGTTACCAGCACCAACCAGAACGGTAAGGTCTTCATGGCCCTGCCCATGGACCAGTCTGCCTCGATACTACCCCTCGTTTCTTTTACCTGAGACGAGCTCACCTGCTCTGATGATGCCTCATCACCTGTGGCCCTTGCGCCATCGGGCAATAGGCCAATATCCTCAGGCCTCTTCTTCAGCACTAGCAGCGCCAATGGGATGAGCAATACTGCGGTGAGCACCCCGAGGACCATGTATGCCATATGCCAGCCGATTTCCTCGATAAGATAATTAGCAAGTGGGGCCATGACTATTGCTCCTACGGATATCCCAGCCAGGGTGATTCCCATAGCTAGCCCCCGCCTCCTGTCGAACCAGTTAGCAATGGTGACACTTACCGGTGCAATCCCAGCCCCACTGAACCCTATCCCCAGCACAAAGTAGAGGACATATAGCTGCCACAGCGCACTGGTCAGGCTCAGCAGCATGAGCCCAGCGGCAGCGACCACAGCCCCCGAGACTATCACCTTCTTAGGGCCATATTTATCGGTCAGTTTGCCCACTATCGGACCAGTAAGCCCCATCACGAGCAAATAGATCGATACTGCCGCGGAGATTGCCGCTGTGCTGGATCCCAACGCGTCTATGAGGGTAGGCATAAACCTCCCGAAGGCATAGAATGCAACTCCCGCGTGAAACATGAGTACAATTATGCCTACCGCGACAATCCACCAGCCATAAAAGATCCTTCCCCTTCTCGGTGCCTGCTCCATATCCTCTCCTCTAATTCGAAAATAGATTCTCCTACTTCACCTTGGGTGGATTGGTCGCCTTATACTACCGATCACACCTAGAGCACCCCGATATAATCGGGTTAGGCTACCCTCTGTTCTTATGGTTTGTCAGCGGGCAACTGCCCATTGAGAGTTTACTATGAGGTACTTCCACGCCATCTACTGATTCGTTAAACGTTGCCGATACCCTTCATATGCCTGTCTAATATCCTCGTGTTTGAGGCCGAGGATCGCAGCAGCAAGGAGTGCGGCGTTTTTGGCACCGTCGATGGCGACGCAGGCTACTGGCACACCAGCGGGCATCTGAACCACGGAATAGATGGCATCTACTCCCTTGAGTTCGCTCGTTGCAAGAGGAACGCCGATCACCGGAAGGGGGGTCCAGCTAGCGATAACACCAGGCAGGTGTGCTGCCCATCCAGCTCCAGCGATAATAACCTCAAATCCCTTTTCTCGAGCATTTTGCCCATATTCCCTGGCCTTCTCCGGCGTTCGATGTGCCGAAATGATGGATACCTCATACTCAATCCCCAGCTCACCGAGCATATCCAGCGCTGGTTGCATCAACGGCTCATCCGATTTGCTTCCCATGACTACTCCAACGAGTGCCATTTCTTAACCAACCTCCCTTTGGGCGATGTCTTTCCTATAATGGCAACCTTGAAAACGAATGCGAGGCAGATTGCCATAGACCTTTTCCTTCGCCTCAACAATGCTTTTACCTCTAGCGGTAACTGTGAGTACCCTTCCCCCATCGGTATAAATCACGCCTCCCTCTGCCCTCGTCCCAGCATGGAAGACCAGGATGTCTTTATCAACCATGTCCAGGCCAGTGATGGGGAAACCTGTTTTATAGCTGCCGGGATAGCCTCCTGAAGCCACAACCACACCAACACAGGCTTCATCGCTCCACTCAACCTTGATCTCATCCAGCCTGCCTTCGATGACTGCTAGCATGATTTCCACCAGGTCGCTTTCGAGGCGGGGCATCATCACCTGATTCTCAGGATCACCAAAACGAGCGTTAAATTCTAAAGCCTTGGGACCATCATCAGTGACCATCAATCCGGCATAGAGAACACCTTTATAAGGCTTCCCCTCTTTCGCCATCGCCCGCACTGCAGGTTCAAGGATGGTCTCCTTTACCATATTCATCATCTCTGTATCGAAGAAATTTGGAGGGCTGTAAGCCCCCATACCGCCGGTATTCGGGCCTTGGTCTCCATCGAACACCCTCTTGTAATCGCAGGCAGGCACCATAGGAACGACTGCCTTGCCATCGGTGAGGGCGAGAAGGCTTACCTCCTTCCCCTCGAGGCACTCCTCCACCAGCACCTGATCGCCAGCGCTACCCAAGATGCGATCCTGCATAATGGCGGACAATGCATTTAGCGCATCATCGATAGAGTAGGCTACAATGGCCCCTTTGCCTGCCGCTAACCCATCAGCCTTGACCACGATAGGGGGCTTTTGCGAGCTAGTATAGTCCTTCGCCTCACGATAGGACGAAAAAATCCTGCTCTTGGCGCAGGGGATGCCATATTTCTGCATCAATTCCTTGGCGAAGACCTTGCTTGACTCTATCTTCGTAGCTTCTCTATCGGGGCCAAAGATGGGGATATCACGACCTTGAAAGAGGTCCACAATGCCTGCTGCTAGCGGTACTTCGGGGCCAACAACCGCTAGCCCGATCTTTTTCTCTTTTGCGACGTGGGTCAGAGCATGGATATCTGTAGCTTGAATACCAAGGTTTTCTGCTATAAGCCCAGTGCCTGCATTTCCTGGAGCAACATACAGCTTGGTGACCCTAGGGCTCTGACTGAGCTTCCACACCAAGCTGTGTTCTCTTGCTCCGCTGCCAATGACAAGGATCTTCATTCAATTCCTGTTTAAGCTATAGCCCCTCTCTCTTAAACATTTCGGCCTGGATGGGATCCAGCTTCTGAATGAGTTTGGTTAGCTCGGCAACATGCTCTTTTTCATCATCGCGGATATGCTCTAGAACCTTTATCGACTCTTCGTCATCCATGCTGTCGATATGCTCCTGATACTGATTAATGGCCTGAAGCTCCCCGACAAGGTCTTCCCGCAACATCTCCAGAACTATGTCTGTGTCTTCATCATCTTCATAGTCAGACTCGTATGTCATATGCAACCTCCTTCAGCTTATTTCATTCCCACTCTATTGTTGACGGCGGCTTTGATGAGATATCATAAACCACCCGGTTCACTCCATGTACCTCATTGACGATGCGATTGGCGATGCGAGCCAACAGGTCATAGGGCAGACGGGCCCAGTCTGCAGTCATAGCATCCTCAGAGGTTACTGCACGGAGGGCAATAAGGTAACCATAAGTTCGATAATCCCCCATCACCCCAACGCTCTTGGTGTCAGTCAAGATAGCGAAGCTCTGCCAAAGATCGCGGTAGAGCTTAGCTTGTTTTATCTCATTCATCACAATCCAGTCGGCAGCCCGCAATATATCCAGCTTCTCCTTGGTCACCTCGCCGATGATACGTATAGCAAGGCCGGGGCCAGGGAAAGGTTGGCGCAGTACCATCTCCTCTGGCATGCCCAAGGCGAGCCCGACCTCCCTCACCTCGTCTTTGAATAGATACCTAAGCGGCTCGATCAAGTTGAAGGTCATACTTGTGGGTAGCCCACCTACGTTGTGATGGGTCTTAATCTTTGCAGAGGCCATACTTTCTGGAGCAGTGCTCTCAATAACATCGGGGTAAAGGGTGCCTTGAGCAAGGAAACCTACCTTCCCCATCTTCGCAGCCTGTTCCTCGAAGACAGCTATGAATTCCTCGCCTATCAGGCGGCGCTTCATCTCAGGATCGGTAACCCCATTAAGACGCCCTAAGAACCTATCGGTGGCATCAATATAGTCAATATTCATCCTCAGATTTCGCCGAAAGGTATTGATGGTTCGCTCGGCCTCGTCACGGCGAAGGAGGCCGTTGTTAACAAAGATGCAGGTTAGCCGATCGCCAATGGCGCGGTGAACCAGCGCGGCTGTAACTGCGGAATCAACGCCACCAGAGAGAGCACAGATAACCCTTCCCTCCCCCACCTGCTTCCTGATACGCTCTATGCTTTCAGCGATAAAGCTGCCCAATGTCCAGTTACCGCTACAACCGCAGATACGATGAAGAAAGTTCGCTAGGATATTTTTCCCCTGAGGGGTATGTGACACCTCAGGGTGAAACTGCAGTCCGATAAGCCCATGCTTATTGCCCATAACCGCAATAGGTGAGTTTTCAGTATAACCAAGAGAGGTGAAGTCAGGCGGCAACTCCACTATCTGGTCTCCATGGCTCATCCAAACTGGCATGGAAGCAGGCAAATCGGCGAAAATGGGCGACTCTACATCCCCCTGATGGAGGATGGCATGACCATACTCGCGCCTCGTCCCTAGGGCAACCCTCCCGCCAAGCTGATGGGCGAGCACCTGCATCCCGTAGCAGATTCCCAATATCGGGAGATGGGTTTCATAGATATATGCTGGAGCCAGAGGCGCCCCCGGCTCATACACACTGCCCGGCCCTCCGGAGAAGATGAATCCCCTGGGTTTAAGGGATGCAATCTTTTGCCAAGGGGCATCATAGGGCAATACCTCACTATAGACATGACACTCCCGCACCCTTCTGGCGATGAGCATGTTATATTGGGAGCCGAAGTCGATGACCAACACCGTCTCGCGATCAGCCTCAGGTGCCTCAGCAGGAATTGGCTGCTCACCCGCTTTTTGCTTGGCGATCTCTAAATAGGTAGAGACCTCCAAGTCGTCGCTGGTAGTGATTCGAAGACTCGTATTCTCTTGACTTTCCGCCGTCATCTCAAGGTCAACCTTACTACATAATAAGCCATGTAAGTATCATATTGGTGATACCCTTACTCAAAATCAGAAACCCCTCACCCCTAATCCACTCCACGGATAGCACATACATCTTCTCAACTGGCCTGGGATGAAGTCCTAGCTTGTATCTCAGCATACTATCGTATGTAAGGATATGTTAAGAAGTTTATCAGCAAGATGTCGACAAACCAGCTACCACACGTAGCAGCTCTAAACTTGAATTATAGCCCATATTTGAGTTGGGGGTCAATGGCTTAGCGGAGCGCACCTTCGTTGACAGGTCAAATCACCTGTGATAACATGCTTGGCTGCCACCAATAGAACGGGGGTATAGCAGCTGACAAGAACAAAGCTCATCGGCCTCATATTAGGGCTCGCGATATTTGCTCTGTTCTTGGTAATACCCCCGATTGGGGCAATGACACCGCTGGGCATGAGGACGGTGGGAGTATTCCTGCTCGTTCTATGCTGGTGGCTGTTCACGCCGGTGCCTATCGGTGTTTCCTCTTTCTTTGGCCTAGCGTTATGGGTGGTAGTAGGTGTGCTGCCAGCCAAGGATGCTTTTGGCTACTTCGGCCACTGGATCAACATCTTCCTTATCGCTTCGTTCGGCATCGCTGCCGCCCTGCACACCACCGGGGCAGCGCGGCGCTACGCCCTTACTATGCTCAACCTCTCCTTCATCAGGGGAAGACCGTGGCGCCTTTTCACCATATACTTCGTGGCCTGCGGCATCTTGAGCGCCTTCACCTCCAATACCGCCTCCACCATTATATTTGTCAGCCTGGCCCTTCCTCTCCTAGAGACCGCTGGTATCAAGAAGGGCGATAAGTTCGCCTTGTTCTTCATCCTCAGCATCGCTTGGGCAGCTAACTTTGGCGGGATGATCACTCCAGTGGGTACCGTCATAAACATCGTGGCCATGGGTATAGTGGAGGAGATGGCGGGCTACTACATGGGCTTCGGCCAGTGGTGTATCCCCGGTATACTCATTTTCATCACCACCACTATCGTCACCATCCTGGTTGTCCGATATGTGATGAGGCCCGATATCTCAGCGTTGAAGGCCCTGGATAGTAAATTTCTCACCGAGGAACTAAAGAAGATGGGGCCAATGCACCTTGGTGAAAAGCTGGCCTGGGGATTCCTGGCCCTGGCGGTAATCTGCTGGATGATCCCCGACCCTATCCGGTATATCAGCACAGACATCTATGCAGTCATAAAGGAGCCCCTGAACTGGGGAGTTACTGCCATCATCATCGTCACCATCATGTGCATGGTGCCTTACAAGGCAGGGGGTGAGAGGAGAACGCTGCTCACCTTCCGAGATTGGGCCGCCAACGTGGACCTCGGCACGGTCAGCCTGGTGGCCATATGTCTCGCCCTTGCCGGCGTCTTGGGCAACCCAGAGACGGGCATCATAGAGACCCTCAGCAGTACCTTATCGCCTGTCGTCAGCGGGTTAGCGCCGCTGGCAATGGTGGTGGTACTCAGCCTAGTTACAGTAATGATGGCCAACTTCATGTCACACATGACCTCGATGACGGTGTGGGTTTTGGTGGGTGTAACTCTCTCTACACAACTTGGCGTGGGCAATCCCATTGCCCTTGCGGTTGCCCTCACCGGCGCCGCTAACATGGGTGGGGCCTTCCCATCCGCCACCACTACCACAGCAATAGTCTACGGCACGGGCTTCATCACAATACCGGAGATGCTCAGGTCGGGGCTACTAATCACAATAATATCCGCTATTTTAGCTGGACTCATCGGATACTTGGTGGCGTGCGTCGTTTTCCCTTGGCCCGTTTAGTGATTGCTGGGATACCCAGGCCATCAGCTCAATGGCGGTGTATTGTTTAAGATATGGGTAACACTTTTTGCAGATGACGTGTACAATGTATAACAACACTAAATGCGGTGCAGAGAGAGTATGTTTATCAAGCTACTACCGATGTTCCCCCTGGTCTCAAGGATGAGAGCCTCACCACTTTAAACTGATACTTTTATATATTAGAGCAGTGTATCACCGGCAAGAACTTCCCCATTCTCGTTGACCGGTCATATCTATGGTAGTAGAATCCAACCAAAGAGGTCGAGGCCGACACGGTAGTAAATCTTTAACTTCGGAGCCAACGAAACTGAAGGAAAGGAGAGGTAATATATGGAGTGGTATGCTTATCTTGCTTACTTCTTTGCCGGCATTTTTCTGGCCAACGGCGTGCCCCACTTCGTTCATGGCATATCTGGGAATAGATTTCAAAGCCCTTTCGCCTCACCACCCGCTGTTGGAGAATCATCCCCGTTAGTGAACGTCATCTGGGGGCTGGTCAACTTCATTATTGGCTATGCGCTCATCTATGGAGTAGGGGACTTCACCTTTGGCTTTAGCCCTGATGTCCTGATGGTTGGTCTGGGCACAATCGTCGCCGCAGTGGCACTGGCCTTCCATTTTGGGCGCGTGCGCAGTCGCTGAGTTCCCCTATAGTGCTTACACCTCGGAGTTTTACGCCGACACATCTACATCGTAGATGTGAAACACACTGCCAGCCTGGAATTAGCGACTCTCATCGAGGACACCGTAGTTCGGCAGACATGTCTTATAATTGTCTGGCTGTACCTAAGTCAGAGGACCGGCAAGTATTCCTTGAGCTCATAGTCGGTCACTTGAGCCCGATACCTGTCCCACTCGATTTTCTTGTTTTTGATGAAGGCATCGAAAACGTGATCGCCGAGGGCCTTTCGCACAACTTCGCTCCCCTCGGTGATTGGAGCCCGTTTGCTACGCATTGCTATACTCAGTTCTCAACGGTGACTTCTACCACATTCTCCCTCGCGATGGCTCGTTCGACATCACCTTCCCTTATAAAGACATGCATCATTCCGAACACCTCGTATTGCCCGTTCTCCAACTTTGACGTGTCCCATCTTACTGCGAAGTTCTCGCTCCTTTCGCTGGACTCCCCAATCTTGACCCAAGTATGCGTGCCCTTCTTGCGGTAGTACCACGGGTTGCTCACCCTCGTGATGGGGCCATGGATACCAAGTTCCTCCAACTCCTTGGCTAGCAACTGTTCATCGTACTGCTCCCGCAGGCGGACCACGCCCGAGAAATTCTTGAGAATCTCAGAAGGCACAATATATTGCGGTCCCCAATCGTATGGCATAGTTAACCTCCTTTGTCTTTTTTTGTGGAATGTAACACGTGCATTTCAACTGAGCCGAAGTCTCGCTACAACTCTAGGAAATTCGTCATTTGTTCATAATCGACCATCCCACTCTAGGCTATGCTTTTGACTTCTATCCCGACTTTCACCGCTGCAGCCATGCCAACCTCCTTCTTAGGGGAAAAAAAATAGAGAGATAATACATTTACCATCCTTTGAACCGATTTGTAATTGGCAACCTCCTGTCTCGCCCAAATGCCTTGGTAGTTATCTTAATTCCTGGTGGCGCCTGACGACGCTTGTACTCGCTTCTGTCTACCAATCGGGCCACCTGCTCGACCACAGCCTCATCAAATCCCATGGCAACAATCTGCTCTACGCTCTTATCTTCCTCCACGTAGGCCATCAGTACTGGATCCAGAACGTCGTAGGTCGGCAGGCTGTCGGTATCCACCTGGTCAGTCCGCAGCTCGGCTGAAGGCGGCTTGGCTATCACGCACGACGGGATGAGGTCCTGGCCTGCGATTGAGTTTCGATATCTGGCAAGCTGGTACACCATCGTTTTGGTCACATCCTTGATGACCGCAAATCCACCCGCCATATCCCCATATAAAGTGGCATAGCCAGTGGCCATTTCACTCTTATTCCCGGTGGTCAGAACAAGCCAGCCGAATTTGTTTGATAACGCCATAAGCAGGTTACCCCTAATACGAGCTTGGATGTTTTCCTCAGCTACGTTAGGCCCCGTCCCGGTAAAAGGCTCAGCCAGAGCATCCAGGTAGGCCTGGAACGGCGTTTCGATGGGAATGCTAATCAGCCTGATGCCGATGTTCTGCGCAAGAAGCTCCGCGTCGGACGTACTCCCCGCAGAGGAATACCTGGACGGCATTGACACGCCAACCACGTTGGAAGGCTCCAATGCGTCGACTGCAATGACTGCTACGAGGCTGGAATCAATTCCGCCTGATAGGCCAATGACAACCTTGTCAAAGCCGTTCTTCCAGATGTAGTCATGCGTACCCAGCACCAGCGCGTTGTACACCTCTTCCAGACCATTTCTCTTGGTAGGACGACTCTTCCGCAGCGGCGGTCTTGCAACTGCAGAACGTTCTTGAGACACCTCCTTTCTGGTTGTCTTCCATTCCTTGCTGCCTGGTAGTGGTGCTTCCTTTCTTAACCTTGAGTCCCGCAGGCGGCTTCGCAAGACTGCCTCGACGTCGAGATCCACCACAACTAGGTCTTCCTCAAACTGCTTGCCTCTCGCCAGCAACCTGCCCTGCTCGTCGAGCGCCATGCTGTTGCCATCAAAGACCAACTCATCTTGGCCACCGACTAGGTTACAGTGGACTACTAGAGCTACGTTGTCCGCAGCACGCGTCGCCAGCATCCTTTCCCTATAGTCCCCTTTGCCGGAGTGATAGGGCGATGCGCTTATATTTACGATGACTTCAGCGCCAGCATATGCTTGTGCCGTCGCTGGCCCTGCCTCAAACCAGATGTCCTCACAGATGTTGACGCCTGTTCGGACACCGTTGATCACGTACACAGGACACTCGCTGCCCGCCCTGAAATAGCGGTTCTCGTCGAACACGCCGTAGTTAGGGAGGTAGATCTTGCGATAGACGTCGACCAGACTGCCGTCGTAGATGACCGCCGCAGCATTATAGATGTCCTCCGCAGCGTCGACGAATCCAACCACAACGGCCAGTCCAGCGGATCCTTCACGTACTCTGCCCAAAGCCTCGATATTCTCTGCTATGAACTTCGGCTTGAGGAGGAGATCCTCCGGCGGATAGCCACATACTGCAAGCTCGGGAAAGGTAAGCAGGTCAACTCCCATAGACTTTGCTTCATCTATGGCCTTAATGATTTTCTGCGTGTTGCCCGCAAAATCGCCGACGGTTGTGTTGATCTGAGCCATATCAATACGCAATTGGCGCATGCTAACAACTCCCGACAGGGCAGAGTACGCTCGACTTACAGGACCGGTAGATACTTCTTAAGCTCGTAGTCAGTCACTTGAGCTCGGTACAGGTCCCACTCAATCTTCTTGTTTGTGATGAAGGCATCGCAAACGTGGTCACCGAGGGCTTCTCGCACAACCTCACTCTCCTCGGTGAGTTCAATGGCCTCCCAGAGGCTGCCGGGAAGTGTCCCTATTCCTCTTTTTTGCCTCTCCTCTTGGCTCATCTCGTATACATTCTCTTCCACAGGCTCTGGAACCTCATACTCCTTTTTGATCCCCTCCAGACCAGCGGCCAGCATTACGCTGAATGCAAGATACGGGTTGCAGGCTGGATCAGGTGACCTGAATTCTATCCTCGTCGCCTTTTCCTTGCCAGGCTGGTACTCTGGAATCCTGATCAGGTCTGACCTATTACGCCGCGCCCATGAAAGGTAAACCGGGGCCTCATAGCCAGGAACCAGCCGCTTGTAGGAATTGACCCACTGATTGGTGACGGATGTGATTTCAGGGGCATGCTTTAGTAGCCCGGCTATATAATATTTGGCCGTCTTGGAGAGGTTATATGGGTCACTTGCATCAAAGAAGGCGTTCTGCCCATCCTTGAATAGCGACTGGTGTACGTGCATACCGCTGCCGTTTATACCAAAGACCGGTTTGGGCATAAAGGTAGCGTAAACATCGTGCTTCAAGGCTATTTGCTTAACCACCAGGCGATAGGTCATCACGGTATCAGCCATGGTTAGAGCGTCAGTGTACCTCATATCTATCTCATGCTGACTGGGAGCAACCTCATGGTGGGAGTACTCGACGCCGATGCCCATTTCCTCAAGAGTGAGAACCGTCTCCCTCCGCAGGTCAGTCGCTACATCCAGAGGAGTCAGATCGAAATAGCCCCCTTCATCCAATGTCTCGGTCCCCTTGGAATCTCGAAAATAGAAGTACTCCAACTCAGGCCCTACGTAGTAGGTGTAACCCATGTCAGCGGCGCGTTTCAGATTTCTCTTCATGATATACCTTGGGTCGCCTTCGAAGGGACCTCCGCCGGGCATCATAATGTCGCAGAACATTCTGGCTACAGCGTGATGCTCCCTTGGTCGCCACGGGAGCAACTGAAAGGTCTCTGGATCTGGCAGAGCCACCATATCGCTCTCATCTATCCTGGCAAACCCCTCTATAGAGGAGCCATCAAAACCCATTCCCTGCTCCAAGGCCCCTTCCAATTCCTCCACTGTGATGGCAAAGCTCTTGAGCGTGCCCAGGATGTCGGTGAACCACAGCCTGATAAACTTTACATCGCGCTCCTTTGCCATCTTTAGGACATATTCCTTGCTTTCTTGCCTGTTTTTAGTCACCATTCCAAACCTCCTTTTTTTATACTAGATAGCGTTTTCGCCTTCGTCACCCGTCCTCACTCGTACCGCGCCCTCAACCGGCAAGATGAATATCTTGCCATCGCCCCTCTCCCCTGTCCGAGCACTTCTAATAATGGCGTCCAGTGTTTTAGCCACATCTTCGTCGAGGATCACAATCTCAACTTTGAGCTTGGGCAAGAGATCAACCTTATATTCCCGGCCTCGCCACTGCTGAGTTAGCCCCTTTTGTTTCCCGTGACCTTTCACCTCAGAAATAGTCATCCCCGGGTAGCCCAGCTCTTCCAGCGCCTTTCTCACTATCCCCAGGTACTCGGGACGAATTATAGCTTCGATCTTTTTCATTTCAAGCCTCCACATAGGGTAACTCAGGATATGCCTTGGTTCCATGCTCGGAAATGTCCAGTCCAACTAGCTCTTCCTGTGGTGACACCCTTATTCCCATAACTTTGTCCACTATTTTGAAGAGGGCATACCCTAGGATGAATGCCCAGGCAATGCAGACCGCTGCCCCTATAGCTTGTGCGGCAAGCTGCCCCCACCCTCCCCCATAGAATAACCCGATAACGCTACCATATGTCCCATCGGCAAATAACCCTACACTCAGCAGCCCCCACACGCCACAGGTACCATGAACACTCACTGCACCCACCGGATCGTCAACTCCTATCTTGTCAAAGAAGTATACACTCATTACCACCAGCAAGCCAGCCACGAGTCCGATTATCACCGCTGCCCAGGCTTCCACAAAGGCGCAGGGAGCAGTTATGGCTACCAGCCCGGCTATGGCCCCGTTTATAGACATGCCCACATCTGGCTTCTTTCTTCTTACCCAGGTGAATAACATAGCTGCGAAGGCAGCAGCGGCAGCAGCCAGGTTGGTATTTACAGCTATCACCGAGATTCTCAGATCATGAGCTGATAGAGTGCTGCCTGGGTTAAACCCAAACCAGCCAAACCATAGGAGAAAACATCCCAGTGCCGCCAAAGTTAAGCTATGACCTGGTATGGCTCTCGGCTTGCCATTCACATATTTGCCGATTCTGGGCCCCAGAACCATAGCTCCAGCCAGTCCTACAACCCCCCCTATGGTGTGCACCACCCCCGAGCCAGCAAAATCAATATGCCCAGCACCAAAGGGCAATGTGGAAAGCCAACCACCACCCCACACCCAGTGTCCATAGACTGGGTAAATGATGGCACCTATTACGATGCTGTAGACGAAATAAGCCTTCCACTTTATCCTCTCAGCTACTGCCCCAGAAACGATAGTGGCAGCGGTGGCAGCAAACATCACCTGAAAGACGAAGAATAAGTATGTGCCAACATCATATGCCTCACCAGCGAGAAACCATCCTGTAGTCCCGATCACCCCTGCCTTATCAGCACCAAACATTAGGGCGAAGCCTATCACCATGAAAGACAGAGAGGTCATAGCGAAATCCATCAGGTTTTTAAGCATCAGGTTGGCGGTGTTCTTGGCTCGGCAGAAACCCCCCTCCAGCATAGCAAAGCCGGCCTGCATCAGGAAGACCAGGAATGAACACATCAACACCCAAACATAATCCACCGGCAACCCTGGGTCTCCAAGGAGGGCGGTTTCCCCTGTAGGGTCGGCAGCCGAAGCAATTGTGGAGCCTAGAAAGACGAATAGTAGTGTGAAGAAAAGGAAAAATCCTCCCCTCTTAACCCAGCTCAGTGCCCGATTCACTGACACAAGTACCCTCCTTTCTCCAGATATGTGAAAACCCATCTCGCGCTGAAGCCCTACCCACACTAAAGCTCTCCGGTTTTTTCATTACAACTGTGCTTGCCTTCACCTTTGCCCTTCACCATTACCTCGCTGAATCAAAGACGTGCCTACACCTTTATCCGTTCATAGACGTCCATGGCGATCCTCCTTTCTTCTAGATTGATGCTAACAACTGAATGTTTCCAGCATATTGCGCCCAAGTTACATTTGTGTTACAGAATACAAAAGGGGAAGGATTTCCCTTCCCCTTTTATTGACTTCAACGGCATCTAGCTTTAAGATTCCTTGAACTTGTAGCCTATGTTCCTCACAGTCTCAATAAAGGTATGAGTAGAGTCATCGATCTTGCTCCTGAGCCGCCTTATATGCACATCTACCGTTCTGTCGCCCCCGTAGTAGTCGTAGCCCCATACTTTGTTGAGGAGAGCATCACGAGTGAAGACCCTCCCTTTATTGCTTGCTAGAAATCTGACTAGCTCATATTCCTTAAAAGTCAACGGGATAAGCTGCCCGTTAAGGCATACCTCACACCGCGCTAAGTCTATGACTAGGTCACCACACCTGATGAGCTCTCCATTGTCCATATTACTCGTTCGCCGCAGGACTCGCTTAATCCTCAACGCCACTTCGGTAGTGTCCCATGGCTCGACTACAAAATCGTCTACAGCCATAGCAGAATCAAAACTGCCAAGTGCCTCCACCGAGAGAAGGGCGACAACAGGTAGATGGCCTTCCTTCTTGACTCCATAGGTTAAATGCCTTACCCACGAATAACCTAACAAGCCCTCCATAGCTATAAGTACCAAATCGGGGGCATGTTCTGTGACCTGATCGACTGCATTCTCGTCACCGGGAATAATTGAGCAGATAAAACCACTTTCAACGAATCCCGAACTCAGTTCTCTTATCTGCTCGGTTTCTTCCGCTATAATCAACAATTTTAACAAAATCGGCCCGTCCTCTTACTTGGCTATGCATATATCCCGAAAGCCCCCACGGTCATGTAGCCAATTACCCCAACGGTGCATTAACCATCTCTATCCTTGTTTTTACAAGCAATAACAACGAAGAATTGTTAAGGAAATGATGTTCCATTTGTTCTCTTAGTAGGCGTAGAGCCTGCCATAGGGCCTGAGCCAAAGGGGAAATAGCTTAGTAAACTTGTGTTTTAATATCTCTGCAGCATCGTAGCCGAAATGAGCCGCAAACTCGCCAACAAACGTCTGAAGAATCTGGTAGTCCTCTTCTTCTACCTCAGCAACACCAACCTCTTTGCCCAATTGGAAATCATCTACGCCGCCCCTCAAGTAGATAACACCCCCATGCATCCCGGTGCCGATAAACCTGGCTTTGTGGCGCTCCCCATCCTTCAAATTGAGGCCAAGTAGGATTACAATTCCACCAGCCATATATTCCCCGAAGAAGTCCTGGGCAGTACCTCCAATAACCAACACTGGTTTCTTATCCTCATACTCCTTCATGTGGATGCCAGCCCTGTATCCGACATCCTCTCTGACAAATATTTTCCCTCCACGCGCCGACAAGCCGATAATATCCCCCGCATGACCATGAACAATTATCTCGCCATTGTTCATTGTGTTTCCACACCCATCCTGCGCATTGCCACGAACAATAATTCTGGGACCATTCATGAACGCTCCAAGGTCGTTGCCTGGAACGCCAAATATCTCGATCTCAACTGGCTTATCTAAGTCGGTGCCGATATATCTCTGTCCATAAACGTTCTGGAGCTCAATCTTCTGAGTTCCATTCCAAACCGCATCCCTCAGCCTGGCATTAAGCTCGCGATAGGAAACACCAGAGGCATCAATCTTCATCAGTTTGCTGGTTTTCCGCCTTTGGACATTTCCTGCCATCTCAGCTACCTGCCATTCTTACTCCCAGGATTTCAAGCTCGGTGTCAGTAAGCCCAACACCTCTAAGGTGCAATCGGTTACCACGCAAGCTTTCCAGAGCATTAATGCCCATGCCGCCAAGTATATCCTTGAGTTCCAGGCTCCAGGCGCGGAGCAAGTTAGACAGCCTTCTGGCTCCGATGTCGGGGTTGAGCCTCTTGGTCAGCCATAGGTTAGTTGTGCAAATACCCCAAGCGCACTTGCCCGTGTGACACTGCTGGCAAAGGGTGCAGCCCAGGGCGACGAGAGCGGCCGTTCCAATATACACAGCATCAGCGCCAAGGGCGATAGCCTTAGCTACATCGCCGCTGTTTCTAATGCCACCGGCAATCACTATAGAGGCCTGGCTTCGAATACCTTCCTGCCTCAGCCGACTATCTACCGAGGCAAGAGCCATCTCAATAGGGATGCCGACATTGTCACGGATGATTTTAGGAGCAGCACCGGTAGAGCCCCGCAGTCCATCGAGAACTATGATATCCGCACCGGCTCTCACCATACCGCTAGCTATAGCCGCCGAGTTGTGGACAGCGGCTATTTTGACTGCTACCGGCTTGGTATAGTTGGTAGCTTCTTTTAAAGCATAGATAAGCTGTGCCAGGTCCTCAATGGAGTAGATATCATGCTGCGGCGCAGGCGATAAAGCATCAGTCCCCTGTGGAATCATTCTGGTCATGGACACCTCAGCACTTACCTTCTCACCAGGAAGGTGTCCCCCGATGCCAGGTTTGGCTCCCTGGCCGATTTTTATCTCAACCACCCTGGCCGCATCAAGGTACTCGGGATGGACACCGAAACGCCCTGATGCTACCTGGACGATTGTGTTGTCCCCATACTTGTACAGCTTAGGATGAAGCCCCCCTTCCCCTGTATTCCACAATGTTCCCGCCTCAGTGGCTGCCCGGGCCAATGATTCGTGTACATTAATACTCACTGCGCCATAGGACATGGCGGAAAACATGACCGGCACTTCGATCCTGACCTGAGGAGCAAGTTCTGTTTTTAAGCTCAATGGATTCTGCTCAATTTCTACCCTCTCTGGCTTCCGGCCAAGGTAAGTGGTAAGCTCCATCGGCTCACGCAGCGGGTCTATCGATGGGTTGGTCACCTGACTGGCATTGAGGACCAAGTGATCCCAGTAAATGCGATATCCCTTATCATTGCCCATACCGGTCAGAAGTACGCCACCAGTCTCAGCCTGCTTGATGATATCCTCAATTATCTCAGGGCGCCAGTTATAGTTATCCCTGTATTCCAGGGGGTTTCTTCTAATAGTTAGGGCATTGGTAGGACAGAATACAACGCAGCGATGACAACCAACGCACTTATCCTCATTACTTCTTACTTCATCGTCCTCAGCATCATAATAATGCACATCAAAGGAGCACTGATTGACGCACACCTGACATTGGATACATCGATCTGGGTCTCGCTCAACGATAAACTTTGACGGCAGATATGTCTTCACCTTCAAGCCCTCCTAGGTCCCTACCATCCTCACAGGAATTCCTTTCGCTGCCAGGTACTCCTTCGCTTGGCGGATTGAGTAAATCCGATAATGAAAGATACTCGCCGCAAGAACAGCGTCAGCCTTGCCATCGACCAGTGCCTCATACAGATGCTCCAGATTGCCCGCTCCACCACTGGCAATCACAGGGACCGGCACTGTATCACTGATGGTAGCAGTCAACTCAAGGTCATAACCGTGCCTATGGCCATCGGCATCCCAACTAGTGATAAGCAACTCGCCAGCGCCAAGGCTAACTGCCTGTTTGGCCCAGTGTATGACATCAACCCCGGTTGGCTTCCGCCCTCCATAAGTGAGAACTTCCCATTCAGGCATACCGTCTTCCTTGACTCGCCTTGCATCGATGGCCACAACAATGCACTGGGAGCCGAACTTTCTTGCGCCCTCACTTATAAGCCCAGGGCCGAGCACAGCCGCAGTATTGATGGTAATCTTGTCAGCCCCTGCCCCTAACATGTGTCGCATGTCACCCGTGCTGCGCAGCCCACCCCCAACCGTCAACGGGATGAAGACCTGCTCTGATACCCGCTCAACAACATCCACCATGATATCTCGGCCTTCAGGAGTCGCGCCGATATCTAAAAAGACCAACTCATCGGCACCTTGCTCGTAATAGAATGCAGCTAGCTCCACCGGGTCACCGGCATCCCGAAGATCGCCAAAACTCGTACCTTTGACAACCCGACCCCGTGTCACGTCTAGGCAAGGGATGATTCTCTTGGTCAGCATCAGATATTGCCCCTCACACAGCAACCCCTTCCGACACCAGGGGTTTCTCCAGACTTCCAACTATTGGCTCACCACCCATCGGAATCCATGCCCGCTCCAAGTCTGGGCAAATCAGGCGAATGGATGCCTCCTCAGAAGAAAGGTACAGCATAGATCCTTTCGTCCCAACAGTAAGAGGGCGCAGCCTGATCCTGTCGGTAAGCCCGATCATTTCACCTTGATGAGCTATGATTACGGTGAAAGGTCCGTTCAGCAATAAACTGCCATATACCTGGCGCAGTGTAAGAAGTAGCTTTCGCTCATGCTCAGGGCGTCGCTCTATGTCACTCCAGAAAGGAGGCGCCACTGTCTTGGCAAATATCTCAATTGGAAGTCCATGCCGTCGCACCAATAAATCAACCGCATATGCAATTACCTCGGTGTCAGTTTGCATCGTACAATGGTAGCCAAACTCTTCAAGAAAGCGCTTATTAATGCCATAGGACGATATCTCGCCATTATGAATTACTGTCCAGTCCAAGATGTTAAATGGGTGTGCCCCACCCCACCAGCCTGGCGTGTTGGTTGGAAACCTGCCGTGGGCTGTCCATAAGTAACCCTCATATTGCTGTAGGCAAAAGTATTCGGCTATCTCCTCAGGATATCCAACCCCCTTGAAAACCGCCATGTTTTTGCCACTGGAAAACACAAAGGAGTCTTTGATATTAGTGTTTATCTCCATAACCCTTCCTACAACATAGTCATCTTCTGATTGCCCTAAGCATTTCTGGGGGTCTACTTCAATAAAGTAGCGCCATACCAGGGGCGGGTCGACAATGGCTGGTGTTGGTTGGGTAGGCACCTCCTCGGCAGCAACGATACGGAATTGCAGTTTGAGGAAAGCTTCCACCTCTGACTTTCCTTCCTGGCTGAGATACATTATGTGAAAGGCATATAGATCGGTATATTCTGGATAGAGTCCGTAGATAGCGAATCCACCCCCCAGCCCATTACCACGAACATGCATGTTGGTAATGGCCTTTATAACACCTTCACCAGAGAATCGCTTCCCTGTAGTGTCCATTGCCCCAAAGATAGAGCAGGCATCTATCACTTTATCGTCGGAATAAGGATTGTTCATCTTACACGGATTATTCATTCTCGGCTCCATAGCAGGGTGACTACTCACCGGCGACATCTTGCTCGATATCAGAAGGCATAGCTATCTCAAGAACCGACCCCGGCAGCGGAGTGCCCAGTCGCTCTTGCCACAACTCTCGCGGTAATGACACCAAGCCAAAATCTTCAGCCAGGAGTGCCTGCTTAAAATCACCTACATTGACCCTATCTCTCATCAAGCTAAAAAATATACCAGACTTCTCAATATCGCTAATGCATATCATACCCACCACAATATTATCTCTAAGAACCAGCTTCTGGTAGACACCGCCATCTTCTTTGCTCATACACTCATAGCCATTATCACCTGGGGGAATGACTATACCTGCTGCAGCGATATCCAATCCGAAGTAGTTTAGCGCGTTCATGCCCGTGCCACCGGGGTATTCAGCCTTAATACCAGCCATGTTACGGCCTGCAATCCTGCCCCCTATGTATGCATTGGGCCAGATAGGGGTCAGCCGATTTGTGTCATATACAAAATCGTATGCCTCAGCAACATCCCCACAGGCATAAACATCAGGATGACTTGTAGCCATGTTACGGTCCACCACTATTCCTCGATTTACCTTGATACTGGTGCCCTGTACAAGCTCGACACGCGGCAATACCCCTATAGCCACTATCACCATGCCGCAAGGTATCTCCTCTCCGCTATCTAGTGTCACTCCTGTTACCCACTCATTACCAGCTACCTCAGCTACAGTGTGACCACAGATAATTCTCACACCAGCCTGTTTGACAGCCTCCTCAGCAATCAAAGAGGCTCGCTCATCAAGGATGGTGTTCAGGATTCTCTCCTTCATTTCCACGATGATAACCTTCTTACCTCGCTTCGCCAAAGCTTCGGCCACGCTGATACCAATTAACCCACCACCCACTACTAACGCTTTGTTAGCATTATTCAGGAACTCGTCAATCGCTTTGGCATCATCAAGTGTAAGGAAATTAAAAACGCCCCTTTTGCCAATCCCCTTTATTTGCGGTACTATGGGCATTCCTCCACTGGCGATTAGAAGCTTTTCCCACGAAATACGCTCACCGCTATCAAGTTCAACAGTGCGATCGCTAAGCCCCAGGCCTTTCACTCTTTTACCAAGCAGAGTTGTAATCCTATTCTCGTCGTAGAAGTTAAGTGGACGAAACAGCATCCCTTGAAGGTTACGTTCCTTCGTCAGGTACTTCGATATCAGAGCGCGGGAGTATGCCGGGTACGTCTCATCGGAGATGATGATAATAGAACCTGTTACATCTACCTCTCGTATCGCCTCGGCAGCCCCTATGCCTCCGGCTGAGTTGCCTATTATAAGGTATTTTGAACTCCTCAACCCTTCCTTTGCCATAATATGTGTCTCTCTAGACCCCAGCCATCTTCAAGAAATTGGCATACATCCTGAGGCCAATCTCACCGCTTCTCTCAGGGTGAAATTGAGTTGCCACCAGGTTATCCCTGATAAGCACGCTGCACAGAGATATGCCATACTCCGTGACTCCAGCTACAAAGCCAGCATCGTCGGGGTCGGCATAGTAGCTGTGGACGAAATAGAAGTTCGCTTCGTCTGGAATCCCGTCGAAGATGGGATGTTTAGCCATTTGCTTCACCTGGTTCCATCCCATATGTGGTACCTTGAGCCCGGGAGGCAATCTCCTAACCTTCCCCGAAATCACTCCCAGACAATCATGCCAACCATCTTCCTCACTAACTGAAAGCAGGACCTGCAACCCAATGCAAACGGCGAATAAATAATGGCCCTGGCGTACTATCTGCCTAATCGCGTCGTCCATGCCAGATTCCCTCAGGCCATACATAGCATCTGCTGCCGCGCCAACACCGGGGAAGATAACCGCGGTAGCATTGAGCACATCGTCTGGCTCACTGGTCACCCTAGGCTGGTATCCCAACTTGACCAAAGCATTTGTAACACTACGTAGATTCCCCGCTCCGTAGTTGATTACAGCAATCACTGGCCTTCACCCTCCACGCTCAATACCAGCGCCTCGTTGGGACAATTGTCAACACAAACAGGCACTACATGTTCAGGACAAAAATCGCATTTGGCGGCAATACTATTACTAACATCCCTGATCAGAGCCCCATAGGGACATGCTATTATGCAAGTCCAGCAACCAATACACTTCTCTAGGTCAACGCTAACCACTCCAGTTATGGGGTCTTTTTGCATAGCACCGGTGAGACAGGAATAGACACACCAGGGTTCATCGCAATGGCGGCATTGAACTGAGAAAGCAATTTCCTCTTTTCTCTCTATACGAATCCGAGGCAAAGGGCGAGGAGTCTCTTCCTTAAACGCTTTGATTATATCCTTCGACCGAGAGTGCTCTGTCTGGCAGTAGATCCGACAAAGGCCACATCCCATGCAAGCTTCCTCTTTGACATAAATCTTTCGCAATCTCGAATCTCCTAGCGCTTATACTACAAGCGGCAGCCACATTCCACCTGGCCCTAGGCTACCGCGTATCTTCCTTCTTGTCGAGACCCCTAAAGTGACTTCGCTTTCACCACTACTAGGTTATCATATTGTCACTGTAGTATGCAAACAGATTGAGCATGTTTGCCATTTAGCGAAATAGCTTGGCGGAAGCATTGACTGCTGCAGTAATGGAGGAATAGGATATAGCAAGACAGCCACAGGGAGGTTAGAAGATGGACGTGCGACAGGATATAAGAAGATGTGGACGCATGTTGCTTGAAAGAAGACTGGTCTGGGGACACAGCGGCAACATTAGTGCCAAGACAGAACCGAACGCCTTTCTAATTACCGCCTCAGGGGCAGACCTCGGGGCCTTGCACGATGAAGACCTTGTCCTTTGTCAAATCGACAAGGATTCATGGGAGGGTGACAAACACCCGTCCATCGAAAGAGGATTGCACCAGAGTATATATCAAGCTTGTAAACGTGCAGCAGCGGTAGTTCACTCTCAGCCCTTCTATTCCACCCTGGTCGCTTGCTCTGACATAGCCGTTCGAACCGACTTATTCCCTGAGGCGATGGCTTATTTAGGTAGGGTGGAACGAGTTCCCTATTACCACGCCGGTAGCCATGAACTAGCTGAGGCGACAGCAGCCAAAGCCCAGGCTAGTCAAGCACTACTCCTTGAGAATCATGGCGTAGTTTGTTGGGGTTCTTCACTCGATGCAACATTTTTAAGGACCGAGACACTAGAGTTTCTCTGCCGATTAGTGGTTGTCTCCTGCGCCAATGGCATAAGCTTGAATTACTTGGGCGACGATGTAATGGAGGACTTCGGCCAACACTTACGAAGAATTAGCGGATTAAGTTAAGTTCCGACACCATGGACGCTTTTGATAGTGTCTTTGTGTCTACACCTAAAGAATGCCGCTTAGAGGAAGTTAAAAGCGCCTGATATCTGCCTCCGGAACCCAGAGAGCTTATGGAAGATATTGGCTTAGCACCTTCCATGTTGTATTATAAACTCAGAATCTGCACTTTATTGACAGGAGGATGAATATGTACAGAAGGATGCTTGTTCCATTGGACGGCTCAGAACTTGCCGAAGTAGTTTTTAATTATGCAAAAGAACTTGCTGCAAGACTCGATCTAGATCTAACTTTCCTCCATGTTTGCAGTCCAGATGAACGCGAATTGCTTCCTATGCATCAAGCCTACGTTGAGCGGGTCGCTGAGACCGTAAGGCGTCAGTCACAAGATGTACAAAAAAAGGCAGGCGTTGAACCAGGGGGTAAGGCAGTGGCAGCTCACGGCGAACTAGCTGTGGGTTACTCTGCTGAGGAAATAGTCCGTTACGCCGACGAGAACAACATCGATCTAATCCTTATGGCAACCCATGGTCGCTCTGGTATCGGCAGATGGGCCATGGGCAGTGTGGCTGATAAGGTCCTTCGTGCATCAAAGAAACCGGTTTGGCTGGTTAGAGCAGGGATTCCTGAAGAGATTGTTTATGATAAATGGCCAAAGAAAACGATACTGGTACCACTGGATGGCTCAGAGCTGGCCGAATCGGTGCTCCCCCATGTCGAAGCATTGGCAAAACAGCGTGATGCTGAGTTAGTGGATGTCGTTCTACTCAGAGTTTGCGAATACCCTATCGTCCCACTAGACTACGCTGAAGGCATACCGGTTGGATGGGATAAGCAACTGGAACAAGCAACAGCTAGATGCAAGCAAGTGGCTGCGCAGTATCTGGCTGGAGTGGAGAAGCGGCTTAAGGATATCGGCCTCTCGGTTAAGTCAGAGGTACTGGAGGGCAAACCCGCTGACGAAATCGCTGATTATGCCAAAAGAAACCCTTTCAATCTCATTGTCATGGCAACCCACGGGCGCTCTGGAATCAGCCGATGGGCCTACGGCAGTGTCGCTGAGAAGCTTGTGGCAGGAGTTACCTGTCCTCTCTTTCTGGTGAGACAACGCTAATCCGATTCAGGCCAGACCAAAGATTAGCGCCTTAGAGCTAAGACGGTTCGCCTCATGCTATTCTTAGCATAGTGTGGAGAGTACCTTGAGATAATCTGGGAGGTAACTAAGAAAGTCAAAGCTATCGGAGATGAGAATGCCGGCTCAATACGCCCTTCTTGTGCCTCTCTATCCCTGTAATCGTTATAGTCGCTCTGAGTCATGAAGTTGCATGTAGGTATAGCAATAGAATTGGGCGCCAGAGGTACACTTCAGGCCCTGACGGCTTGCGCAAGTGATTGGCTTGACACCTCCAGTAGTGTATTATAATTTACAAAGCCAACACTTCATTGATAGGAGGATGGACATGTATAAAAGGATGCTCGTTCCTTTAGATGGCTCGGAGCTGGCTGAAGTGGTCTTTACATATGCAAAAGAACTTGCTGCAAGACTCGGCCTAGATGTAACTCTTCTTCATGTTTATAGCCCAACGGAGCAAGAATTGGCTCCTATGCACCGATCATATATCGAACGGGCAGCTGAGATTGTAAGGCTTCACTCAGAAGAGGTCCAGAAAAAGTCAGGTATTCAACCAGGGAGCAAAGAAGTAGAAACAAGAGGTGAGTTGGCTGTGGGCTATCCAGCTGAGCAAATACTTAGCTACGCTGATGAGAACGACATAGACCTGATCCTTATGGCAACCCACGGCCGTTCTGGAATCAGACGTTGGACCATCGGGAGCGTTGCCGATAAAGTCCTTCGTGCGTCAAAGGTCCCCGTTTGGCTGGTCAGAGCGGGGATTCCTGAAGAGGTTGTTTATGACAAATGGCCAAGGAAAACAATACTGGTGCCGCTCGATGGCTCAGAGCTCGCCGAATCCGTCCTTCCCCACGTCGAAGCTGTGGCGAAACAGCGAGGTGCTGAGCTAGTGGATGTTATCCTGCTCAGGGTTTGCGAACCCCCAATCATTTCCTCCGATTACCCTGAGACAATCATGCGTTTGAGCTGGGAGGAGCATGTAGAGCAGCAAATGGCTTGGTGTAAGGGTGCGAGTGAGAAATACCTTGCCGGAGTGGAGAAGCGGCTTAAGGATGTCGGCCTAAAGGTGCGTTCAGAGGTGCTGGTGGGGAAACCACCAATTGGCAACCCCGCTGATGAGATCATCGACTATGCCAATAGAAACCCTTTCAATCTCATTGTCATGGCAACCCATGGGCGCTCTGGTATTAGCAGATGGGCCTATGGCAGTGTCGCCGCGAAAGTCCTGCTAGGCGTATCCAGCCCGCTCTTTCTGGTGAGGCCACAATAATCCCCGCGGTGGTCATTACAAGCCAACGTGTGTGCCATGCCACATTTGTCACAGTACGGAGGGAGTGAAGTTACATGGCAGCAAGTCACACTAGCGAAAACATAGATAAATATGAAACAGCAGTCATACTGAGAGACGGCACAACTTTGAGGCTGCGCCCTATTCGGGAAACGGATTGCGTTAGGCTTCTAGATCTCTTCTACCGACTCAGTCAGCAGACTATTTACCTCAGATTTCACCATGCTATGACTCACTTATCACAGGAGGAAGCCAAATACTACTGCACAGTTGATTATGAGGACAGCTTCGCTTTGGTGGGAACTCTGGGAGAGGCCGAAGAAGAGAAAATCATTGCTGTTGGTCGCTACTATCGGCTTCCCAAGAGAGATGCGGCCGAAGTGGGCTTCGTGGTTGAGGATGCATATCAGGGTAAGGGCATCGGAACACAACTGT